>CAVUZS010000001.1:0-196925 GCA_963746015.1 uncultured Chloroflexia bacterium
TATTTATTCCCACCTGTGGGGATAATGATTTATGGCAAAGGCGGTTGACAAACGAAAGACTGCAGGTATTCTTGTACCCGCCTGTGGAACGGCAGGCTTCTTGATCTCGGCCTATAAACACGTATTGGCCATGAATGCAAAAGGTACTTGTTTAGCGTTCAAAACGAGTTAAGGTGGAGCAGCAACCAAAGAAGGCGGCGTTTCACCGAAGCGTTGTAAGCTGACCATGTAATCCAGGATAGGAACATTGTGTTGACGACAAGTCAGCAATACGCTGGCCAAAATCTCGTGAGTCTCCGCTCCCTCATTCGCCCGATTACAGCCATTCGTTTTTCGGATAATCACCGCTGGCCGTATCTGGCGTTCCGCATGGTTATTGGTGGCATCCAAACCTTCCACATACAGAAAACGCAGCAAATGTGGGCGATGTTTACGCAAACGGCGGGCAAAACGGAGATTGTCCCGGTCTTTCAGATTGCGTTGCCTGGAGATCAAGGTATCCAGTTGGGTTTCCAGGGTCTGGGCACGTTGGGCGAAGCTGGCTGGATCCAGGCTGGCTTTTTCTGCTTTCAAAGCCAGGGCTGCCCGCAATACAACGGTCAATTGCTGGGCAAAACGCACCGCCCGACCAGTTTTACTCTCTTCCATCTCATTCAGATCCTTCAGCAAATGGGACAGGCATTTCTGTTTGAGCCAGTCTGCCAGCCTTTTATCATCATAGGCCACAAAGCAGTCCGAAGCCAGGATGCCTTTGAATTTCTCCCCCAGGATCTCGATCACCACATCACTGCTGCGATTATCCCGGATAGCATAGACTGTGATCTCTTTGTTAGTGAAGACCCACAACCAGGCCGACAAGATGCCGATCCGCCAACCCGTTTCATCCGCATGCACCACACTGCTGCGCCGTATCGCTTCAATCAATGCTTGATAGACCGGCCGGGCGGTTTTGGCCAAACGCTGGTCGGCCTGACACCAGCCACTCCGGCTCACTTGCATCCCAAAGGCATCGTTGAGCAATTCGCTCACTTTGCCGTACGAACATCCCAAACGATGTTTCGCATCTGCGGCCAGAGCCTTGGCCCTCGGCCCCACCAGCACCCCCGCTGCTCCCGTGGCCTGCGATGTCTGCTCTGGGTGCAGCGAGCGCACCCGCTTGCAACACTTGACGCAGTAGCCACTGTAGGTCACATAGCGAGTGGTGACCAGACGAATGGTTTTCGGAATATCCGTCACATACTGCTCATGCTTATGCGTGTCCCGCAACTTGCTCCCACACTGCGGACAGCCATGCAGTTTGGCCACTTTCGTCGCATTGCCCCGCTTCAGCGCAGGCTTTTCTCGCCGGGAAAACTTCCCCTGCCCGGCTTTGCGCCCAGGCTTCTTCGGATGCTCCACCCGTTTCCGGCGCGCAAACGGCGCTGCCTGACGTTTCCCTGCCCGCTGCAATTCCTCCTTCTCCGCTTGCAAGCGCTCCACCAGTTTCTGCAATCTCAGCGTGTTGATCTGCAGCCTCTGGAGGTTGGCGCGCTCCCGCACCAGTTCCAGTTCCAATTCGGCGATCCGCTGATCTTTCGTACTCGGTTGAGGGTTCTGATTCCGTTTGCGACTCATCCTGCCAAGTTTACTGCTTTCCATTTCCTTCGCTCAGAGTCATTTGACCTCCATTTTTCTGAGGTTTGACCCTACTCAAATTTCGTCTTTGACGCTAAACATGTACTTTATCGCCAGTTAATATTACAGCGCAATGTCGGACAATCCATCCTGATGCGCCCTCACCCTCTCCCGAAGGGAGAAGAAACTCCCTTCCCCCTTCGGGGGAAGGGCCGGGGATGAGGGAGAAATGGCAGGAAAGCAATTGACAAAGTTGCAAGACAGTCAACATTGCGCTGTAATGCCAAACCCTTCTCACTTTTTACCACCCGTCCTCGAACTCTGAGAATTGACCCAGGATTTCTGATATGACCCCACGAAAAAACCACCACCCCTCTCCCAAACCTCCTCCTTCCCTCACTGCCCTCCCCACGCATCCCCTCCGCCCCCTCGCAGAAATGCCCGTCGATGAAGTTTACATGGAGCTCGCCGTCCTTCGTGCTACCGCCGGCCGCTCCCTGGACCTGCTCCCCTCCTGCGCCCGGCCGAAAGAGCAACTCCGTGCCGTCCTCGTCAGCGTGGCCGCCTTGAATGCTGCTGCCAATCAGGTCTTTAAGTTGAAATCACTCAACAATGATGCTCCCCTGCTCTCTGATGTTTGGGATTCGATCGCAGCAGCCAGCCGCCTCAACGATCTGGATGGCGATCCTCCATGACGCCATCTGTCCGGTTTCCTTCTTTCTTTTTACTTCTTCCTTCTTCCCATTCTTTGTCTTTCTCCGCCCGGTTTCCACCATGCTGAACATCTCCCCCCTTCCCCCCTTCCCCCCTTTCCCCTCTTCCCCTTTCCCCTGATCCCCCTTCCCGCCGCGGCGGCCGCCCCGGCAACCAGAATGCCCGCAAGGACGGCGCCTTCTCGCGCCTCCAGCCTGGCTCGTTCGGAGCCCCCCGCCATCTCCTGCGCTCCCTCAACACAGCCCTCAGGGATTCTTCCGTACCCCGGCGCAGCTCATCCAACAGGCGCAAGCTGCCAGGCAGACTCTTCCGCATCTTGCCCAATCCTCCTTGGTCGAAAATTTTCACGCCATCCAGCTTGAAATAAAGCTCAATCGCCTCATTACCCGTCTCCAGGCCTCCTTTTTCCCTGCCATCCGTCTTTCGCATGCCCTCGAGACCCTTGCGCGTACTCCCTTCATCTGGTTCGAAGCCGCCTGCCGGGATTTTGGCATTACCCGTGACGCCGATTTGTTTTTTTCGATCTCTCAAAAAAGTGTATTTAATTCCCCTCTTCCTCCCTCTCATCCTGATCTCGCTACCAACCTCACCGATTCCCAGTGGAACGTCCTCGCCCCTCTCCTGCCTCCCGACCCCTGGACCGACCACCTCTCCGGCCAGCCCCCCGTCATCATCGCCGCCAATCGCTGGGGCTTCTCCCATTACGCTTACGCCGGCCCTGATCGGGACCTGCTCATCCTGAAAAGATACCATCAGATCCTGGATCGCTGCCCTGTGCCGTCACCCTCATCTCTAAATACGCCGGATTTGGGGAGGGTTCGGCGCAAAGGTCGCCCTCCTGCCTCCCCGCGTGCCATCCTCGACGCCATAATCTGGAAGCACGCCACCGGGCATTCCTGGGCCGAGCTGCCCGCTGGTTTTCCTAATCCGCGCCTCTGCGCCAGGTACTTCCGCCGCCTCTACCGCAGTGGCCGCTGGTACACCCTCGTGCTCGCCCTGTATAACCATTTCCGGCGCGAGTCGTCCACGCGCCTCCGCACTTTCCTGGCGAACGGCACTTTCACCGCCTCCCCAACCCAAAAGATCGCCCTTAACCCCCGCCTCCGGCCTGATTGGGAGAATTGCACCGCCCTGCTCTTCATGCAATTGGCCCGCTCGGCCCGCGCCCGCCTGCAGCGTGGCTACAAAGAGTCCCATCCATTGCACCGCTTCTACCCGGACCTGAAAGGCGCCGCTCCCCTCTCAACCGGTCTCCCATTCGGCTCCGTTTTACCGTCGCACCCATCGAAACCTTCCCCGCAGCGCGCTTCTTGCCCTGCAGCCTCTCGAGCAAAGTCTTGCATGGAAGAAATGGCAAAAAATTGAAAAGGATCGCCGGACCATCGCCAAAGTGCTTCCCCGTCTCTTCCTTACCGGTCCCCCCCGCTGCATCTGACATTGTCTCATTTACTTTGAACGGAAAGTCCGAACCTTAACATCCGAACGCTATGCTCGCTGATTCCTTCATTTGGGTCCTGCAATCGGCCGGCCTATCCTCCCCTGGCAGGCTTGCAAAAAGCCCTCGTATTCGAGGGCTTCAGGTGACCCAGCGTGTTCATAAAGTCACCGCGCTGTTCCGTAAACTTCAATGATCGAACCGCGCGGCATGGGAGATCGCTAAGGAAACCTGTAAAATCTTCGCGAGCTTCACTTCGCTTGCCCCACGTTTTTGAGCAGGGTCGCGGTAAAAAATTAATTGGGCGGCGAACCCCCAGATTTAGTGACCGCCGCCTATGGGTCACATTTTCGCGACACCTGCTGACCCAATCGATATTAGGAAATGGGCCCCTCCTACTCCTTCTCCCCCCATTTCTGTCTTGAAATGGGGGGATGTCCGCAGGAGTTTATCCCGCGTGCTTTTCGCGGGACAGGGGGGCTAGGGTGTGCCAATTTCATCTTTGCGAAATCTTGACACACACCTGTGACCGACCGGGGGCTTGCCATACCCTTTTGGGTACGAAGTCGAAAAAAAAAGCCCCCAAATCATGGGAGCTATTGTGACCGACCCGAGGCTTGCCATATCCTTTTGGGTACGAAATCGAAAACAAATTGAAGTGACCGACCCGAGGCTCGAACTCGGAACCCACTGATTAAGAGTTAGTTGCTCTACCATTGAGCTAGTCGGCCGTGCGGACGGGAAGGTGCCGCGGCGCGAGCGGGAAGGTGCCGCGATAGTAGCGGCATTATACCGCAAAGGGAAGTGCTGTCAATAAAAGGATCGCTACTCTACTGCAATTTCCTTCCTCCTTTTGTTCTGAACGAATATCCCCCTGCTCGCCCGCGCGTCTCTGCTGCCCGATCCCCATCTCTCAATCCCTATTCCCTATTCCCTATCCCCCAACCCCTATTTCCTAATCCCCTTTCCTCTGATCCCCAATCCTGCACCCCCTTCCCCCATCCTGCGTATATACCAGAGAAAACGGCGGCATTATAATCGGGTGATTCCTCCCGCCCGGAACCCCCGGTATAAACCTTTTTCGCCCCTGATAAATGTTCTTCCTTTGTGGTACGCCTGTCCCGCGGTTTTCAGCGGGATCGTGTCCTTCGTGGTGAAAATCTTTACAGTAAAATCAACTTTGGAACAAGGATGATCCATGCAGATCAATACAGCTAAGTCGCAAGTCCTGATCGTAGGCGCCGGCATCGGTGGCATCGCCACCGCCGCCCGCCTGGCCCGTCATGGCTGCCAGGTCACTGTGCTGGAGAAATGTGAAAAGCCCGGCGGGCGCTGTCGGCCGCATGACCGTGGACGGCTATACGTTCGACACCGGCGCTACCCTCTTCATGCTGCCCGATCTGTATGCGCAGACCTTTGCCGCCCTGGGGGAACGCATGCAGGATCACCTCGACTTGCACCGCATCGACCCCACTTATCACCTGACCTTCCCGGATGGCTCGCAGTTGCAACTTACCTCCGACATGCTCCGCATGCAGGAGCGCTTGGAAGCCATCGAGCCCGGCAGTTTCGCCCGCATGTTGCGCTACCTGGGGGCCGGTCGTCGCATTTATGAATTGTCCATCCCCGAACTGCTTGGCCGCGATTTCCGCAGTCTGCCCGAGTTCATCAACCCGCGCATGCTCCGGCTCTTCCTGCAGGTCAAGGCGCTCACTCGCCATACTGATTACGTCGGGCGTTTCTTCAAGGACCCGCGTCTGCAGATGGCTTTCACCTTTCAGGATATGTATATGGGCCTCAGCCCCTACGATTCCCCGGCCACGTACTCGTTCATGCAGTCCACCGAGCTGGCAGATGGGCTTTGGTATCCGATGGGTGGCATGTTCCGTGTGACCGAGGCTCTGACCGGCATCGCCGAAAAGCTGGGGGTGCGCTTCCTGTACAATGCCCCCGTGGAGAAGATCCTCGTCGACGGCGTGCGGGCCACCGGCGTGCTCCTTGCTAATGGCCAGGTTCTCCCTGCCGATATCGTCGTGGCGAACGCCGACCTGGGTTATGTTTACCATCACCTGCTCCCCGATGATGGAGCGGCCGGCCGGATCGACCGGAAAGAGGTCGGTTGTTCGACCATCATGTTCTACTGGGGCCTGGATAAGCAGTATCCCCAACTGGGGCCGCATAACCTGTTCCTTTGCGGAGATTACCGCCAGGGTTTCGAGGACATCTTCAAAAACCTGGGCATGCCGGCCGAACCGAACTTCTACATCCACGCCCCCGTCCGCCTGGATCCCTCCATGGCCCCTGCCGGCCATGACACCTGGTATGTGGCCGTTCCGGTCGGGCATATCAGCAGCAAAAGACCCCAGGACTGGCCGGCCCTGCAGGCTCGCGCCCGGGCCTTCATCCTCCAACGCCTGGCTCGGTTGGGTCTGCCTGATATCGAAGCCCACATCCGTACCGAAGTCAGTTTCTTGCCCGTCGACTGGCAGAATCGCTATAACCTGACGCTGGGCTCCACGCATGGTCTCAGCCACAAGCTTACCCAGATGGCCTACCTGCGTCCGCACAACCGGCACAGCCGCTACCATAACCTGTATTTTGTCGGGGCCAGCACCCACCCCGGCACCGGCATACCCACCGTGCTCATCTCAGCCGGCCTGGCCGCCAATCGCATCCTGGAGGATGCCAGTAAGTAACCGTATTTAAAAAAACTTAAACACAAAGGACGCAACGAACACAAAAGGAATATTAAAAAAAGTTCTTTCTTCCTTCGTGAACCTTCGTGGAACTTCGTGTCCTTCGTGTTGAATCTTTTTCTGTCTCGGGAGGAGACACCATGATGACCAATGCCACGGCAAGCCTGGCCCGTTCGATCACCTGGGCCAGCAGCAAACAATCCTATCTCACCGCCCGGCTCCTGGCCGACCGGGATCTGGCCGACGACTGTCTGCGCGCCTATGCCTACTTCCGCTGGGCCGACGATATGATCGACATCTTCCTCTCCGGCAGTGCGGAAAGAACCGCTTTCATCGAGCGGCAGAAGACCCTCATCGACAGCCTTTACAGGGGCGAGCGCCCGGAGAGCCTTTCACCGGAAGAAGCCATGCTGGCCGACCTGGTGGCGCACGACCGCGCACCGGAGAGTGGGCTGCGTTCCTTCATCCGCAACTTCATGGCCGTGATCGAGTTTGATGCCCACCGCCAGGGACGCATTGCCAGCCAACAGGAGTTGAGCGCCTATACCACCTGCCTGGCGACCGCGGTCATGGACGGCCTCCAGTACTTCATCGGAAATGGCCATCCATACCCCCGCACGCATGACCGCAGCCTGGCGGTCACGGGCGCCCATATCACCCACATGCTGCGGGATATGCGCGAGGATCTCTCCGCCGGGCTCATCAATCTCCCCGCAGAATATCTCGAGGCGCACGGCCTCGGTGTGGAAAACATGAACAGCGAACCGTTCCGCCTGTGGGTGCGTGAGCAGGTCGAACTGGCCCGCTACTGTTTCCGGGAGGGCAAGACCTATATCAACTCCCTGGATGTGTTGCGCTGCAAGTTGGCCGGGGTCTGGTATTGTGCCCGCTTTGAGTGTGTTCTGAATGCCATCGAGCGGGATGGCTTCCAGCTCCGTTCAGAATATCCCGAGCGCCACACGCTGAAAGTCTGGCTGGAGATGGCCCGCCTGGGCCTGATGGTCACCCTGAAACACTTCGCCCGCCGCATCCCGTTATTCTTCTTCCGCCTTGACAATTCAGCCGGGATTAATTCCAAATGGGACCTTCCCTCCTATCACATCAAGTAACAACCTGCCTGCGCCGCGGCCTGGTTTCCTGCCTCCTGATCCTGGTCTGCCTGTTGGCCTCCTGCTCGCCGGCCCAACCCGCTGGCAAGCCGGAGGTCATCGCCCACTCGGATGGACCTTTATACGTAGGGGATCAGGTCAGTTTCGAGGTCTTGACTGCCGCCGCTCCGGCGGAACAGGGCGGCAGCGTCAGTGTCGTCTTCCAGGGACGCGACCTCGGCAATGCCAGCTTTAACCCTTTTGGGATTGGAAAGCGCAGCCAGGCCACCCTTTGGTGGGTCTGGGACACGCGCAGCCTGGAACCTGGCCGCTACACCCTGACCTTTACCCGCCTCCCCGACAACCTCACCTGGACCGAGACCTTCTCCCTGCGCCCGCAGGACCAGGTCCCGCCGCCGGAGCCGGAGGCGCACTGGGCTTCCGTCACGACCGCCTGCTGCATTCTCCACTACATCACCGGAACCGCGGCCGAGCGTGACATTGCCCTCCTCGGCCGGGAAGCCGACCAGGAGTCGGCCTCCGTGGCAAAGCAGATCGGCATCAAGCTGGATAAGCCCATTGACGTGGTCCTCATGTCACGCATCGTCGGGCAGGGCGGTTTCACCACGGGCAGCGTCTACCTCTCCTACCTGGACGGCAACTACACCAGCGACGAGATGCCGATCCTGTTCCACCATGAATTCGTCCACTACTACGACGCCACGGTGAGTGCAAAATATCGTCCGACCTTCTTCGTGGAGGGACTGGCCGTCTACCTGTCCGGTGGGCACTACAAGCCGGAGCCGCTCGCAGCACGCGCGGCTGCCCTGCTCAACCTGAGCTGGTACCTCCCCCTGACCACCCTGGCGGACGACTTCTACAACCAGCAGCACGAGATCAGCTACCTGGAGGCCGCCACGCTGGTGAAATACATGCTGGATACCTACGGCTGGGAAGCCTTCAGCCAGTTCTATCGGAACATCCCTGCACCCGCCAAGGGCCAGCCGGATTTTGCCGTGATCGACGCCGCCCTGCGTGAACATTTCAGCATCTCTTTCGCGGACCTGGAAACTGCCTATCTCGCCTACCTGCGGGATCAATCCTTCACGGACGGCCAGCGCAGCGACCTGCGGTTGACGGTGGAATTCTTCGACACGGTCCGCCGCTACCAGGCGGCTCTCGACCCGTCCGCCTACTTCCTGACCGCCTGGCTGCCCGACGGGTCGGTCATGCGCCAGCGTAACATCGTGGCTGACTTCCTGCGCCATCCTGTCGGTTGGGAGAACCGGCTGGTCGAGTCTCTGCTCAACCGTGCACATGCGGAGTTATCCGGCGGCGATTATGCAGGCGCAGAACGCACCTTAAAGGTCGCCAACACTGTACTGAATATACTTACTCTGTAAATAACATCAGGCGGCCAATTCCTGCCGCCTGATCGTGAATCTATAGCGAACGAAAGAAGTACCTAGCAGGCACCCCCGAGTAAGGGGACCAGGAAGGGAACCACCTGGCACCATAACTTGAGCTGGTCAATCACCACGAAGAAGCCCACGCAGACGCAGATGAGCACCAATAATACGATCACGATGATTATCCACACCGGGAATTTTTTCCTGACCGGGGCAGGCTCCGGCGGCATCGGCACCGGGCCAGCCGGCACCTGGCCGGAGTAAGCCGGCGCAGGCGATGGTTTGGGTGTGGGGGCTGGGGGGGAGACGGGTGCAGGTGCCGGCCTCTGGACAGCCGTCTGGGGGGTTTTGGCCGAAAGCATTGTTGCATTCAGGTCCATGACGGGTTCATATACCAGCACGATCCCCTGGCCGAATGAGACCGTGTCGCCCGGGTTCAGCACCTGCATTCCACTGATGCGTGTGCCATTGACGAACGTCCCGTTGGTCGAGCCGAGGTCCTGGATCACGTACGCGGCGCCGCGTAGCTCCATCCTGGCATGTCTGCGCGAAACCTCCGCGTCGTTGATCGTGATGAGGTTGGTGGCATCACGCCCGATGGAAATCTCTTGTGCATCGAGAGGAAACGTTTTTTCGACGGTGGGCCCGGAACGCATGACGAGCTGATATTGAGCAGCCATAGTCCTCCTGTTCATCCCTTCCAAGTATGCTGATAGTGTACAGAGTTTGGTGAAAAAAGTCAAACCATAATCGATACCAGATCATTTTTCGCGAATGAGGCCATTGGGGAGCAGCCTCGGCGTCGGGGAGATATGTGAATGGCATAATTAGAAACTCAAACGCCGGAAGATGATCGAGGGGATATTTCGTACCACGAACATGACCAGCCACCAGATCGGCGCGATGTAAATCACCTGCTTATGCCTGCGGATGGCGCTACAAATGTCGGCCGCGGCTTGTTCTGCCGGGATGGCGAAATAGAGATTCTTTCCACCGGCAGTCATGTCGGTCAGGACATAACCGGGCTTGACCGTCAGCACATGCACGCCGCGGCGGGTCAACCGGTTGCGCAGGGATTCCAAATAGCAGGTCAATGCAGCCTTGGACGCATTATAGGATGGGTTGCCGACGCGGCCGCGTTCCCCGGCTACGGACGAGATGCCCACAATTTGACCGGCCTTCAGTTGGTGGAACATGGCTGCCACGGGGTTCAGCCAAGCCAGCGCGCCCAGGTAATTGACCTCGGTCACGCGGCGGTCTTTCTCGAACTCATAATGTTTCATCCCGGATGGGTATAAAACGCCGGCGTTGTAAATAAACAGGTCCAACCCACCCAGTCTAGCGGTAATTTCCCGGAGCAGACCGGGAACAGAAGCATAATCGGTTACATCATGGACGGTGGAGAAAGCGCGGATTTCACCGGCTTCTGAGTTGATTTCCTCGCAAACGGCCGCCAACTTGTCCGCCCGGCGGGCAAGCAGGGCCAGGGTATATCCCTCGGCAGCCAGGCGGCGGGCCAGCGCAGCACCAATTCCGCCGGATGCGCCAACAATGATCGCCCGTTTACGCGGCTGCAGTGGTGTGGCAGGAGGATGGATACCATCTTTCGCTTGGACCATGGTCATCTCCACGGGTAAACAATGACCATATTATACAACCTGGACAGGTTGCCCCCGGAATATGAAATTCCTATGGTAGAGGAAAGATGGGAGTGATGAAGAGTGCTGGACTCAACCAGCTATTTATCTTTCCGGCTATAATGCACTCACGGAGAAACCCTGTATGCCTAATAAAATTAAACTCATTTTGAATCCAACCGCCAATCATGGACGCTCCCAGCAAAAGGCTGCAGATTTGCGACCGCTAATGGCTAACCACAGTGCTGATTGGAGTGGAACGGAATACCCCGGACACGCCACCGAACTGGCCCGCCAGGCCGGAGAGCAGGGCTACGACTTGGTCGTGTCTCTCGGCGGCGACGGCACCGTTCACGAGGTCATCAACGGCCTGATGCAGGTTCCCAAAGAGACCCGCCCGGCGCTGGGGATTGTCCCGCTGGGATCCGGCAATGATTTTGCCCACGTCCTCGGCCTCCCTGCGGATCCGGGCGAAGCGTTGCTGTCTGCCGTGAACGGCCAGCCTCATTCCCTGGATGTCGGCTCGTTGCGCGACGAGAATGACCGATTGGAATATTTCATAAACACTGCCGGCATGGGCTTCGACGCCGTCATCACCCTCCACACAAAGAAAATTACCGCCATCCACGGCTTTATGATGTACTTCGTCGCCCTGATAATAGCCATATTCCGCAATTTCGATCGGATTGATTTACATGTGGAGACCGATCAGGAAACCTGGGACCTCAGTACTTTGATGCTGGCACTCGGCAACGGTCCTCGCGAAGGCGGCGGTTTCATTATCACGCCAGATGCCAGACTGGATGATGGCTTGCTGAATTACGCAACCATCCGAAAAATTTCCCGCCTGATGATGTTCCGGCTTATCCCGGAAGTCATGCAGGGCACACATGGGCGCTTCGAACAGGTTCGCTTGGGAACCTGCCGCACGATGGCCGTCGCCAGTCAACAGCCGCTCTATATCCACTGTGACGGGGAAATCTATGCCGGTTTCGGTACAGACGTTCGCAAACTCGTCATCCAGATCATCCCGAACTCCATCCAGTTCCTGAAAACGTAATGCCCAACCTCGTCCAGTCCCTGCAAGCGCGCGACCTCGGCCATTTGCGCATCGTGGCCGGATTGTGGGGCGTGGAACTTGTCGCTGTCGAAAACGAGGCGGCGCTCAAGGAGCTAACGAATGCTCTCCTCAACCCGGAACTGGTGAACGAGATTGTGGATACGCTCGGCGCGGAAGCCCGATCCGCCCTGGATGGGTTGGTGGAGGCGGGTGGTAAGATGCCCTGGGCGGCTTTCGCCCGCCAATTTGGCGAAATCCGTGAAGCCGGGCCAGGCCGGCGCGACCGGGAACAGCTCTACCTCAACCCGGCTTCCGCTGCCGAGACGCTCTTCTACCGGGCTTTTCTGGCGCGTGCTTTCTTCGATACGTCCTCCGGCGCACAGGAATTTGCCTATATCCCCGATGATCTTTTGAACCTAATCAGACCCAAACCCACCCCTGCCCACTTCCCCGCAAGAGGAAGGCGGGAGGGAACGGAAGAACCTCTTGGCCGCCCTGCCACGCCCAAGGAACGGGAGCATCCCCTCCCCGCCACAGACAGCCTCCTCGACGATGCGACCACCTTCCTGGCTGCCCTGCGCTTGGGCCTTGAACCGCCTGAAATGCAGGTGCCTGCCGGGGTGGTGAAAGAACTCCTGAAAACCGCCGGGATCGTAAGCGGGGGAACCTCCCAACTGGAGCAGGTCAAATCCTTCCTGGAGATGTCGCGCCTGCAGGCGCTAGCCCTGCTGACCAAATCCTGGCAGGCGAGCGAGACCTTCAACGAACTGCGTCTGGTTCCCAGCCTGGCTTGCGAAGGTGAATGGACCAACCAGCCTCTGGTCACCCGCGCATTCCTGTTCCGCCTGCTGGAAGCCCTGCCGGAAGGAAAGTGGTGGAGCTTACCGGCTTTCATCCGCGCCATCAAGGACAAATATCCGGATTTCCAGCGCCCGGCCGGCGATTACGACTCGTGGTTCATCAAGCGCATCTCGGATGGAGCCTACCTGCGTGGCTTCGCTAATTGGGATGAAGTGGACGGCGCGTTGATACGCTATCTCATCACGGGCCCCATGTTCTGGCTTGGGGTGGTGGAACTGGCCAGGCCGGAAGACGGCGAAATTTTTACCGCCTTCCGGGTAAACGAGAAACAAATTGCGAGCACGGAAAAAGGAAAAATAACGGTCGTGTCCAATGGGCGGATCAGCGTGCCGAGGCAGGTTCCGCGTGTCACCCGCTATCTCATTTCCCGCTTCTGCGAATGGGACGAGGCAAAGCCGGATGAATACCGTTACCGCGTTACGACCGGGTCGCTGAAAAAAGCCGGGAAGCAGGGGTTGAAAGTGGGACAACTTCTCAGCCTGCTGGCAAAGAACGCCGCATCTGGGATACCGCCGGCCTTCGTCAGGGCGCTCAAGCGCTGGGAGGCGAACGGTACCGAGGCCCGGGTGGAAGTACAAACCGTTCTAAGGGTCAGCCGGCCTGAGGTGCTGGAAGAGTTACGTAAATCCAAGGCGGGCCGCTTCCTGGGCGAGACACTCGGCCCGGTGACGACCATTGTCAAGCCGGGGGCACAGGCCAGAGTCCTGGCCGCGCTGGCAGAATTGGGTCTGCTGGCAGAGTACGATCCGTTTGTCACGGCAAGTACTGCCCCCGAAGAAAAAGGACAAACAGATTAGGAGAAAAAACATGTCCAAAACTGATTGGATCACGCAGGAGCTCGACGGCCTGAAATCGCAGGGCCTGTACAACCGCATCCGTACCATCGGCTCGCCGCAGGGGGCCTGGCTGGTGGTGGATGGGAAGAAAGTGCTCAATTTCTGCTCGAACAACTACCTGGGACTGGCCAACCACCCGCAGATCGTTGCGGCGGCTAAAAAAGCCGCGGATGAGATGGGGGTCGGTCCGGCCGCTGTCCGCACCATCGCCGGCACGACCAGCCTGCACCTCGAGCTGGAGAAACGCTTGGCGAACTTCAAGGGTGTCGAAGCAGCCATCACCTTCCAGAGCGGTTTCACTGCCAACCTGGCCACCATCCCGGCGCTGGTCAGCAAGGAGGATGTCATCTTCTCGGACCGCCTGAACCATGCCAGTATCATCGACGGCTGCCGCCTCTCCGCTGCGAAGATCATCCCCTACGAGCACTGTGACGTGGCCTCGCTGGAGTCCGTAATCAAGGAAAACCTGTCGCACTACCGGCGGGCCATCATCATCACTGACGGAGTCTTCAGCATGGACGGCGACGTGGCCCCGCTTGACAGGATTTACGAAGTCGCCAGGGTGTACGACATCCTGCTGATGGTGGACGACGCCCACGGCGAAGGCGTGCTCGGCAAGGGTGGGCGCGGCATCGTGGACCATTTCGACCTGCACGGCAAGGTGGATGTGGAGATCGGGACACTCTCCAAGGCTTTTGGCGTGGTGGGCGGTGTGGTGGCCGGGCATGCAGTCATCATCGAATGGCTGCGCCAGCGCGGGCGCCCATTCCTGTTCTCCTCCGCCGTTACCGCCCCGGACGCGGCGGCCTGTCTGGCTGCGCTTGACCTGCTCGAAGGCTCGACCGAACTGGTGGATCGCCTGTGGGAAAATGCCAGATATTTCAAGGATGAGATGAAGAAACTCGGTTTCAACACCGGCCTCAGCACCACGCCCATCACCCCGGTCATGCTGGGCGAAGCGCCGCTGGCCCAGCAGTTCAGCCACGCGCTGTTCGAGGAAGGCGTGTTTGCCATGGCGCTGGGCTTCCCGACCGTGCCGCAGGGCAAGGCGCGCATCCGGGTCATGATCTCTGCTGCACATGCAAAGGAGGACTTGGACAAAGGGCTGCAAGCGTTCGCGAAGGTGGGGAAGAAGCTGGGTGTGATCTCTTAAGACCAACAATTAGATTTAGTGAGCAGAAGGCCGCTCGATCAAGGGCGGCCTTATTTATCGGAGTTTGACCTGGCCCCGCTTTTTCCCTTGACAAAAATAAATAAACATTGTATATTTACAGTGTTTATTTTATAAGGAGCAGCCATGTCCCCTCGACCGAAACGGAATGAACAGCAAGTCAATTTGCAGAAAGCCATCAAGGAAACCGCCTGGAAACAGATCGCCGAATTCGGGGCCGCAGGACTTAGCTTGCGCGCGATCGGCCGTTCCTTGCGCATCACCGCCCCGGCCATCTACAACTATTTCCCCGACCGGGATGCCCTTGTGACCGCCTTGATGGTCGATGCCTTCACTTCCTTTGGCCAGGTCTTGGAAGCCGCCCGGGATGGGGTGCCAAAAGAGGATTTCGCCGGCAGATTCAATGCCGTGGGGTTTGCCTATCGCAACTGGGCAGTCGCCCAGCCCCAACGCTTTTTGCTGATCTTCGGGATGCCGGTGCCGGGATATGACTTTTCCCAAGGCAAGCTGGGGCCGGTCCCAATCAACAGTTTCCTGGTCTTGATAGGGGTATTGGACGAGGCTCAGCGGGCCGGAGCATTACATCCCCCGAAAGGCTATGTCCGCTGGACGCCTGCCTTGCAGGCACAAGTACAAATCTTGTGCGACCTGCACATCGCCTACGATCCGCTGACGGTCTATCTTGCCACCGAGGCCTGGGCCAGGGTGCACGGACTGACAGTCTTGGAATTGAACGGGTACCTGCCGTCCTTCCTGGGTCAGAGCATGGACGATTTCTGGCGTTCCGAATTCGAAGCCTATTCCCGATTGCTGTTTGGTAAGTAAAAAGGAGACCATCTCATGAAAGCAATCATTCTAAATGGTTCTTCCGAAAACGACGCGCCCGGTGAACGCATCCGTACCGCCCTGACGGCCGAGTTGCGCTCGAGCGGCTGGGAGGTAAACCATATCCTGTTACGCGACGAAAAGATCGGCAACTGCGCCGGCGACTTCTTTTGTTGGATCCGCAACCCGGGCATCTGTAACGTGGCCGATGCTAATCGTACCATCGCGGCAGACATTATTAATAGCGACCTGATGGTCTACCTGACCCCGGTCACCTTCGGCGGCTACTCGTCCCAGCTCAAAAAAATGGTCGATCACCAAATCCAGAACGTCGAGCCATTCTTCGCAAAAGTGGCAGGCGAGACCCACCATCAGAAACGTTATCCGCGCTATCCAGACTTCCTGGCGGTCGGTTGGATGGAGCAAGCCGACCCGCAGGAAGAAATCATCTTCCGGTACCTGGCCCATCGCAACGCGATCAATTTCCATGCACGCAGGGCCGTGACGGGCATCGTCCTGGCGGGCCAACCAGACGAAGCAATCCGCCTGGCGGCCCAGGGTTGGTTGGACGACTTGGCGAAGGGCAAACTCTCCCAAACAGAGAGCCTGCCCAAGGCCGCGGCGACAAGCTGCGGGGCAGGGCCACTACGGAGAGCCGTCCTGCTGGTCGGCAGCCCGCGCACGCGCAAAAGCAGCTCCCATTCCTTGGGCAGCTACTTGTTCGAGCGGCTGGCAGAACATCATGTCCAGACCGAGACGTTCTACATCCACACCAGCCTATATTCGTCTGAGAGGATGCAAGCCCTGCTGGAGGCGGTAGATGCCGCCGACCTAGTGATGCTGGCCTTTCCCCTTTATGTAGACGGCCTGCCTGCTCCGGTCATTGGCGCCCTGGAACGAATCGCTGCCCGACGAGGCGGGAATAACGGGACCCGGCCGCGCTTCGCCGCCCTGGCCAACTGCGGCTTCCCGGAGGCCAGCCACAACCGTCCCGCCCTGGCGATCTGCGAAACATTCGCCCGGCAGGCCGGCTTTGAATGGGCCGGGGCGCTGGCCCTGGGTGCCGGCCAGGGATTGGTGCACGGGGCCCCGCTGGCAGAGGCCGGCGGGCAGGCCATCCCGATCCAAAAAGCGCTTGACTTGGCGGCGGCTGCATTGGCAGATGGGCAGGCAATCCCACAGAGCGCGGTCGATCTGCTGGCCCGGCCCATCATTCCCGGTTGGTTATACCGCTGGATGGGCATAATTGGTTGGAGACAGCAGGCGAAACAATATGGCGTCCAGAACGTAATGCGACGGCGGGCTTATACGGAACAGGATATGCGGGTGGTTCGAAAAGCCAACCCCGCTCCATTAAAGTGAAACGTCAACAAAAGGAGTAAGAATGACTGAACTCAGCGTCATCTTTGGAACCGGCCCGCTGGCGCAGGCTGTGATGCGCGCCCTGCTCAAGCGCGGCAAACCCATCAAAATGGTCAACCGATCGGGTAAGCGCCCAGCGGATATTCCCGCCAGTGTACAGATCGTCGGCGGCGATGCCTATAGCACTGATTTCACGCGCTCAGTGACGAAAGGCGCTGCGGTGGTCTACCAGTGCGCCCAGCCCGAATATCACCAGTGGGTAAACCAGTTCCCGCCCCTACAGGCCGCCATTTTGGATGGTACGGCTGCCAACGGCGCCAAATTGGTCGTTGGAGAAAACTTGTATATGTATGGCGATACGGACGGCCAGCCTCTTTCTGAAGAGTTGCCGTATGCGGCGCACACCCGCAAAGGCAAGGTGCGCGGCGAAATGGCGAATGCCCTGCTGGAGGCATACCACGCCGGCAAGGTACACGTGGCCATGGGGCGCGGCGCAGATTTCTACGGTCCCGGTGTACTCGAGCTCCTCTCTCGGCGAGCGGACGATCATCCCGTTGTTGAAAGGCAAACCTGCTGAAGTGACCGGCGCGCTGGACATTCCACATACCTACACCTATGTCAACGACTTTGGCGAGGCATTGGCGATCCTGGGCGAACGGGACGAGGCGCTTGGGCAGGCCTGGCATGTACCGAATCCGCCCACGCTGACCCAGCGCGAACTGGTAACGCTGTTTTTCAACGAGGCCGGGTTAAAGCCAAAATTCTCCGTGATGGGGAAACCCATGCTGATGTTAGGCGGACTTTTCATCCCGGCAGCCAGGGAAATGGTGGAAATGGCTTACGAGTTTGAAAAGCCCTTCCGGGTAGATGCAAGCAAGTTCATCAAGGCCTTTGGGGATATCGCCACCCCGCACGAAACCGCAGTCAAAGAGACGGTAGCCTGGTATCGGGAAACCCTTAAGACTTCAGGCGGGTTAATTCCGGGCGGGCCGAAAATATAACGTCCCGAAGGTTCGTGGAAAAGCTTAATCGCCTTCGCAAACCTTCGGGACGGTGTTCGTACATCGGGGAAATGGCACGCGGATAAAAACGGATGAAAGATCTATGCCGGGCAGAGGCTGCTCATTTTTCACCATATTTTTGCCGGTGAACACGCTGCTCATCATACTGCGTGCGGGCAGGCTTTTCATCCAGCGGGTAGCCGACATAGATGATGCATAACGGTGTCACTTTTTTGGGAATGGACACAATTTCGCGCACCGTTTTGACGAAATTGTGCCACCGGATGAACGCCGATCCAGACCGTCCCAAGCCCCAGGCCAACCGCGGCGATCAGGATATTCTCGGCGGCGGCGGAGCAATCCTGCACCCAGAACAGGCGGGCAGCCGGGTTGGTGGAGAGGCCGGGGTTGCCGCAGACCACGATGGCCGCCGGGGCATTGCGGTTCCCGAAGATGAGGCGGCTGCGGAACTGCGCCAGCTTTTCCGGGTCGGTGACAACAATAAACTCCCAGGGCTTGCAATTCATGGCCGATAGGCGCCGCCATGCCAGCCTTCAGCAACAGGTCGAGCTTTTCCGGCTCGACCGGCTGGTCGGTATATTTGCGGATGCTGCGGCGGCGGAAGATGGTTTCGATGGTCGGGTTCATAAGTTTCGGATGGTACAGTCACCTTGAAGGTGACTGTACCATGTCATGTTTCGCTGCTACCCAGGAAACATCCTGGCGAATAATTCCGGGCAATACTTTTGCACCATCTCGGAAGTAAGGCCGTTCTCTTTGCAGATGGCTGCATACAGGTCCGCGGAGGGACGCTTGCGGCGCGCCTGGGTCTCCACATCCAGCTCCCACAGGCCGAAGCGCTGGGTCCAGCCGCGCTCCCATTCGAAGTTATCCACCAGCGACCACCAGAAATAGCCGCGCACCGGCCAGTTGAAATTGACGGCCCGCCAGACCTGGTGGATGTGCCCGGCCATGTAACGCGGCCGCAGGCGTGTCTTTGGCATCCTCGATGCCGTTCTCGGTGATCAGGATGGGCACTTTGAACTGCAAGGCCCATTTGAGCGAACGGAAAAGCCCTTCCGGCAGGTTGGCATTCATGCCGCCCTCGGCCAGATCACTGCCCTTGGGATAGTAGCGGCGGCCAAAGAGTTCGCCGGGCTGGCGCAGGTCAAAGGCGACGGTATCCTGCGAGTAATAGTTCAGGCCGAGGAAATCCTGCGTCCCTTTGGCTTCGGGGATCCTGAAATTGCCAAGCGGGGTGCGCATGACGCCGGTAAGGATGCCGCTGGGGAAAGCCATATTAATGGCACTGAAGTGGATATTGCGCTCCAGCACATCCAGCGGGAACCAGGAGTAGCGCGGCACCATCGGCCGGTGATGGTGGGCAAAGCCGACGCGCGCTTCCGGTTGGATTTCATGGATGGCCCGGTAGGCGGCGGCATGGCCGCGCAGCAGGTTGGCTTCCACGCGCATGGCCAGCTTGAGGTCCGACAGGCCGGGCGGGAATTTCCTGTCCACGTAGGCTTCCAGGGCATAGACGTTGGGTTCGTTGATGGTGCACCACAGCGTACAATACTCTTTCAGGGCCTCGACCGTTTTGCGGACAAACTTTTCGAACAGCGGCACAACCGCTTCGGTCTCCCAGCTGCCCAGCTCCGCCAGCCAGAGCGGATCGGTGAAGTGGTGCAGGGTGACCATGGCGGTCATATTCCGGTCGCGCAAGCCGCGCAGGATGGTGCGGTAGTGTTCCAGGGCATCCTCGTCCCAGCGGTCGGGAGCAGGCTGGATGCGGCTCCATTCCACCGACAGGCGGTGCGCATTCTGACCGGCCTCGGCGGCGCGGTCGAAATCTTCCTTCCAGCGCCCGCTCCACCAATCACAGGCCAGGCCGGATTTGTCGAGCGGTGTGTCCCTCCTGCTCCCATTTCCACCAGTTATTGTTGGTGTTGTTGCCTTCGACCTGGTGGGCGGCGGTAGCCGTCCCCCATAAAAAGCCTTTCGGGAAATGAAATGAGGCAGTATGGCATAGAAGAAGTCTCCTGTCGAATAGTCGGATAGTCTTATAGTCAGATAGTCAGATGGTCAGGGGGAGGTTCCGGGGGATGGGAGAGGTTTCTGGCGGGCCAGGTAGGCCAGGTACAGCGCCACCGACCCGGCGACGGAGGCGTTGAGCGATTGGATCTGTCCCTGCATCGGCAGACGCAGCAGGAAATCGCATTTGGACTTGACCAGCGGACGGATGCCTTCCCCTTCGCTGCCGACCACCACCACCAGCGCGCCATCCAGGCGGACTTCGGACGGGCTTTTGGACTCCGGGCTTTCATCCAGGCCAACCACCCAGGCATCCGCCTGCTTCAACTGCAGGATGGCCTGCGCCAGGTTGGCCTGCGCCACCAGCATATGCTCGCAGGCTCCCGGCCGAAGCGGAGACGACCGCCGGGGTGATTTCCGCGGCCCGGTGGGTCGGGATGACGACCCCGTGCACGCCGACCGCTTCCGCCGTGCGGATGAGCGTACCCAGGTTCTGCGGGTTTTGCAGGGTGTCCAGGATGAGCACAAAAAGCGCTTCACCGCGCTGCGCTGGCATTTTCGAGGATATCGTCCAGCCCAACGTATGGGTAGCCGCTGACTTCCAGCGCCACGCCTTGGTGGCTGTCACTGAGTTTATCCAGCCGGGGGCGCGGCACACGCTCGACCGGGATCTTGCGCTGCGCGGCCAGGTCCAGGATTTCGGTCAGGCGGCCCTTGCTCCTGCACGCCCTCGGCAACTTGCAGGCGAAAAACGTCCCGCCGTTTGGCGCGCAGGGTTTCATAGACAGGGTTGCGACCGTAAATGGTTTCACGCATTTTGTTATTGGGTGGCGGTGGGCGTAGGATGCGGCCAGGGAGTGTCGGTAGGGAGAGGTGTGTCAGATGGGAACAAGGGGACCAGCCAGGGCGTATCGGTTGGGGAAGGGGTCTCAGAGGGAAATAATGGAACCAGCCAGCGTGTATCCGTCGGGATGGGTGTACGGGTTGCCGGATAAGTATTTGTCGCCGTAGGGGTCCTGGTAGGGCTCGGTGTGATCGTCGCGGTGCGGGTTATGCTCGGAGTAAAGGTCGGCAGAGGGGTATCGGTCGGGGCATAGCCGTAGTGCGGCGTCGACGTACCGGTAAATGACGGTACAGGCGTAACGGTCGAGGTCGGGATCTGCGTCGGGGCAGGTGTAGTGGTCCAAAAGAGTGTATTTGTCTGTG
The DNA here is from genome assembly GCA_963746015.1 of uncultured Chloroflexia bacterium. Taxonomy (GTDB): domain Bacteria; phylum Chloroflexota; class Anaerolineae; order Anaerolineales; family Villigracilaceae; genus UBA877. The sequence continues at coordinate 20,947 of CAVUZS010000001.1, forward strand.
TCTGTAATGAGCCGGTTGTGGCAGTCCTACCGGGAGATGCAGACGGAGAGGCGAGCGAAGCAAGTTGGCTCGCCCATACCTTAGGAATGGAAGCAAGGCCAGCAATGGCCAATATAACCAGGATGATTGCCAGCCCAAAGTACCGCCAGCCCGCCGCCCTTTGCCGGCGCCGCTCGGGCCAACTGGCCTGGCGGCGACTGACCTGCAAAGAACGGATACCAGCACGATAACTCAAAAAAGCCCCCAGCAAGCCAAGAAGGATGACGATAATGAAGCCGGTCCGATTACCCATGCGTGGCATTATAGCATATGGAATATTCCACGCACCGGCAAGTTCCGTCTGCATTTATAGCATTCATCTGTACGGCTACGGATATTCTGCACCGTCAGAACGTAATTCACCAGCCGCAGCCCTGCGCCCGGAGCAGGGGCCAGATGCAACTCGATAGGGTTGGCCGGCCGGGAGCGTGATCGATTTATCCAGATCGCCGCAAGCCAGGCTCCCCCAACCGGAGAGCAATGCGCCGGCCTGTTCCATCTCGACGGTCAAAGTGCCATTGCCGGTACAGGCCAGGCTAAAGACCAGCGTGGCCTCGCTGGCATTGACGGCAAACGGCGTGAACTCCACCCAGTCCTCGGGATCGCCCTGCGGCGCGGAGACCTGCCCGGAGTAGGTGAATTGACGCGTCCCGGTGGCCGAGAAGGTGACGTGGACGGCCGGGTTGGCGGCAGAATCGCCATCCGCAAAAGCGGGGCCGACGGTTGACGTGGGAGGCTGCAGGTCTGGCGACCAGGCCCGACCGTGCCGCTGGCCACCGGCGTACCGTAAGCGTCCAGCACCGGCAGTCCTCCGGAGGCATCCGTCTGGATGTATTGGGCGGTAACCCAGGCGTGCCCGCCCGGGCCAGCCGGATAGTCGATCTGGAACCAGGAGGCGGTGGCATCCTTGCCGGTCAGGGAGACCGTCGTATTCGGTCTGGAGCATGCCCAGCGAGTCAAAGGTCATGCCCGGCCCGGAGCGGACATTCAAGCTGCTGCAGCACGCGCCCTGGTCGGACCGAGTGGAGTGGGCGTGGCATCCAGCGGGACCTGTGCCCCGGCGGCAACCTGGACATATTGGGCGGACACCCAGCCGGTCCCGTCCGGGGCAGCCGGGTAGAGGATGCGGTACCAGTGCGCCGGTGGCGTCCTGAACCATAACCTGGACTTTCTCCCCGGCATCAAGCTGGCCGAGCGAAGCGTAGGTGGTGCCCGGCCCGCTGCGGACGTTGACCTTGATGGTCAGCGTGCCATCGACGGTCAGGGGAGTAGGGGTTGCGGTGGGAGAGGTAGGCGCGAGGGCGGGCGCCTGGGTAGGGGAAGGCATGGTGGGAACCTGCGTGGGCGGGAGGCTGGGCGTTGGCGTAGACGTCGCAACCGGTTGCAGGGTCACACAGGCCGTGACCAACAGGGGGAGCACCATCAGCAGGCAGGCAAGACGCTTCATTGGAGCAATTCTACTGCTTCTTGCATAAAGCAGGGGGAACCTTGGGAATAGGGACTGGAGAGCAGAGAACTGTATCACCTGTCGCACCCTGCGGTGTGCTTCGCGAGGGACGATATTCGATACGCGTATCGAAAAAAAAACGAATAGGTGGATTGGGAATTTTTGATCGAGGGTTGTAGATTGGGGAATGGTGATTAATGATTGGTAATGATGGTATTCGTGGGCACAGGGCGATCCCGCCAAACTGGCGGCGCTGAGACGGAGAGAGGCTGAAAGGATTTTCGATAATGAGGCAGCCATGAGGGTCTTCGACATGTATATTAGAACATTTGTGCGAATTTGTCAAGGGGCAAGGGCACAGGGGCAAGGGCAAAGACTTCCGAAGTTTTTAAAACTTCGGAAGTCTCCAACGGCGTTAACGTCCGCCCGCAATTCCCGTCTCTGCCAGCCGCTTGCCGCAGGCACAGGTGGCAGCCGCAGCCGCTCCAAACACAGCGCGTCCCGCCTGTATACCCGCCTGCACCCCGAAGGGGCGAAGGGTGAAAAACATCAGGACGTTGAAAACCTTCCTTGAAAGGCCCCTCCCAAAAAATGCGGCATCGTTCGTCGTTTTGGCATTTAAGCGCACAGGGATGTCGATTTCTCATCGCCCGCAATTTTACAATGGACCTCCTGAAAAAAGCCAGATGATGCGAATATACATCGCACTTGTGCAAGAGTTCTAATAAAAAAACGCCGCAGGTTGCGGCGTCTCTGGTGCCCCTGGGGAGACTCGAACTCCCCTTTTTAGCTCCGGAGGCTAACGCTCTGTCCACTGAGCTACAGGGGCGGGTAATCGGATTTTACCACGAGAAGGTCAAAATCCGCTAATCTTCGCCAATGCCACTTCGTGGTACACGTCGACACGAATAAAAAATGGATTAGTGAAGATTAGCGTAGATTAGCGGATCAATATTGTTTTTACTCAAGTATTCCAAGCGACCCCGTGCGGTACTATTAGACCTGTACATACGGCGCAAGGTTGATCAGTTCGAGGCGCAGTTTCTGGATGGTCGCCAAATTACCGCCTTCATCTCCCAAGTCAGCATACTGCCGACGCTTGAGGGCATATTCGCCGCAGACCTGGAAGAAGCGGGCCGTCTTCCGGTAGCGTCCCGTGAACAACGCCGTGAACCGGGCGAACATTTGCCGCCAGGCGGAACAGGCCGTGCGGAAGTGGGCCGGGCTGATCGTCCCGGCCCGGAGCTCGGCGGCCAGGTATTTCTTCAAAATTTGCCCTTCACGCCAGGTGGCCCAGACGATGACGGCGAACATGAACAACCAACCGGTCCAGTCAAAAAAGATGCCGACCTCCAATCCTTCCAACCCGCCCAGGAACGTGGCCACCGTATTGTGGAAAGCGTGCGTGAACATTGCCAGGGCCAGCCCGACGAGCGGGGCGGAAATTTTGACGAACCACCTGCGGTCCAGGCGCGCCAGGGCCAGGCCGATCCCGAAGAAGGCGGTATAGAATGGGTGCTGCCAGCCAACCAGGAAAACGCGGATAACGCTCAGGGTAAGCAGGCCGCCCCAGCCGCCTTGCTGAAATCCGTAGGTATAAATATAAAAGGTATTCTCCGTGGCGGCAAAACCCAAGGCCGTCACGCCGGCGTAGATAATCCCATCCAGAACAGAATCAAATTCGCTGTGAAAGACCAGGAAGACGCCCAGAACGGCCAGCCCCTTGAGGCTCTCTTCGACGAGCGGGGCAATAATCGAGCCGGTTGCCAGGTCCGTGGCGAAATTCGAACCGGTGAATTCGTAGATTCCCAGGCCAAGTACCGTATTGATGAGAAAGGCGCTGCCAGCCGCCACCACCGCGCCCCACAGGAAGACTCCGCCCAAAAGCAGGAGCGGCTCCTTCTCGAAGCGATCCAGCCAATATAAAATGGAGGCGAATAGTAACGCCGATGCGAAACCAATGATCCCGGAAATAATGAGCCCCACAGTATTACTCCTTTGGAATTATTACAGCACTCCTATCCGCTAATCTACGCTAATCTTCACTGATCCGTTCTTACTTGCGCCGATTGGCGAAGACGTGTGCCACGAAGTGGTATTAGCGGATTCTGGCTTCCGGCGCGTCAAAGTTGCGCTGTAATATTATTCTCAGTGTTTCACGAAAGGGCTTTGTAGTGGCGACTTCAGTCGCTTTTTGGCCCAACGACTGAAGTCGTTACTACATTTTCGTGATTTACCGATTCTATCCCGGTTTTTAGAATCAAACGAGTGCGCTCGATGCGGGTGGTTTCGAACGGAATTCCGAGCACGTCCAGGACTTCCTCGGGGCGCCCCGTGGCGGACTCACGGGCGGCCAGCCGCATGAAGAGTCTCACCCCTGGCAGGAAGGCCCTCACCCCTGGCCCCTCCCCCGGTGGGGGAGGGGTAAGGGAAAGCTCTTCGATCAAAGGCCGCAAGTCATAGTCCTTGCCACGGCGCTGGCGCGGCATGGACCTGGCCGCCAACAGCTTGTCCACACGCAGTTGCAGGTCAGGCTCGGAAACAGCCTCCAGAAGCGTCACCGTATACTCCGCCGAGGCGACCTGCGTTTGCAAAGCCGGGCCGTGTTCCTCCACGGCCTCAACATGGAGAATGGTCAGGCCGGGGGGGGCGCCGGCCTGCAACCGTTCTTGGGCTTGCGCGGTATCGCCCGGATCTGCCTCGAGCCACATATCCACGATCTCGGCACGGCCGGCAATACCCAGCGGGAGGGCCGAGGCAATCTGGATCTTTGGGCCAGGATGGAAACCCCGGCTGTATGCCAGCGACAGGCCGGCGCGGCGGGCAGTCCGCTCCCAGACGGTCTGCAGATCCAGGTGGCCGGTATAACGCAGGGAACCGGTCTTGGAGAACGTGATACGCAGTCTCATAGGGTTCCAAAGAGAGTGTTATGAAATATAAATTCACCCGAGATGAACGGAGATAAACAGGATTTCCATCCTCGAAAAGACAATCTTGTCCGTTTATCAGACGAAAAAACGTTCATCATATTTATCTCCGGTTAAATTCCTACTGCCGGAAGGCGCGCAATGTTTCCAGGTATTCCTCGGGGCGGCCGATGTCGAAGCGCTTGCCATTGATGACCAGCCCCATGAACCCATCCTCCTGGCGCAGGCGGTCCAGGGTGGAGGTCAGTTGGAACTCACCGTGTTCACGGACGTTGTTCTCGATGTGTTCCTTCAGGTAATCGAACAGCTTCGGCTTGACGATATACTGGCCAAAGAGCGTAAGGTATTCCCCTTCCGGGAAACCGGGCACGCGCAGGTTGGTGCGGGCATAATCGGGGGTGGGCTTTTCGGCGAACGCGCTGACGCTGAGCAGGCTTTCCCCTTCCAGCCAGACGCCGGTAACGGTGCCGAAACTGCCGATCTGGTCCTCCGGCGTGCGGCGCATGCCAACCAGGCTTTGGCCGTGCCGCTGGTAGGCATCCAGCAGTTGGCGGGCACAAGTGCCCTCGTCCCCGGACCTGTAGATGTGGTCGCCCAGCATCAGCAGGAACGGTTCATCACCCACGGCTGCGCGGGCGCAGTAGACCGCATGACCAAAGCCTTCCTGGGCGGCCTGGACGACGAAGGTGACGTGCCGTCCAATCTCCAGCAGGCGGCGGGAATATTCCTGGAACTGGGGCGGGAGTTTATTGTAGTTCTCGATGGATATCTGTTCGTTGAACAGGAAACGAAAATCTTCCAGGTCGTTCTTCTGGACAACGATGATCACTTCCTCGATCCCGGCATCCAGCGCTTCCTCGACAATGACAAGGATGGCCGGTTTGGCAATGCCATCCCGGTCAATAATGGGGAATAATTCCTTTTTCGTGGCTTTGGTCGCCGGGAAGAGCCGTGTCCCGAACCCGGCGGCCGGGATGACGGCCTTGCGGACTTTTTGCTGGGGGGTGATGGTCATCTTGAGAGCCGGCAGGTGCAGGTCGCGCTCCAGGATCTGGATGACCGCCTGCTGGTCCGTCTCGGTGGGGCAGATGAACTGCGCCGTCCCGTCACCCTGGCTGCCTACGCCCTTGCCACCCAGGATATGCGGCTTGAGCGGTTCATACCCCAGGACATGGTGGAGCACAGGCGAAGTCAATTCTTCGGGGCAAGCCGGAGTCGCGTACCGGTCGAAGAAACCCTGCGCTTCGGTCATCAGGGAGCCAAGCCGTCCGGCGTCCGAGTCCCGCAGGGCATCCATCGCCTGATGGACGAGGCGCTTGTTGATCGGCCCGAGCAGTTCCTGCACGCCGCGCTCCACCTCGGTTTCGGCGAAGGGGTAGCAGCGGTTCAGCCGGTTGAGGATCTCCAGCGTGTCTTTTTTGGCCTGCAAATCCACGATGACGAAATATAATGGCTGGTTGACCTGCAGCGCGGTCGTCTCCAACCAATCGCCATCGAAGGTCATCAACACCGGGCGGTTGCCGAAGGCGCAGCCCTGATCCATGCGGCCGCAACGCGAGGGGGTGGTAATCTCACCCAGGTAAGCCAATTCCATCTCGCCGCGCGTGGTCAACTTCAGGTCGTAGACCCGGTTGAAGGCACGCGCCGCCAGCACGCAGATGGCGGCGCTGGAAGAGAGCCCCTTTTTGATGGGCAGGTCGGTCTTGTAGTTATCGATCACCAGCCCATGCACATGGTAGTTGGTCAACACCTGGTAGGCCACCCCGGCGATGTAACTCCAGTAACCGCCCTTCTGGGCTTCTTCGAGCAGCGCTTTCGGTTCCATCGGAATTTCGCAAGGACCCATATGCTCCCCCTCCAACGTAATGGAAGTGAGCACCAAAGAAGTGGGATGCGCCGAAACCTCAGCATAAATACCCTGGTCAGTCCCCGTGATGAGGGTGTAGCCCTTCTCGATTTGCGCATTGATACGGCGGTAGCCCCCGGCCCAGTCGGAATGTTCACCCACCAGGCAGATGCGACCCGGAACGAAGATTTTCATGTTTACTCCCACGAAATTTGCGACGAGAGGTATGAGTTGGTGCCGCATGGCAACCAGACGCGCTCTATTTTATCATCGCTCCCTTTTCGTTCAATGGCGTACTTCCGGACATTTCCAGTATATTCCCGGATACGCATGCCGCGTGGCTGCAAAGGTGGGCAAGATGCCACAGGCATCACAGTCCTCCCGGCAGTCAGCGCGTGTCCCGCCCTCCAACGAACTCTGGTAATCCCGGTATAAATATTTCTTGCGGACTGCGTCAGAGATGTGCTCCCAGGGGAAGACCTCGTCGAAGCGGCGCGGGCGATGCGTGTAGAAGGCCGGGTCGAGGGCTTGGGATGCAAACGCCGAGTTCCAGGCCTGCAACTGGCGCTGATCCTGCCAGGCATCGAACCTGGTCCCGTTCTTCCAGGCGGTATAAATCACCTCCGCCATGCGCCGGTCGCCGCGTGAAAGCCAACCCTCCAGCAGGGTATCCTCGGGCGGTGTCCAGGAGACTTTGAAGGCCGGGCCGCGCAACGCGTGCTTCAGCAGCCCCAGCTTGGCCTGGATCTGCTCCAGCGTGTCCATCGCCACCCACTGGAAGGGGGTGTGTGGTTTGGGGATGAAGGTGCTCACCCCCACATGCACTTTGGCCTTGCCGCCCAGCGATTTGCGCCCTTCGGCCAGCACACGTTTGCACAGGTCGACGACAGCCTGCACGTCTTCGAGCGTCTCGGATGGGTGGCCGATCATGAAGTAGAGCTTGATGTTCGTCCAACCGCGTGCATAGATTTCACGGGCGGTCTCGAGCAGTTGTTCGTCGGTAATGAACTTGTTGATGATACGGCGCATCCGTTCGGTGGCCGCTTCGGGGGCCAATGTGAACCCACCCGAGCGCCGGTCTTTGAGTTTTTCCATCAGGTCCACCGAGACCGACTCGATCCGCAGCGAGGGCAGGGAGACCGTGAGATGCTTACCGCCAAATTTCTCGCCAATCCGATTGACCAACTCGAGGATGTCGGTGTAATCGGAAGATGATAAGGATAGCAGCGCCAATTCCTCGGCCCCGGTGGCAGCGACGGCTTCTTGCGCGGCCTGGACGATTTCATCGACGCTGCGCTCGCGGACAGGCCGCGTGATCATGCCGGCCTGGCAGAACCGGCAGCCACGCGTACAGCCGCGCATCACCTCCACCGAAACACGGTTGTGGACCACATCGATATTCGGAACGATGAAACGCGTGGGCGGCGGCGGTAGGTGCGCCTGCATGCGCTTGAGGATGGTTCCGGGGATTCCCGGAACATTGGGCGTGGTCCCCGCAACAGTACCATCGTCGCGATAGGTTACATCGTAGAAGCGCGGCACATACACACCAGGGATTTTGGCCAGCCGGAGCAGCACATCCCGGCGCGGCTCTTTGTGCGCCCGAGCGCTTTGCACCGCATCAATGATCTCCAGGATGACTGCCTCGCCCTCACCTACCACGAATGCGTCGATGAAGGCGTGCATTGGTTCAGGATTGAAGCAGGCGTGCCCGCCGGCGATGACCAGCGGGTGCGCCTGACCGCGCTGCGAGGCCCGCAGCGGGATCCCGGCCAGGTCGAGCATGTTGAGGGCATTGGTATACAGCGTTTCGTAAGGCAGGGAAAAGCCAAGGATATCGAAACCGGCCAGGGCGTGTTTTGTCTCGAGCGAGTAGAGAGGGATGGCATTTGCGCGCATCTGTTCTTCCATATCCACCCAGGGAGCGTAGGCGCGTTCAGCCAGCGCGTCGGGGCGCTGGTTGACCAGGTCGTACAAGATCTGCAAGCCCAGGTTGGAAATGCCGATATCGTAAATGTCGGGAAAGACGAAGGCAATCTTCGTATCGACCCTGTCCCAGTCTTTGATCACCGTGTTCAATTCCCCACCCACATAACGACCCGGTTTCTGCACCTTTAAAAGAATACGTTCGAGGCTCGCCTCGATTTGTTCAGGAGTAGGCATGGGCGGAATTATACCTGAACAGGTCTGATTAAACCAAATCTGGCGACCCCCGTAGGTCGATTCTGTTATAATCAAACCGCCAATTCGTTAGGATATATCCATTTGGCCAGATCTATATATTATTTATGGAGGTTTTGAATGAAACACTTTACAAAAATATCCTGGCTCTTGATAGCCTTTACCCTGGCCGGCTTGTCTGCCTGCGGCGGCGGAGGCGCGGCCGCCACGCCCACTGTCGATACGGCCCCGATTTTTACACAGATTGCCTCAACCGCTCTCGCCTTGCAGACGCAGACCGCGCTGGTCGTACCGACAACAACAGATACTCCCCAGGCTTCCCCCACCCCGAAAGCAACCAATACTCCGCTAATCACGGATACCCCCCTGCCCGGCACTGCATCGGCATCGGCTACACCGCTTACCTTGAATACGCCGCTGGCTACTTCGCAAGTGAGCATAGACAATATGGCATATGTTGCCGACCTGACCATACCGGATGGTTATGTGGCCGCCCCTGGAGAAAGCATGGTCAAGACCTGGACGGTCAAGAACCTCGGCCCAAGCACATGGAACCAGAATTATGTTCTTATTTATGGATGGGGTGGCCAGGGGACAGACTGGAATACTACTAAACCGGTAGCCCTCTCAAAAGATGTTGCGCCGGGTGACACCATCGACATTTCCGTTTCGTTGAAGGCTCCCAGCGCCAGCGGTGAGTATGTTGCCGCCTTTGTTTTACAGAATGACAAGGGTATAAATTTTCCCCCTGGTCAACAAGTGACGATCGATATCGTGGTGAAATAGTATCAGCCTTTCGTCGTCAACCACCCAGTCCGTCAAAAACGAGGCCCGCCGCCTGGGGTTTGCACTGGTGGGCGTCACCACTCCCAACCCCCCGCCCCATATGTCTGCCTACGAAAACTGGCTGATGCTGGGGCGGCATGGTTCAATGAACTATCTGGCAGGGGAACGCGCCCGAATGTGCCGTCGCGAGCCGCGCCTGATCCTGCCCGAATGCCGGTCCATACTTATTCTCGGTATGCGCTACCCGGACCCAAAGAATGCCAGGCCTGATGAAAAGGCCGATCCAACCGGGCGCGTGGCCGCATATGCCTGGGGCCGGGATTACCACCACGTTTTGCCAGAACGGGCTCAGGCGCTGGTCACATTTATCGAGCAAGAGCTGGGAGGTCCGGTTTCGCAGCGCTGCTACACCGATACCGGGCCCATCCTGGAACGCGACCTGGCCCAACGCGCCGGGCTGGGTTGGATCGGTAAAAACACCTGTCTCATCAACCCAAAAATCGGATCCTATTTCCTGCTGGCCGAGATCCTGCTCGGCATCGATCTGGAACCCGACCCGCCCTTCACCGCCGACCGCTGCGGAACCTGCACGCGCTGCATCGAAGCCTGTCCGACCAACTGCATTTTGCCCGACCGGACGCTCGACGCCCGGCGCTGCATCGCCTACCTGACCATCGAAAACAAGGGCGAAATCCCATCCGAGCTGCGCCCGCAGATGGGCAACTGGGCTTTCGGCTGCGACGTGTGCCAGGTGGTCTGCCCCTGGAACCGGTTTGCAGCGCAAGAATATGACCAGAGTTTTGCACCATATCCGGACCTTCCAAACCCAAATTTGAGCGCCGACCTGCTGCTCACGCCGCAGGAATTCGACCGGAAGTTCAAGGATAACGCCGTCCAACGGGCCCGGCGGCGCGGCTATTTACGCAACATAGCCGTAGCGCTGGGAAACAGCCGAAACCCGGCCGGCCTGCCGGCTCTCGAAAGGGCATTGCAAGATGACGAGCCGCTCGTCCGCAGCCATGCCGCCTGGGCGCTGGAACAAATCCGTAAAAGCCGGCCGCCATTTACAGGATAACCATGCACAGTCTGCTTCTCGCCACCAATAACAAAGGGAAAGTCGCCGAGATTAAGGCCATATTGGGCAGTCTCGGACTCAGCCTGCTCACCCCGGCCGACCTTGGCCTGGTGCTTGAAGTACCCGAAGACGGCCTGACATATGCCGAGAATGCCTCCAAAAAAGCCACGGCATTTGCCCGGGCCAGCGGGCTAACCGCGTTGGGCGATGACTCAGGCCTGGAAGTGGACGCGCTCGATGGTCAGCCCGGCCTGCATTCCCATCGCTTCAGCCCCAAGCCGGATGCCACGGATGCCGACCGGCGAAAGTATTTGCTTGAAAGACTTGAGGGGGCGCCGCGGCCGTGGACGGCACGCTTTCGCGCCACCGTGGCGGTGGCTTTGCCATCCGGTGAGCTGCGGATAACAAGCGGCCAGTGCGAGGGGGAAATTATCCCCGAAGAGCGCGGCTCGAATGGGTTTGGGTATGACCCGATCTTCTTTATACCGGGAATCGGTCACACCATGGCCGAACTGGGCATGAACGAAAAAAACCGCCTGAGCCATCGGGCGCTGGCGGTTCAAAATGCCATTCCGATTCTTAAAGAAATATTCGGCCTAAAGATATAGCCCACATTTCGCACCTGGAATCGGGTCGCCGCCTCGTACCGATCACAAAGACCCAACCGGTCGCGGCGCAGCCCTGCCCCACCTTTAACAATTCACCAAAGATAAGGCACGAGACGGTAATGGGTCTTCTGCGTGTATTCCACGTAGCCCGGCAATTCTTTCTTCAGGAACTTCTCCTCGTCATGGATCATCCAAACCATCATGGGTATCAGCAGTGCGAAAATTACCAGCCCCCACCATGACCCCAGCGCCAGCGGGATGCCCAGCACCAGGAACAGGTCGCCCATGTAATTGGGATGCCTCACCAGCGCATACGGCCCGGTCGTAATCACTTTTTGGCCTGCATAGACCTTGATGGCAGAACCGGCAAAGCTATTTTCTTTTTTACTGAATAACCAGATACCGTTGGCGATCACCACCAACCCGTCTCCAAGGATGCATACGCTGGCGGGCATCTGCGACCACCCGAAGCGATGGTCCAGGGCGCAAAGGACCAGCATGGCCAGCAATGCTAGGTACACGTAAAAGATGTTGAATTTCCCCCCGCTTGACTTTTGCGCGGCTGGTTCGATATGTCTTGCGCCGCTCGATCAGCGCCGGGTCCTTGATCGAAAAGTATAGGCCGTTTAGGCTCACCAGGCCCATAAACACCAGGATGAAGGCCCAAGCTTGCCAGTAGGCCAGCGTCCAGGCCGGCAGGAAGAGCACCACTCCCAGCGCGATCACGCCGAAAAGGAATCCCCCCAGGGTTGGAAGGATCAGGCTCTTGAGGGTATTGCCCCCCGTTTTAGGGTTGGATTGCCGTGTCATAGGATTTCCACGTATCCTTTCGTCCCGTTGACCCGGATCTTTTGTCCATCTTTGATCAGCCGGGTCGCATTTTCCACGCTCACCACTGCCGGAAGGCCATATTCCCGCGCCACCACCGCCCCGTGGGTCATCATCCCGCCCACTTCCGCCACCAGGCCTTTGATCGAGACGAACACGGCCGTCCAACTGGGGTCGGTAAAGGCTGTCACCAGGATATCCCCCTCTTCAAAGTCGGCCTGCTCCAGGCTCAGCACCACCCTGGCCCGTCCCTCGATCACACCGGCTGAAGCCGCCACCCCTATCAAAGCGCCCTGGGGGACGTTTGCGCTATCGTATTCAGCGCTGATGACCTCGCCATCCGAGGTCATCACCCGCGGCGGGGTCAATTTCTCGAACACCTCGTGGTCCGCTTTGCGCCGCGTGATGATGCTGGTATCGAGCTGCTTGCGTCATGGCAACCTGGCGCAGCTCCTCAAAGCTCAGGTAATAGATATCCTCCGGCTCGTGCATAACGCCTGCTTGTACCAACCGGGCTGCTTCTTTCTTTAAGGCCTGCTTGTACACATAAAAATGCTGCATCATGGCATACTTGGGGTATTCCCGGAAGCCCACGAAATGGCGAAAAACGCTGATCATCTTCCGGGTCGATTTTGCCTTGCCTTTCCCGCCGGGAAGCTGCTCCAACCGGTCAATTAACTCTTGCTCCTTGGCTGCGCTGCGGCCCGTTTTTGCTCAACGATCGTTTGATGCGAACCCGGCTCGAAATTCTTGATATCATTCAGGATCATCGGGGTGAGCATCGTCGGCTTCTCAGCCCAGCGTGTCCGGGTAATATCAATTTCTCCCGGGCAGCGCACGCCATATTTCGCCAGGTACTTGTGCATGGCCTCGCTCACCAGCCCCGCCGCCTTCCAGCCTGGCCAGATCCTCGAAAAAGGTCTCGTCGCTGGCGTGACCAAAATAATCCATCACTGCCGGGTACTGCCGGACCACATCCGCCACGTCCAAAAGCGCCAGCCCCATTTCCGTGGTAACGTTGTCGGTTGCCGCCTGCGCCAGGGCATCCGTAACATCTTCTTCACCCAGCCATTTCTTCATGTTGTTTTTAAGCCAGCTGTAGGCATAGAATTGAATGATGCCCACGCCGTAGTTGTCCAAAACCAGCGCCTTATACATCTCATCCATATCCTGCAGAATAAAATCGACCAGGTCGGCTCCCGATTTGCCATCGATTCTTTGCTCCAGATCCTGCGCCAGCGCATCGTTTTTGGCGATCATTTTTTGCATATACTCGGGGTCATCTTTCCGATAGATTTTTATCGCCTGCATCAGCCCCGCAAGCAGGTTCCCGATCGAGCCGCCGTTTAGCCCCCCCACCGATGACTTGCCGTGGTAGAGCGTTTTAATGTAATCCTTCCGGTTCAGCACATTGAGAAGAGCCTTCTGGATCAAGGGGTCTACCGCACCCAGGCCGCGGGTCACGAAGGTCTTTCTCGCCGTCGACGAAGTAAGCTCTGGGGATACATCCACATAAGGACGCCCGCCTGCCTCCACCATCGGATCGCTGCTGAGTTTCTTCAACCAGATCGGGAATAACGACAGGCCCAATGGCTTCCACACGTCCGTCATCATCTGCTGGTGGCCCAGCGACATATACACGTGGTTTTCGCCGTCGTTCACCGCCGGCAGGGGGTATAAGGTGGTAATGGGGCGGCTCTGGACGATATAAAATTTTCCTTCATCCAGGCACCATTCGATGTCCTGCGGGGACCCAAAATGCGCTTCAATCTTTCTGCCTGTTTTCTCAAGCAGCAAAATCTGTTCATCCGTCAGGGTTTGCTTGGCCTGCTGGTCGGGCCTGATTGCCTGTTGGTTCGTACCGCCTTCTTTTAGTGCATAAATTGCCAGCTTTTTCGTCGATATCTTCTTATCGACGATCTGGCCCTCCTGTACTTTATAAATATCCGCATCCACCAGGCCGGAAACCAGCGCCTCGCCCAGCCCGAAGCTGGCATCGATGGACACAACCTTCCTGTTCGACGTGATCGGATCGGCGGTAAATAGTATCCCGGCGGCCTGCGGGAAAACCATTTTCTGGATGACCACGGACAAATAGACATTGCGGTGATCGAAGCCGTTTTGTAACCGGTACGTCACGGCACGCTCGGTAAAGAGCGATGCCCAGCACTTGCTGATGTGCTTCAGGATGGCCTGCTTACCTATAATGTTCAAATAGGTATCCTGCTGGCCCGCGAAGGAGGCCAGCGGCAGGTCCTCGGCAGTGGCGCTCGAACGGACTGCATAGGCCTCTTTTTCGCCGAGCTTGGAGAGATAGGATGTAATCTCTTCTTCCATATCCTTCGAAATGGCTATTCCTTCGATGAGCATGCGGACTTTTTGGCTGACTTCAGCGATTTTTTTCCGATTTGCCTTCCCAAGCTGCGCTAATTCATCCAGGGTACTGTTAAGCTCCTGATTATTTTCAGTTATCTTTTTATAGGCTGCCGTGGTAACACAAAAACCCTCCGGTACCCATATTCCATCGATCCTGGATAGCTCCCCCAGATTGGCGCCCTTGCCTCCAACCAGCATGAGCTTTGTTTTATCAATTTCCGGAAAACCAAGTACAAATGGATACATATTAAATTCTCCTTCAACTTTTCACATTTTTATTAAAAAAAGCACCGACTTTGTTCGGTCAGAGCATCGCACCGGGCAGCTTTCTGACTAAAGCCGTTTCTGCCCTCAAGTGCAGGCCCAGGCAGATCAGGCCCTATTCTGGGGCACGGCCAGCCAGGCTTTCACATCCTCGGCAGTCGGGCGATATACGCAGGCTGAGGATGCCCCTAAGACACGCTCGATCGCCTCCGCCGAGGCGGCGTTGGTCGCCACAATATCATCGATATAGTGCTGTTGCTCACGCTCCTGATCGAACGCAAGCACAAGCTTGAGTACGGCATTCCCCATGCCGCGTGTGATCGACAGGATGGTCTGGCCCGCCTGGTCGGGATAAGGCGTCGTAAAGACACCTTCCTGGATGCCTTGACGGACAATCGTGTTCAAAAGCGGCGCGCGCCTTTGGACAAAAACTGCGTCTGTTTTTTCCCGGACGATGGCGTTGTCGTCGGCAAACCAGACGCGCATCAAGTCGGCAATCAACGTTTGCTGTGCAATTCGCGAACGGTCCAACACCGCAAAGAAACGCTGCAACTTATCGAGAGCGGACAGGTTCGGATCATCGACGATAGCCCGGAAATCCTTATCCAGGTCGTCCTGTCCCCGTTCGATGATCGCTTCCAGGAGCATCGACTTTGAGTCAAAGTAATGGTAGAAGGCCCCATTGGAAATCTGCAGGGCGTCCAGGATGTCTCGAATCGTCAGTTTTTCATAGCCTTTGGTATAGATGAGTCGCTGCGCCGCATCCAGGATTTCGTCGCGTCGCACCGCATACTCTTTAACAATTCGCACCATTATACCTCGCTCTACAGACCGATGCTCGGTCGGTAACTATGATGATACTACCTTCGTTTGGTTATGTCAAGAATTAGGACTCCATGCGGTTATAGTACAACGGGGTGATTCGGTGCAATTCTCGATATGCCATGCTTGGCCCCACGCAAGTTACTTTCGCTGGGCGAGCCCAACACTCCTGATTTAACCTTTACCCCGGCGATTGAGACAGAGCCGGGGAAAGGCAGGCGCGTTTGGGGAGGCTAACCATGAGGATTTACATTCCCGGCGAGTACGGGATGGTCGCCAGAAAAACACGGATCAATTTCGCCAGGCGACCCGGTTGCTCCAGGATGAGCATATGACCTGCTCCTTCCACTGTCTGTAGCGCTGCGCCGGGGATCTGCCTGGAGAGGGTCTCGGAAAAGCGGATGGGAGTAAGTTTATCTTCCGTACCACAGACAACCAGGACCGGGGTACGGATAGCACTCAGACGACCGGCCATGTTGAACCGGTCACAGGCCAGCAAGTCACCCAATAGAAGTGTCTGCCGGGTTTCCAGCAGGCGTTTGAAGGTAATCTCTTTCAAGGTTGCCGGGGTTTGGGAGCCAAGCGACATTTCCTGCAAACTCTTTATGGCAAGCGGAAGGGTGGATTGGTTGGCAGCATTTTCGATAACCGAAGATGGGATAGGCAAACAAGGGCCGGTTGAGATCAATCCAATCCCGGCAACACGGTCGGGGTAATCGAGGGCCAGGGCCAGGGCAATTGCGCCACCCATTGCATGCCCGACGAACACGGCCCGGGAAAATCCTGAAACATCCACGAATTCTGCAACATCGCGAGCATAATCTTCGACGGATTGACGGCCCGGCCCTTCTGTTTTGCCATGGCCGGGTAAATCGAGTGTAATAACACGATAGTCCGGCAGACGCCGCACTTCTGGCGGCCAGGATAAATGGTCGCCACCGGCCCCGTGAATAAGCACCAGAGGAGGTCTCAGTACGCTGCCCCCTTCATGCAAGAAGTAATGTAAGCCGGCAGCAGTTGGCATTTGTTTCAGGTCAGGGATTGCGATTCCCGGAGGCGTGATGCAACCGGTCGGCAGCTTCTTCCGATCAGAGGAATATAGACCTGCACCCGGGTTCCCTTACCAGGAGAGGATTGGATATTCAGCACGCCATTGACAAGTTCGGTCCGTTCACGGAGATTGACCATACCAAGACTACCGCGCTGGTCATAGGAACGATTTACAGCAGCAACATCGAAACCAACCCCATCATCCCGGACCTCAAGCAGGGCCATCTCTTTTTCAAATGGGCGCAGGTTCACCCAGATGTGCTCTGCCCGGGCATGTTTGCGGGCATTGGTAACGGCTTCTTCCACAATGAAAAAGACCACGCCCTGTTTGCCCACTTCAAAGTTCTGAAGGATGTTCTCCTCCACGGCAATGATGACATTCTGCGAGTAGGTCTCTTTTATCTTGTCCGCCATGGATTGCAAAGCAGCCACAAGTCCTTGCGATTCAAGCACGAGCGGCCGCAAGGTGAAGAGCATGTGACGGATTTCCTTCGTGGTCCGGCGGGCCAGTTCCTCGATTCGGACCAATTCCTCCCCGGCCGCCTTTGGGTCTTTCGTCATGATGCGCTGAGCCATGTTCACACGCATGGCAATCGCCGAGACAGATTGCGTGGGGCCATCATGCAGGTCACGGGCCAACTTCTTGCGGGCCTCTTCCTGGGCATCGATCATGCGTTCGCGCTCATCCACAACATCCTGGTAGAGACGTGCATTCTGGATGGCAATCACCGCCTGACTGCCAAGAATATCGAGGATTTCGCGCCGGTCGCGGGTAAAAAAACCCGGCTGAGGATGGCCGAAGAGCAAAACCCCATAGGCGCTGAAACCACTCCGCAAAGGGAAACAATAGATCTCCTTACATCTTTGGAAGGCAATAAAGCGGGTCAATTCCGGGTCATTGCTGACATCAGCTGAGCAGGACAGGTTTATCTTGTTCAATCGCCTGGGCCACAGCCCCTGCCCGTCCATGCAAGACAACTCGCATATCGGCGGTGGTCAGGCGCCGCGCTGAACCAACTTCAAGGGTCTCATTTTTGGAAAACAAGAGCACTGCACACACCAGGCGATCGTCCGCGGCAGCTTCGGCTTCGGTGTTCAGGGCGCTCAGGCTGAGATCCAGGACGGATTCGAGCACACGCTGGTAATTCAGGGTGGCCAGCAAGGTGGATGTCAGACTATATATGGCGCGCAGGCGTTCATTCTCCATGCCCAGTTTTTTTTGCTGAACTATTCCTGCTGAGCCTGGCGATTACGGCGGATGGTTTGGACAAGCTGAACACTGATATACCCAAACACACCAGCAACAAGGAAAGTGAACAGGGATAAAACGCCCAGGATAATTAATGCCATAGGAGACAAGGTTTGAGAAACCGTCACGACAACCTGGACAGCGGTCATCAAGACAGCAGAAATCAACGCGCCGATTATTTCAAAATAGAGCGCGGCGGTCATCAACGGCAGAAACACTATCCAGAAAGCCGGGTTGGCATAACCGCCTGCCAGAACAAAGTAGGCGGCTGCAAACACAATGTCAACGCCTAAACTAATCTCGCGATGGAACGCCAGACGGCGATTAAGACCGGTCAACAGGGTCAGAACAATATTCCAACAGGCCAGGCCAACCAGGAGAATATTGGGCAGGGCAAGTAAATTTCCCCCCAATGACAAAGAGATGACCAACCCCAGCAGAAACAGCCAGCGGATGGAAACAGCAAACCAATCTGTAATGTATGGGGAATCAGTTGTACGCATGGCTCAATAATATCGCAAAATTCGCTCTAGAAATCAAATCTTTTCCGATGAAATACGCATTAGCGCACCCGCTGCGCTGACAATTCCAAGCGATACCCAGAGGTAAGGAAGGGCAAAAGTATCCGTGCTGAAGCCCTCAATGATAAAAGCAGTCAGTACAAACAACCCACTCCAACCAATCATTCTGAAAAGAGGGTTCTTACTGAGTCTTATGAACCAGCTCAGCCTAAACAAAACATAGAACCAGGCGATAAAAGATGAAAAGCCTGCAATACCTGTTTCAGCCAGCAGGCGAACCCAAAGACTTTTGATATTTGGGAGTGCGGCTGTCCTATAGTAAGCATCCATGACCTCTGGAAGACTCCAACTATATGCAGGGAGTTCACGCTGAAAAAAGAAACCGGCATTTCCCAGGCCAACCCCAAGGATGGGATGGAGATTGAAAACATTCCAGCCGCCCACCCAATAAACATACCGTTCGGCAAATTCCAGATAATTGAAAAAAGTGTAGGGGTTTTGGACCAAATTGACCCATTGCATCAGCGACTGAGGCTGGAAAAAGCGCGCCAGCCGTGTGTCCACATGAGACAACCCATAAACCAATCCTACTGCTCCCAAAACATAAACACTTATGAACACTAATAAAAGGATCAAAGGCAAGAGAATGCGAATGCCCTTTTTTATGGCTGTCGAAAAACGGGCAAACCGGGTCAGGCTCCAATTGATAAACCCGCCGCGCCAGAAAAACGTTGGCATAAATTCCCATTAACGCCAAGACCAGTAGGATTGCCAGAGTGCCCACCCTGGAAGCAAGAAAGACAACCACTGCGCCGAGCAAAAATAAGATATTCTCCAAGGAGATTTTCCACAGACGGAAGCGATGCGCCGAAGTTCCAGATATGGTTGCACCCAACCAGAAAGGCAAATAAATCAGATTCATTTGGTGCGCCAGCCAGGATGGTTCAAAAGCAAAGGATGTAACCCTGCCAATAAAAAGATCACGCGTGGAGACAAGCCGTTGAAACGCCAGGAGGATGGCAGGATAATGACTTTGGAATAGAAAGATGTAAAATGCCTGTACGGCTGCCCAGAGGATCACAATGATGCCACTCACATTGATCCACTTCAATATGAAGACCAACCTTGACTGGGCTTTGGAAAACCAACTGGCAGTTACCAGGTAGAAGGCCGCGCCAATCGACAGGGTCAGGATGGCCCTGATTTCCTCATGAGAGACACTGGCATTTTTAAAAGGCGGGATATTTAGAAAAAAGCGGCCGCGCTGGCAATAATGGCAATGGAGATGAAGAATATAAAAGGTATACTTTCGCGTGGTATGGTTCCTTTTCTAAAGAGATAGGGGATAAACCAAAAAAGCACCAACCAGAGCAGGGGCAGGAACGCTGCAGGGGCTACTGACGTATCTCCCGCAAGGCGCGAGAGCAATGGCAAGCTGGTTATTGGCATTAAAATAAAAATGGCTGCCCAGGCAACTACAAATGAGAGGCTGCCGAGGCGCCTCAGTCTCTCAGCCATGGCGCTGAACCTTATAACTGCTTGCCACCCATAGAGAAACAACGAATCCGATGCACGCCCCAGCCAGGACCAGGTCTGCCAAATAATAAAGGACAGGCTTTTGAGGGACGGTAGCCGATTCGGTAAGCGCAAATTTCATGATCGAAATAACCCCTTGACTCGATTGTTGCTCCTGTAAAAGTTCATCCGACAAGTTCTGGAGTGTAGTCTGAGCCTCTGGGCTAAGTACAGGCGATCCTGAGGCAGACAGGCTGCTATTAATGGCGTCAATTTGAGTTTGAATTTGGTCTGCCCGGATCGCATGCCCCAAAGCCGCGTTCAATGCCGCGTAGAACTTTTCCGCCCATAGATTTGCGAGTTCGGCTGCAATTTCAGGGTCCCGGTTCCTGATATGGAGTTCCCAGACCGATTGTTTTCTTTCCAAAAACATTTGCTGCTGGAGTTGATCGATATCGATCGGGAGCCCGTGTTTTTGCGCTTCTGCGATAATTTGATTTTCCACCTCAGTCGGAGGTACCGATTGCCCCGGCAGCATTGAAAGCATAATCTTCTTCATATTGCGTAAGCTTGCCCTTCTGAAAATCCATGTTCACAGTTATGACCGCAGTGGCTTCATACACAGGTGGGAGAAAGAAGTGAAATGCCCAGCCGGCCATTCCTCCCAGGGCAGTCAGGAGGACAATAACCCACCAACGCTCAAAAGCACGTTCCAACGATTCACGCGGGGAAAATTCTTGATCTTTCATATTTATTATCAATCGACTTGTGGATTCTTGCGGCAAGGAAAATAAGCAATATCATACCTGACAAAACCACTCCGCAAAAGGTCAGGGTCGCTTCCAGGGGGGGCAAAGATAGGGCCATAAAAGCCACGAAACTAAGTACAAGGGTCGTCAAATGAATGGCAAATACCGCCCGGTAAGGATCCAACCCCAGAGCAACAAGCCGGTGATAAGTGTGCGTGCGGTCCGCATGGAAAACAGGCCTGTGACTGAAGCACAGCGCGAAGCGACCACCATGGTAGTATCAAAAATTGGAACTCCCAGCACCAAAATGGGTACGAACCAGGATGAAGCTTGAGGAAGGTCATGCGGCGTATAGATCATGCCTACTGCAGCCAAGGGTGAATCCCAACGTTTGCGCCCCGGAATCACCCAGGAAGAGCCTGGCCGGAGAGACATTAAAGGCATACAGGCCGATGCAAATCCCCAGCAGGCATGCGCTGAATATCGCCAGGGAGGTTTGTTGAGCAACCAAAGCCATGATCATGAAGAATGCAAAAGCAATTCCCGCGATGCCAACAGCCAACGCCATCCATGCTGTCAATTAAATTAAAGGCGTTTGTGATCCCAACAAACCAAAAAATCGTCACTCCCCAATCCAGCACGATGAGCATATTCCCACTCAGAAAGGGGATGGATAAACCTTCCAAAAAATGGACGGAAACATCCGATGCGATAAGGAAAATGGAGGCCAGTATCTGTCCGGCAAGTTTGAGAGGGGCTCCCAAACCCTTTGCATCATCCCATAAGACCAAATAAAAAAATGATAACAACTGCTATCAGCAGGGGAGAGATATCCTTGCTGAATAAATGAAAGACCGGCACTAAAACAACCATACTCAAAACCAATGCAATACCACCGGCTAATGGCGTAGGCCGTAAGTGTTGTTTATGGGCTGCGCTACCAGGAATATCCATCAAACCCATCCGTCTAGCAATCCAGATCGCCAGTGGACTCAAGGCTACTGCTACTATTATTCCTCCCAAACTGGCCTTGAACAAATCCACTAACTGAAGAAATGAAACCGCCATAATATTCTTCTAAATTATTAATCATTTCTACAGGATTGATAGAACGCAAAAGTTTGAGAAATGACCAATTCCATCGAAAACTCTTTTTCTGCAATTGCCCGGCTGCGGATCCCCATTTCGCTGCGCGTATTCGGACTTTGCAGCAAATCCGTCAATGCTTCGGCCAATGCCCCGGCATCCCGGGCCGGAACCAGCAAACCATTTTCCCCGTGCCGGACAACCTCCCGGCAACCCGGCACATCACTCGTGACGATCGGACGGCCACAGGCGGCCGCTTCGATCAATGTTTTTGGCACGCCCTCCCGGTAAGACGGCAGACAAACAATGGCCGCCTGTGCATACACCTCATCCATGTTCTCTTTCCAACCCCACCATTCTATCACACCCTCATTTTCCCACGCACGCAGTTGAGAAGCGGGCACCGAGGCAGGATTTTCATTATCACTATCACCCACCAGGGCAAAACGAGCACGTAACCCTTTCGCCTGCAAGGTACGGGCAGCCGCCACAAACTCGCCCACACCTTTATCCCATAACATACGGGCCGGCAGGACAACCAGGGGTATGCCCGGTGGTTCAGGCTGCGGAGAAAAGTGCTGGATATCCACCCCTGAGCCACGAATCAGCGTCACTCGTTTTGGGTCCACCAGACGACTCTCCAGGAAAACTGACCGATCATCCGGATTTTGAAAGATGACCCAGGTGCGTTGTCAACACCAACCGATAAGACAGCTTGATCAAGACCTCGCAAC
Organism: uncultured Chloroflexia bacterium; assembly: GCA_963746015.1. Classification (GTDB taxonomy): domain Bacteria; phylum Chloroflexota; class Anaerolineae; order Anaerolineales; family Villigracilaceae; genus UBA877. The sequence goes on from CAVUZS010000001.1 coordinate 43,050, forward strand.
CACCGGCGCGCGCCTCCCCCTCCATAAAAACATAACCCAGGCCTGTCACCGAGTTGACGACAGAACGGATGCCGAGAAGATGGCACGCCAGCGAACCATATAAAACACATTTGACCGTGAACTGGTGAACCAGGTCGGGCTTTTCCCGCCGATACAACCTGAGCAGGCGCAGAACCGTCTGGATTCCTGCAAGAGGATTCAGGCTGCGGCGTGCCAGTGGAAATGGCAGCCAACGAATACCCAGCGCCTGCATACGGGGGCCATACGGGCCGTCCGGGGAGACCAGTACTACTTCATCGCCACGTTCGCGCAGCGCCTGCGCCTGTGCCAGGCGAAAATTATAAAGATACCAGTCCGTATTTGCAAACAGCAGGATTTTCACGAAAACTCACCTGTTTGCTTCAAGCCAGGCCTGGAACATGAGAACATCCCATAAATAATATTGCCAGTTATGCTTTCCGGCCAGGTGCTCCTGCCATTTTTGACGGATGGGTTCGGGGTCGAAATAGCTTTCATCTTTCAATCGCTGGCTCATCCAGCAAGCGCCTCGGCCCATCCACGCAATGGGCCTTTCAACCAGGCATCGATGGGTACGCCAAACCCTTTTTTCGGCCGCTCCACCATACCGTTGGGCACGTATCGATAGAGAACCTGTCGTAAAAGCCATTTCCCCTGTCCCTTGCGTATCTTCATCTGCAATGGGAGCCGCCAGGCAAATTCCACCACCCGGTGGTCATCCAGGTAAGGGACACGGCATTCCAGGCTGATGCCCATACTGGCCCGGTCAAGCTTGACCAGGATGTCATCCGGCAGGTAAGTGACCAGGTCCATATACATCATCCAGGAGGTGAAATCCGGCAATTGCGCCCAGGCTTCCCGGCGGGTCAACAGGGTCGGGGGTTCGGCAGCGCCGCGCACGACCGCAGAGGGATTTTTCCAATGGGAAACCAGATCCAGATAAATGGCTTCAGGGCTATTGGCTGAGAGAATTTCTGCTATTTTGCGCATTTTCTCACCAGGCTCGGAAACGCGCCAGCGTGGCGGAATGAGCTGGTTCGAGAGAAGGCTATCCCAGGCAGCCGGGGGTATCCGGCGTAAAGCGGCAGAGCCAAGGTTCCGGAAAGCGCCGGGTACCCAACCAGTGGCTTTCCAGATCTTTACGCGCCCAGGAATAACGGTTATAGCCGCCAAAGAGTTCATCGCCGCCATCCCCGGAGAGGCTGACGGTAACATGCCGCCGGGCAAGTTCAGAGACCAGGAAAGTGGGGATTTGTGAAGAGTCGGAGAATGGCTCATCGAACAGGGTTGGCAGGCGCGGGATAACCGCCTGCGCCTCCTGCGGGGTAACGTAGAGTTCGGTGTGATCGGTGCCCAAATGACGGGCCACATCGCTTTGGCGTATCTGGCTTCGTCATAACCGCTTTCGTGGAAACCGATGGTAAACGTCTGAATGGGGCGGCTGCTTTGGGCCTGCATCAGGGCCACCACGGCAGACGAGTCAATCCCACCGGAGAGAAATGCTCCCAAGGGAACATCTGCAATCATCCGCTCGCGGATCGATTCGCGCAGCAACGCATCCAGTTCCCCAACCGCCTCCTGGTCGGATCCTTCAAACGGGTGTGCAACCCCCGATTCGACCACCTGCCGGGCCGACCAATACGGTTCGGGTTCGGGTAATTCACCCGGTTGGCTGCTTCCTGTCAGGGTAAGGATCGTGCCGGGCAGGAGTTTGCGAAAGCCCGTATAGATCGTATAAGGAGCGGGAATATAATTATGGCGCAGGTAGAGCGCCAGCGCATCCCGGTCGATCTCGCGCATGGAATGCCGGATGCGCCTTCAAAGCTTTGAGTTCTGACCCAAAGAGGAAGACAGTGCCGCTCCAGCCGTAATACAGAGGCTTGATCCCAAACCGGTCACGTACCAGGGTGAGGCAATGCTCGCGGCGATCCCACAACGCAAAGGCAAACATTCCGTTGAAACGCCGCACAGCCTCTTGAATGCCCCACTGGCAAATGGAAGCCAGCATGATCTCGGTATCGGAATGTCCCCGGAAGGTATGGCCTAAACCGGCGAGTTCACTGCGAAGCTGGTTGAAATTATACACTTCGCCATTAAAAACAATGACATAGCGGCCATCGGCAGAAAGCATGGGCTGGTGACCGGCCGGCGAGAGGTCCAGGATGGCAAGACGGCGGAATCCCAATGCAATCCCGCTTTGAGCATCCATCCATTCGCCGCTATCATCCGGGCCGCGATGACGGATGGTATCCATCATTTGGGTGGTGATCACCTGTAAGGATGTCTGATCTAAATCCTTGGAAACGTCTAAGAAGCCGGTTATTCCGCACATTGCAAATCAGAAGCCGGGCAATCCACCTCGCCGACGAAATCTTTTTCGCGGTGAAGTGCATCCTAAAAATTTCGCATAATGGTTAAGTACAATCATGAAAGTCCCGCGATAACGGTTTTTACCACTTCGCCAACCCGGTCGACCTGTGCCTGGGTAAGGGTCAGGCCGGATGGCAGATACAGGCCCTGGCGGGCGATATGCTCGGTAACAGGGTAATGTTCGCCGATAAACAAGCCCATTTGGTGAAATACCGGCTGCTCGTGCATCCCCAGGAAGAACGGGCGGGTCATGACACCCTGTTCGGCCAGCCGGCGGGCAAATTCAGGCGCGTCGATGCCAAAGGCGGCGTCGAGCACGACGCCATACATCCAGTAGACATTCTTGGCCCAGGGACGCTCGACCGGCAGGGACAATCCTTTAATCCCGCCGAGCTGTTTGCCATATGCAGTCGCCATCCAGCGTTTTTGCTGAATGGATTGTTCGATCCGGTCGATTTGCGCCAGCCCGATGGCCGCCTGAATGTTGGTGAGACGGAAATTGTTCCCCATCTCGACGTGGTAGAAACGCCGTTCTTTCCGGAAGCATAGATTCCGCAGGGAACGCAGGTGTTCAGCTTGCCGTTCGTCGTTGGTCAGCACCATGCCGCCTTCGCCGGTGGTGATGATCTTGTTGGCGTAGAAGCTGAAGCAGTTCACATCACCCAGCCCTCCGCATTTACGGCCTTTGTACTCCCCGCCATGCGCCTCGGCAGCATCTTCGATAATGGCAAGATTATATTTATGGGCAAGCTCCCACACTGGGTCCATATCTACCGGATGGCCATAGATGTGAACGGGCATGATGGCGCGCGTGCGCTTTGTGATCCTGGCTTCCACTTGCGAGCCATCCATGCACCAGGTTTCGGGATCGCAGTCCACCAGCACCGGGACGGCCCCGGCCTTTGTAATGGCCTGCGCACATGAGATGATGGTGAACGAGGGCAGAATGACCTCATCACCCGGCTCCAGGTTCAGGCAGGCCACGGCGATCTCGAGCGCCACCGTGCCGTTGCTGACGGCCACGCCGTATTTCATGCCGCAATAGGCCGCCCAGGCCTCTTCAAAGTCTCGGATGAAATGTCCCTCCGACGAAATCCAGCCGGTCTGGAGGCATTCCATCACGTTCTTATATTCCTGGTCGCCAATCAAGGGTTCGTTGACAGGGATAAGTTGGGAAATTTTAGTCATCAGAAGCGTTCCTTTTCATCCATTCCGGCGTAGGGGCCCTGCTTGATCTCCATGAAAATAGTATCTTCCAGCATCCTGAAACCATGCCCCCCGCCGACCATCAACATTACATCGCCGGCCCACAGTTCACGGGTGTCAACCAGTTCGTGGGCATCATTATATATATCGATGAGACAATGGCCTTTTTTTACCAAGAGCACTTCAGATGTTCCGATAAGGTGCCGCTCCAGGGAACGATGGATATGGCGGATAATTTCTCCGCCGGCAGGGTAAACAACAAAACCCACCTGTTGTTTATATTCGGGAGGGGTAATGAATGTGGTTTTGTCGGGGAGCAGGTTGGCGCGAATCAATAGGCACAATACTTGCCCGTTATAGGTGATCTTTTCGACGGAATCCATAAATACCCTCGTTTACACCAAGTCCGACCAGTTTTCCATGAGAACAGTTTTCCTTGGTTCTTTATGGTAACTCAACTGCATAGTATATAGCCCTTTCCTGCCAGGAAAGCAAATCTCATTCCGTGCTGATAATAACACAATTGTCTGGCCAAATACAATTTCTCCCCCAAAAATAAAAAGGCGACCTTCCGGTCGCCCTTGGAAAAATTGTTACGGCATCAGATGGGTGAAGCGCCAGCTCTGATCGGTCTGCTTGAGGGTGGATTTCAACCCGATCACCTCGAACCAGGTAGTGCCGGGTTTGAAGGCGAAGGGGGTGCCGTCCGGGTTGGTCAGCGAGACTACATCCTGATCATTGCGCTGCCATTTGACCTGGTAGACCTGTCCGTTCCGGAATGCATAGGCATTCCCCGAACCGCTCAACAAGATGTCGTAAATATTGGGACTGTAGAGTTCGTGGTCAACGTACAGAACCACCACATTGTCGAAGGCAATCGGCTGGTTGGTCAAACGATCGGTCAACTGGGCATACTGTTCATTATTACTATTGAAATCATCCACCGTGTCGGAATAACGCAGATATTTACCGGTGGTCGGGTCATAATCCCAGCGGTTGTAGATCGAACCTGAGTAACGCACATAGAGCTGGGTCCCGGGCTGGCCTCCGGCGGGGGCAGGGAGATTAAAAAACATGTTATTCAGATTCTGTATCCCGTTAATGCCTTTCTTGGTGGCATAGGCGCTTAAATCGGCGGTGTTGACCATCAGATAGTCAAAACCATTCGGATCGTAGCGGGTCAGCGGCGTGTTGGCGCCCTCGACCACCAGGCGGTCGGCGAACTCCGAATTGAGGAAACGGTCCATCTCGGCCTTATAAGCAGAACCAAAAGCAAAGACGGCTTTATAGCCACGTACCAGGTCGGCATCGATGAAGCGCCCCGAGCGGATCGGGCCGACGGTACTGGCATCGTTGCCGTAAAAAATTGCCGCAAAGCGGGATGAACCTTCCTCGGTGTAATATTCAAAAACGATATCGGCAAGGGAAAGTCCCCACTGCGGGCGGACATTGCGCGGCAGGTTCGAAACCTTGATGAGCATGGGGCGGCGTTGCAGCAAGGTGGGGTCAGCGACTTTCAGGCCGGTGAGTGGATCCACATCCGGCGGGAAGTTGGTCGGGCCATAGCCTGCCGACGGATAGAGCGGCGTCGCCGTAAGGGTGGGGGTACTGGTCGGAAGCGGCGTTGGCGTTTCAGCGAGGGTGGGCGTCTCGGTGATGGTCGGCGTTGGAGCGGCGGTTGGGGCCAGTCCACAGGCGGACAGCAGCATTGACAGGAATACAATGACATATAGAAGCTTCTTCATACGTTGAATTCTCCTCAAAGATAGTAGACGGTATAATACCGCATTTGTTCCCGTTTTGTGAGCGGAGGCACAATCATCTAAAGAGATATTAATAAACGAACATGGCTATGACAAGGACCCCTCAACGGCTACCGAACCAGTACAGAAAAGTTATTTGTGGTTGTTTTTGAAAGCCTGCGCGCTCTGCAGGATGTCATGCGCCGAACGGATGGTCCCTTCGGTCACTTGGCCGAGCATCTGGGCCAGCTCGAGTGTGCGCGGCTCGCCAGTCAGCCGGGTCAGGCGGGTAAGTGTGCGGTTATTCTCGATGGTTTTCTGCACTTGGAAGTGCTGGTCACCGAATGCGGCCAATTGCGGCAAATGGGTGATGACCATGACCTGGTGGGCACGACCCAGGCACCACAGTTTTTCCCCGACCGTGCCGCCGACGCGCCCGCCAATGCCCTGGTCAATTTCGTCGAAGATAAGGGTGGGAATCTGGTCGGCGCGCGCAAGGACATTCTTTAGGGCCAGCATCAGGCGGGAGGTCTCGCCGCCGGAGGCGATTTTTGCCAGCGGCTTGAGACCCTCGCCCGGGTTCGGCTCCACCAGAAACTCCACTTTATCCAGGCCATTCCCGTCAAAAGCAATGCGTGTACCGTCCGGCAGGGGTACGCCTTCCGGGTCGGGCTTCGTCTGGAAATCCACACTAAAGCGGGCGGAGGACATGCGCAGGTCATCCAACTCGATCTCGATGGACTGGCTCATTTTCCCGGCAGCCTCTTTACGCTTGTGCGAAAGGGACAGGCCCTGCCCGGAGAGTCCGGCCAATGCAGCCGACTCGGCCGCTTCCAGTTCGGCGATGCGGGTCGAAGCGGTGGTGATGGTCTCCAGTTGTTTGCGGGCATCCACTGCAAAGGCGATGACCGACTCAATACTGCCGCCATACTTGCGCTCCAGGCGGCGGACCAGGTCGAGGCGCTCCTCGACTTCCTCCAGCCGTTTTGGGTTGTATTCAATGGCTTCCAGGTAATTGCGCAGGCTGCGGGCCAGGTCGGCGAGAGTTTCTTCGAGCGTCGTGGATTGCTCTGCCAGATTTTTTTGAGCCACGTCGATCTGGGCCAGTTTAGCCAGCGACTGGACCGCCTGCCCGACCAGGTCGGTGGCGGCAGGGGATTCGGAGGTGCCTTCATCCAGCACCGTCAGGGCTGCCTGGGCCAGTGTGGCAAGCGATTCGGCATTGGCGAGACGGTCGCGTTCCTGTTTGAGCTCTTCGTCCTCGCCGCGGCGCAGCCTGGCGGCTTCGATCTCATCGGCCTGGAAGGTCAGCATTTCCGTGCGGCGCTCGGCATCCTGCTGGGCCGCGCGCAAATCATGCAGTTCACGACGCAGGGCCAGCAGACCCTGGTGGGCCTGGCGGTAGGCTGCCAGATCGGATTCAATGCCGGCAAAGCGGTCGAGCAGACCGAGGTGGGCATGCACATTCAGCAACGAGAGATGTTCAGATTGGCCATGAATATCCACCAGGATTTCGCCCAGTTCTTTCAACAGGGACAGGCTCACGCTGCGGCCATTCAGGCGCGCCACGCTGCGACCCTCGCGACGGACCTCGCGCATCAGGGTGACGTAGTTCGGATCGTCGAGCAGGTCTTCCCGCGTGAGGATGACATGTGCGGCAGGGCGTTCGGGACCAGACAGTTTGAAAGTCCCCTCCACGCGTGCCAGTTCTGCATCGGAACGGATGGAGGTGGCATCCGCGCGGCCGCCCAGAAGGATGTCCAGGGCGTCCATGATGATGGATTTCCCGGCGCCAGTCTCGCCGGTGAAGATGACCAATCCCGGTCCGAAGTCCAGGTCGAGCCGGTCAATAATGGCAAAGTTCTGGATATGGAGTTCGGTCAGCATATTCATCCAAATGTAGTAACAAACGTAGTAACGACTTAAGTCGTTACTACGAAATAAATCATCTGTTTAGCTGAATCCCCGATAGGCGGGTGTATACGACCGGCGTGGCAATGAACAGGTAAATACCCTGGAAGATGAGACTAAAGAAGCTCCCTGTAAACAACTGGAAAAGGATGACTGGCAGTGCGCCCAGAACCACCGCGGCGGCGATGATGATAAAAAGGGCACGCGAGCGGTGCTTGCGGATCACCAGGCGAACTCCTTCAGCGATGACCACGCCAGCAGTAGGGGCTCCGATGACTATCAGGATCCAGCCAATGAAACTCAGGCCGCTGACGAGAGTGGCCAGGAGGCTGGCCAGGAAACCGAGGATGCCGGCCGTGATGAACCCCAGGACATAATCGTACCAGACGGCGGTATCAAAAATCTTGAGCTGGCCGCGCACGCACTCCTTGCAGCGATAACCGGTGGGTGTGCGGATGGCGCACTTGGCGCAAATGGGCTTCCCGCACTTGTTACAGCGCAGGGTGGTCTCCACGCCGGGGTGGTTAGCACAATAGGTGGGAGTATTTGAGTCGATCATCTGGGAAACCCTACCGAAGGATTCAGGTTCATGTGAGCAGTCAGGTTGCGGTAGAAGTAACCGCGATCGCCGAAGCGCACAAACTGGGCGGCATACTCCCCGGCGCGCACGTCGACATTGTCCTCTTCGGCCAGGCCAATGGGGGTTTGCCCATCCACGCTCAAGATGGCATCACCGCCGCGCAGGGTAATGCTGACGGATGTTCCTTCCGAAAGGACAACCGCGCGGTCCACGGATAGGTGCGGAGCAATCGGGACCAGGAGGATGTTACGCAGTTCCGGAGGCAGGATTGGTCCTCCGGCGGCCAGGGCGTAGGCGGTGGAGCCGGTGGGCGTGGCAGCAATCAGGCCATCGGCTACATAGTTGTTCAGTTGCATACCATCCACACTGGCGGAAATGCGCACCGGTCGGACGGCGGCGGTACGACAAACGACCGCTTCGTTGAGCGCGTGCCAGTTTCCAAGCGGTTTGCCTGCCCGCTCGTGTTCGGCGCAGATCATCATGCGATTTTCGAGCCAGTAATCCCCCTTCAGCAATTGTTCCATGGCGGAGCGCCATTGCTCACGTCCGAACTGCATGAGAAAACCCAGTCGCCCCATGTTGATCCCCAGGATGGGCACATTACAGGGGGCGCATAGATGGCTGACCCGCAGCATGGTGCCGTCCCCGCCAACGGCAACCACCAGGTCAAACTCGCCGTCTTTGACACACTTCCGCAAGGAGGCGTCATCCGCGGTACCATGGGCAGATTCCAGGCCATGCTCTTTGAAATAAGCACTGATCGCGGCCGCTTCCGTCACGGCGTCCGGAATCCGGTGATGCGCCAGGATGAGAACGCGGCGAGGAATGGCTGAGATGTGGGACATGACAATATTATACCGTAGGGGCGACCCGCTGGGTCGCTCTCGAAGGCTCTCGAAAGCCTGCTTTATTATGAAATGTTAATATTATTGGAGGGTATTTTGACTTGACAAATAATTGCGAAACGGATATATTTCACGCCGCTTAACTAATTAAGGATGTTAATTATGTCACCAACTAAAGAATTAACTGAGGTTATCCATGAATGGTCGGAAGTCTTTATGCGCCGTTCGGGGCATGAATTTAAACACTTCATGGATGAGACCGGGTTGTCTTTCTCCCAGCTCAATGTTTTGATGCGCCTGTATCATGGCGGCAATAGCGGCGTCTCCGAGATCGGCGAACAAATGGGAGTAACCAGTGCGGCTGCCAGCCAGGCCATCGACCGGTTGGTGCTGATGGGCCTGATCGAAAGGACAGAGGATCCGAAAGACCGGCGCGCCAAACGGTTGGGGTTGACCCAGAAAGGCCGTACTCTGATCGAGAAGGGTATCGAATCCCGCAGCCGATGGATCGAAGGGCTGACGGATGCCTTGACGCCGGAGCAGCAAAGCATGATCATTGCGGCGCTCACGCTCCTGACGGCGGCTGCCCGGGCCACCAAAGAGTAAATTTCTCCAGCCCGTTCACCCTGCATTCATACTCAGTTCACAAACTGTCGATACACTTCAGCTTGGAAATTATTTATGATAAGGAGTAACTAAACCCATGCTACGACTGGCAAAATATCTAAAGCCATATCTTCTCTTGATCCTGATCGCCGTCGTCCTGTTGTTCATCCAGGCGAATGCCGACCTGGCTCTGCCGGATTACATGTCGAACATAGTTAACTATGGTATCCAGCAGGGCGGCATCGTCGATGCCGTGCCGCAGGCCATCCGCCAGAGCGAAATGAACCGGCTGGCGATCTTCCTGAGCGCACAAAACAAGACCACCGTCCTGGGCGATTACACGCTGGTGAACCAGAGTTCGCCCGATTATGCCACCTACGTAAAACAATATCCTGACCTGGCGAAGGAGCCGATCTATGTGCTCAAGAGTGTTGACGCGGCCGAGATCACCAAGCTGGACCCGATCATGGGCAAGGCTTTACTGGTTGTCTCAGGCATCGAACAAGCCATAGCCAACCCGGCCACGGCGGCAACCACGCCATTTAGTGCCTATCTATCCAAGATCCCGGCGGGTACGGATGTTTTTGCCGCGTTGCAAAATATGCCGGCGGCAACGCTGTCTCCGATAATCACTGCGATCAACCAGAAGTTCGATACCCTGGGCACGAGCATGATCGTCCAGATGGCAGCAAGTGCGGTAAAAAACGAGTATACGGCACTAGGGATGAACACGAACAATCTCCAGACGAACTACATCCTGCGCATTGGCATATTGATGCTATTGCTGACGCTGCTGTCGGGAGCCTGCACAATCTCAGTGGGCTACTTTTCCGCACGTGCGGCAGCCGGGTTGTCGCGTGACCTGCGCCGGAACGTATTCGAACGCGTGGAAAATTTCTCCAGCACCGAGTTTGACAAGTTCTCCACGGCCTCGCTGATCACCCGCTCCACCAACGATATTACCCAGATCCAGATGGTGGTGATCATGATGATGCGTATGTTCATTTATGCCCCCATCATCGGCATTGGTGGAACCATCCGGGCAATTGGCAAGAGCCCCAATATGTGGTGGATCATCGCGCTGGCAGTGGTGGTCCTGTTCGGCCTGATCCTGACGATCTTCTCGATCGCCCTGCCGAAGTTCAGGGCCATCCAAGGCCTGATCGACCGGCTCAACCTGGTGATGCGCGAGAACCTGGCAGGCATGATGGTCATCCGGGCCTTTAACATGCAGAAGTTCGAGGAGGATCGCTTCGACAAGGCCAACAAGGATCTCACCGGCACCCTGCTGTTCGTCAACCGGATCATGGTGGTGATGATGCCAGTCATGATGTTGATCATGAATGGCGTTGTGGTACTGATCATCTGGGTGGGCAGCCACCAGGTTGCCGATGCCACCATGCAAGTGGGCGACATGATGGCTTTCATGCAATACGCCTTGCAGATCTTGTTCGCCTTCATGATGCTCTCGATGATGTTCATCATCCTGCCGCGCGCCTCGGTTTCGGGCGACCGCATTGCGGAAGTGTTGGAGACCGAACCGGTCATCAACGACCCGCAGGAACCCAGGCAATTCTCCGAACCCTTCAAAGGGACAGTTGAATTTCGGAATGTAAGTTTCCGTTACCCCGGTGCTGAAGAGGACGTGCTGCACAGCATTAATTTCACCGCCCAACCAGGCCAGACCACGGCCTTCATCGGCACCACCGGCTCGGGCAAGTCCACCATCGTCAGCCTGATCCCGCGCTTCTACGATGTGACCGACGGCGGCGTCTATATCGACGGGCTGGATATCCGGGAGGTCGGCCAACATGTCCTGCGCGACCGGATCGGCTATGTACCGCAGAAGAGCAACCTGTTCTCCGGTACCATCGAGAGCAACCTGCTCTATGGGGATGAAAACGCCAGTGATGACGAATTGAAACTGGCCGCTGATATTGCCCAGGCCGGCGAGTTCATCGACTCCAAGGCGGATGGCATGCAGGCGGAGGTTGCCCAGGGCGGTATGAATGTATCCGGCGGGCAGAAACAGCGCCTGGCCATTGCACGCGCCCTGGTCAAGAAGGCTCCCATTTACATTTTTGATGACAGTTTCTCGGCGCTGGATTACAAGACGGATGCGGCGCTGCGCAAGGCGCTCAAGGCCAACACCGGCTCCAGCACCTTGCTGATCGTGACGCAGCGTATTGCAACCATCAAGAATGCCGAACAGATCATCGTATTGGATGAAGGCCACATCGTCGGTAAAGGTACACATCAGGAGTTAATGAAAGACTGCGAAGTTTATCGTGGCATTGCCCTATCGCAGCTCAGCAAGGAGGAACTGGCATGACCATGCAAAATACCAACTCTCAAAGCCCAAGCCAGCAGGCGCAAACCGGCGGCAGAGGGCGGGGGATGATGCCGATGGGGCGCGGCAGCCCCATGGCCATGCTGCGCGGAGAAAAGCCGCGCGATTTCAAAGGCACCCTGATCAACCTGGTCAAATACCTTGGCCGGTACCAGGCTCTTATCGTGCTGGTATGGATTTTTGCCATCGGCTCCACAGTGGCTTCCATTTTCGGCCCCAAGATCTTGGGAAACGCCACCACTACGCTGTTCACAGGCGTGATGGCCCAGATCGCCGGCACCGGTACGATCGATTTCAAGTCTATCGGCAACATCATGATCCAGGTGTTGCTGTTGTACGTGCTCTCATCCGTGCTCGCCTATATCCAGGGCTGGGTCATGACGGACGTGGCCATCAACATCACGTACCGCTTCCGCAAGGATATCTCCGAGAAGATCAACCGCATGCCGTTCAAGTATTTCGACGGCACGAGCCATGGCGAAGTGCTCTCACGCATCACCAACGATGTGGATACCGTCAGCCAGACCCTCAACCAGAGCCTGACGCAGATCATCACTTCGGTGACCACCGTGTTGGGTGTGCTGGTGATGATGTTCACCATCAGTTGGGAGATGACCCTGGTGGCGCTGGTCATGCTGCCGGTATCGTTCGGCATCATCGGCCTGATCGTCTCCAAGTCGCAGGTCTTCTTCAAGCGCCAGCAGGACTACTTGGGTCACATCAACGGGCATGTGGAAGAGATGTATGGCAGCCATATCGTCGTGAAAGCCTTCAATGGCGAAGCCAAGAGCATAGACCAGTTCGACCAGATCAACAACGTCCTGTATGACTCGGCCTGGAAATCGCAATTCCTGACCGGCTTGCTGTACCCGATCATGAACTTTGTTGGCAACCTGGGCTACGTGGCAATCTGCATCCTGGGCGGATACCTGATGATCAAGGGCGACATTGCCATTGGCGATATCCAGGCTTTCATCCAGTACGTCCGCTCGTTCACCCAGCCGATCCAGCAAATCGCCAACATCTCCAACATCCTCCAGCAGACCATGGCAGCCGCCGAACGTGTCTTCCAGTTCCTGGCGGAGGAAGAAGAGGTGCCGGATGTGGCCAGTTCGCTCGACGCGGAGAAGATCCAGGGCCGGGTGGACTTTAAGGATGTGCACTTCGGTTACGTCCCGGAAAAGATCATCATCAACGACTTTTCCTTCTATGCCGACCCAGGGCAGAAGATCGCCATCGTCGGCCCGACCGGCGCCGGCAAGACCACCATGGTCAAACTGTTGATGCGCTTCTATGACGTCAACGACGGCGCCATCCTGGTGGATAACCATAATGTCAAAGAATACCAGCGCAAAGACCTGCGTTGCATGTTCGGCATGGTCCTGCAGGATACCTGGCTCTTCAACGGCAGCATCATGGAGAATATCCGCTACGGGCGTTCGACCGCCACGGATCAGGAAGTCATTGCAGCGGCCAAAGCCGCCCATGCCGACCACTTTATCCGCGCCCTGCCAAACGGGTATGACTTTGTATTGAACGAGGAAACCAGCAATATCTCCCAGGGCCAGATGCAATTGCTGACGATCGCACGCGCCATCCTGTTGGATCCGGCCATGCTAATCCTGGACGAAGCGACCAGCTCGGTGGATACCCATACTGAGGTGCTGATCCAGAATGCCATGCTCGACCTGATGAAGGATCGCACCAGCTTCATCATCGCCCATCGCCTGTCCACCATCCGCGATGCAGACTGGATCCTGGTGATGAAGGACGGCGACATCGTGGAGCAGGGCAAGCATGAGAAATTACTGGCCAAGAAGGGCTTCTACGCCGAGCTCTATAACAGCCAGTTCGAAGGCAAAGAGATCTAGCCTGAAAGGGCAGCAACAAACCATTTCAAAGCCAGCCTCTGCCAACTTCCTGAAGGAAAATTGGGAGAGGCCGGTACTCTTTCACAAAGTATTTTTCAGAGGATTGCAGCAATGGAAACAAATACAAAAATTCAATTGAGGCATCTTGGAAAGACGGACATCCTGGTTACGCCGGTTGGTCTGGGTGTGATGGAAATGGCCGGAGGCGGCGGGCTGATCGGGCGCATGTTCCCGGTCATTCCCCAGGAGGAAAAGAACGCCATCATTAAAGCGGCCCTGGATGGCGGTATCAATTGGTTCGACACGGCGGAAATGTACGGCGCCGGAGTGTCCGAGCGTTCCCTGGCAGTTGGGCTGAAAGCGGCTGGGAAATCGGACAAAGATGTCATTGTGGCGACGAAATGGCAACCTTTTTTGCGGACGGCCGGCAGCATCCCGCGCAGCATCGAGGACCGCCTGCGCTTCCTGGACGGCTTCAGCATAGCAAACTATATGGTCCATCAGCCCTATAGTTTCTCCTCGCCGGAAGCCGAGATGAATGCCATGGCCGACCTGGTGGAGGCGGGCAAGATCCGCTCGGTAGGCGTGAGCAACTTCAACCCGGTTCGCATGCGCCGGGCACATGCCGCGCTGGCAAAAAGGGGCCTGCCACTGGCGGTCAACCAGATGCGCTACAGCCTGTTGCACCGTGAGATCGAGACGAATGGGGTGTTGGAGACGGCCAAGGAACTGGGCATGACCATCACGGCTTACACGCCCCTGGGGCGCGGCCTGTTGAGCGGGAAATACCATAAGAACCCGGAACTGTTGAGCCATATGTCAGGCGTACGCAAGGCCGTGATGCAACGCAACCTTGAACGAAGCCGCCCTCTCATCAATGTGATGGATGAGATCGCAGCCAAGTATGGGGTTACCATCGCCCAGGTGGCATTGAACTGGGTGATCAATTTCAACGGGGAGATCGTCGTCACCATCCCGGGCGCGACCAAGGTAAGCCAGGCCGAAGAAAGTGCCGGTGCAATGAAGTTCCAGCTATCCAAAGATGAATTGGCCCAACTGGATGAGGCGTCACGCAGATTGTAAAAGCGGAGGTACGGCCGTCCTGGCGAAACTTGGCATATAATCGAGAGGCAAGAAAAAAACCGGGATCACGGGCACTCCGGGCCTCTCTCTTCAGAACCAATGGCAACCAGCATAGAACGGTTGATTACCAGTCAGGCAGCATTAAAGTTTGCTGTTTCCATCGCGCAGGCCACTCCCCCGAGGCTTGGCTATGCCATCGGCACAGTCATCGCGCGGTGGATCTCATCCCGCACTGATACGGGGCCGGTCATGGCAGTTCGTGCCAACCAGTGGGTCATCGCAGGGAAAATAAGCTCCTCCCGGATTTTGGATCAGGCGGTCCAGACAGTCTTTTGGAACTCCGCCCGCTCGATCTACGAGCTGTATCATTACATCCAACGCCCTCGAGCGGTCGACCAGATGTTCAGCATCGACCCTTCTTTTCAGGCCATCTTGGCCCGCCCTGAGTTTGACCAGCACGGCCTGGTGCTGGCGGGTCTGCACATGGTTGGCTTTGACCTGGGTCTGCAATGGCTGAGCATGGATCAATTCAAGCCGCTGGTGCTCACCCTCCCCAACCCGGAAGGAGGGCGCCGAATGGAATTTGAGACCCGCCGGAAAGCTGGTATAAATATGGTGCCCGGTTCTGTCAAAGGACTGCTCCAGGCGTTCCATTATTTGCAGCAAGGCGGGATGGTGTTGACCGGCATTGATCACCCCGCCCCGGAGAGCGACCCCAGGCCGTGCTTTTTTGGCCTGCCGGCAGCCCTGCCCACCCATCATATTTACCTGGCGTTGAAGGCAAAGGTACCGATTGTAGTGGTAGCCAGCCGCTTAGAAGAGGATGGGAAACAGCATATATATGCTTCAGCGCCGATTGAAATGAGCCCGCATTCCAACCGGGCGGAGGAGCTGCAAAGCAATGCTGAAAAGGTGCTGGCCGTGGTGGAGGAATTCATCCGGCGTGCTCCGCAGCAATGGCTTATTTCTCAACCGGTGTGGCCCGAGATAATGCAGGATGTTCCCAGATAGTCACAAGGAAGAGGAGGAGGTGCTGTTTGAACAATTCCACAAACCACATTCGCATCAACGATGGACTTTTAGGGTCACTTGAACGGCCTGCCTTGAAGTGGCTGGCTGTTCACTCGCCCAAATGGATGAATCCCGATATTTATACGACCATTGGCATTGCGGGTAGCGCCATTGCTTTTATCGGATACATCTTAAGCCGGTATCACCCGGGGTATTTCTGGTTGGCCACGTTTGGTTTCATCGATCAACTGGTATGGCGACAGTATGGACGGGACCCTGGCGCGCTACCGTCACATTGAACGACCCATTTACGGGTATTTCATCGATCATATTACCGATTCAATCACCGCGGTATTGTTATTTCTGGGTTTGGGCCTTTCGCCTTATGTGAGTTTTAATGTTGCCTGCCTGGCGTTGGTGGGTTTTCTGCTGATGTGTGTGCTGGTGTATCTCCGCACCTATGTGGACGGCGAATTTAAACTCTCTTACGCGATGCTGGCCCCCACGGAGACCCGTGCGGTGGCCATATTGCTTAACAGCGCCATGTTCTTTTTTGGAAAGCAATTCTGGTATGTAAACATAACCCTGCTCGGCAACCTCGTCATTAATCCTTATGACATAATCATTGGCGTCATTGCTTTGCTCATGCTGTACTTTTTCCTGACGACAGCCTACAAGGAAGCGATCCGGCTGGCTAAAACACCTCAATAAACGCCAGCCACCATGCGAAAGTTCTTCCTGGTCGTCTTGGGATTATTGGTAATCGCCTATATCGTTTTCAGCTTTGCAGAACTTGAAAACATCGTGGCGGCGCTGGCACAAAGCAAACCGCTTTATCTGGGCATAGCGGTTCTCGTCGAGACTGTGCTATTGCTGAACACCACGGCCACATTTTGGGCGCTTTACAGGCTGGTTGGGCTGCATGAACATGGACGAAACCTCTTCTTGATGGTCACTGCTGCTACCTTCGTAAATCTGGTCACGCCTTCGTCCGGTATCGGTGGAATGGCGGTGTTTCTCGATGAGGCGCACCGGCGCAACCTATCAACCGGGCGAGTGATGGTCGCATGTATATTGTATGTGCTTTATGAGTATGTCGCTCTATTTGCTGCCCTGGCGACAGGTTTTATCTTGTTGGCTCAGCTGGGCAAATTAAACGTGATCGAGTTATTGGCTGCCGGATTTTTGCTGGTATTGGCTGCAGCCATATGTGTCGGGCTGGTGGTGGGGTACCGGTCCACCCGCCAGTTAGGGAATTTGCTGGCCTGGCTGGCGCGCGGGGTCAACCACCTATTACATCCATTCCTGCACAGGGATGCCCTGCAAGTCGCCTCGGCTTACACGTTATCCGATGAGATGGCCGAAGGTTTAACTTCCTTGCGCACGGCCACTTCCGGACAAATGCTCCTGCCTCTGGTATTTACATTGATAAACAAAGTGCTGCTGATCCTGGTGCTCGCCCTGGCTTTCCTGGCGCTGGGCACCCCGGTAAGCGGCGGGACCGTTGTGGCAGGTTTCAGCATCGGACACCTGTTTGTATATGCCTCCCCCACTCCATCAGGCATTGGTTTTGTCGATAGTATTCTACCACTGGCGTTAGGCTCATTAGGCGTGCCTTTTCCCCGCGCTGTTCTGGTGACACTGGTTTATCGTGCGGTCACTTTCTGGCTGCCCCTGGGTTTGGGCGTCCTGGCGTTTCGATCCCTACAACGCTCTCGAGGTTGATGTTAGGACGGTGCGGCTGGACGAGGTGTCGCGCCGGCGGTGAGGGCACCTCAGGCACTCTTTAGCGTGCCATCCTCGCCCTGACCACGAATTTATCTACCCCTCCAAAGCGGTACTTATATTCTTCATCTCCACGCATAAAATCGAATTCGGTGCGTTTCTTTTCGTTGGCCCATTGCAAAAGATGTCCCAAGAGCACCCAGCCGGCCGAAAGGTCCATGAAACGCCGGTCCATTCCGGAGTTGTAGACCCAGATACGGTTCAGGTAATCAAAATTAAGGTATCCGGCGGCTTTTTGTCCATCGGCTTCCAGGAAGGCCAATTGCAGCCAGCCATATTCAAAAGCGGCCCGGCAAGCCAGGTGCATCTGCGTGCGCATCGCAGGGGTCAGGAACGCAGCTTTTTCCGGGTCCTCCGCCATCAGTTCCAGGAAAGCCTCCACCTCGGCCTCCAGCGTAGTACCATCCTCGACGATATACCAGCGGATATCACGCCCGCTTTCCACCGCGCGACGCATCTTGCGTCGGACCTCGTGGCGTTGCTTTTTATCGATACCTGCGAGATAGGTCTCGAAATCGCCGGTCAACGGGATGGACGGAACGTGATAAGTGCGGTCCTGGGTGAAAGTCCAGCCGCGTTTTTCAGCCTGCGCCCGCAAAGCCGGGAGCGTGGGTGAGGTCTCGGGGAGGTTATGCCAGTCAAGCAACCGCCAGTCCGGGATTCCAGGCTGGCCGATGAAATCCAGCAACCCGGCCAGGAAATCAGGTAGATCCGCCGGGCGCGCAATGATATCCAGGTAATCTGAAATTTCGATGCTGCCCAGCAAAAGCAGTGCCGGTTTGCCATCACGGTTTTTCGCAGAGAATAGAGGCGCAATACCGGCCAGGCGCCCATCCTGATGCGCCGTCACGACGACCAGATCAGACTCGGGCCACTCGCCTCCACCGCGGGTAGCCCACCATGCTGAAAGATACTCGTGGCGCAAGAAGGGAATGTGGGTAATGCTTTCGGCCAGGAGCGCGTTCCAATCCGCGGCCAGGGGTGAAAGGTCAGAAAAGTTGTTGTAAAGAGCGAATTCCATGCGCCGATTTTACCAGTTATAATGGGGGGGTGGTTGCTGAGTTCGATTTCAATCTGTTCCCTTTCTATCGCATCCAGGGCCAGGAGATGCCTCAATTACCCGGACTGCGGGTTGTTACACCTCCCAAGCATGCCTCGCGTGGACGCGAGAATGAGGCCCTGCTCGTTTACCTGACCCTTTCAGGCAATACGCGTTTATCCACAACCGATTACGACCAGTTCATTACCCAGACAGTCCATCGTTTCTACCAGACATCCGGTTCGCTGACCCTTGCCATACGCACGGCTGCCGGGGTACTTAACCAATCCCTGCTCAACCGAAACCTGCATACCACCGGCAAAGGCGAATATGTAGTTGGGCGGTTGATCCTGGGGGCGCTGCGCGGTGCACAGTTCGTTTTTGCCCAATGCGGCCCGACGCACGTTTTCCACCTGACAGGCATGGAAACCCGGCAAATCCATGACGAGCAGATTGCCGGACACGGCCTGGGAATTGGCCAGGCCACGCCACTCTATTTCGCGCAGGCCGACTTGCATGCCGGCGATTTACTGGTATTGTTTCCGAACCTGCCTACCGCCTGGGATGCCGCGCTGCTTGAGGGGAAAAACTTTTCTCCTGAGACCGTGCGCCGTAACCTCCTAAGCGTACCTGGTGAGGATCTGAACGCGATACTGGTGCAAGTACAGCCCGGGAAAGGAAACTTGAACATCCTGAAAGGGATGCAGCCTGTCCCGGAGACGCCTGTTCCGGCAACTCCTGCGCCCCCACTGGGTCCATCCGCCAGGCCGGGACAAACCGGGAAGCCAGCTCCCGCCCCCGGCACGCCCCTGGCGCCTGCCATGCCTTCGTCGCAGGTGGAAAGCGAGCTTCCCGCCAGTCGTTTCGCCCGTCTGTTGGCAGGCGGAGCCAAGCCAACCCCTTCGACCAGCCTGCCCGTCACGGAGGGGCCTCCACAAAGTGCCGGGACCTCCACTATGCCAACTGGGCAACCGGACCGGAGCGCAGCGGCACAACCCGCCCGCCGTCCAATGACTGTCCCTGTCACACCGGCTGCCCGTCCGCTCAGGCAAACAGGACGTTTTGTTTCCCCGCGCAATGCAACCGGCCTCCCTGCGATCAAACGTCCCCCTTCTCGCTATCGGCGGGAAATCTTCGGCGGGCTGGCAAGGATCATCCAGGGGGTGCGAGCAGGCACGCAGAGAATATCCCAAGCGATCAGGAAATTTTTACCACACCTTATACCTGATTCAAATGACGAGTCTGAAGTTGCCGGTTCAAGCATGGCTTTATTCGCCATTGTTATTCCAGTAGTTATTGTGGCTATTGCAGCGACGGTTTACATTCATTATGGGCGTACTGCACAATACAAACAATATTACGATATGGCTCTGGCGCAGGCAGCCCAAGCCCGCGGCCTGACCAACCCGACTGACGTACGGCATGCCTGGGACAGCACCATCTACTATCTCAATCTGGCTGAGAAAGACCAGAAGACACAGGATTCGATTACCTTGCGCCAGGAAGCGCAGACGGCCCTTGATAACCTGGACGGTATCCTGCGGCTGGATTTTCGTCCGGCAATCATCAGCGCATTGAGCCGTACCGTCCAAGTCAGCCGTATAGCTGCCACTGATACCGACTTGTACCTGCTGGACGCCTCGCGCGGAGATGTCATCCGTGCTACCCTGACCGGCCAGAGCTATGAAGTGGACACTAACTTTAAGTGCGATCCAGGACAATATGGCACGATCACGGTAGGTGCTCTGGTGGATTTGGAAACCTTGCCCATGAGCAATGTCAACAACGCGCGTGTCCTGGCAATGGATAGCAAAGGGAACCTGCTCTACTGCGGACTGGCTGACCCGGTCGCTGCTTCGCTTGTCCCGCCGTCGCTTGGCTGGCGGAATATTTCCGCATTTTCATTGGATTCTGATGGCAAGAATCTCTACGTGCTCGACCCGGCGGGCAATGCCGTCTGGCAGTATAGTGGGAGCCTCGGCCAATTTCCGGATTTACCGGTGATGTTTTTTGGCGAACAAGTGCCACAGAACATGAATACGGCCATTGATCTGGCTGCCAATAGTGCGGATTTGTACATGCTCTTCCAGGATGGTCACGTAACCGCCTGCCCCCTGACACACTATGATGTCGTCCCCATGCGCTGTGCCGACCCGGCCACCTTCGTGGATACGCGCCCGGAACGGCAGCCCGGCCCAAAAATCAACGATGCCATTTTCACACAAATGACCTTTGCTTCCGCGCCCGACCCGAGCCTCTACATGCTCGAACCGCTGACGCGCGCAATTTACCGCTTCAGCCCGAGGTCCGATTCGCTGGAACTGCGCGGTCAGTTCCGGGCGACCATGCAGGAAAACAACACTTTATTCGATGGCCCGGCGACAGCGGTGACCATCGGGCCAAACCGCTACGCTTTCTTTAGCGTTGGCAATCAGGTATATTTTGCTACGGATGTCCCATAGGAGCAGAGATGGGCACCTCATCTGGAAACCAAAAACCATCTTTTTGGGATTTTCTGCTTAGCCTGTTCAGCGGCCCGAAGCCCTCCGTGGGTGGAGTTGTTCCACCCACGCAGCCGGTCGTCCCGGCGGATAACACCGCCGAACCGGTGCGTATTGAAACATCGCGTGTGCTGTTGGTGATATACAACCCCATCATGGAGGCTGCCTCCGGCAAGACGCTCATCCAAACCATGAACTGGAATGACCCAGACGCCCTGACAAATACTTTTATCCAGGATATCCTGGAAGTCAGCGGCGGACTGGCGCGTTTCCAGGTTGTCCAGCGGGTAGTGCTCAACGAATTTCCGGCCTTGACCGACGGATATCGTTATGATGCCCAGACATACATGGCTGTAATCAACAAAACCCAACCGGCGCACCAGCCTGAATATGCCGACTACCAGGCTATCCTGACCGGCCTGAATGTGCTGCCGCGCATCGCCGACCGTGAAATCGACGAGGTCTGGCTGTTCGGTTTCCCGCAAGCTGGTTTCTATGAATCAAGCATGTGCGGCGCGGGTGCTTTCTGGTGCAATTCCCAGCCCCAGTCTTGGTCAGCCGGTTGCAGCCGGCGGTTTGTCGTGATGGGTTTCTCCTTCGAACGAGGCGTGGGGGAGATGCTCCATTCATTTGGCCACCGCGTCGAATCCATTTTGACCCAGACGTTTGCCAAAACGCAGGGGAGTGCCAATCTCTACGCCCAGTTCGCGCTTTACGACAAGGTTGCACCGGGAAAGGCCCAGGTGGGAAACGTCCATTTTCCCCCCAACGCCGATACGGATTACGATTACAACAATCCCCGAAAAGTCTCCAGCAATTGTTACGACTGGTACAACTTCCCGGCTTTTAAGAACGATATTCGCGAGGTAAATGCTGACGAATGGGGGAATGGAGACATGCGCATCCTTCACAAATGGTGGTTGAATCACCTGCCCAAAGTGGCCGGGCGGACCAGTGGCGTTGTCAACAATTGGTGGCAATATACGGTGGATCCAAACCTGGTTACCCTGTAAAGGGGTTGTAACTTCTAACGCGATGGGCGAGCATAGAATTGGCAGATAATAGTGAGGGAGACAAATGTACAAGAGTTCCATGCGGAGCCTTCGGGGCATCTCTTTTATTTGTCACCTGCAATGCACAATATTCTGAATCTTAAGCGACTGTCAACGATTCTCCAAACTCCGCGAGGCAGGTTCGGCACTGTTGCGGCGTCTTTTATCGTTTTCTTTGCAGCGTTCATCCTCTTATATCCCCGCTTTGGCCTGTCCATTACATTTCTAGGCTTCATTCCCATCCTGATTGGGGCATGGGTCTATGGAATGTGGGCCGGTTTCGTGCTCACATGTACGCTTTACGCGATTGATGTCTGGATTATTGGTTTGCTGAGCAAGGGAAATATCCCGATTGCCATTCTTCCGGGCGAATTGCTGGGCCTGGCAACTGGCATGGCAATCAGCCTGATGATGGGGTGGCAGGGGGAGCGCAACCGAAGGAACCAGGCAGAGTTGCGTCAAAGCACATCGTTGCTGGAAGAGGCAGATCAGCGCGTCAACGAACTTGCCGGTCTCCATGACATCTCCCAAGCATTTTCGTTGCACAGGGATGCCCGCCAGACCTTCAGGTTACTGACCGAGACATTAGCCGGTCTGATGAAAGCCGGGATATGCCTGATCTGTACCTACGATTCTGCAGATGCTGAACTGCGCGTACAGACCCCGGCTTATGGCCTGGATGACAAAATTGCATCCATTTTCCATTGGTCGTTAGCTCTGCCAGAAAATGTCTGGGACTTTTCGCACACCGGCATAATTCAAGCCAATTCTCAGGCTGAAATACCGGAAAAGCTCCTGCCGATGGTGCGCCAGATGGGCATATATTCCGTCCTGGCCATTGCAATGAGGCAGGCAGATACTCATCTGCTCGGGGCGATCTTCCTGGCCAACAAGCCGGGTGGATTCTCGAAAAACGATATCCATTTGCTGGAGGTCTTCGCCGGGCAGGTAACCGTTATCATCCAGAATGTTCGCCTGTTCCACAAGGAGCGTACACTCGCCGAGCAGGTGGGAGTATTGTATTCCATCGCCGTAGCTGCCACACAGGCGGGCAACGAGGGCCAATTGATCGAACAAGTCACCCTGCTCATCGGGCAGCGGCTCTTTTCAGACAGCTTTGGCATCCTGCTGCTGGACGAAACAACCCACGAACTTTACTTGCATTCTTCGTACCGGATCGGATCACACGAGGGACTCGCACGCGTACCAATCGGGGTCGGCGTAACGGGAACAGTCGCCAAGTCCGGGAAACCGCTCCAGGTGGAGGACGTGTCTGTTTCGCCAAATTATGTAGGTCTGTATCCCCTGACACGCTCTGTGTTATGCGTACCATTACAGGTGGAAACGAAAATGCTTGGCGTTGTCAATGTGGAAAGTACGAAGGCCAATGCCTTTACGGTCGAAGACGAGGAACTTCTGACCATTATTGCTGGCCAGCTTGCCATGGCAATTCAACGCTTGCGAACTGTCCAGACAGAACGTTATCAAACCCAACAACTGGAACGTTCCAATTCCCTGATTCGGGCGCTTGCGCAAGTGAATGCGCGCGCCGCGGTGGCCGCCGATCTGGATGGCGTGTTGCATTCCTTGGGGAATGAGCTGGCCGGGCTTGGATTGCGCTGTGCCATTGTTCTCGCGGGCGCCAGTGACCAGCCTGTCATTCTTCGTTATATTTCCCTGCCTGACCGGTTGATCCGGACATTGGAACGTATCAGCAACATCAAAATCCAAAATTATGCCGTTCCCGCTACAAACCATTCGCCATTTTCCGATTTCTCCCCGGATGCATACCTTGTCAAGGACCCTCTTGTAACGTTGGTCAGTTGGGTGCCGGATATTCCCAAGCGTACTACAACGAGGATTTTGAAACTGATCGGCTTGACAAAAACTACATCAGTCTGTTATCTACCGTTGATTACCGAGGGAAAACCAATGGGGGTTTTGTGGATGTGGGGCGAAGGTATTCACGAACGCGACATGCCGACCATGTCGCTGTTTGCCAGCCAATTGGCCGCAGCGCTCCAGAATGCCAACCTGCTGACCGAAGTCGGACGGCTGGCCATCACTGACGAACTGACCGGTATTTATAACCGGCGATATTTCTTCGAGTTGGCCGAGAAAAAATTCGCGCTCGCACAGAAAAATAAAAGTCCATTGTCGGCCTTGATCGTGGACCTTGACCATTTTAAAAAATTCAATGACACCTACGGACACGTGGTTGGCGACCAGGTCTTACGGGCGGCAGCCCAGATGATGAGTTCCGCCTTGCGAGAGAGCGACGTCATCGGACGATATGGCGGGGAGGAGTTTTCCATTATTTTGCCGCAAGCGAACGATGGCGCTGCCATCTTCGTAGCCGAACGGTTAATCTCACATGTTTCAGATGTGCCAATTGATACAGACGCGGGGAAGCTCTCGATACAACTAAGCATCGGCGTCGCAGGGATGAGCAAAGAGACCCCCACCCTGCAATCCCTGATCGTGCGCGCTGACCAGGCCATGTATCTTGCCAAGAGCGCTGGTCGGAACCGCCTGGCAGTCAAGTAATAAATTTTTCTCCCTTACTTCCGGAGGCAGGACCAGCCGGCCCTGCTCATCAACTTCCAGCCAGTATTCATGTTTTGGAACCACGCTATCTCCTCAGAATGATCCAGGCTTGGACAGGCTACTGACAACTTTCCATAAAATGTACCATAAAAATATCCCCGCCACTTACCATGACGGGGATATTGTATCCCTTCTGAAATTCATCTACTCTTTTTTCTTTTCATCCGGCAGGACCGTTTTATTCTGCATGTCCTTGCGGATCTGGTCGCGCAGGGCTTCGGCTTCCGGCGAACGTTGGCCGGGCTGTGTCTGAGCCAGTGCGCCGAAGCGGTCGGAGAGTAGCATGGCCAGCAAGGCCTCCATGATACTGCTGGAAGTGCTGCCCTGTTCCCCATCGCCTCTACCGCCGCTGACCACCACGCGTGGCACCACATCCACTCCGGACTGCTGGATGGCCTCGGAAAAGCGGTTGAGCACCTGCTGCGTCACCTGCATCTCGCCATCTGCAGTGCCAGCGCTTCAACACACGCCTTCATCTCGGGTAGCTCTAAAGTCTCGATCTCGCCTGCATCACAATGAGCAGCGATTCGCGGATCTATCGGTAAGCGTGCAAGTATTGGCGCGCTGGATTGCCTTGCCACTTCATCCGCATGGCTGGGTCCGAAAATATCGTAGTGTTTACCCGTATCGGGTGCATCAAAACCAGACATATTTTCAATGACACCAATAATCGGTACCTTGATCGCCTGCGCCATCTTGACGGCTTTCTGCACGATCATAGTGGCCAGCGATTGCGGGGTCGTGACTAAAAGGATTCCGTTGATAGGTAGGTTTTGCATCACTGTCAGGGCGGCATCCGATGTGCCGGGTGGCAAGTCAACCAGCAGGGTATCCAGGATGCCCCATTGCACGTCGCCCCAGAACTGCTGGATGGCGCCGGAAATCATTGGACCGCGCCAGATGACGGCCTGACCCTCGTCTGGCAGGAGCAAGTTGATTGACATCATTTTGATGCCTGTGCGGCTTTGGGCCGGCTCTACCCCTGTTTCGCTTCCTTTCAGCGGACCATGCACGCCGAAGAGTTTTGGAATGCTGGGACCGGTGATATCCGCGTCGAGAATGCCTACCCGCTGACCGGCACGTTTCAACGCTGTGGCCAGCAGGCCGGTGACCAGCGATTTTCCCACCCCGCCTTTACCGCTCATAACCGCAATAACACGCTCGATCCGGTTGTTAGCCGCGGCTAACCCAGGTTGTTCATTCGCCGTCCCCAAAACGGCGCGGCGCTCATCTTCCGTCATCGCACCGAGCATCAATGGAAACTTCCTCGACGCCAGGGATGGCCTGGACGGCCGTGCGGGCGTCCTGTTCCAATTGATCGCGCAGTGGACATTCCGGAATGGTGAGCGCCAGGGTAAATGCCACTGTACCTTCGTTCACCGAGAGATCGCGCACCATGTTGAGATCCACCACACTGCGACCTAATTCGGGATCCATCACCTTCTTCAAGGCATTCATTACGTCTTTTGTTGTTGTCATGGATTAACCTTTCAAATGAATATCGAGTTTGCCTTGCGGTTTGAGACCTTCCAACAGGGCTTGGGTAGCCGTGCCATCGGTGGTGGCACGTTCATACAACGCCTGTAATTTTTCCTTCGGCTCCGCGCTCTCAATGGACAGGGTATATTGCAAATCTTCAAAGCCCAAAGGTTCCAAGCGTTTCAACGCGCTGAACTCGATACTTGTATCTTCGACTTTTAGCCCCATTTCAGCCGCGCCTTTGGTCACGTTGGAAAGGATGCACGCGCCAAAGGCGGCCAGGACGGTTTCGGGGGCGGTGAATCCCAGGGTGGGATCCTTGCCCTGAATTGCCAGGGTTATTTTCTGGCCGTGGGTTTCGGCAACGGCTTGTTGTTGGCTGATTCGTTTGACGTTAACAGTGAATTTCTTCTTTTCGGGTGTCTGCGGATTCATAGTAATCATTACCTTTTCAGTTTTAATTTACGCCAATCCCAGCAGGATAAAACGGATGCCGATAAGTACCAGCAAGGGGGCGATAATCCAGGTGACAATTTGATTGAGCTTGGGCGACCAGAAGCGGCTAACGCCCAGGGCGGTCAAGGTGATAAGGATGAAGGCATAAACAGCCAGTCCCAGGTCGGCGGGAGCGAGCGAGGTCCCCGTCGCCACCTGCGCACCGATCGCGCTCCAGGCTGCTGCGGTAACACCCACCGTGGCCATTGCATAGGCGCGCTGCGGATGGTGTCCCATCGCCCAGTTGTAAATCGGCACGCTGAAGGGCTTTCCGCCCGCCGAAAGCAGGCCGGTCAGCCCGCCGAACAGGAAAGAAACCGGTGCCAGCCAGGCCGGGTGCGCCTTGTCATCTTTTTCGGGCAGGGGCTTGATGAGCACCATGCGCAGACCTGCCAGAATGGCGTACGCACCCAGAACGATCAGTAAAATAGGCGCGGGTGTCTGCAAGCCGAGCAGCCGTCCCATTATGCCGCCCAGAACCGCCGGTAGGATGAGCATGGCCCAGTCTTCGCGCACCGATTTCAAGCGCCTCGCTCTGGCGTAACGCCAGCATCAACGATGCCAGGGCAACCACCACCAGGTTGATGGTAATGGATTGCTGAATGGGAAGTCCCACCAGGCTGGTGAGCAGGATCACCAGGAAAAAGCGATCCACCCAGGATTTGATGGAGGCGGTTACGAAGCCGACAATCAGGCTCGCCGCGAGGACTTTGATGAGTAGCAAAAGAGTTGGATTCATACAATACACCTCTGATAGAGAATTTTTATACCAATCCGAACACCAGCAGACCGCCCCAAACAGCCAACCCGCCGAGAAAGACCCACAGGATGTCGATCTTGAACCAGCGCACCGCCACAAAGGCCGCGCCCGCCAGCCCAAATGCTGCCGGGCCGGTCAGCGCCACGCCGCCCAACTGCAACAGCACCACTGCCAGCAGGCCAACAAAAGACGCCATCACACCGGCCAGCGCACCGCGCACAGCTTTCAAATTTCGAATGCGGGCAAAGATTTCGGTGAAGACCAGCGTCATGGCAAACGAAGGCGAAAAGATGGCAAAAGTCGCCAGCAGACCGCCCCAAAAACCGGCCAGCTTGTAACCGATGAACGTGGCGGTGATCAGGAACGGGCCGGGCGTGATCTGCCCCAAGGCAATCCCATCCGCAAATTGACTGAGCGACATCCAGTGATGCGCGTCCACTGTCTCGGACTGAATCAGCGGGATGATGGCCGTGCCGTTGCCAAACGCCACCGAGCCGATTTTGAACAGGGATAAAGCCAGCCCGCCGATTTCGGATTTGAGACTCCACGAAAAGGCGACAACCGCCAAGATGACCGCCACCACCGCTCCAATGCCTGCCCAGCGCTTCGCTGAGACAGGTTCCACCTTCGGCGTATGGGTTTGCTTGCTCCCGCTGTTTTCCCCGCGCCCGCCGCCGGGCGGATGAGCCAGGCGCCCAGCGCCAGCGCCGCCAGCACGATCAAAATCGAATTGACTTTGAATAATAAAGCGGCAAAGGCCAGCAGCATGATGACTGCCTGTGTTCGGTTTTGGATATTGCGCCCGCCCATCTCCAGCGTGACGTTGAACAGGATGCCCACCACCAGCGCTTCCAGCCCCACAAAGAGCGGATGCACCCAGGGCAGGTTGCCCGCGGCAAAGTACAAGTGCCGAAAGAACCGACATCAAAACAAATGAAGGCAGGATAAAGCCAATCGTTGCCAGGATTGCGCCCATCACGCCGCGCAGTTTGTAGCCCACGTAGGCGCTGAAATCCACCATCAGCGGGCCGGGGTATAGTTGCACCATGGCCAGCCCTTCGTTCATCTCTTCTTCGCTCAGCCAGTGATTTTTCATCACCAGCGCTTTTAGTTTTTGCAGGATGGCCATGCCGAAGGCGGTCAGGCCGATGACGAAGTAAGAGCTAAAGATCGTCCACAGAGAGATTTGCGGGCGGGGTTGAACTTCGGGAATGCTTGATGAATTGATTTCCATAATTGATCCATTTCAGACGGTGGCGCGCCTTAGCGCATCACCGCGCACCTTTAAATTTTGTTTTCGCTGACCAGCGTCAACCCGTTGCGGCGGATCAGATCGCGCACATCCGGCAGGAAGGCCTGGATGTCTTCCTGTTCGGTCGAAGTGACCTCAAAGGACATGAATGAGGGCGTCTTCTCCAACGCGCCTTTCACCGTCGGCACTTCCAGGCGCAAGTTGACGAAGTCATCCGGTTGCTCTTTGATCAATTCTTCCATCTGAACCAGGAAGCGTTTTTCACCGAATTCGCCGGCGATTTCAAAACGCACGCGTGTGGTCAGTTTGGCCACCGCGTCCTCGGCGGCGGCGCGCGCCTTGAGCGCATCCTGCTTGGCCATCTTCTCTTTGGATTCCTGGCGCACAACCTTGAAAATCTTGTGTTCGCGCTCCAGCTTCCAGATCAGGTCACGGTCAGGGAATTCAATCGCCTGGGTCGGGCAGACCGTGCCGCAGGTGCTGCAGCCCACCATGCAGCTCATGGCGTTGACCGGCACGGCTTTGTTATCCTGCATTTCATACACGCCGCGTCCGCAACTGGTGTAGCACAGCGTACAGCCAATGCAGGTATCGGCGTCTACAACGGGAAACCAGGGAATATCTTTGCGGGGAATCCCATGCCACAGTCTCATCTTTTGCCATTTCGAACCTCCTTTCGCTAATGTAATTTCTCGATGTGATCCTTCAGGCTGCCTGCCAGGTAAGCCTGCACGGCCTCGTCAATATTGGCTACATCCGTCACCACCGGACGGATATTGGCCTGCTTCATACTTTCATACGCGCCCGCGCCCATGCCGCCCGCCAGCAGCACTTCGCAATCGGCGATGGCGACAGCCATGCGGGCGTGCCGGTCCTGTTCGGCCGGAGCAAAGCCGTGCCCGCGCGGGTCTCCCTCATGCGATTCTTCGTGGGGTTCCCCACCAAACTGGTTGTGGCCCATTTTGTCACGTCTCTCGTGCGAGATGATTTTTCCGTTTTCGACAGTCACAACCACGTAAAATGGAGCCCGGCCAAAATGCTGGCTGATGGTCACGCCATCTTCTGAAACAGCCGCGATTTTCATTTTGTTATCCTTTGATTTAGATTTTCTCGGCGCACGGCTGGCAGACAATTTTGCCGTGCTTGACGCGCGCATAACGCTCGACGGTCACTTCACCGCACTCGGCGCAGATGATCGTATCGAAAGCATGCGGGGGCGTCGGTGGCAGTTTCATCTCTTTGATCGGCTCGACCTTGAAGAGCACATCGGTCTTTTCACTCAAGACCTGATCAATCAATGGCTCGGACCAATTTTTCGTCCACCTGTGAAGCTGGCACGCCTTGTCTGCGATATTTGATGAATTCCGATTCCTGGCTGCGCCGCATGGCCTCGGGTGTGGCAACCACGCGCACACTCCGCCCGGTCTTGTTGTCGATCAGGGTCAGGGCGAACTTGCCATAGCCCAGGCTGCGGATATTGCCCTTGCCGAAGGTGCAGCCAGTCACCACCTGCACGCCATCTGCAAAGCAGGTGGAGCAGTGGTTGCGGTCGATCTCGACCAGGGCGGTCAACTGGCCATCCGGGGCGTGCTGCACCCCCAGAGTCTGCATCGCCGCTTCACCGGCGCGCAACCCGAGCGGCATGGCCGGGCATTTGTGCCCGTGCAGGGCCAGACCAATTTTGTAAACTTCATCATTTCTATTCATCTTGTTTCTCCTTATCTTTTCTTATTTATGATACGAATAAACAGTTTGGTATCGGTGCGGACCGGCAATCCTTTTATCTGATATCGGATGCCGAGGTTGTCTGGGCTGCGTGTCGTTTTTCGAAATACTTGCGCACCTGGGGCGCCAGCTTCAGGTAGCTCACCATCAGTATCGATTGGATGATTGGCATCGTCGCGGCGGGCACCGCCACCAGCGGGGTGAATGCCATCGTTGCAATGGCAATCGCGGTGCTGTTGTTCGAACTCGAACTGGCAAATGCCACTGCCATGTGATCCTGATAGGAGAGTCCCAGCCGTCGATTCAACCAGGTTTGCAGTGCCAGACTCAACAATACGTATAGCGCGCTCGGCACCAACAGGATCAACACCACCTGCCACTTGCTCAGAATCATCGCCGCCTTGCCAAAAAAGATCAGGAAAATAATCCCAAACATGGACAGTAACGAGATGGAGGGAAAGAAGGGTTGGAATTGCATGAACTTTTTCTCTCCGAGCCAGCGCACCAGGATTCGGCGGGTGATAAATCCCAGGATCATCGGCGCGATCAAAACCGTCAGAATGGTCGTCATCATTTCCCGGATCGGCACAGGTACTGAGTAATGGGAGGCGAACAGTGTCATCCAGAATGGAACCGTAAAGACTGCGACAACGAAACTGAGCGCCACCGCCACAGTTGCCAGTTCAACGTTGGCGCCTGACAACCCGGTATAGCCAACTGCCATGCTGGAACAGGGCACAACCATCACGAGCAAAAAGCCGAGCGCAATGAGCGGATCTTGCAGGAAGAGTTTTGCCAGTACAAAGCCGAGCAGCGGAGTCCAGACGAAGTTGTAGATCATCGCCAGCAACAGCCCCTTGACGTTCTTGCCTGCCTTGACCAACGACTCAATCTTCAAATTGACCATCATCGGGTAGATGACGAAAAAGACCGCTACGGTAGTCAGTGTGCTCACAAAGCTTTGATTTGTCTGCACCCACTTAGCACTGGGGTAGCCTATCAAAAGACCGACTCCAATAGCCAACAGCACATACAGCAACATCCATTTGTTCAAATGTTCTTGCAATGCTTTCATCGTAAACCTCCAAAAGTGTTTATTGGGACTAATATTGACTTTTTATCACGCGCAGTAATTTATAAGTACCTATTGAAAAAGATTTACCTAGGGCGGCGAGTTTTGTGTGCAGCCACTGCGGCCACAGGCGCAGCTGAAATGCGGCGTACAAGCATGCTGACAAGCGTACACATTTTCTCTTCCTTCCTTATCCCAGGAGCTTAACCAGGATCTGGATTGCAAAGGCCCACATGATCAATCCCAGGCCGGCCTTGATCATCTTGGTATTGATCTTCATACTAACCCTTGCCCCGAGATTTCCACCGATGAGAACGGCAATGCCGGTCATGAGGATCAAGGGCAGATCGAATTTGTGAGAGGTCGCATGACCGAGGATCCCGGCCAGCGCCGAGAATGAGATGATCAGGTGGGACGAACCAGCCGCGATTTTTGTTGGGCTCTTTAGGATATAGACCATGAACGGAACCACGAAAATGCCGCCGCCCACGCCCAGCAGACCAGCCAGGAATCCAACCGCTGCACCAAAGACTGCAATGAGCACGATCTTGCCTGTGGACAACTGCAAGGGTTTATTTTCCTCGACTTTGCCCTTTTCCCAATAGGAATAGATCATCCTTGCGCCTACGCCCACCAGGAAAGCCACGAACAACCACATTAAAACCGTCGTATTAAAAGATTTGGACAGGGCGCCTCCCGCAAAGGCACCCAGGCTGATGCCCGGTGCAAAGATGAGCGAGGTCTTGTAGTCGATCATCTTCTTTTTATAGAAAATATAGCCGGCCGATAATGAAGTGATGAGATTCAATACCAGCGAGGTGGAGGTGGAAAGCAGGATCGCGAACCCCAGCGTAAGCAACAATGGGGAGTATACCGACCCTCCGCCCTGCCCGAACATCGAAAAGATGAAAGCGATCGCAAAGGCAAAAATGACTGCCGCGATCAGAGTGGAATTAAAGGCCATGATTATTGATCCTCTCCGGAAGACTCCCAAATGCGTTTCTAAAGCTGATAGCATACATATCAATGTTCATAATGGGTGCCTTTTTCGCCAGGTTGTGGATCTAAGAACATATTCAATTATATGAATGTGTTTTATCATTTTTTTCCCCGCCTTTGGGCGGGGATTGGAAATTTTAATTCTGCAGTTTCCCGGCGGAGACTGGCGGGACCGCCCGGCCAAAATATCGTTTCTGGAAGAAGAGCGACACGTTGACCAGCCCGATCATTACCGGCACTTCAATCAACGGCCCGATAACCGCCGCAAAGGCAGCGCCGCTGTTGATGCCAAACACTCCCACCGCCACCGCAATCGCCAGTTCAAAATTGTTGCTGGCCGCCGTGAAGGAAAGCGTGGCTGTCTTCGAATAATCTGCGCTGACGGCCCTGCCCATGAAGAAACTGACCATGAACATGATCACGAAATAGACCAGCAGGGGGACGGCGATCCGCACCACGTCCAGCGGCAGTTGGATGATGTATTCGCCCTTGAGAGAGAACATGACCACGATGGTGAAAAGCAGGGCAATCAGTGTCAGCGGGCTGATTTTTGGCACGAAAACCTTTTGGTACCAATCCTTGCCTTTGGCGCGTACAAGAAAGAAGCGTGTCAAGAAACCGGCGATGAATGGGATACCCAGGTAAAAGAATACGGTTTTGGCAATCTCACCGATGGTAATGTTCACGATATTCCCGGTCAACCCGAACCAGGTCGGCAGGACGGTTATAAACACGTAAGCGTAGACGCTGTAGAACAGCACCTGGAAAATACTATTGAAGGCGACCAGCCCAGCCGCGTATTCGGTATCGCCCCTGGCCAACTCGTTCCAGACGATGACCATGGCGATGCAGCGCGCCAGCCCGATCAGGATCAGGCCGGTCATGTATTCCGGGTAGCCGCGCAGGAAAATGATCGCCAGGGCGAACATCAGGATGGGACCGATGATCCAGTTTTGGACTAGCGACAGGCCGAGAATCTTCCAGTTTCGGAATACATCGCCCAACTCGTCATAGTGGACTTTGGCCAGCGGGGGATATATCATCAGGATCAGTCCAACTGCGATCGGGATGTTGGTTGTCCCGACCGATACCGCTGTATTGAAATTTGCCACGACAGTAGGGAACAAATAGCCAATTCCTACCCCGACCGCCATCGCCAGAAATATCCACAAGGTCAGGAAGCGGTCCAGGGTTGAAAGGCGTTTTGTCACGCCCATGGGAGCGGCGGCAGTTAATTCGGTCATTGCAAACTCCTCAATATCTAATTTTCTTAGCTCAGCGCGTTGGCGAGCCAGGTTGTCACTTCAGCCTGCGAGGGGATGCGGCCTGCGCAGACAACCTTCTCGTTGATGACCAAGCCCGGGGTGGAGAGAATTTTGTACTGCATGATGTCTGCGTGGTCAGTCACTTTGATCACGCTGGCCTCAATGGCCAGGTCGGCGACGGCCTTGCGGGCAACGGATTCGACATTCTTGCAGTTGTCGCAACCCGGCCCTAGAACTTTGATGGTTAACATAAATCAGCTCCTTTTCATAAGTATGGGTTTAGATTCTTCACATTGCTCAACTGGAGAACAAAAAACATCAAGGTTGTTTTTCTTCTCCGGACAAAAACTGTTCAACGGCATCCAGGGCATGCGCGGCATAAATCGATCCCGGGCCTCCGCCCATCAGGATTCCCACACCAATCGTTTCCAGTAATTCCTGGCGGTTGGCGCCTGCGGCGACGGCATCGTGGACATGGTAGGCAATACAACCATCACAACCGACGGCGATGCTGATCGCCAGCGCCATCATCTCTTTGACTTTGCTGCTGAGAGCGCCCTCCTCGACGGATTTTTTATGCAGGCGGGCAAAGCCGGTCATCGGGCCGGGAATCTCGCTTCCAAGTTGGGCAAGGCGTTCTTCGAGGAATTTATGCATTTCAACGTAATCAGTTTTCATCCTTTGACCTTTCCGAAGACCACCTTAACCTGTGGCTCAATGACCTTGATGGTCAGTATAATCACTTCTCCCTGGTCATTTAAGTTCGATGGCGGCGCCGCAGCATTCCGTGACGCAGATGCCGCATTCATTGCATTTCTCATAGTCGAAGACGATCCGGCCTCCCAAAGGGGCATTTTTATCGACAATGTAAAGGATGGCGCCTTCCGTACAGGCCGGAATGGCTTTGCAGATTTGTCCCTGCATGGGGCATTTCCGTTCGTTGAGAACAGGTTTCATGCCATCACCTCGATCTTCGGCTCGATGATGATCTCGGATTTCACTGAATTCGCCACCAGGCTGTATTTCGGGCTGCATTCAGAGCGCGTTCGGTACGCGCTTCAACGGCTTTCAGGATCTTCATCACCCGCGGCGATCCGGATGACCGGCCAGAAACGCAGGTGCGTGAAAAGCTCCGTGCGGTCCAATTCGATAAGTTTGGTGCCCTCCGCCCGGCAATCATAGGAAAGCAGGTTGAGCTTGTAGCGTTCCGTCGCCCAGATGAACATCATCATGATGCAGGTGTTGGCCGCCGCCACAAAGGCGTCTTCAGGGGTCAGGACACCCGGGTGGCCTTGCGCATCCGGCGGGGCGGAAAAGTCCATCTCCGGCCCGTTGCCCAAGGCGATGTGCCCCCAATGCTCATTTTTCCAGGTAACGGTGGTGTGATAGGTGGAGGTGCTGGCTCATCGGGCAATTTCCTTCTCACAGAAGGCGGTATATTCCTGCAGGAGAACGGCCAGGTATTGCTCATCCGCGCCCTCGGGCACCGGATTGTAGATCTTGACCGTATCCAGCAGTTCACGTGCACTTGTCTCCGAAGTATGTTTGCCCGCCTGCCGGAACTGCTCGAAAATGAGCGGCAGGGCGATCAGGGTGACTTCCTGCCCGCCGATTTGCACCTTCTGCACGGGGATGCCCAAGCCACAGGAACAGGTGGCTTCTTTTCCCATCTTTTCGGGATCTTCCGGAGCATCCGTTTGCGGTTCAACGAAAGAACCCGCGCTGCGATCCCAGTGCTTTCCAAGGAATCTCATCCACCAGTTCTGTCATGCGTTCAGCGGTGGCCTCCACAGCTTGTATACCTGCAGCGTTCAGGCGGCGTTTTCCTTCCGGTTGATCCAAACCGTTCTCTGCAACCAGGTCACGGACCACAACGCTCGCGGCAGGTTTGCCGGAATACATCTCCGTGGCACGCGCCGCGCAGCGCATTGTCGCAGCCATCGATGGCGATGGTCGGGTAAAACTTCGCAAAGGCGCGGTCGCCTTCCCCACCGGCCAGGAAAAGCGGCAGGCAGATGGTGACAGTAGTCGGCGGGGCGCAGGTGTTCCAGCACTTTCAGCGCAGCCAGGCGGGTCACTGTTCCCTCAGCCAATTCTTCGCCGGAACAGGAAACGATGCCCACTTTCTTCTTCGGCAGGTCAGGCATTCTCGCCTCCTCTGTTTTCAGAAACGAGCCTGTCAATTGAGACGGCAACTTCTTCGGCCAGGGCACGTGCCAGTTTCTGCCCGCCCTCGTTCAGTTCGGCGATCCCCTGCGGTTTGAACTGCTTGTAGCGACGGTAGACATCCAGGACGGCGATTTCTTGCGCCAGACTGCCGCCGCTTTCTTTCACCATCTTGCTGGCGCAGGCCAGCTTGCATCCGTCAATGGTGATGGCAGGATTTCCGGCCACCGCGCCGCGGGCCGCTTGGTCTCCCAGGACAAGCATCGAGAGGGCCACCAGTTGCGTATCTTCCGGGCGCAGATCCTCGGTGATGTCGTAGGCAGCTTCGCGGCTGACGGTGCCGTAGGTTTTTCCGATCCCGCTGCAGGGGACGATGACAACTTTGGGAGAACGCTCCTGTCCGTTCATCCTTTTTTGACCTCCTGCTCTGCTTCCCGTTTCATCCTGGCGAAATATGCCTGGGGTTTCAATAGACGCAACTCGTCCACCGTCCAATCGGTCGTCTCGACCACCGCCAACCAGCCGGCCCCGTAGGGGTCCTGGTTAATGGCTTCCGGGGCAGCGGACATGGCCGGATTGACTTCGACGACTCTGCCAGTAACAGGGGATGTCAGGCTGATGGTCACTTTGATCGTTTCGATTGTTGCAATCTCATCGCCATAAGCCACCTCCGTTCCCATTGGCTTGACTTCGGCAAAAGCCACATCGCCGCTGTGCTGTTGCAGGAAATCAGACAAGCCCGACCCGCACCCGCTTCCCTTCGGCTTTCGCCCAAATGCCTTCTGCACTGTAAAGGCAGTCTGTGGCAACTTTAAAGGTGAACTTGTCAACCGTTGTTTCCAGAAACTCAGACATGTTTATCTCCTACTTCCATCTTTTCTCATGGGCATTGGATCACGCCCTGTGCCCACAGGCAGCCGCCACAGGTCGGGAAGGCGTTTCCAAAACAATCTTCTTCGTTCTTTTCGGCCATTTCACAGCCGCCGCACCAGGTGCAGGGTGAAAAATCAAATTCCTGGACACGCTTCCGGAAGGCGAGGTAGTCCGGCGCATTCCAGATTGATTCCAGGCTCTGCTTTGCCAGGTTGCCAACAAGATGGCGCCGGACGGAGCGGCGTTGGCCATTCAAATAAGTGCTGTAATCATGCATCAGCGGCAGGCAGGGGCTGACTGCTCCATCCCAGCCAACCGCAACGGAACTGCGATCGATGAACGGACAGCGGCCTCGATCCTGTCCCAGGGTAACGCCATTGAGGCTGACATTGTTCCGGTAACGGATGGCCTGCACCACGGCATCCTGGCTGATCGGGTTCAGATCCATACGCGGCAGGTCGATGCGGGGCGCCCATGGAGAAGGCGTCGAGTTCAACCCCATCTAGGCTGCGGGTGTAAAGCATTTCCTTGCACATCTCTTCCGTATACGGAAACACATTGGTCACCATATATCGTGTGGCGCCCAGGCGGGAACTCATCCGGATCAGCAACGGCAGATCGGCGACGTTCTTGCGCATCGCCACAAAAGATATCCCGATCTCTGGATGTGGATTGTTCGAATTGCGCAGGTTGCTAAAACGGATGATATTGTCGAACACGGTTGGAAGGGCCGCTCCCAGGCGGACGTCGGCATAATGCTCCGGCGTTGCCCCGTCCACCGACACCCAGAGCGTATCCAGGCCTGCAACGATGAGTTCATGGGAAAGCTGTTCGCTCAGCAGTATGCCGTTCGTGATCAGCTCAACTTTCCCCGCTACGGCTTTTACCTCCGCAACCTTTTCGGCAATGTCCGCCAGCAACAGCGGTTCGCCAAAGCCGCCGAAGAAAACCTCCGGGCGGGAAGGCAGGTTCTTGAGGCCTTCCAGCAGCAGCCGGAAAGTCGCGCCCGTCATGTCTCCCTGGGCTTCCTTCCAGGCGTTGCGGATGCAGGTCCGGCAGGTCAGGTTGCAGCGGCTGGTCAGTTCCACGTACACCTTGGTTAACTGCGTGACCGGACGGTGAATGCGCAGCGATTTTGATCCTTCTTTCATCCGGATCTGCGCGCCGGGACGAATCCCGTAATGCTCCATCACCTCCGCAGGCAGGACCAGCCGGCCCTGTTCATCCACTTCCAACCAGTATTCATGATTTGGAACCACGCTATCACCTCAGTACAACCCAAGCTTGGACATGCTACTGGCATCCTTCATTGCGTTGCTTGCTGCAATTCGGGCAGGCACAATCCGGGGAGGGGGCCAGTTCGGGCAATGCCACACCTTGCAACTCTGCTGCCTGAAGGATCAGGCCAAGTAGGCGCGGATTGCTTAGCCGGTAATGTATGTTTCGTCCCTGCCGGCTGGTGGCGAGGATCCCCGCCTTGCGCAGGGCCATCAGGTGTTGCGACAGGTAGGCCTGCCGCCAGCCGAAAGTGGCTTCGAGATGGCAGACACATGGTTCACCTGCGCCAATACCAAGCAGGATTTCGAGGCGCGGTTCAGGGCTGATGACCTGCAATAGATCGCTTACTTTCGCTAGGGCGGAAGGCATTTTTATCATATTCGTAACTCCGAATGTATTATATGCTCATATTCAAAATTGAGAATATGATATTTGTCATCAAGATGTACCAAAAAAATACCCCCGTCACATTAAGTGGCGGGGGTATCGTATTCCTTCGGGGAACTCACCTATTCTTTTTTCTTTTCTTCCGGCTGGACCGTTTTATTCTGCATATCCTTGCGGATCTGGTCGCGCAGGGCTTCGGCTTCCGGCGAACGCTGGGCGCGTTGGG
Organism: uncultured Chloroflexia bacterium; assembly: GCA_963746015.1. Lineage (GTDB taxonomy): Bacteria > Chloroflexota > Anaerolineae > Anaerolineales > Villigracilaceae > UBA877. The sequence continues at coordinate 81,604 of CAVUZS010000001.1, forward strand.
CTGTCCTGCGCCAGTGCGCCGATAGCGGTCGGAGAGCAGCATGGTCAGCAAGGCTTCCATGATACTGCTGGAAGTGCTGCCCTGTTCCCCATCGGCCTCTCCGCCGCTGACCACCACGCGTGGCACCACATCCACTCCGGATTGCTGGATGGCCTCGGAAAAGCGGTTGAGCACCTGCTGGGTCACCTGGAACTGCGGCCCGCCGTAAGCGCGCACCTGTTCCTCGGTGGCGAGGGCCTGGGCGATACCGATGCGGGCGATTTTTTCGGATTCCGCTTCGGCCAGGGCACGGATCTGGGCGGCCTGCTGGATGGAGCGCTGGTATTCGGCCTTGCCCTGGTTGGTCTGAATATTGATGTTCAACTCGGCCTCGGTCATTTTGGTCTGCATCTGGGCGCGGCTCTCGGCCTCGCGCAGTTCGCGTTCCTTGACGGCGGCCTGTTCCTGCCGCCCATAGGTTTCCACCTGCTCCGTGGCGATCTGCCGGGAACGCAGCTGGGTCAGGATGGTTTCGATCTGCGTATCATTCTCCGGGGAGGAGGGCGTGCCGATCAGCACTTCTTCCAGTTCCAGGTTGTAATGGGCAAACTTTTCCTTCATCTCCGTGCTGGCCTGCTGCTGGATGGCGCTGCGCTCCTGCAAAAGCTGGATGAGCGTGCGGGTCTGGCCGACGTTCTTGAAGTAGGCCGACACCATCGGGTCGAGGGTCTGTTCCACCAGTTTCTTGATGTCGCCAAAACGCTGGATGACCAGCGGGGCCTTCTGGTAGTCGATATGGACCACCACCGAAAGCGGCAGGGAAGGCTCGAAGGCATCCTTGGTGATGAGCGAGACCTCGGACAGGTTTTCGTCGTAGTGATGCGCGCCGGATTCGCTGCGGATCCACTTCAGGATGAAGTTGGTGGTCGGGACAATGATCACTTTCCCGGCATAGGTATTGAAGGCGTACTTGCCAGGCAGGAGCGGTTCATTCCAGACACCCCGGTTGCCTTTGGAGGCCAGTTCGCCATGGCGGTAATCCTTGCCCGAAAGGTCCGCGCCCATTGCGCCGGTGTACGAAACCACCACGCCCACGTTACCGACTTCGATGATCGTTTTCTGGATCATCTCGACGGTGGCAAACAGGCGGTTGATGTAGTAGGTGCCTTCCACCAGCACCTGCAACTGGCGGCCGCGCATACCGCCCGCGGCCAGGAAGTTATCGGCATCCTGGAAACTATTATGATAGGTGCCGGCCTGTGCCGAGGCGTCGCCGACAATCGGGGCGATGATTTCGCCCTGGACCAGGGACGGGCCGTCATGGACGGTGACGATCCCGACCGTGTCATCCGTGTCTTTGATGACCACCGGGCGGAAGCCGTTGCGCTGGCCGATCACTTCGGCCATGCCGCGGATGGTGTCCGCTTCTTCCTTGCTGAGGGAAAGGGCGTAGACGCGCTCTTCGGTGATCACGATGAACTGCACCAGGTTGAAGGCATACGTACCTTCACGCAGGATGCGGCGCTGCGGCCCGCGTTGCCCGCCATTTTTCAAGAACGCTTCCACGTCCTGAAAATCCTGGACGGTGGCATTGGAGGCCAGAACCTGGGCCGGGTTGAGTTGTTTGCCATCCCGGGCGAAGATATAGCCGATCTTGCCCTGCGAGATGGTCACCAGCGGCGCCATGTGGACGACGTACTGGATCGGCATCAGGTAGTGCAGGCCGCCGCGCAGGATCTGCGGCTGGTAGCCCGCCTCGCCTTCAGGGCGATCAGGCCGCCTTTCACGGAGCCTTTGCCGCTCCAGCGTTTTTCGATCATGCCAATCCGGTTGTTCGGGATAAACCGGATCCCGGAGAGCATCACGAAAAACAGGATCACCAGGAGGATGATCCCTATGCCTAACAAAATCACATTCATTCAACTTGCTCCTTTTCTATGCTTCTGATGAAGCAACCATACTATAACATACGAACAACCCTAAACGCACGTTGCAGGCATAGCCATGTGACTGTCACTGGGCCGATAATACGCTGATGCATACTCGCGCCGCCCAGTGACAGTCACCTCGATCGGCGAATCCCGACTTAAAAAACGTGTGCAGGTGGCTATTGACTCTTTCCAATCCAGAGCACAAAACAAGTACGGGGCCGCATGTCCCCCTTAAAACACTGTAGGGACGGCACCTACCGTCGTCCCTGCAGAATAATAATGGGGATTCCCCGTTTTCTATTGTTTTTCGTAAACAGCGCCATCCGCCGCAGGCGGGCGAGCCCGGCCGACCACCCCGGCCAGTACGATCATGGTCACGATATAGGGTGCCATTTGCAGAAACTCACTTGGAATTGGTATATTCAATATCTGCATCTTGACCTGGAGCGAATCGGCGAAACCGAAGATCAAGGAGGCGGCATATGCTCCAATCGGATTCCATTTGCCGAAGATCATGGCCGCCAGGCCGATAAAACCCTTCCCGTTCGTCATCAGCCGGTCGAAGCGTCCAATGGAACCGATCGTGAAATAGGCACCGCCGATACCCGCCAGCATGCCACCGATAATGACGTCCACATAGCGTGTCAAAAATACATTGATGCCCAGCGTATCGGCTGCCTTGGGATGCTCGCCCACCGCCCGGGTGCGCAGCCCCCAGGGGGTGTAAAACAGGACCACATATAAGATCACAACCAGAAAAATGGTCAAATAAAAGATCAGGTTGTTTTCAAATAGCATCGGTCCTAGGATCGGGATTTTGACCAGGAGCGGGATGGTAATATTGGGGAAAACACCGGAGTTATTCAGCTGGTCGATATTTGTCTCCAAAAATCGGGCAGACAGGAAATTGGTGGCGCCTGATCCGATGATATTGATTGCAGTACCACTGACGATTTGGTCCACCTTGAACCGGATCACCAACACCGCATGAATGGCGCCCAGGATTCCACCCGTCAGGATGGCAACCAGTAAACCAATGTAGAGGTTGTGGGTCAGGGTGGCAGAAGACACGGCTGCCATGGCTGCCGAAAGCATGATACCTTCAAGACCAATGTTGATCACCGCCGAGCGCTCGCTGATCACCCCGCACATGGCGGCCAGCGCAATCGGGGTGGCCCGCACCACCGAGGTATTCAACATCCCGACCAGGTCCATGGACTTGCCGGCCGTCGCCCAGAGCAGGAACGCCGCCACAAAACAAAATGCAACCACTCCCACCAGCGCGCCCGTGGAGCGGATTCCGCGCGCCAGGTGCCAGGCACCCAGGAAGATGGCAGATCAATGCCAGGATATAGATGGACGTCTGGACCGGCAGGGTCAAATCCGGGATCGGGATGACGTTCGTATCCCCATGGGGTGTCAGGCCATAGGTGGCCTGCTGGCCGGGCTGCAAATGAAGTCCGAAAAGCAGCAAGATCAACAATCCGGTTCCGATCAGGACAAGGCCAATCACCAGGCGATTGCGGGAATATCGTTTATTCTTTTCTTTTTCTGGGACCAAATTAGTTGCCATGCAATCCTCAAGGAATGATGGGATAAAAAAATGGCGGAGGCCGTTTATTTACCCCAACCGCGCGTAAGCACAACTGTTTCCATACGAGCCAGGCGGATATGGTAAATCCAGCGGATGACAGCCGGCGCGGCCACAAAGATCACCACCAGCCCCTGGATGATCGAGATGACATCCAGCGGGACGCCCGCCATGGATTGCATGTTGGTCGCGCCGCTGCGCAGGAATCCCCACAGACCGGCTGCCAGGACAACTCCAAAAGGATGGCTCTGTCCCAGCAAGGCAATTGCAATCGAATCGAAGCCGTATCCGGCGGAGAAGTTCTGCCCAACCCAGTGGTCAATCCCGAGCACCTGGGTAGCCCCGGCCAGGCCGGCCAGCGCACCACTGATGGTCATGGCAAGCACAAAATTCTGCACGATGTTCATCCCGGCGTAGCGGGCGCCGTCCGGATTCGCCCCCACGGCGCGGATTTCCATCCCCAGCGTCGTTTTAAACAAGAACCAATATACCAGGACTGCAATTAGCCAGGGCCAGCACAAAACCCCAGTTGAAGCGCAGGGGCGGCGGGAAGAAGCGCGGCAGCATGGCCGAGTCCTGGATCACGGGCGTCAGGGGCCGGTAACCGGGCGCTTTCATCGGGCCGTTCAACAAGCCAGTCTCCCAGGCTGTACGAGATATAGTTCATCATGATCGTGTTCACCACCTCGTGCGCGCCGGTGACCGCCTTAAGGTAGCCCGGGATGGCGGCCCAGATGGCCCCGCCGATCGCCCCGGCGAGCAGGGCCAGGGGCAGGTGGACAAACCACGGCAGACCTTTAATGCTGTAGCCAACAAATGCAGAGCAAAGCGCCCCAATTCCGAATTGACCTTCCGCACCGATATTAAATAAACCGCATTTGAAACCCACCGCGACCGCCAGACCAGCCAGGATGTAGGGTGTCACCGCGGCCAGGCTCTCCGTGAAAGGATAGATTGCCATCAAAAGAGCCTTTTGGTCCCCCGTGGCGAGGTATGCCTGGATTCCTTGAACGATCACAGTTGGGCTTCCGAAAGCCCCATTAAATAGGGACCCATACGCCAGGGCAATTACATTCCAGGTATCCAGGAGGGCTGCGCCGGGCGCCTGGAAGAAATTGCGGTAAGCCGCGATCACGCTGGCGTCGGTTGCGACGATCACGATTGCGCCAAAGACCAGGCCGGTAAAAATGGAGAGCACGGGAATGAGCAAGGTCTGGAACACCTTGCCCCCCGATCCCCGCCTGCCCGGCTTTTTCGAAGCGTCCGGCGCCTGCGCCGCTTGTCGTGTAGTTGAGTTGCGGTCCAAGGTAAACTCCTCTTAGAAGACCCGTTCCACTTCGGTTTCACCGGTGGTGGTCGGTGAAACCTTGTGCGCCTCGGCAGGTTTGACTCCCGCCATGAGCAAACCGATATATTCCTTGCTGACCCCGGCAGATGCGACGATATCTACGATCTGGCCTTTGTACATTACAGCGATACGGTCAGAAAGGGCAATGATCTCATCCAGTTCCGGGGAAACCAAGAGCACAGCGGTCCCTTCATCCCGTTTTTCAATGATCCGGCTGTGAATATATTCGATCGAGCCAACATCCAGACCCACGCGTCGGCTGGGAGGCAATCAGCAGCTTGATCGGACGGGAGAATTCACGCGCCACGATCACTTTTTGCTGGTTTCCTCCGGATAGCGTGGAAACCGGCACGAATACGTTCGGAGTGCGTACGTCGAATTGTTTTACCAATTTCTCGGCATTTTCAATGATCACCTTCTGCTGCAAGGAAACTCCCTTTGCAAAAGGAGGTTGGTAATAGGTACACAACACCATATTGTCATGGACAGGGAAGGTAAGGATCAGGCCATGGCGCTGGCGGTCTTCCGGGATATGGGCCACCCCCCGTTCCAAAATATTGCGCGGAGTAGTATGGTGCACCGATTTTCCAACAACGTGAATTTCGCCACTCGGTCGAAGGAAGCAACCCGGTCAGTGCATAGACCAGCTCCGTTTGTCCATTCCCCTGCACGCCCGCCACCCCCAGCACTTCGCCGGCGCGCACTTCAAAAGACACCCCATTGACGGTCAGGTTCTTGCGTTCATCCTCGACACACAAATCCTTGACTTCCAGCACCACCTCTTTTGGTATGGCAGGTTTTTTCTTGACCACCAGGTTGACCTCGCGTCCAACCATCATGGCCGCCAGTTTTTCCGGGGTGGCCTCTGCCGGGGTCACCGTTCCCACCACCCGTCCACCCCGTAGAACCGTGATGCGATCCGCGATCGCCATGACTTCTTTAAGCTTATGAGTAATGAAAATGACTGATTTGCCGTTGGCGACCAGGGAGCGCAATACTTTGAACAGACCTTCCACCTCTTGAGGGGTAAGGACCGCCGTGGGTTCATCCAGGATAAGGATGTCGGCTTCCCGATATAAAACTTTAATAATTTCTACGCGTTGCTGTGAACCCACCGCCAGGTCGCCGATATATGCCTGTGGATCCACTGCCAGGTCATACTGTTCGGAGATCTCGTGAATGCGTTTTGCCACCCTGGCCTTGTCCAGAAAAATACCATTCCGGGTTGGTTCGATCCCCAGCATCACGTTTTCCGTGGCAGTCATCACCGGGATGAGCATGAAGTGCTGGTGCACCATCCCAATGCCCTGGGCAATCGCGTCGCTAGGGCCATGGATGCTCACTTCCTTCCCCTGGATCAATACCTGACCCGCATCCGGCTTATATAAGCCGTAAAGAATATTCATCAGGGTCGTCTTGCCTGCCCCGTTTTCACCCAGGAGGGCATGGATCTCCCCTTTCTCCACCAAGAGATCAATTCCATCATTTGCCAGTACACCGGGGAAAGATTTGGTAATGCCGCGCAATTCCAGGACGGGTGGCATGCAAATTTCTCCTGAACTTTCAGTATCAAAGCCTAAAGAAGAGGGGCCAGGGTTACCCGGCCCCTCCTGAGATAACTACGCGTTATTTACTTTTCTCCCAGCACGCCATTCACTGTAACAGCGCCGCTGATGATATCCGCCTGAGGCCTGGGTAATTTCGGCCTTCAGCGCAGCCGGGACCTGGCTGTCAAAATTATGGATAGGGCGCCAGGGCCACGCCGCCATCGGCGAGTGTATAGGTAACCGTTCCACCTGTGAATTTGCCGGCAATGACATCCTGGATGGTCTTGAAGACGGCCACATCCACTCTCTTCTGGACGCTGCTCAACTCAATATCGTTGTACTCGGGGGCGGAAACGAACCAGTCCTGGTCCACACCGATGATCAGGCACTTCGGGGTGGCCGATTCGCAGTATGCTGCTGCGCCCAGGCCTGCTCCGCCGGCCACCGGCAGGATGATGTCTGCGCCTTCCTGGACCATGGAGGCGGTTGTATTCTTGCCATCGTCGGTGGAGGTGAAGCCGTTGATGAAGGTGCCTTTCTGCGAGACATCATCCCAGCCCAGCACTTTGACGGTGGTGCTGTGCTTGGTGTTGTAGTACATGACGCCGGCCTGGAAGCCCTTCATGAAGATGGTAACGGTCGGGATCGCAATACCACCCCAGGTGCCGACGATACCGGTCTTGGTCATCCCGGCAGCCAGGTAACCCGCCAGGAATGCCGCCTGGTCGGTCTGGAAGGCCAGGCCACGAACATTGTTCATTACTGTGGCGGAACCGCAGTCCTTGCCTTCAACACCACCGGGAGCGCAATCCGGGTAGGTATAGTCAATGATGGCGAATTTCTGGTTGGGGTTGGCTTTGGCAGCCGTGGCCGTATTCACGCCCATCAGGAAGCCCACCGTGACGATCAGATCAGCCTTCTCGTTGATGAATTGCTGGATGTTCTTGTCGTAGTCAGACTGCTGGTGGGATTCGAGATACTTGCCCGAAACTCCCAATTGCGTGATCGCCTGCTGGACACCCTGCCAGCTCAGGTTATTGAAGGACTTGTCATCGATGCCACCGGTATCGGTGACCATGCCGACACTGATCTTGGGGGCGGGTGCCTGGGTGGCGGGGGCCGCTGTTGTGGCCGCCGGGCCGCATGCAACCAGCAGCATGGCAACGGTCACCAAAATGGTGAAAACAACTGTCATTTTCTTCATAGTTTTCTTCTCCTTCTAGACTATTTCTAGAATGGGTATAAGCAGAGGCATTCAAACAAACAATTCGTTTCTTACAGGTTGTAGGTTGCACCTCCTTATCTAAAATCACTGCAATGGTTTGTCTGACATGTTTAGTATACAGGCTTCGGGAAAATAAAACAAGATGAACTATGGCACAAGACATTCATACTGGTTGTCACGGGTTCGTTAGCGATACACCTGTCTGAATCTTACCCGAGAGTTAAAGCCTGGTTCAACTCGGTCATACCAGATTTTACTTCCATCGGGAATGGCTGAATCCAGGTCATGGTACGACGAAAGGCCAACCTGCCCCTGATAATTCCCGCTTGGAAAAACGGCTGTTCCGGCTTGAGCGCCCTTGGCAGTTTTAATTAACCCCGCCACCCCCGGGGCGATCAACTCCAGAACACTCGCATATAAGTGCGGGGCCGCCACCGGTAGCGCGTAAGTATTGGTCGGTATCCGCGCCAATTCCATAGACGCCGCGCGTCACCGCTGCAACAATCGCATTGTTTCCGGTGTCACCACCAACTCCGAAGATGATATCCGCTCCTGAGTCAACCAGCGAGTTGGCGGTTGCCGCGCCCCATTCCGGATCGACCAGGGTCTTATCGAGGCCGACATCATTATGATAAATAACCGTCGCCTTTACTTCGTGGATTAATATAGGCTGCGCCAGCCAAAAAACCTTCCCCATATCGTTTCATGCGCAGGCAGCGCGTCACTGGCACACACCGCGCCAATTTGGCCCGTCTTCGACATCAACGCCGCCAGTGCGCCCGCCAGGTAACCGATCTGGTCTTCGGCAAAAACAAGCCCGGTCAGGTTTGGACTGAAATCCTGGTTGGTCGATTGATCCTGGTCCACACCGATAAAATACGTATCCGGATAAGCGATGGCCGCAGCACGCGTGGCATCGCTCATCGCATCCCCAACAGTAACTATGACATCGTAGCCAGCCTGCGCGAAGACGTTGATATTTTCTGCATAATCCCTGGCATCGACCGTCTCGATGGATGCAACCCAGTCGGTTACACCATTGGTCTTGGCTTGCTGGATGCCCTCCCAGGCGGCCTGGTTGTAGGCGTGGTCATCGCGCCGGCCGACATCTGTTACCAGGCCAACACAAAACACATCCGGTTGTTTGCAATCAGCAGATTTTGATGCGCATCCGGGCACCAATAATACGAGCGTCAACAGGATGGCAGCGAAAAGCATGATCTTTTCATGAATACTTTCATCGATCAGCCTCTCCTCTGCGATGATTTTTCTCAGCAATTTACGGTCAGACTCGTCCAAACTTGCTTTTTCCAACAAATCCGGGCGATGTTTGAATGTCCGCCGCAGGGATTGTTCGCGCCGCCATTTGGCGATCCTGGCATGGTTACCGGATATCAGGATGTCGGGGACGCCCCAGCCGCGGAATTCCGGCGGGCGGGTGTAGTGCGGGTATTCAAGCAAGCCCGAAGCATGCGAGTCATCGAAAGGTCCGTTGGGATCGCCCAGCACGCCGGGGAGCAGGCGGGAAACCGCGTCGATAAGAATCAATGCCGGCAGTTCTCCCCCGGTCAGTACGTAGTCGCCGATCGAAATTTGGTCGGTGACCAGGTGTTCGCGGATGCGTTCATCCACGCCTTCGTAGCGGCCGCAGATCAGGGCCAGGCGCGGGTGTCGGACCAATTCCATCGCAATGCCCTGGTTGAAGACGCGCCCCTGGGGGGTCAACAAAATGATCGGGCAATCGCTTCCACCCATTCTGCGGGGGCAAGGGTCCGAGCACACTTTCGACTGCCGCAAAGACCGGTTCCACCTTCATGACCATTCCGCCGCCGCCGCCGTATGGTTCGTCGTCGGTGACATGGTGCTTGTCCGTGGCCCAGTCGCGGATGTTGTGAACATGCACATCGATCAGCCCGCGTTGGCGGGCGCGTTGAAGAATGCTGCTTTCAAGATAAGGGGGAAAGACTTCCGGCAGGAGCGTGAAGACGTCGAACTCCATGCATCCATTCTAGCTGTAAGCGGTATGTCTGACAAGAGGATTGGGGGGATTGACGCCCATTTGCATCAGATGGTAAGATGATTAAATGTACCTGCGAGGTTCGAAATGGAATATGCGCCACCGGCGCCCGAGAATCAATTGGTTCCTGGTCATCCTGGTGGTGATTTTGATTGCGGTGCGTCACTTATGTTGACCGGTTCATCCTGCCGACAGCACAGACCCCTTTCATGCCAACTCCCACTGTCACGCGTGACCCCGAGTCCTATGTCACCGAGGCGGAGGGCGATTTTACCAATGGGAAATTGCTCGATGCGATAAATACGTACCTGGAAGCCATCCGCATCACCCGAAGGATCCGTCCCTCTATATCGCCCTGGCGCGTGTCCAGATATTCGCCGGAAAGTATGACGACGCTTTGGTTAATGCTGAAAATTCCTTGCTGCTCAACCCCAACAGTTCGATGGCGCAAGCCGTGCGCGGTTGGGCGCTGACCGAGCAAGGTAATTACACTGCGGCGGATGATTCTCTGCAAAACGCCCTGCGATTGGATCCCAACAATGGCCAGGCGCATGCTTATAATGCTTTTTTATATGGCAAGATGTTCGAGAACAGTGCCGGCCCATATGTTAACCCCATCCAGACAGCCATTGACGAATCCAGGACGGCCACCACTCTGGCACCCAACAGCCTGGAGGCACACTGGGCACGCGCTTATGTTTACCAACTCACCGGCAACCAGGAACTGGCTGTCCAGGAATACCTGGCCGCCATCAATATCAATAAGAACATCGCTGAAATCCACCTGGAACTCGGCGTAACATATAAGGCTCTGGGAGTGATTGACCAGGCCATCCAGCAATATACCCTTGCCAATACCCTCGATCCCACTAATTACCTGCCTGAACTCTACAGTTCACGTGCCCTGGCTTCCATCGGCCAGTTTACCCAGGCTGAGCAGTATGCCAATGCGGCCGTTCAGGATGCGCCCACCGATCCGTACGTGCGCGGCAACTGGGGCTATATGCTTTATAAAAACAACGAGTGGCCCGACTGCCATCGCAACAGTTTTCATTGACCATCAATGGTGGCACAACGCACAGATGGACAGACCATCCAGCCATTGCCCCCATCCAACAATGATCCCTGGGTTTCCACATACTATTACACCTATGCGCTTGTACTGGCCCAAAGCGACCTTTGCAGCGAGGCCCTGCCCCTGACACAAACCATCCTGGATGCTTTCCGCTCAAATGATATCGCGGTATACAACGCCCAATATGCCCAGGACTTTTGTGCGAAGAACCTCGGCACTGCCTCTCCGCAGGCTACAGCCATCAGCCACCCTCGGAACGACCCCAACCCCATGAAAGTGAACCGCCGCCGGACGCTGTTCTACCAGCGCCGGTCATCAAATCTGTACCGCCTGTTTGGCCTGGTGATCCTCATCTTCGCCGGAGTTTGGTTTACCTGGCGGCTGAGTACGGGCATCATCCGCAATCCTTTTAACCCACCCCCACCTCCACACGCACCATTAATTCCCTGGTTCTGGAAGGAGAAGCCCAATTTCAAGCCGGCAACCTGGACCTCGCCATCGCCGCTTACCAGCAGGCAACCACCCAGGGCAGTGCAAGCGATCCGGCGGTCTGGACCGAATTGGCCCGCATCCAGGCCTATTCCTCCAGCCTGCTTTCCAACGATGCCGACCGCCTGGCACGGCTTACGGAAGCGCTGCAATCTGCCAATCAAGCCGTTGCCATCGCCCCTGACGACAGCGACGCCTATGCCATCCGCGCTTTTGTCCTGGACTGGAATGCCGATCCTGCCCTGGATCCCCTGCGCACGGGGGACAAAAAAGCCGCCGATTTCATCTTCGAGGCCCAGAAGGATGCGGTGCAGGCCCTCAGCCTGAACAGCCAGAATCCTCTGGCGCTGGCTTATTATGCTGAAATCCTGATCGACCAGCAGAAGTGGGACCAGGCTGCTCTATATATCAAGCCTGCGCTCCAACTGGGCCCGCAGGTGATGGATGTGCATCGCGTCTATGGCTATTATCTTGAATCGACCGCCAATTATAGCCAGGCAATTGAAGAATACCAGAAGGCGCTCGCGATTGACCCCAACCTGACTTTCCTTTACATTTCCATTGGGCATAATTACCGCACCCTGGCTTTCAATAGCACCCTGCCGGCTCAACAGAGCGATCTCTACAATTCCGCCCGGGCAAACTATGCCAAGGCCATCGCCATCGATGATCAACTCAAGATCAGATGATCCTTCGCCTTACATAGCCATCGCGAAAACGTACGCCCAGCAAGGCCAGTTCTTTGCGGCTGCTCTGAATGCCCAGGAAGCCATTGCAATGGACCCGACCAATGCTGACCTGTATGGCCAACTGGGAGACATCTACAAAAGGGGACGCAATTTTGAAACATCCATTATTGCCCTGCGATGCGCCGTGGAAGGTTGCGATGCCCTGGCGTCCTGCCAGGCCGTGCTCGCCGGAAGCGATTGTGTCGGTGTCGAAGTGAAGCCTTTGGTTCTAAACCCCAACAGCGCCACATATTACCTGGATCTCGGCTCTGTTCTATCGGCATTTGCCCCCAACAAGCCCGAATACTGCCCGGAAGTGGTGAGTTTGTTGACCCAGCTTGAGACTGCCTATCCCGACAACACCATCATTACCCGAAATGCAGATGTGGGCCTGCAAATCTGTGCTGAAGTTACCGGCGCCCTGACCCAGACACCAGTAACCACCACCACACCGGGTGCCAGCGCAACTATCAAGCCCGCGTCTGGCGTCATTACAACTCCCACGCTCACGCCGAGTGCCGCTGCGACCCCCATGCCCTTACCGAATAACTTGCCAACACCATAGGAATTGCTCGCTGCCCACGTCACAACCGGAACTGTAGTACGCACGTGGATTATCAGAATTTTGTTAATTCCCTTTTTTCCCTCTTGACGTTCATCCAGAAGGCATGTATCATACCGTTAGCACTCTATGTGGTAGAGTGCTAAAATACCGTGAAAAATTTTTCTGGAGGCGAATATGGCACTTAATCTCAAACCCCTCGGCAGTCGTGTGGTGATTGATCCCATCGAGCAAGAGGATATCACCGCGGGTGGCATCGTGCTCCCCGAAACGGCTAAAGAGAAACCCCAACAGGGCAATATCCTGGCAGTTGGCCCGGGTGACCGCGATGAAGATGGAAAGCGCATCGCCATGGACGTAGCCGTAGGCGACAAAGTCTTGTACGCCAAGTATTCCGGCACCGAAATCAAAGTGGATGGCAAGAAATTGCTGATCCTGCGCGAGAGCGACATCCTCGCTATTGTTAAATAAATTATCCAATTGGAGGAATGAATTATGGCTGCAAAACAACTCGTCTTTTCCGAAGATGCCCGTCGTCGGCTCCAGCAAGGCATTGATGTGGTCGCCAATGCGGTTGGCACCACGCTTGGCCCCAAGGGCCGCAATGTGGCCCTCGACCGGAAGTTTGGTTCCCCCACCATCACCCATGACGGCGTGACGGTTGCCAAGGAAATTGAACTGGAAGACCCCTTCGCCAACATGGGCGCGCAGCTTCTCAAGGAAGCCGCCACCAAAACCAATGATATTGCCGGTGATGGCACCACTACCTCGACCGTCCTGGCGCACGCCATTGTTACCGAAGGGCTTGAAGAACCTGGCCGCGGGTGCCAACCCGATGCGCCTCAAACTCGGCATCAGCCGGGGCGTCGAGACAGTAGTCGCGGCCCTGCGCAAAATGGCCAGGAAGATCGATACAAAAGATGAAATCGCCTCGGTTGCCACCAACTCCGCCGCTGATCCAGAAATTGGCAAACTGATTGCAGATGTGATGGACAAAGTCGGCAAAGATGGCGTCATCACCGTGGAAGAGTCCAAGTCCATGCAATTCGAGACAGAATATGTGGAAGGCATGCAGTTTGACCGCGGTTACATCTCGGCTTACTTCATCACTGACTCGGACCACATGGAAGCAGTCATAGCCGAACCTTACATCCTCATCTACGACAAGAAAATTTCCGCGGCCCAAGATATTGTGCCCGTGCTGGAAAAACTTGTCCAGATTGGCAAGCGCGACCTGGTCATCATCGCAGAGGATATCGACGGCGAAGCCCTTGCCACGCTCGTCTTGAACAAACTGCGCGGTATGTTGAATGTGCTGGCCGTCAAAGCCCCCGGGTTCGGTGACCGCCGCAAGGCCATGATGCAGGATATCGCTACCCTGACCGGTGGACAGCTCATCTCAGAAGAGACCGGCCGCAAGCTCGAAACCACCACCCTGCAAGACCTTGGCAAGGCCGAGAAAGTCGTCGCCGACAAAGACAACACCACCATCGTTGGCGGCAAGGGTGATAAAGCCCAAATCAAGGGCCGCATCGAGCAGATCCGCGTCGAGATTGACAAGAGCACCAGCGATTACGACAAGGAAAAACTCCAGGAGCGTCTGGCCAAGCTCTCCGGCGGCGTTGCCATCATCCGTGTTGGCGCAGCCACTGAGACCGAACTCAAAGAGAAGAAGCATCGCGTTGAAGACGCCCTCTCTGCCACCCGTGCCGCCATTGAAGAAGGCATCGTCCCCGGCGGCGAAATTGTCTTCATCAACGCCGTTGCCGCTCTCGATAAGGTCAAAATGGACGGCGAAGACGAAACCATCGGCGTCGCCATTGTTCGCAAGGCTCTAGAAGCCCCCATCCGCAAACTGGCCGAAAATGCCGGTCAGGATGGCGCAGTCATTATCGAGAACGTCCGCCGGCTTGCCAAGGAACAAAGCAATAAAAACCTCGGCTACAACGTCATCACCGGAGAATACATTGACATGCTCCAGGCTGGCGTCATCGACCCACTCAAGGTGGTGCGCGGCGCCCTCGAAAATGCCGCTTCCATCGCCGCGATGATCCTGACCACCGAATGCCTGGTCACCGACGTGCCCGAAAAAGAAAAAGCCGCTCCCGCCATGCCCCCCGGCGGCGGAATGGATTACTAAACCAAGCCTCCCAGCAGGGGCGACCGCCTGGTCGCCCCTGCTTCTTTAATATTGGTATAATCCTGATAAATGAACAACCACACATTAATGCGCATCTTCGCTTGCCTGGGCATCTGCCTCGTTCTGACTCTCACCGCTTGTGCAGTTCCGGGCAGCCTGAATCTCGTTCCTGCCACCCCTACTCCCACGCCTTCCCCAACACCGACCGTCACCCCCATTCCGCTGGCGGTCTCCGTCAATGGCGAAGGTATTAGCATGCCTGAATTCAACGCGGAACTGGCACGCTACCAGCAGGCCCAAACCTGCTTTGGGGGACACCGTCAGCCTGGAAGCGGCCACGAAAGCGGTCAGCGATGAATTCATCGACACTCTCCTGCTGGCACAAGCTGCGGCTGCCAGCGGCTATACCGTCGACGACGCTGCGTTACAGAGTCGCATTGATAGCCTGGTTGCCCAGATCGGGGGATCCGACAAGCTGACCGCTTGGGAAACGGCCAATGGTTATACGGACGCAGATTTCAGGGTCGATTTGCGCCGCCAGATGGCGGCCGCTTTCATGCGGGACAAGATTGCCGCCTCCGTCCCTACCACTGCCGAGCAGGTACACGTAAAACAGATTTTGCTCTATAATGCAGATGCAGCCCAGCAGGCGCTTGGCTACCTGAAATCTGGCCGGAACTTCAATGACCTGGCAGCCCAGTATGACCCGGTCACAAAAGGCGAGTTGGGCTGGTTTCCTCGAGGCTATCTATCCGACCCGGCCATCGAGGCAGCCGCTTTTGCTCTCCAGCCAGGCCAATACAGCGATATTATCCAGACTCAGGCCGGTTATGATATCTTGTTTTTGGTGGAACGCGACCCGGCCCACCCGCTCTCGCCAGATGCCCTGCTGACCCTCCAGGAACACGCCGTACAGAACTGGCTGACTCAACGACGAAATGCGAGTAAAATTCTATTTGCACCTTGATGTGTGTCTAGGGAGATGCAGCGATGGACAATTTTGAACTAAAGTCTGAACCGAAGGTCAAACGGAAGCCCATTATCTGGAATATCCTGACAGTAATTGTGTTGTTGGGAGCTTGTGGTCTGGCATACCTGTTCCTGACCATCTTTCAAAACCCTGCCATGCTCCCTGCAATCTTCCAGCCCGCCGCGCTTCCCACCCTTTACCAGACACCCACTTCCACCCCTACCATCATCCTCCTACCTCCCACCTGGACACCCACTCTGACCATTCAACCTTCACCAACCCGTACCAAGGCCCCCACCTGGACATCGGTTGCAATGCTGATCACTCCAACCATCACCATGACGCCCACTGTTACTCCCATCGTTGATACGCTGACGACTACCCCGACCGCCATGCCGGCCGTGGCGGTTATTACCTACCAGGCCAGTACAACCCAGCACCCGACTCTGGCTTGCAACTGGATGGGAGTGGGTGGGACGGTGATGGACGCGGACAATAAACCGCTTCTCTTTCAAACCATCCAACTGGGTGGTACGCTGGATGGCAAGAACGTCACCGGCCAGGTATTGAGCGGGAATAACCCGGCATATGGGGCTTCTGGCTTCGAATTAAAACTGGCCGACAGTGCGATTGCATCGACGCAGACTCTTTGGATCCAACTATTTGATAACAACGGCAAGCCGCTAACCGAGAAAATCTATTTTGACACCTTCAAGGATTGCACAAAGAATTTGGTGATGATTGTTTTCACTAACCATAGGAACTGCCCATAGAAAAATGCGGCCGCACAAGCCGCATTTTTATTTCCTGGATAACCCATGCAAATCACACCGGGACATTCCAATGGGCATACTTTGGGTTATTGCCGTGCACGACTTCATCGAACAGCTTATATAGAGAGCCGGCCACCGGTCCCATCAGGCCCTTGCCAACCGGACGATGGTCCACTTTCGTCACCACGGTGATCTGGGCGGCCGTGCCCGTCAGGAAGAATTCTTCGCAGATGTAAATTTCCGAGCGGTCGATCGGTCGTTCCACCACAGTCAGCCCCAATTCGTTTTTCGCCAGTTCCATCACGGAACGGCGGGTAATTCCTTCCAGGATATTATCCGTGACCGGCGGAGTTACCAGCACCCCATCCCGGACCATAAAGATATTCATGGCGCTGCCTTCCGCCAGGTGACCATCCTGGGTCAGTACGAGGGCTTCATCAAAACCGGCCCGGGCCGCGTCCGTTTTTATCAGCGCCGAACTGGCATATGCACCGCTGATCTTGCCGCGTGCCGGGATCGTATTATCCTCAATGCGCCTCCATGAAGATATGGTTACGTGAGCAGCTTTATCGTTCTTGACATATTGCTCGAAGGGCAGGGCAAAGATGGTCAGATCTTCCTTCAAATCGTGCAGGCGCACGCCGATCCCCTCGTCGGCTTTGTAGGCCAGTGGGCGGATATACACATTCTGCTGGTAGGCATCCTGGCGGAGTAATTCCAGCGTCAGGTCTGTCAGGCTTTCGGGGGTGTGATCGAACTCCATGCACATCATTCGGCAGGAATTCAGAAAGCGACGGTAATGGTCCAATGGACGAAAGACAAAGAGCTTTTTCTTTTCATCATTCCAGTACCCGCGCAGGCCTCCAAAGACCGCCGTACCGTAATTAAGCGCATGCGTGGCAACCCCCACCTTCGCCTCCGCATAGGGCACGATCTTCCCCTGAAAATATGCATATTTGGGTAAATCCACAATCTCACCTCCAATAAAAAGTCTGCTGCAACCTTTGGTAGCCGCGCCATTATACCGCGGTGTCCCGGCCAGTTGTCGTGCGGCGGTTTCGGGCAATCGCATCAAAAACAATCAAAAAAATAAGGCCGTTGAATTGTAAACTCAACCGTTTTTCCCCTTCTTCCTTCTCACTTTTTACTTCTTACTCGTTTCTCCCCAGGATTGTTCCTGGTTGTTCAGCATAACGATCCCGCGGAAGCCCTTACAACGGGTTTTTTGCCGGGAAACCCGGCTTGCGCGGGTACTGGGGAGGCGTTGCAGCCACCTTGTCCACCACCACCAGGTAACGTTCTTCGGCCACCCCCGGCAGGGTCACCGGCGAGCAGTTGTCGCATCCGTCCGCCCAGCAGCTTGAACGCATGTTCAGCGCTCTGCGCCTCCACCGGTGCGCTATGGCCTTTCTGCGCCAGCATCTTCCCACCCACTTGCACCAGCGGCAGGAGGTATTCGGCCAGGACGGGCAGGGTTGCCACGGCGCGTGCCACTGCCCAGTCGTAGCTCTCGCGCTGTGCGGGCATTTGTCCCACTTCCTCGGCCCGGCCGGTGAGGACTTCGACGGCATCCAGTTTCAGGGTCTCGACCGCGTGCCGGCAGAAGGCGGCCTTCTTGCGGACCGACTCGACCAGCGTTAATTGCAGGGACGGATAGAGGATTTTCAAGGGGATGCCCGGAAAGCCTGCGCCAGTACCCACATCGATCAGGCGTTTGGGTGGATTCTCCTTCCACGCCAGGCTGCAGGAGAAAGAATCCAGAAAGTGTTTGGTGCGAATCCCCCCTGTATCGCGTATCGCGGTCAGGTTGAATTTCGCATTCCAGGCCACGAGTTCGTTCTCGAAGGCTACCAGCGCTGCCACCTGCCGCCCGGTCAGATGGATGCCGAAGAGTTGCTGCGCCGCGTGCACAAGCTGTTCCATATTCCGGGATTATAACATCCGGCTTGGGCCCCCATTCGCCTCACCACCATAGCCCTTCGCCAAAATTTGTAGTAACGACTTATGAACTTTAAATAAGCTCTATGTAACCCTCTCTCCCTGCTCCTGGCATGGCTCGTCGGGGATAAATCCCCTTCTCAGGTCGTGAAAACCCCTGCGGGGTTCGTATAGGCCCAGTCCGAAGGACTTTCATGTGCTGAGGAGCGGTTTTAACCGCGACGGTGCCGGGAGGCAGTGGCGATCATTTGGCAAGCATTACAGTATTTATTTTTTAAAGTTCATAAGTCGTTACTACCCCATCACGTGTTTGGCTTGAAGCTTTAAAAACCACCCTATCCGGTGTTCCCAAACTGGTTTCCAAAATTGGCGAAGGCATTGTATTTCCGGAAGCCGTTTACTTTACAAAGGCATGGCGCAGGCGATGAGTCTGCGCCATGCCTTGGTTTTTGCCTCCTGTGCGATTATTTCGCCTGGGCGGCTTTCTTTGCCTTGCGCCGCCTGACCAGGGCAACGATGCCCCAGACGACCAGCGCAATCGGGCCAAAGATGACGATCAGGATCGGGAGCACGAGCAGAACCAGGTAGATGACGAAATTCACGAACCCTTGCAGGAATTTGACCAACGCCTGGACGGCATCCCGTGCCACGCCCTGCGGTTTCCATCCGCCAAGTTCGATCGGTTTGATGGTTTCTTCGGCGATCAGGGTTACGTTGATCGAGGCTGTCGAGGTGGTCTCATCGATATATTTCATCTGGCCCTGGATCTGTTCGATCTGCCCGCGGATGGTGACAATTTGGTTGTAGACATTCAGGACATCCTGGGTCTTGGTGGTGCTATCGTTGCCAGGGTTGTTTTTCGCCTCATCCATGATGGCCTGCAGATCCTGCTCGGCTTTCTGCAGGTTGGTCAATTGGCTTTGCAGGTCGACGTATTGGGAGGTCACATCCTGGCCGGAGCGGTTTTCACTCTGCACATCCACCACGCCCGCTTTGATCTGGCTGAGGGCATTATCCAGCTTTCCGCCGGAACACGGATCGAGATGGTTCCCTGTGGAACAGCGGTGCCGCTGGGGGTGTAGACCTGGGACATATTCTCGGAAACAAGGTAGCCGCCCAGGTCTTTTGCCATCTGGTAGATGGCATCCTCTTCTTCTGTGGATCGGCGACAACAATGCTCAAGTCCACGCTCATGGCGATCAGCCGGGCCTGGACGGCCGCGCTCGCTGGCAGTAGATTTGGCCGAGTCATAGAAGCGGGCATGGGCGGCCGGCGCAGCGCCCGCCTGCTCATTCGTCGCACCGCTGACCGTGCCCAGGGAACGCATGGCAGGCGCCGGGGCGGCAGTAGCAGGAAGAGCATACACTGGCGTAGCCTTGGAATTGGCGCAGGCGGACAGGATCACGGCCAAAACGGCAAACAGAAGGGCAAATTTTGTTTTCATGGCATCTTCTCCTTAACAGTGGCGAAAGGGTTGGTTTGCTTCCTAGACGCCCTGCTACCGGTATATGTTCCTCCCAATTTCGACTTAGTTAATATCCTTTACCAACCTCCGGCCAGCCGCTCGGCATGCCGGGGCGGCAGACCGGCATCCAGGATGCGCTTCTGCACCGATTTGATGTCATACTCCACCCGGCGCGGCTCCCAGGTCTTGTTCCTTGGGGTGGAATATGGCGTAGGCCGCGCGTGGGTCCCGGTCACGCGGCTGGCCAACCGAGCCGGGGTTCAGGAGAGCACGTTCCTTCAGCTCATACCGTTCCGCCGGCCTTGGCACCTCGATGGACACATCATCCGTTTCAGCATGGTACTGGAAAACCGCCTGGAAATGCGAATGTCCCACAAAGCACCAGAGTGTTTCAAAATAAGCCAGGTTTATACGCGCCACCAGCGTGTTCATGACATATTCCCAGATCGGGTCACGCGGGCTGCCGTGCACCAGCGTGACACTCCCGCACACCTTCGGTTCCTGCGAAAAGCGTGCGCAGAAATTTCTTGCTTGCATCCGTCAAAATTCCGCGTTGCCAGAGCAAGGCCTTTTTGGCGTCGATATTGAATGTCTCCAGCGCCATGTTACCGATGGCAGCATAATCGTGGTTGCCCATCATGCAGGTCAGTTTGGGCAAGGCCTGGATACGCTCGATACACTCGTTGGGGTCCGGGCCATAACCGGCAATGTCGCCCAGGCACCAGACCTCGTCCACTTTTCCGGCGTCAGCCAGGACAGCTTCCAGCGCGGTGAGGTTGGCATGCACGTCGGAAATTACCAGCACTTTTGTCATTTGGTCTCCAGGAGCATCGCCAAATGGGCGATGATGGTCTCTGCCACTTCATCCTTGCTCATCAATGGCAGGGGTTGTTCCTTTGCATCTGAAAACAGGAGCGTGACGCGGTTGGTATCCACGCCAAAGCCGGAATCCGGGGCGGAAATATCGTTGGCAACGATCATATCCAGCTTCTTGGACTTTAATTTGGCAGCGGCATTCTCCAACAGGTCGCGGCTTTCGGCGGCGAACCCAATCACCACGCGTGGCCTTGAGGGCCCCAGGCCGCCACCGCCGCAAGGACATCCGGCGCGGCCTCCAGCTCGACCTGCGGAATCCCATCCCGTTTCTTGAGTTTGTTTTCTGCCACCTGCTTCGGGCGGAAATCGGCCACTGCCGCGGCCATGACCAGGGCATCTGCCCCTTCTGATTCGGCCAGCACGGCCTCCAGCATCTCCTGCGCGGTGCTGACGGGGATAAGGCGCGCCCCCACCGGCGGGGGCAAAGCCGTCTGCGCGCTGACCAGGGTGACGGTCCCGCCCGCATCCAGGGCGGCCTGGGCCAGGGCATAACCCTGTTTGCCGGAGGATTTGTTCGTCAACACCCGCACCGGGTCGAGCGGCTCCTGCGTCCCACCCGCTGTGACGACAATCTTTTTCCCGGCCAGCCGGCCATCCCTGCCGAGCACAAAACGGATGTGGCCGAGCAGTTCGGCGGGCTCCACCAGGCGGCCCTTGCCAACCAGCCCGGAGGCCATGCGCCCTTCGTCGGGCCCGGCGAAATAAACGCCGCGCTCCGTTAGGATTCGGACATTATCTTGCGTGGCAGTATTGGTGTAGATGCCCACATCCATGGCCGGGGCGACCAGCAACGGACAATGCGCGGCCAGTGCAGTGATGGTAAGCAGGTTATCGGCAATGCCGTGGGCCAATTTACCCAGCGTGTTGGCGGTGCAGGGAGCGATGACCATCAAGTCGGCGCTATGGCCAAGCCCGACATGCAGGACATGCGCCTGTCCACCCCACAAATCGGCATCGGTAAAAGCCTTGCGGCCGGTTACGGACTGGAAAGTGAGCGGCGTGATGAATTTCTCGGCCGCGGGGGTCAGGATAACATCCACCTGGGCCCCGGCCTGGGTCAATTTTGAGGCCAGTTCGACGGCCTTGTAAGCGGCAATGGAGCCGGTAACGCCGAGCAGGATGTGCTTGTTGGTGAAAATTGTCATACAGGCTGATTATACTGCCAACCCGCAGTCCCTCATTATAAATGCCGGGGAGCCAGCGTGAACCGCCTTGTTTCCGAGAAGGGTGATTTCAGCGGCTCTGCTTCCAGTCCCATGACCCGGCTGTTGGCAAAGTAATCGAAATTAAAATTGGTTGGGATCACCGGCCTTTTTACCGGGGATTGGCATGAGCCGGGCGGTAAGCGGTTTATCCAGGCGCAGCGCCAGGGCGGAGAGGTCAAGCAGCAGCGCCGCAATTTGGCCTGCGCTGGTATCTCCCGGCAAAGGAACGGTATCCAGCCCGGTACCGCAAACGGCAGAATAAAGCAGCAAATCTTTGACAGTCAATCGTCCCCTCGGCAGCCCGCCCGGCCAAAACCGAATCCTCCAGGACCGGCAGCATCAATCCACTGAATCCGGTTCCGGGGAAGCGGGCACGCTCGATGATTTCCGTCAGGATGGCTGCAGCGGCCAGCGAACCATGCAATCCGGCCCCCGGCACACCCATCCGCTCCATGGCCGCACCGATGGAGACAGCTTCAGACGGGAAAGGCGCCAGGGAGAAATCGATCCCGCCAAACACAATCGAAAAACGATGATTGAGCGCATCCCCGACCAGGGCCAGTTCCCTGGCGCGTTTTTCGATTTCAGAAGCCAGCGCCCATTGACCATCGGTCACCGTCCGGGCATTGGCAAAAGCCTTCACGGCCAGATCGGCCGCTTCCGTTGCGATGGAAAACGCCGGCTCATCCTGGTCGTGGTAAGCCGCCGGGAAGAACGGCGATCCCGGCTTGACATTCGCCAGCGCCGCAAAGCGCAGGTTGGCGAAACCGTCGGGAGTGATCGGACCGCAGCGGGTGATGACTTCCGCACAGGCCTGCACGGCCGGAAGGGAAATACCAAACCTGGCATCTGCCATCGCGCCGGAGAAAAAGATGTTCTGCGCGGCCGCAATGGCCTCGGGGATGACCGCAAAACTATCCAGGACTTCCGGTTGGGCCGGTCCAAGGGCGGCATAGGCGATCCCGGCAGCCTGGATGGCTGCCGCCATTTGTTCGGCCAGCCTGGGCGTTTCGCCGATTCTATCTGCTCCGAGCATTTGCAGGAACGGCACCGTTGCCAGCCGGGTCGACTGGACCTCGTAGCCGGCAGGCCTCATAGGCGGCTTTTGCCTCGGCAAGGAATTTCCCCGCCTGCTCGATTTTCGAATCGTCCATCGGCCAGCCGGGATTGCAGAAATAAGTAATGGAGCGGATTTTCATAATACCATCTCTTTCACCCGCCCGACTGCTCCGCTCATCAGGCGAACTTTGATGCCGTGCGGGTGCGTGGGCGAGCTGGTCAGGATATCTTTTACAATACCCTCGGTCAGTTTGCCGGTCGGCTGGTCCTGCTTCAGGACGATCTTTACTCGCAGGCCGGGTTTGATTTGAGCTCGGGTGGGGACTGGCATGTTCTATCTCCCTTTATTTATTTTGCTATAGACCCACAAACCTATCCGAAAATCATGGAGCCCCAACCACAAAGGCACAAAGTCACCAAATTATTTTATTCTCTGTGTCCTGGTGCCTTGGTGGTTAATTTTACGTCAATAACCCTTCTGCAAACTTAAGAAATCCCTGCACATCCTCGAAATTGCTGACCAGCCCGACCGAGACGCGCACTGCGCCGGAAGATTTACCGTCGATGCACAGGCGGAAATCATCCAGGCTCAGGCGCTGGTCGTGACCGGGACTGCGTGAAGCAGGCCGCCAGTTCCATCCTGGAGATGCCCAGGGCAATCTCGCCCGCCCCGGGGTTGCAGAAGCAGCCGGTCCGCAGGGAGATGTTGGATTGGTTCGCCTTTGCCTCGATGAAGCGGTGGTCAATCGGCCCGCCGTCCTTGTCGAAGAAATTGGCCGTCACTGCTCCGCCGCGCTTGATCGTGTTCAGTGGCCCATACACGCGCGCCAGCGCTACCCCGCTGCTGTGCTTCATTTCCGACAGGTTTTCCAGCAGCCAGCCGGTCAGGCAGCGCACCCGCTCGTGGATGGTCTCGTAGCCGATGGACTGGATGTGCTTCAGTCCAATCTCCACCGCCGGGATGTTGAGATAATCCAGCGTACCGTCCTCGAAGGCGGCCGGGGCCTCGGCCAGGTAATATTTATCGCCCTGGACCGAGGCGACGGTGATCGTCCCTCCGGCAAACCAGGGACGGCGCAGCTTCTTCAAGACCTCCCGCCGGGCCAGCAAAGCCCCGATGCCGGTCGGGTAGCCGAATATTTTATAGAACGAGAGCGGGACAAAATCCGGCTTGTATTTGGAAAGGTCCAGCGGATTGGTGGGAGCGAAAGCGGCCGCATCCAGCAGCACATCCCAGCCCCTGGCGTGGGCGCGCTCGATCCATTCCAGCGGATGGAGGACGGAGGAGAAATTGGACTGGGCCGGGTAGGCGAACAGGTTATTCTTGCCGGCTTTCCCCGTTCCCGCTCCGGGCAAGCCCCAGGTCCAGAGGCTTCAAGGGATTCTGTGTCCACGCGCATATCCGGCAATGCCACCGGAAGGTAAGTCACCTCGGCACCCTTGGCGTGGGCAAATTCCCGGATCCCGTTGACCGAGTTGTGGTTATCGAAGGTCAGCAGGTAGCGGGAGCCCGGTTCGAAAGGATAGGATTCTCCCACCAGCTTGAGCGCCCCGCTGGCATTCAGGGTAAAGATGACCGTGTACTCGGCCGGATCTGCATGGAAGAACTGCAGGATGGTCTGGCGGGTGCTTTCGATCAAGCGTGTGGCGGTCAGCGAAGTCGGATTGGATGAATGCGGGTTGCCAAAAACGGCTTCGGCCAGGACTTTTTGGTGAGTGCGCAATTGCGACTCGGCATACAGGCCGCCGCCGGTGTAATCCAGGTAAATCTGGCCGAGCCGCTCAAGACGGCCATAGTCCCTCTCGCGCAGCTCGTCGAGATCGTGGGTTTTGTCATAAGCCGGGTATTTCTGGACAAATTCAGCGTATTCGTGCATGCAGAGGCCTTTTTAGGGATCTTACGGAGCCTGAGTCAGTGTAGGTGTTGGCGAGGGCGTCGGCCAGGCTGGCCAGGGAACAACATCTTTCCAGGTTGAATAGCCATTTGTTACCACGCTATAGATGTGGGCGCTGGAAGGCTCAAGACAGCCGGCCTGGTCCGTGACTTTAACAGCCATCATGGAGGTGTTTTTGTTGAATGAAGGCACATAACTCTTCGGAACGAGGACCAGTTGTCCGCCCTGGCATACCCAGGCTTCGATAAGGTAACCATTATAATCCGCCTCGGTCATCGCGACGGGGAGCCAGAAAATCGTGACATCATTCCCAGTGCGGTTGGCGCTGACCGCCTGAGGCGGGGTATAGAGAGTGATATAAGGCGACAAGATCGGGGAAGTGACCGGTGCATCGATGAGTCTACCCGAATCCACCTTGACAAGCCCCGTTTTCACCCAGCATGGATACTTTTGGTCCGTCCCCTGGACAAAGAGCCAACTGCCGTCCTGGTTGGTTCCGATGACAGTCTGCTGGCTGGCCGCGAGGACGTCGTATCGACTGATATAAGCCGGGTCGGGACCGAAGAGACATTGGGTGTGGATAAGGACCGTTACGACGGCCGGCTCCGGAGTTGGCGTGATGGTGGGAGTGTCAGCGCTGGTGGGCGTTGGTGTCGAGGTGTCAGTGTCGACAGGCGTCGGGGTCGGCGTGACAGTTACAGGAACTTCGACAATCCGCGTGACCTCCTGGGTCACTTCCTGCGTCACGATAACGGTCTGGATGATGGGCGTCGGCGCAGGCGCTGGCGCCACTGGCAAACAGGAAACTCCAACGAGGATGAGCAAAAATGCAATAATAAAAATCTTCTGATATTTTTGGGGAAAGGGAAACTTACGCATGGCATCTCCTCTCAACCTAATTGTAGCACTGCTTTAAGACTTGCCCACCATTCTCCGCCAAGTGCCACGCGTCTGGTGGGTGTCCACCACACTTCTTTCCTCTTCCTTTTTCCACCCCAATAATTGATCCTCATTGTTTCATCATTTGCGTCCCTCCACTGCTCTCTGCTCTCTTCTCCCTTATAATGGGGGCAGTAGTGGAGCTCACAAAGATGGTCTTCCCCTCGATGTATTATTTCCTTTACTATGGTGCGTTTTCCGTTCTGCCGCCATTTCTGGCGCTCTTCTATCAAAGCCGGGGCCTGACCGGCGGGCAGATCGGCTTGCTGGCAGCCATTTCCCCGCTTATTTCCTTTTTCGGCGCACCGCTCTGGACCGGCGCTGCCGATGCCAGCCGCCAGCACAAGTTCGTCATGATGCTTTCCCTCCTTGGGGTGGTGATAGTCGCTTTTATATTCCCAAGCGTTGCCTCGTTTGGAGGCTTGCTCCTGATGGTTTGCCTGTATTCATTTCTCGGCGCTCCAACCGGCTCACTGGCCGACAGCGCGGTGCTGTCTTTGCTCGGTGACCGCACGGATCGCTATGGCCGCATCCGCTTGTGGGGCACGGTCGGCTACGGCGTAATAGCACCCTTCGCCGGCGACCTGATCGGCCGGTTGGGATTGAAATGGGCCTTCTGGGGCTATGCCATCCTGATGCTGGGCGGACTCCTGGTCATTATCCGGATCCCCTTCCGCCAGAGTCGCTCGAACGGCTCTTTCCGGGGCGGGATGCGCCTGCTGTTCGCCAACCAATCCTGGATGCTTTTCCTGGTAATGGTTTTCATTGCCGGGATAGGCAATGCTACCATCAACAACTACCTCTTCTTGTATATGCAAAGCCTGGGAGCCAGCAAAACCCTGATGGGTTTTGCGCTGACCATTTCCACCTTCTCCGAGGTCCCTGCCATGTTCTTCAGCGATCGCCTGCTGCGACGCTTCGGGGCGCGTGGCATGCTGATCATCGCCATGACGACCATCGGCCTGCGCCTGATCTGCTATTCATTGACAACCCAGCCATGGGTTGTCCTGGTCATCCAGCTCGTGCACGGTTTGACCTTTGCAGCCATCTATACTGCCGGCGTTTACTTCGCCGACCAGATCGCTCCGCCCGGCATGCAGGCCACCACCCAGGGCATGTTCAGCGGCACGTTGATGGGTTTCGGTGCGGCTGCCGGTGGTCTTTTGGGCGGCCTACTGCTGGACCATTTTTCACCGGGAGGCATGTACGCTTTTACCGGGACGCTCGTGCTGACTGGCCTGGTCATCTTCCTGCTGGTCGAACGGAAGTTTTTTCCCGGGAACTCGGTGCAGGCCTCCCTGCAGAAAGAATAATATGAAAGAGAGACCACCATGGGACAATATGATTCTGCCAAAAACCTGGTTGTGGAGACGGCCCAATTACTGACGAAGAAGGGCTATCTCATGGCGACCGGTGGGAATCTGTCGGTACGGATTGCCGGCCAACCCGCCTTTGCCATCACCCCTTCCGACTACGATTACATGAAAATGCTCCCGGAGGATATTTGCGTGCTGGGTTTTGCGTTGAATGTCCTCGAGGGGGAGCGTAAGCCTTCGGTCGAAAGCGGTATGCACGCCGCCATTTACCAGGTGCGGCCAGACGTGAACGCGGTTGTCCACACCCACCAGGTGTACGCCAGCACGCTGACGCTCATCCGCACACCCATCCCGGCCCTGTTCGACGAGCAGACGCGTTTCCTGGGCCGCCGCGTGGACATCATTCCCTATGCACCCTCCGGAACCGGGATGCTGGCACATGCCATCGCCAGGCATGTCCGTGACCATAACAATGCCTACATGTTGCAAAACCACGGTGCACTGATCTTTGGTCCCGACATGGAACGCGCCGTCCACAATGTGGAAATTTTGGAGAAGTGTTCGCTGGCTTATCTTCTTGCGCTTTGCAGCGATCGCAAAGTGAGTAAAATTCCGTTGGCCGTGCGCGAGGTGGCCTTTGCCAAACTGCGCAATGACCAGAAGCAGGCCGCTGGGGAAAACAAAGCCCTATGATCTCTGCTCCCGAATTTGTCCTGGATGCCCACGCCGACCTGGGGGAAGGCCCCGCCTGGGAACCGCGCACCGGCTGCCTCTACTGGGTGGATATCCACGCCGGGCACCTGCATATATTCGACCCTGGAGATGGATCGGACCGGTCCATCGATGTTGGCGAATACCTGGGCTGTGTGGCTCCGCGCCGCTCGGGCGGATTGGTGCTCGGCCTGCGCAGCGGCTTTGCGATAATTGACTCTCCTCTCCTTTCGGGAGAGGAGTTGGAGGTGAGGGCACTCATCAATCCCGAGCCGCACCTGCCCGGCAACCGTTTCAACGATGGCAAATGCGACCCGGCCGGGCGTTTCCTGGCCGGCAGCATGGACGACGCCGAGGTCGAAGCCTCCGGTTCGCTCTACTCGCTCGCCCCGGATGGCCCGGTAAAAACGCTGCTTACCGGGACGCGCATCTCCAACGGCCTGGCCTGGAGCCCGGACTTCACCACCTTCTATTTCATCGATACGCCCACGCGCAAGGTAATGGCGTTCGACTACGACCTCGCCTCTGGCGGGATCGCAGCCCCGCGTGATGCCATCCCTGTCCCGCCCCAATTGGGCTGGCCGGACGGGATGACCTCGGATGCCGAGGGAATGCTCTGGGTGGCGCTCTGGGGCGGGGCAAAACTGGCCCGCTGGAACCCGTTCACGGGTGACCTGTTGGCAGAAATTCCCATCCCGGCCTTCAACGTTTCCTCCTGCGTCTTTGGCGGCCCTGACCTGACCGATTTGTATGTTACATCCGCGCGCAAAGGCATGAATACTGAACAACTGGCAAAATATCCCCTTTCCGGCGGACTGTTCCGCATCCATACGGATATCCATGGTATGCCAACGTTCGCGTTCGGCGGGTAGAAAGTCAAAACCTCCGGAATCACCCGTCGTTTTCGAGCGGAATACGCAAGCGGTCTAAGATTCCTTGAAATTATTTTAATGAACACCGGGCGCAAGTCCTGTCTGTTGTCGGTTGTTCTGGATAATTTTTGTTTTTTTTTAACTCGCGAGGGCCGAGCGCTGGCGTTTCTGCCGAGCTCGAATCACTACAAAGGCAAGCAACGTAACCACATAAGGCAGCATCCCGGTAATTTGGGAGGCCAGTCCTAACCCTTGCAAGCGGAAACTCAACAAATCAGCCAACCCGAAAAACGTGCTGGCGACGAACACTCCCAGAGGATTGGACTGGCCCAGCATCACCGCCACGACGGCGATCCAACCGCGACCGGCAACCATGTCTACGACGAATACATTGACAATGCCAACCGATAACGATGCGCCGGCAAGGCCACAGAATACCCCAGAAAGGATCACAGCCAGGTAGCGCAGTGCCTTGACCTTTACCCCCAGCGTTTCAGCAGCCAACGGTTGCTCCCCAATCCCGCGTATCCGCAGACCTAATGATGTCCGGAAAAGCATTACATCTACGAGGATGAACAGAAGCCAGGATAGGTAAACCAAAGCAGTCTGACCTGAGAGCAAGGGACCCAGGATCGGGATGTTGCGGAGCACGGGAATATTCAAGTTGTCCAGGCCCACTAGGCGTGGATCCTGGAAGGCTCCACTGACATGAAAGATCGCCCGCAACAAAAAGGCGGTCAATCCTGTGGCGAGCAGGTTGGTAGCAATTCCCAGAACGACTACATCCCCTTTTAATGAAACTGCTAGGACGGCAAAGACCGATGCCAGAATGCCAGCACCCAGACAACCCGATAGGACGCCGATCCAGGCGTTGCCGGAGTAATACTCGCCGACTATCGCAGTGAACGCCCCTGTCAGCATCATTCCTTCCAGAGCAATGTTGAAAAGTCCGACGCGGTCACAAATGATGCCACCTAGGGCTGCCAGCAGGACGGGTGTGGCAAATCGAAAAAGCGAATTAAGCAAGCTTGCATCCAGGGAGGCGAAAAAGGCGTTCATACTATGTCTTTCCTCGTCTTTCTTTTGAAGTGGAAACTGGTGTGCACTGTGATAAACATGATAATCAGAGCCTGCAGGAAAATGGACATCTCGTGCGGAATGTTTGTATCCCGTTCCATGCCATAACCTCCGGTCTGGATCGCCGAAAAGACCAGACCCGCCAGTACAACACCAAGGGGATCGGCCCCGGATAATAGGGCTGCCATGATTCCCACCCAGGCATATAAGGGTGAGGTGAGGGCGGCGTCGATGAAGCGATAGAACTCCCCAAGTACCAGGACGGCTCCAACGAGGCCTGCTACAGCCCCACTAGTGAACATGACCCGGTAGCCCAGGTTCTTAATATTTACGCCCCCATAGATTGCGAAACGCCGGTTCAATCCTGCCATGCGCAAGTTATAACCAGGGACCGTTCGGTAGATGACCAGTGCACTAGCGACGGCCAAAAAAAGGACAAGAAATATCCCAGTGTTAAGCTTGCGAACCCGGGACCAGAATCGCAAAACGGACTCCTTTGGGTACCAATAGAGACTCGTTCATACCAGTGGGCACATCCCGAAAGGGCGAGGTGACCAGATAAGAGGCCAGGTAAACAGCCGGGTAATTTAAAATTTAACGTGGAAATAAGTAAAGGCACATTAAATCTGAATTCAAGAACCATCGCCAATAAGGCATAGAGGCCACCCACCACTGCAGCGCTCAAGAGCGTCACCGGTAACAGGATAGGGCTAGGTAAAGGTAGATAAATAGATACCAGAGCAGCAGTAATCCCCCCAAGGACAATCTGGCCTTCCCCGCCGATGTTGACGAAGCCAGCCTTGAAGGCAATGGCCGCCGCCAGCCCCATGCCGACGATCGGGACCGCCCGGTTCAATGTCGAAGCCAGGTTGGTCAATCCTTTGCCTGCAAAGGCCCCTTTTAGCATCGCCCAATAGGCGACGATTGGGTTACTGCCAAACACCGCGATGATGAATGCCCCCACAAGAATTGCGCCGAGGAATGCAATTATAGGGCCCTGCAATGCCCCAAGAGAGTTCAGCAGTCTCTCCTTGATAGAGAGTCGGGCCGTGCCCGCCATGTTGTCTGCTTTCATTTTCGTGTCCTTTTCCGCACGCTAAGCAATTAACTTTCCATAGGCTTGGCCACCTGCCGATGGCCTGTCCACGCTCCGGTCATCATCAGCCCCAGGGTCTCTTCTTTTGCGCTCTTCCCAGGTACTTCTCCGGCGATTTGCCCCTCGTACATAACCAGAATGCGATCTGAAAGGCTCATAACCTCAATTAAGTCTGCTGAAATCAGAAGAATCGCTTTCCCCTGGGAGCGATAATTTAGAAGCTGCTGATAAATGAACTCGATCGAGCCTACATCTAATCCACGAGTGGGTTGATCAGCAATGAGCAAAGGAAAACCATGGGTCAACTCACGAGCGACGACGACCTTCTGGAGGTTGCCGCCCGAGAGATGGGAGATCAACTCTGCGATTTGGGAAACTTTTATACCGAACCGGTCTATTAATGAGTAGACGACTTGCGCAATACTGGTTTGCTGTAAAACCCCATTCTTGGAGATAGGGGCTTGTGCCTGAGATCCCATAATCAGATTTTCCGAAACGCTGGCGCCGATGGCTGAACCAACACCCACACGGTCCTCAGGAATATAGCTGATCACTTTGCGGCGCTTGGTCAATGGTAGCAGGCTAATCTCTTGCCCGTTTAGATAGATTTGGCCGCCATCCAGAGGTCGCAGTCCCATAATCACCTCGACCAGCTCTGTTTGTCCGTTTCCGGACACACCAGCGATGCCGAGGATCTCGCCGCCTTTGACCTGGAAAGAGACATCTTTAATCAATTCCTTCCCAAATTCATTTTTCACCAGAACGCTTTCCAGTTTCAATATTTCATCTTCGGCCTGCTGCGGAGGTTTATTGACCTTCAGCAAGACATCCCGGCCCACCATGTACTTGGTTATTTCTTCCGGGTTGGTGTCTTTCGTGTGAAGCTCGGCGGTCACGCGCCCATTGCGCAACACGGTGGCGTTATCCGAAATCTCCATTACTTCGTTAAGTTTATGAGTGATGAACAGGATGGTCTTTCCCTGCGCTGATAGCTCACGTAGAATCTTGAATAATCCGTCCCTTTCCTGAGGGATCAGCACCGCGGTGGGCTCATCTAGGATCAGGATACTCGCCTTGCGAAAAAGGGTCTTCAAGATCTCCACTCTTTGTTGGATTCCTACCGGCAGGTTTCCCACACGTTGAGTGGGGTCCACGTTCAAACCATATTGGTTGGAGAGTTCCCGAATCTTTTGGTAGGCAGCCTTTTGGTCGATGAATCCATACCGAGTCGGCTCGAATCCATAAATCACATTCTCGGCGACCGTGAGAGAAGAAAAGAGCATAAATTGCTGATGGACCATACCCAGCCCGGCGCGGATAGAATCGGATGGTGATCGAAATTCGACCCTCCGTCCACGTATGAAAATCTCTCCCTCATCCGGTTGATAAAGGCCGTACAGGATGTTCATCAGGGTCGTTTTACCGGCCCCGTTTTCCCCGACGATCGCCCGAATCTCTCCCCGTTCGACCGTCAGATTGATATGGTCATTTGCGATCAGGCTTGCGAATCTTTTAACAACTCCATGTACTTCCAGTTCAAATGCCATAAATATTTTCCACCTGACGTTCGAGGGATTAGGAAATACAACCCCTCGAACGTATAAGAGTAGATACTGCTGGTGACAACCTATCGTTTTACTTCTGTAAGGAAGGATCCTGTAACGTAATCGTCCCGTCGATGATCTTTTGTGCAACTTCATTGACCTTCTGGATCACATCGGGGTGGTTAGCGACAAGGCATTTAGTGGACGTGAGATCGCCGGCCTGTTGTGCGATCAAACCGATGCCGCCAGATTTGAGTCCATAGACCATGGACTTTGTGGAGGTGTTCTGCATGATGGCATCGATAGACTGTTCCATCTCGACGTCAGCATGCTTGAGTAGGTTATCGACGACAAACCCGGGCTGCAGGGTGCACTGGTTGATATCCGCACCATAGGCATCGAAGCCTTTTTCCTGGGCGGCCTCAAAAATCCCCAGGTTGCTACCCGAGGCGGCAGCGAAAATCTGGTCGACACCGGCGCTCGCCATTACAAGCGCTTGTTGCTTCGCCCGCACCGGATCGGAGAAGGGATTATTCCCCCCAATCCAAAGGACATCCACGGTGACGTTCGGGTTTATATATTTGGCGCCCTCTGTAAAGCCTACCGTGTGGCGGTGGAGGAAGGGAATATCCTGCGCCCCTATTACACCAATATGGTTGGTCTTGGTTAGCATGGCCGCTTCAACTCCGATCAAAAACGCAGCTTCATATTCCAAGGATGTGGCACAGTATACATTGGCGGGAGGATTGGAAATGCACTGATCGACAATCAGGAACTTAGTGTTGGGTGCAGTTGGGGCGATACTGGTGATGATGTCGTTGAATTCAAAACCAAAGACGATCACGATGGTAGCGTTGTTGTTGACCGCGGCCTGGACATCTTCCTGGCGTGAGGTGGGATCGGTTGCTTCCATCACTTGGGTCTTGGCATTCCACTTTTTCCCAGCAACCTCCAAACCAGTCTGGCCCAATTGGAGGAATGCATCTACTCCGATTGGGTTGGGAGATATATAAACGAAACTCGCCTGGGGTGCGCTGGTCGTGGGAGCCTGTGTTGCTGGCGCCGCGGTCGGTTGTTCCGTGGTGGGCGCGGCGGTTGGCGCGGCGGTCGCCGTTACGGGCACCGTGGCGGGCACGGCGGGCTGGCAGCCCGTGACCAGGATGGCTATTACTACGGCGATCATGGTGGTTTTGGTTACAAAGGACCTTTTCATTTTTTCTTCTCCTTTACAATATTCATGAGATATTCTTTTGCGATTCCCTATATTCCGGCTTCATCCAAGGCATGGCGGCAAGAGCAATCCGGATGCTCTGGATGAAGACGGACCAGGGTTGAAAAAAGGTCTGAGATGGTCTGTGAGGTTTTTTGGATGTTTGTTGACACCTCCTTTACGGTTAGTCGGAGCTGCATTCCGGCTGCATAGTTACTTACGACACCAACCGAACAGTAACAAATGGCAAGCTCTCTCGCTAGTACACATTCGGGGTAATTGGTTTGCCCTACCAAGTGTCCTCCCAAGCGTCGAATCATCTCAATCTCCGCTCAACTCTCAAAGCGCGGGCCATTCATGCAGGCATAGGTGGCGCCCCACTGTAGGTTTAGGTGCAGTTTTTCGGCACAGTCGACCAACATCAGGTGCAGGCTGGGGCAATAAGGGTCGGTCACGTCAACATGGTTCAATTTGCCATCTAGTGGGTAAAATGTGTCAATCCGGTTAGAGGTGAAATTGATAAACTGGTCGATTAAAACCAGGGTTCCCGGCCCCCAGGCAGGTACCAACGAGCCGGAGACGCTGGTGGCCAGAATGCGATCCACTCCCAGTTTTTTCATCGCGTACATATTTCCACGATAATTAATGAGTTGGGGAGAGATCGCATGTGTCTTACCGTGGCGGGGAATAAACACGAAATCCTGATCACCCAAGCAGCCTGTCTCAACGTAGACCTTACCGTACGGTGTGTCCACCTCTTGCGAGTGAGCGTCGGTAAATCCCGGTAAGCTATAGAAACCGGTGCCAGTGATAAATCCTGTTTTGGTCGTCATATTTTCCTATCTTCTAGCACGAGCATCGAGGCAAAGGCAGTTTTACAAGATTTAGGAATAACTCCATATTCGGTCTTGTAAGACCGTATGGATATAAAGGTTATTTCGCTAACTTTCCAAGATACACTTTGCGTGAACGAGCCTCATGAAATTGGATACTCAAGAAAGCAGTGGTGGCTATTCCATTCTTAGTGGTGCATCTTCGCGGGTAAGTTGCCGGATCAAATCGGCCTCTTGTGGATAGCGTCGAATTAATTCTTCCCGTTCTCCACCCTGGTAATCGCAATTTTCGAACCCGGGCGCCATTGTCGTCCCTGCCAAAGCATATTTTCCACCAGGAAGAAGATGAGAACTCTGCCAGACCCCACGCGGTACTACAAATTGGACTTTTTGCCCATTCAACACATCAGTACCTAGTATAACTCGTTCGCACTTCCCATCCGGATACAATAACAGCATCTCTACGGGATCCCCAAGGTAATAATGATAAATCTCCTCGGTTGGTAATTTATGGACTGCCGAAAAGCTGTTGGGGTCTGATATGTAAAAGTAGAGGATTGCGGTCCCCATCGGGTGGGGTTCTTTGTAATCCGATGGTAATACCTGCTGAGGCAGCTTTTCTGGGCTTTTATATGTTTGTTTAAACTGCCCACCCTCAACCTGTAAGGGCTTGAACCCAAAGAAATTAATCAATTGTTGAATGTAAGCATTATCTGTCATTTTTTACTCCTTCTATTTAATTCTTTTGTACTTGATATTTATTTGAAAGGTCTGTTTTCATGAACTGCCCGATCTGGCGAGCGATCCGTTCGACTTGATGAATCACCTCCTGCTCTTCAATCGTGACTACCTGCCCTTGATAGACCACAATCTTTCCGTTAATGAGTACTGTTTTCACATCCTCTCGACCGATAGAATAGATCAAGGAGGAATATGGGTTATAACTCGGAATGGCATGAGGACGGTTGGTTCGAACCAAAACGATATCTGCCAGTTTCCCCGGTTCGATGGAACCTAACCTGTCTCCCATACCCAATCCCGCGGCGGCTTCACGAGTTGCCATTGAAAGTACTTGCTCTGCGGGTAGAAGGGATGGGTCATTACACATAGCCTTCTGTAAGATCGTTGTCAAACGAAGAGTCATCCATATGTTGAGGTCATTTCCACTCACAGCCCCATCCGTCCCTAGCGTCACCTTCACACCTGCTTGGAGCATCTTGCCTATATTGGCTATACCAGAGGCAAGTTTCAGATTTGAAACCGGGCAGTGAGAGACTACAACACCACGCTCGCTCAACAAGTCAAACTCATCATCTTGCAAATGGACACAATGAGCTAATATCGTTCTTTGGCCCAGAACACCCAAACGATCAAGATGCCTTATAGGGGTCAGGCCGAAATCGCGAAGGCTGTTTTGTACTTCACCCACTGTTTCGGAGGCATGGGTAACAAAAAGAACGTCGTTTTCTTTTGCAATTTCTCCAGCCTCTTGTAGATAAGGTTGAGAAACGGTATATACCCCGTGTGCCGCCACACAAGGAATAATTAATTCATCATTCCGATAAGCTTGAATAAACTCACAAGCCTTTGACGCCCTATCGTGGATATCAATTCCATCCATCGCCGATGAATCGATATAAACTTCCCCGGTTGCCAGCCGAAACCCCAGTTTTTTAGCAGCCTCTGCCATTCTTTCGGCGTCCCAAAACATATCCACAGCCGTCGTAATTCCTGCTAGGATCATTTCTATATAAGCCAACATGGACCCCCAATAAATAGTATCCCTGTTAAGGAAATTGGATTCCGCTAACATCAGTTTTTCTAACCAGGGGCCCAAAGCTTCGTCTTCCACCAATCCCCGGAATAATACATCCCCCCCATGCGTGTGAGTGTTGATGAGCCCCGGTATGACTATCATCCCCGAGGCATCCAGAGTTTGATGAGCGATGTAGTGGTTTGATAGTTGGCTGCTTTCTTCAACAGCCACAATCTTGGAGCCTTTTATAGCCACGATACCATTTGGAATAATATGCATAGCCTGATCCAAGGTTAAAATAGTGCCATTTGCAATGAGGAGATCGACTGTTCTAGGCATAGTTAATCCTTTACGAAGACTTCAAATTCATCATACGGATCGCCATTTGCACAACAGCGCACTTCCTTAACGTAAACAGGCTTTTCCAAAACAGTTTCAAGGGCGCCGGCTGCAATTCCAGCCTCATACGTACAGATACACATGCCGATGTTTGCCATTCCATAGCAGTCTGCACATTCATAAGTCCGATATATTGCAAAGTTCTCTTCGGCTTTAACAATTTCTTGGAGACCATAATCAAATATATGTGCGACATCAATAGCACTCGTGAGGGCATCTTTTAGCGTATTCCCAGTCCTGCGAGGGGCATCAAAAACCGCCCCAATAGCCCTGCCGACCTGGTAAGCAATTGGGAGAAGCTCAGGGAAAAAGACGAATGTAAAGGTTTGGCGATCTCTCATGTAGATGAACTGCATTTTATTAGGGTAATGGGGTCGGATTGGCTCATCATGCTCATACTTCTGCAGAATATCGCCCATCTTTTCTAAAAATCTCCCATGCCCTAGGGACCTGGCTTGCTGGTTCATCTCAGCGAAAAGCTCGGTATCGTCTATCTGGATTGGAATTGTCAATTGTTTATGTATGGACTCAAGTCTCATTATTTCCTCCCAAAAAATAATCACCAGCCAGATAAGGAGATAATCCTCCTCGATCAGTTACCAATGCGCTGACATATTCAGGTGGAGTGACATCAAAGGCAGGATAATATCCTTTGGCTTGATACGTAGCGGTACGTAAACCGAGGCAATAAAGGACTTCATCAGGATTTCTTTCCTCGATAACCACTCCATTAGGTGTATAAACGTTTGGGTCTGGGCCAAAGCAGAGGGCATAGAATGGAATCCCGAAATGGTGCGCACAGAGTGCAATCTGAAATGTACCGATCTTGTTAATCACATGTCCTTGCATTGTCACCCTGTCGGCGCCAGTAAAAAATTTAGAAATGCGGCCTTTTGATAATAAGTAAGCTGGCATGTTATCGGTAATCACTGTAGTCGGAATTCCCATTTCGGCAATAGCATCTGCCGTCAATCGTGCACCCTGAAGGTATGGGCGAGTCTCTGTACAGAATGCTTCTATTTTTTTCCCTTGAGAAAGCGCAACCAATAGAGAGTAAATAATAAAATGATCCGCCCAGCAATGATTGAGGATGCGATCGCCGTCTGAGATTAAATCAGCCGCACACTTACCAAGCCTCAGGCATTTTTCATGCCTATCTTTCCATGCTTAAGTCCATGCTCGATAGAAGTGCTTGTTCGACGTTTTCACCCTGCGCCACAGAATCTAGGCCACGTTGTTGCATTTCCTCGACCATAAGACGAATATGGTTGTTTGTCGGTCGGGTATTGATCAAGCGGTTTGCGGCCTTTTCGAGAGTTTTACGGATAACTTGTGAGGACTTATTACTTGCTTGATGCGCCGCCTGAACCATTCCATAACCAGCGGCATAACCTGGTCCTCCACTTTGAGTTACCATTTCCTCAATCGCCCGAGCAACATCTTCAAATGTTTCACAGCGAACGAACTTTTTTTCCATTGGATATACCCGTCGGTCCAGAATCCATACGATTCCTTCCTCATAACGGGCAATATTTTCGGGACGTACTAGAAAAGGGATTTCGACAGGGGAGTTAATTTCCATAAGTAGAATTAACCTCAGTTGATCTCAATCACGAAGCGGATACGCTTTTGGCTTTTCACACAAAATCCTTCGTGGAAAAGGCGTCCACTTAAGCTGGTGGATAAGCCTGATTGATGACTTTCCCAGCCCTCAGTGCTGCGTAATGTGTTTGAATTTGAGAGAGCTGTTCCTGTGTCAGAAGCCGCGGCGTCCCGATCAATCTTGCGAGAAAATATATCTGGGCTTCCTGTTCGATATACTCAGCAAGCCCTAATGTATCGCTAAGCGTTTCACCGATTGTCAATAATCCGTGGTTTGCAAGTATCACCGCTCTGGTACCAAACTGGTGATTAAGAGTGTCTAGTGCAATCTTCCCAAGCTCTATTGATCCAGGGTTTTTATAATCCTTGGTCACCTCAATCTTGATCGCACCGACTTCAAGCCCTTCATTACAAATTAGCGGGATATTTTCTCCTATCACAGAGAAAGCAGTAACATATGGAGAATGCGTGTGTACGATTGCCCGAACGTCCTTTCTTTCCCGGTATATGTGAGTATGGAGCGGGGTTTCTGATGAAGGGATTAGCCGCCCGGATATTTTTTTTCCATTCGGGTCGATTAGGACAATATCTCCAGGCTTCATCCGATCATATTTAAGGCCTGAAGGAGTAATCGCAATCAAATCGGATTCCGGAACCCGTGCACTCACATTTCCGGAAGAACCTACAACCAAACCATGTTCAGCCATATTCCTGGCAGTCATCCAGACATTTCGAGCAATGTCCTTACATTGTGATTTCATACTGTTTGTGTTATCTCCTGCAATAATTGACTGTTGTGGGGCTCAGCTCTAGCTGCGCATCTTGGATATGGCATTCCATATCTTATTCTGGTTCTGAGTAGATTTTGTCTTGTCTTTCATTTCCAGACCTATATAGAGAACATCCAATATCGTTGCGAGCGCAACCGGCGTTTCGAAACTATCAGAGCGGATCTCACGGGTTACTCCACTAATGGAAATATCCGCCGTTCGTGCAATATCCGAAGACGAGTCACATGTTATGGCTATCGTCTTCGCACCGTTGGAACGGGCTTGTTTAATCACATCGATTAGGGTGATAGGAGTTCCTGAGCGAGATATGATGATCCCTAAATCATCTTTAGTCATGATTGCAGATTGCATGAGCTGGAGGTAGGCATCTGTGACGCTGTTAACCCGATATCCAAGGCGAAATATCCGGTTATAAAGGATGTTTGCGAGTGGAGCGGACGTAGCGACTGCAAAAATATATATATTCTTTGCGGAATTGATTATCTCAATAACTTGTGAGATTGATTCAGTCTGTAAGTTATTCAAAGTGTCCTGAAGTAACTGGATATTAGATAAAAATATTTTCTGTATTATTGTAGAAATGTCATCTCCGTCATTGATTTCCTCAAAGATGGCTTCCGAAGGTTTAACCGAGTCGGCTGCAAGGGTCATTTTTAACTCGTTTAACCCTGAGAAACCTATCGATCTAATAAACCTGACAACTGTAGCATCGCTCACTTCAGAAGCCTCTGCTATTTCAATCAATGACATGTGAATGGATTCTTCTTGGTGCGATAAAATATATTCTGCTACATGTCTTTCCGAATTCGAGAGAGCATGGAAATTCGCCCGAATTCTAGACATAACACTTTTACCTAAATCATTCATGTCGTGCCTCTCGTAATATGGGTAAGATGTTTAAAAATTTGGACAAGATTGGATTCCTCCATCGACTATTAAATGCGCTCCTGAAATCCATCGAGCCGCATCACTGGCAAGAAAAACACACGCATCAGCAATATCTTCTGGTTCTCCTAAACGACCCATGGGGACCTTTTTCAGAAAACGAGAGTACCCATCTGGCCAATCGCTTGAAAGTCCTGGACGGTTGATTAAACCAGGCGAAACTGTATTAACCCGTATCTTATAAGTACCTAATTCTTGGGCTGCCGCTTTTCCAAAAGCGATTACTCCCGCTTTTGCCGCAGTATAATGACTGTGTCCTGCCGAAGGGTTAATGGCATCAACAGAACCAATATTCACAATTGCTCCCCCCTTTCCAGCTGCAATCATTTTCCTGGCTGCTGCCTGGGTACATAAAAACACGGATTTGAGGTCAATATCTATGGTTTGATCCCACTCTTCAGGAACCATTTTAAGCAGGTCTGCAACAGGATAAATACCGGCATTATTTATCAAAATATTGAGGACCCCATACCGGCTAGTAATTTCATCAAACAAAGAGTGTACTTGTACAGGATCAGAAATATCTGCCGGGATCGCCAATGCTTTCCTACCAATACTTTCTATATACTCAGAGACAGCAGTAGCAGGGCGAAGATCGCAGATCGCAACATCGGCGCCTGCCATTGCAAAACGTTTTGCAATTCCAGCCCCGATCCCAGTGCTACCACCGGTAACAAGTACTACTTTTCCTTGGAGGTCGAATATTTGCGAGAGTTGTTTGATTTTCATTTGTTATGACTTTCTTTAATGAAAAAGCGCGAATTATCCTGACGACTACCCAATCACTTTAGTATGGGTATTAAACCCGGGCAGATTTTCCAGGTGGCGTTTTACGATACATAATTCAGCACTGCGGAGCTTCTTTATATTTCTCTACATTCTTACCAAAATCATTCATCGAATCTCATGATTAATGTAGCCGTTCTACAATTAGCGCATATTTTTATGTAGTGGGACTACAATAACATCTTGATGC
This sequence comes from uncultured Chloroflexia bacterium, assembly GCA_963746015.1. Taxonomy (GTDB): domain Bacteria; phylum Chloroflexota; class Anaerolineae; order Anaerolineales; family Villigracilaceae; genus UBA877. Next base: position 122,484 of record CAVUZS010000001.1, read on the forward strand.
CACTTTGTCAAGGTGATGACAGCGATGTGTTAGCGTTTAATAGTAATGTCCCCTTTGCGCACGAGTTAGAATGTCCCCTTCTGAAAGGGACAAGAAATGGATTTGATACGCATGAGCAAAGGTGAAATCAATCGTTTGGAAGTGATGGGGCATTTACAAGAGAAGCGGATGGGACAAAAAGCAGCCGCTGAGATTTTGGGGGTGAGTGTGCGGCAAGTCAAGCGCTTGTTGCGAGCCTATCGGCGAGAAGGTGCGGCGGGTCTGGTATCGAAGCAGCGCGGGCAGCCCAGCCATCATCAATTGGATCGAGAGACGGAGCAGGCAGCCATCGATCTGTTGCATGGGCGTTATCTTGACTTTGGGCCGACACTGGCGCATGAGAAGCTGGTGGAGTTGGAGGGTTTGAAGTTGGGATTGGGGAGTGTGCGCAAGATCATGATCGAGGAGGGGTTGTGGAAAGCGAAGAAAGCCCGAAAAGTGGAAGTGCATCCAATGCGGGAGCGGCGGGCCTGTGTTGGAGAACTCGAGCAGATGGACGGGACGGATCATGATTGGTTCGAAGGGCGTGGAGAGCGCTGCACGCTGCTGGTGATGATCGATGATGCCACGGGGCAGTTAGGCGCACTGTTATTTGTGCCGGAAGAGAGCTTTTTCGGGTATTGTGGGCTGCTGCAACAGTATCTGGCGGCCCATGGCAGGCCTGCTGGGCTGTACACCGACAAACATGGCATCTTTCGGGTCAACATCCCCAATACGGGCACTGGAGACAATCTGACGCAGTTCGGACGGGCCATGCAAAGCCTGGAGATCCCGATCCTGTGCGCCAACACGCCCCAGGCCAAAGGACGGGTGGAGCGCGCCAACGAGACGTTGCAGGACCGCCTGGTCAGAGAAATGCGCCTGCGCGGGATCAACGACCTGCAGCAGGGCAATGCCTATTTACCCGAGTTCATGGCCGATTTCAATCGCCGTTTTGCAGTGCCGCCACGCAGTTCCCTGGATGCCCACCGTCCCCTATTAGCCGACCAGAACCTTGAGCAAATCCTGGCCTGGCAGGAACCCCGGCTGATCTCCAAAAACCTGACCCTGCAGTTCAAAAATGTGGTCTACCAGATCCAGACCGATCGCCCCGCCTATGCCTTGCACAAAGCTCAAGTGATGATCTGCCAAGATCCTCAAGGTAAAGTCACCATTCTCTACAAGGGCGATCAACTCGCTTACACCATCTTCCAGAAACAGAAACACCAATCCGAAGTGGTCACCTCAAAACAGGTGTCGCATCCACGCAAACCTTTCCATCCCGCTCCCGACCACCCCTGGCGTCAGGATTTTGTCGTCAAATAGGGGACATTTCTATTAATCCTTGACAGGTGATGACAGCGATGACAGCAATTTTCAAAGTAAAAAAAGAGTTTGCTTATCAGCTGAAATCACGCCAATCTTAAGAAAAAAGTCTCTCCAAGGCAAGGAAAACGTGCAAAAACAACGAGTGAATTCTCGTTTTGTCTTAACCGGAGGTTGTAAAAAAGTGCTGATCTCATCTTTTTCTGCAGTTTTCCTTCGATAATGCATTCAAAGCCTCCCCAACCCCCTCTTTGCCTCGCTGCCCGAGCTGCCCCTGGGCCTCACCCTGCACGAAAACCCCGAAAATGCCCAAAACCTGCTTTAAAATACCCTTATCATACCCTCTCCTGCTCAATCCCCTAACCCCTGCCCCCTCGCCCATGGAATTGTTTCTGGTTGTTTCGGCAAAACGATCGCGCGCAACCCGAAAAAACGGGTTTTCCGCCTGCGGTGACCGCCGCTTGAGCGATAACCATTCTGATCTCATATTGGATTCGATTGCAATAAGAACCCCTAACAAAACCTGCTCCTGCCGCCGTCCCCGGCGGCGAGGACGCCGCCTAGAACGAGGTTTTGTTAGGCACTCTAAAGACCCGCCCCACTGCCATTAGGGTTGTGCTAAAATAACGCTACCTTATTGGAGCCCATATGTCTGACATGGTAGAAGTAGTCATTGACAGCGTACGCGTCAGTCTGATGTCCCCGCAGCGGGTGGTGGTTCTGCGCCAGACGGAAATGGAACGCTACCTGGCCATCTGGGTCGGGCCGTATGAGGCGGAGGCCATCACGGTGGCGTTGCAGGAAGTGGAAATGAGTCGCCCACTGACTCACGACTTGCTCAAGAATCTTTTCAGTTTGTTCAACGCGAAAATCCTGCGCATTGAAATTGTCGCCTTGAAAGGTGATATTTTCTACGGCAACATCGTCGCCAAGGCAGATGAAAAAATCCTGGATGTCGACTCACGCCCATCGGACGCCATTGCCCTGGCAGTGCGCGCCCACGTCCCGATCCTGGTCAGCCAGGAAGTGATGGATGCCGCCGGCATCGTCCCCGAGCGCGATATGCAATCCGAAGGTCCGGCTGCGTCCGCTGATGATGCCAAGCCTAGACCAAGTTCTCCCGGGGATGGCGAAGAGGGTCTGGATGTGTTCGAGGATTTTCTGAAGAAACTCAAAGACGACCCGGGTGACGAAGAAGAGAAACCGAAACCTGAATGACTGACCTGCCACCTCCCGAAGAGCAACGCCCTGCCAGCGCCAGTGCCGCAGGCACAGGTGAGCCTGCCGAAGGGCCTGCCCTGAGCGAAGTCGAAGGGACCTCCGTCCCCTCCACCTCCGTCATCCCCCACAACCGTGAAGCCGAAGAAGCCGTTGTGGGGGCAGTGCTCATCAACCCTGAAGCCTACTATGACCTGGCCCAGTTCCTCCAGGCCGATGATTTCTACATCCACCGTCACCGCTGGATCTGGGAGGCTTTCACCCGCCTGCACGAAAAGCGCATCCCGCTGGATTTTTTGACGGTTACCGAAGAACTCCAGAGTGCCGGGCAACTGACCGAAATTGGCGGTCCGGCCTACCTGACGGCACTGCTCAACCAGGTACCGACCTCGTTGCATGCCGAGGCCTACGGGCGGATGGTGGAAGCGACTGCCATCCGTCGCCGCCTGTTGACCTCTGCCAACCAAATTGCCACCCTGGCATACAACGAGCAGGAAACAGTTGAGAATGTTATCGAAGAGTTTGAGAAGGCCATCTTCAACGTCAGCGAGCGGCGGCTCAAGAAGGATCTCCAGCCGATCTCTGCTGTTCTGAGCGAATACTACGACCGGATTGACGAACTCGCCAAGCGCCCGGAGGATATTTTCGGTGTCCCGACCGGCTTCGTGGACCTGGACCGGATATTGACCGGCCTCCAGCCCTCCGACCTGCTGGTTATCGCGGGCCGACCCGGCCAGGGGAAATCCGGCTTCCTGCTCTCGGTGGCCAAGAATGCCGCCCTTCTACATAAAAAGCATGTCGCCATTTTCTCACTGGAAATGTCCAACGAGCAGGTGGTTCAACGGCTGTTGGCGCAGGAGACCGGCATCGACTCGCAGCGCCTGCGTAACGGCAAACTCAATGAGAACGAGTGGCCGTTACTGACCCATGCCATCGAAGTGCTGGGTGATACCCATATCTATCTGGACGATACGCCCGCCATTACCCCGCTGGCACTGCGTACCAAGTGCCGCCGCCTGCACATGGAGTTCGGCCTCGACCTGGTCATCCTCGACTACATCCAGTTGATGGGTGGGGATACCCGAACCGAGAACCGTGTCCAGGAGGTCTCGTACATTTCGCGCAACCTGAAAGTGCTGGCGCGTGAGCTGAACGTCCCCGTATTGGCGGCGGCGCAGCTCAGCCGCGCCGTCGAACAGCGCACTGACAAGCGCCCGGTGCTCTCCGACTTGCGTGAATCGGGCTCCATCGAGCAGGATGCTGATATCGTCATGTTCATCTACCGCCCCGACCAGTACGAGAAGGATACTGTCAAGCAGAACGTGGCCGAGATCATCATCTCCAAGCACCGCAACGGCCCGACCGGCAGCGTCGAACTTGTCTTCATGAACCATCTGGCCAAGTTTGTGGACGCTGCCACGCGCAATATTGATTTGAGCCAGGCGTAATTCGGTACGGATTATTCGTAATTTGTCCTTTGCGCCCATTGTGGTGAAAATGGCTTCCGGCTTCTCCGACTCAGAAACTTTCGCTCCCATCCCCGACACGTTCTTTCGCCAACTTCTCACCGAGATAGACGACGTGGACGAGTTGAAGGTGACTTTATATGCCCTTTGGCAGATCGGGAAAATGGAGGGCGGCGTCCATTCTCTGCGGGAACAGGACTTTACTGCCTGCGTTCCAGACCCGGGTCTGGCATTGGAAAAAGCCGTCCAGCGTGGCAGCCTGCTCAAGGCAATGCCCCCGGGAACCGGTCAAGGACCCCGCAATCAGGCTGCGCCGCTCTATTTCCTGAATTCCCCGCGCGGGCGCGCTGCCGCCGCATCCTTCGCGCAGGGCCAGTGGCAACCGGATGCCGCAGGTCCCGTTCCTCCGCCGCTGGTACGCCCAAATATATTCAAGCTGTATGAAGAGAACATCGGCCCCCTCACGCCGTTGATTGCCGACGCGTTGAAAGACGCCGAAAAGACCTACCCACCGGAATGGGTGGCGGAGGCGCTGGGGACCGCCATCAGGAACAACAAGCGCAACTGGAAGTACGTGGAAGCGATTCTGCGCCGCTGGAAGGAAGAAGGCCATGCCAAAAAGCAAGATAGACGAGACGCTCAAGAAGATGGCCGCCGGTACGCCGAAGGCGAGTACGCCGATTTCATCGAGCATTGAGGCCCTCGGCGACCCGGACTGCCCGCACTGCCATGGACTTGGCTACGTGCGCCGCGATGTTGAGCCGGGCTCTCCCGATTTCGGCCGCCTGGAGATCTGTACCTGCCGGCAGGGGGCGGTGATGCGCCAGGTGCGGGACCGCCTCTTCTCGCTCAGCCACCTGGACGAACTCAAAGACATGACTTTCGAATCCTTCCAGCCGCGCGGCCAGATTGGCCTGGGGGAACGGCAGGCGCGCTCTCTGGAAATCGCCCACAACACCGCCCGCCAATATGCTGCTTCCTTAAAAGGTTGGCTGCTGCTGCAAGGAGGCTATGGCTGCGGCAAGACCCACCTGGCTGCCGCCATCGCCAACTTCGCCGTCGGCATGGGTGTGCCGACACTCTTCCTGACCATCCCTGACTTGCTCGACCTGCTGCGTTTCACTTTCAACGCCGAGGATGTCACCTTCGAGCAGCGCTTCGAGCAGATCCGCACGGCGGCGCTGCTGGTGCTGGATGACTTCGGCACACAGTCGGCTACCCCATGGGCACAAGAAAAACTCTTTCAAATCGTGAACTACCGCTATATCAACCGCCTGCCGCTGGTGGTGACGACCAACGTCCCATTAGACGAGATCGAACCGCGCATCCGCTCGCGTCTCACGGATCCTGAACTGGTCAGCAAAATCACCATACTTGCTCCCGATTTCCGCCACCCCACGGATGATAGAGGCCACCACGAACTCTCCTCGCTCGATCTGCTTTCGAAATGCACCTTTGCCTGCTTTTCCCTGCGCGAGGAGGAGGGGTTGGAGGTCGACAAACTCAAGTCGCTGGAGAAAGCCCTCAAAGTTGCGACAACTTTCGCCGAAAAACCGAAAGGTTGGCTGGTGCTGACCGGTCCTTACGGCTGCGGTAAAACCCACCTCGCTGCCGCCATTGCCAATTCCCGCACGGATCTGGGCGACCCGCCGCTGTTCGTTATGGTGCCTGACCTGCTCGATCACCTGAGGGCAACTTTTAGTCCCAGCAGTAATACCAGCTATGACCGTCGCTTCGACGAAATCCGCACTGCCCCGTTGCTGATCCTGGATGACCTGGGCACGCAATCCATGACCCCCTGGGTGCGCGAAAAACTCTACCAGCTATTCAACTATCGTTACAACGCCGAGTTGCCCACCGTGATTACCAGCGCGGATACTTTGGATGAAATGGACGCACGCATCCGTTCCCGCATGTTGGACACGCGTCTGTGCACCATATATGCAATTACCGCTCCGGCCTACCATGGAGGAAGGAGTAAAAGGATAAAAAGATAACGCCTTTTGGGAGGGTTATGTTATGAAAAAAAACTATCTGATAATATTGTTGATCATCGCAAATATCCTGGTCGTCGGCGGATTCATCATCTGGTACTGCGACCGTTTTTATCCCATGATCGGGATGGACAATCGCCTTTTCATGCCCTACATGCTGGATTCCTATCTTTTTCAAAAGATAAACGGGTTGGTTATCCAGTGGTATACGCCCAGCTTTGTCGCCGGCAGGGTGGTTTTTCCCAATCCGCAGGATTTCCAATTTTCTTTGCCTCAATTTCTTATGTGGGTCCTCAATCCATGGGTAGCGATCCTCACATCCATGCTGGTTTTCATCATCATCGGCTTCATCGCCACCTATTATTTCCTGAAACAATTAGTGGGGCTGCATCCATTCGCCAGCATACTGGGAGCCGTGTTCTTCATTGCCAACGGTTTCTACTTTAACCATATGGCGGTGGGCCACGTGACCTATCAAGCCTTTACCTTGTTCCCGGTCATCATGCTCATCCTCGTGCATCCCAGGCTCCCCGGCTGGCTGGGAGGGTTGCTTCTTTCGTTCGTAGCCGCTATTTTGTTGTACTCCGGCGTTCACGACATCACCTTCTTTATCTTCACCGGGCTTATTTTCTTCCCCTTGCTCTATCTGATCAAACCGTCTTTACTGAACGGCAAGCGTTTATTGGCAATTGCCATCTGGGGAGGAATTCTAACCATCCTATTATGCGGATCAAAGTTATGGGCTGTTTATTCTTTCATGCGTTTCTTCCCCAGGCTGGCCCAGGATAATTACACCACCAACCTGTGGACCGGCATGGTTGGCATGGTTCACCAGTTGCTCGGGACCATGACCCTGGCCCCCTTTTACCGGCTGTTGCAAGGAAAGTACACGACCGATTGGGTGGTTGACCTGGCAAAAAGCACCGGGACCCTTTATGGCTATTGGGAACTGGATGAAAGCCTGTCGCCCGCTCTGCTTATTCTTCTGGCAGGAGGCGCGCTCGCATTTCTGGCGCGCAAGCCCAATATCAAAGCGCCAATTGTAAAAAAGCGCTTGATCGCGGAAGTCTGTTTGATCCTGGCGGTATGGGTCGTGATCGAATTTGTTCTGGCAAAAGGATTGATCTATCCGCTCCTTCGAAACCTGCCGGTCATCAAGTCAATCCAGGTAAATATTCGTTATACCTGTGCGTTCATTTTTCCGCTGGCAGTGGTCGGGGCGGTCATATTCAATAATTGGACAAAGAATTGGAAATCGACAGCATTACTGGTAGCCTTCCTTGTCCTCGATGGCATTGCCCTGGGTTCTTTATTATCTTATCACTACGTTCCGAATATTTATCTGGTGGGGGAAAGGAAATACACTTATATGCAGTGCGATTTCCGGCCCATCCTGGACACATATGACAAGATCCGCTACCAGGGAGAAACCTTTCCGGTCAAGACAATTATTCCTGATGCCGATCCATGGGCGGTTTTCCAGGAAAATGCGACCAATTTGATCGATCCTTACAACACATTCTTCAAAGGGGTAGATGCAAACCTTAAGGCTCTCCATGCCGGGTCTGTTTATGATATTGATAATGGTTATTTTAATATGGTAGATCCGACTGGTTATGTTTTTCCGGAAGTGAATCATTCACAAATGTATGAACGAATCCCGGTTGCGGATAAAGCGCAATTCCTCAATTTTATCAATCGCCGTGACCCAAAATGGAAACTTCCGACCATCCAACAAGTTCTCGATTGGACTGCTTTGATAATCCTTATCGCCGAATTCGGGGCTTTATTGGTATATTTTTGGAAAAAATTGCTTCCAGTTTTGCGATGATGCCAGGCCTCCCATGATCTATGGGGTGGGTTTCGGAATGGAAATAAGTGGAAGAAGGAAATGAGAGGCCGCCCACGCCAGCCCGGCGATGATTAGCGCCAGCAGGAGCAAACCGGCCATTCCCCACAACGCCAACCGCCAGAACTTTCTTTCCTTTTTCCTCGTCTCCAAATCCCGTTTTGTCGGGAGATCCCGCCAGGGGACGAGCATCATCACGACCGTGATATTATCCTTCCCGTTGCGTGCGCAGGCCAGGTCCACCAGGGCTTGCGCGGCAGCCTGGAGATCCAGTCCGCGCACCGCCGGTTCGATTTCGCCGTCTTCCACCACGTCAGTCAGGCCATCCGTACAGAGCAGGAGCAGGTCGCCGGGAAGCAGGCGCAGCCCCTGGTTGGAACGCGACTGGGTATCGGTCTCGTCGGTAGCCAGCCGCATACGGATATCGGCCTGGGGCGTTTTAGAGGAACCGAGATAACGCCGGATGACGTGCACGTTGGGATGATTGCGTGCGTCCTTCGGATCCAGGAGCCCTTTTTCCACGGCCTCCTGCACCCAGGTATGGTCGACGGTCAACTGCACCAGGTCAGCCTCGCGCAGGAGGTAAATACGCGAATCCCCTACCGAGGCGGTGAACAACCGGTTGCCAATGACCCAGGCACAGGCGCAGGTGGTGCCCATGCCCAGGCGCTGGGTGTCGTCTTTGGCTTTGGATGCAATCGCGTCGCTGGTGACCTGGATGGCATTGTCGAGGGTCTCGATTGGCCGGCGGGCATCCGACTGGGCCACCATGTGGCTGATGGTCTCCACCGCCATTTCGGCCGCGACTTCGCCGGCGCGGTGTCCGCCGATCCCATCCGAAACGATGGCGAAGACCGAGCGGGTGGGGTCGGTTTCACTGATTCGGAACGATGAAACGGCGAGCCGGTCCTCGTTCTGTTTCCCGGCCATGCCGGGATGTGTTACCGCCGCGATATGCAAATGAGCATGGGTTGTGCGGATCATCACTTGGTGGGGGTGATTTTTGGCGCCGACCGTTCAGGCGGCTTACGCAGCATGAAGCGGTACGAGAGCCGTCCAATGTGCAGCACGTCGCCGTGTTGCAAGCGGCGTGGAGCTGTCAGCATCTCGTAGTTGACCCACGTCCCGGCAACGGACTTTTCATCGGAGAGGATATACCTACCCTCCTGCTCCTGGAGCCGGGCATGCAGGGGTGAAACAGATGGGTCGTCGAGAATGCGCGTGACCTGCATCGGGTCGGACCCGAAAGTCATTTCCGGGGCAATAACCGGGATGGGCGGGGCAGACACGGGCTGACCGTCATCTTTCAGACGCTCCAGGTAGGCATTCGATTGTCTGGCAGGGCGTTTCCACTGCAAGCGCATATGCCTGCCCGTCTCGCCCTCGACCGGCTGGGTAAGCGGGTCGATCGTGGCTCCCCGCTCTTCCGGGAGCGGGCGGCGGCGGATGCGTCCCCCACCCAGGATAATCCCCAACACTGCCCCAGCGAACAGGATTGCAAACAGCGCCACCCACAGGCTATTGCGCGACAGGAAAGGCAATAATCCGAACTTTGGCTTGATTATCGTGACCATTACCGGCACGCCCAGACTGACTTTGCTCAATCCCAGGCTGTCGACCGCCTCCACGGTGAGGACATGCTGGCCGCTGCTGGCATAGCCGCTTAGATCCCAGGTAAAGTGGTTGAACGGCGCGGCAGTATTCTCGGCTACTTTTTGGTTATCCACGAATAAAGTGGTGCTGACCAGCGGACGCGTACGTCCGTCCGGAAATTCAACGATGATGTCGATAGGCTGCTGGTTGGGAAGGAATGCGCTCGTGGCAGTTGTCTTTTCATCCGGTGCCTGGCGGACGATCTGCTGCGGAGGCGCAACCAAGATGGGGTTCGGCGGCTGGACGTCCAGCGTGAAATTCAGGGTTGCGGAGGAGACTGTCGCGCCGTCCAGGTTGGCCTGCGCGGTCAGGGTATGTCCACCGCCTGTGAGAATGCCGGAAGTATAGGTAAGCTGGTATGTGGAACGAAGGGGGGCGAGATACGTCTCCAGGCCGGGCAGCGGCTCCTCGCCCGAAAAAAGGACATACTGTCCGCCGGTCTGGATGGCCAGATCCTTAAGCGCCGTTGCGCCGGAAGACGAGAAGAAATCCGTTGACGCTACGATCCACACATCGACGCGCACCTGCTGGCCCACGGCGCGCTCGGTCAGATTCTGCAGAGTCGGGAGGGCATCCACCGATGTCGGAGAAGTGACGAACAAGACGGTTCGTTTCATGCCAGCCACTGACGTCGATTCGGAAACAGTATCAAGGGCACGCGAAAGGGTATCCAGGCTGGGCGAGATGGACCCCAGGTTGGGCAGGTAGGCGGCCAGGGCATTCGAAAATGCCGCGGTTGTCGTCATGTGAGTGGACAGAGTCCCATAGGTAGGGACCAGGCTCAAGTCGTCGCCCAGCGTATCCGGATGAGAGGCGGCCCAGCTTTTTATTATTTGGACGACCTTGTCGTAGCGGGTGACAGCGTTAGCGTCCCGGTAAGCAAACGTCGGGCCGGGATCGAGCGCCAGGGCAAACTCCACGCCCACCTTGACTTCCTCCAGAGAATTAATGGGGCGTGGTTTATTATCTTCAAGCAGGGTAATTGCATCCGGTTCCAGGCCGGTGACGACATTGCCGGCTGAATCGAATACATCCAACCCGACCGAAATGGCCGGGTAATTGCCGGTCTGCAAGGCATACAGGCTGAGGTGGGCCGTGTTCTGACTCTGGGCGCGGACAGGTGTCAGCCCGGCAAGGACCAGATAAACGCTGAAAAGTACTACCAGGAATTTACGCATACGCCGCGATCAGTCTGGTAAATAATCGTCGCCAGCCGCACCCACCCGATTAATCAACATCCCTGACTTCCGCATCCACGATCTCGTCCGACGCAGAACGCTGTTCCGGTGTGCTCTTCGAGGCTGGGAGCCTGACCCATTCGTGCAAGCCTGCCCAGGCCAAGAGTGGGATACCAACAGCAGTGCCGGTCACCTGGAATGGCACGCCGGCGATAATACCCATCACCAACCCCTTGGCTACCGAAGCCCCCCAACTGTCTTTTGCCAGGTAGCGCTGGACGAGCATGGTGGTAACCGTGCCAAGCACTCCTACGCTCAGGCTGGTCAGGATAATCGTCAGCGGGTCAACCAGCTCAATCACGCCGAAGACATTATCCAGCACAATCGTTGCCAGGGCTGCCAGCGGGTGGACCGGGGCTGGCGGAATGGGGTGGCGAGGATCGGACAACCTCGGCACCTGGAAATTCGTCTGGTTGGTCATCACTCAATCTCCAATCTCAAATCGCAAATCAAAAATCGTCTCATTCCCATTCGATGGTGGCAGGCGGCTTGCTGGTAATATCATACACCACTCTATTGATTCCGTGCACTTCGTTGACGATCCGGTTGGCCACCCTGGCCAGCACGTCGTAAGGGAGGCGCGCCCAGTCGGCGGTCATGAAATCGTCGGTGACCACCGCCCGGATGGCGCAGGCCTCCTGGTAGGTGCGTTCGTCGCCCATCACCCCCACGGAACGCACCGGCAGCAGGACGGCAAAGGCCTGGCTGGTGCCGGCGCCTTTTCCCAGCAGCCCGGCGGCGGACAATTCCCCGGTGAAGATGGCATCCGCCAGGCGCAGGCGGGCGACCCGCTCCGGGGTCACCTCGCCCAGGCAGCGCACGGCCAGGCCCGGGCCCGGGAAGGGCTGGCGCCAGACCAGCGCTTCCGGCAGCCCAAGGGCTTCGCCGACCGCCCGCACCTCATCCTTGAACAGGTAACGCAGCGGCTCCACCAGCGCCATTTCCATATCCTCGGGCAGCCCGCCCACGTTGTGGTGGGTCTTGATCCGGGCAGCCTTGTTCCGGTCCGGCGCAGCCGACTCGACCACGTCCGGGTAAATCGTGCCCTGCACCAGGAACTTCGGGGTGCCGAGCTTCTTGGCCTCGCGCTCGAAAATGCGGATGAATTTCTCGCCGACGATCTTGCGCTTCTGCTCCGGGTCGGTGACGCCCTTCAGGGCGGCAAAGAACTCTGCGCCGGCCTCCACCGCCACCAGTTCGGCGCCCATCTGCTCGCGGAAGGTCTTCACCACCTGCTCCGGCTCGCCCTGGCGCAGCAGGCCGGTATCCACGAAGACCGCCACCTGCTGGTCGCCGATGGCTTTGTGCACCAGCGCGGCCGCCACGGCGAAGTCCACGCCGCCGCTGACGGCCGCCAGGACGCGTTCCCCGCCCACCTGCGCAGCGGATGCGCGCCACGCTCTCTTCGATGATGGAGGCCGGTGTCCAGTCGGGGGCGCAGCCGCAGATATCCACGGCAAAATGCTTGAGCAATTCCGCACCGTTGGGGGTATGTTTCACTTCGGGATGGAACTGCACGGCGAAATACTTGCGGGTGAAATCGCCCATGGCGGCGATGGGGCTGTTGCCCGATCTTGCCAGGGCAACAAATCCCTCCGGCATGCGGGTAATCCGGTCGCCGTGCGACATCCAGACTTGGGATATGGCATCCAGCATGGTGCCGGGGATCAGCGGCTGGATGTCGGCGGGCCCATACTCGCGCTGGCTGGCGTGGGCAACTTCGCCTCCCAGGGTATGGGCCAGCAACTGCATGCCGTAGCACAGGCCGAGGATGGGTAATTCAGATGCGAGAATGTAAGGCAGCAGGGTCGGCGCGCCTTCGGCATAGACCGAGGCCGGTCCCCCGGAGAGGATGAAGCCCTTGGGCTGGAGCGCCAGCACCTTTTCGGCGGGGGCATCCCAAGGGAAGAGTTCGCAGTAGACGTGCGCCTCGCGCACGCGCCGGGCGATCAGCTGGGCATACTGGGAACCGAAGTCGAGGATGGCGATGGAAGAATGCATAAGATCAGGGGGGAAGGGTCAGGGGATAGGGGAAGGAGTTTCAGAGATCAAATGAAAGTGCAGGTGTGGGAATTCCTGGTATGCGCCGCCCTCGATAGTCTACCGGTAGAGGAAGTTCATCAACAATCGCCCAGGACAACTTTCCCGTCATCCATGGAGGTGATGCAGGCGAGCGACTCGACCGGCACACCGAGAGGCCGCAGCAGCGCGCGCCCGCCCTCGAAGGTCTTCTCGATCAGGGTGCCAATGCCGACCACGGCTGGCCCCGGCCGCCTGCGCCAGGCGGACGAGGCCCATGATGGTGGCACCGGAGGCGAGGAAATCGTCGATGATGAGGATTTTCTCATGGCCGGCCAGGTACTCGGGCGAGATGATCAGCTCGACCATGCGGCCCTTGGTATGGGAAGGCGCCAGGGTCAGGAAGACCTGGTCGGGCATGGTGATGGGCTTGGTCTTGCGGGCATAGACCACCGGCAGGCCCAGGTAGCGCGCCGTCATCAGGGCCGGGGCAATGCCGGAGATCTCGGCGGTCAGCACCTTGGTGGCGCCCAAACCGGCGAAACGGGCGGCAAGTTCCTTCCCGCAGGCATCCATCAGCGCCGGGTCGACCTGGTGGTTGATAAAACCATCCACTTTCAAAATGCCATTGCCGAGGTTCCTGCCGTCCCGGCGGATGCGTTCGATCAGTTCTTCCACAAAAGCCTCCGATACAATAGTCTAGACATACATCATTTTACAACGAGGGGGAAGAATAGGGAATGATGAATTCAGAATGATGAAGGATGGATGATGAAGAAAAAAACGTAAAACGAAAAACGTAAAGAGAAAAGAGTCGAATGAGGAAGAGTGGCATTCGTTTCCAAGAAAAAAACGAATATAGAACGAATAAGGCCCGCCAATAAGCAGATAGTGTTCTTTCATATGATGCAAACGAAACACGGCTTGAATAAAAGTCACTTTTTGCGCATTTTTCGCGGAACGAATAAGAGCCTTGCGAAGGTTCTGCCGTGCCCGGATTTGAATTCAGACGAAAAGCGCCGTTTGCGACCATGATCTTGCCAGAATCGGAACCTTCGCAAGACTGGGCTGGGGACCAGCCGGAATAAAAGTCACTTTTTGCGCTTTTTCCGCGGAACGAATACGAGCTGGGGCAAATGCATTGGTGCACCCTTTCCCATCCTTGTCAACCAGATAATATGTGGGCGCAATAGAGAGTGTCTCATATCTTCCGCTTCCTAAAACTAGAACAAATGTACTAATTTCGATAAGTATATTCCCAGTCTAAGGAAACGTCAAGCATGGTCCATTTATGGTATTCACCCGCAAGACAATCCCTCTTTACCCAAGCAGGTCGTGGAAGCAATCCGTATATCAGGTCATACAGGAGGCCGCACGGGTGATGGGGAGCCAAGTCAGCGGGGTGCACAGCCTACGAGCAAACTGTTTCCAGAACAAATACGAGCAGTTGATAGCCAAAGGATGGAGTAACAAGGGAGCACGCAAAGTGGTCACAAAAAAGGGCGGCTCTATAAACGGGTGGAAGTAACCTACAGTTATGCTCCGCCGCGGAAAGGATGATAATCTGGCAGGTGCTTAAGTGTGCAGATGCTGCGTTGGCAGGTATTCCAGCTATTTCAGATAAAGCTGGAGGATCTCGCCCAATCTCCAGGGACGATACTGGCGCACTTCGATGCTGAGGTTGATATGGCGGGGCCCCAGTTCCGGAGCAGGATTATTGTGAATATGGCTATGAAGATTGAATACTCCAGGCGACAAGGGGATAATCGGCCGATGCGAGAAGACCAATCTCAAGCCGGAAATATGTTCCAGCCGATACGGGTCCTTGACTAGCTTAATCCCTAAACTTCATAAAATGCTCTGCCGCAGCGGTCGTGATTGCCTCTCATCAAATAGAGATTGCCGTTCAGCAAGGGGACCAAGCCCTGCAGACGCTCTTTTTTGCCCAAGGCCAGGTCGCCAAGATGAAAGACGGTATCACCGGGCTGGATAAAGCGGTTCCAATTCTCCAGGATCAGACCCTGCCAGCCATCCGGCCGGCTGCAATATTCGGCGATATTGGCATGAAAGAAATGGGTATCCGAAATCAGCCAGGTTTGGTCATCAAGGGGAAGTTCAACGGATGGGATGATCATATTCTTAACAAGCAATCCTCATAAAGAATTGCTTTGAAGGTGTTCAGGAAAGAAATGAGAAAGCTTTGCTACAGAACCAACGAGATACGGCTTGCGCCAAACCTATTTCCCCAAAACGAAGCGCGCCCGCTCGAGGCGTAGCATCTCGAATGGCGACATGCACTTGATGTTGAGGCCGATGCAAGCATCCGGGATCTTGATCTTCCTGATTGAAGGCGAGGCAACCTCGTGGGTAACAACCGTATGCCCGTGTGCCAGTGCATGTGCTACAAGGTAATAATCCGCGATCTGGAGGAAGGTACTCACCGCTGCAGGCTCATACCGCTGAGAGGTAGCCCAGGAACTGACCGTACCAAGCGCAGGTAACATGGCAGTATCCGGTTTGATAAAGAGACCAGCACCCCGATTCGTAGCCCAATCAGCAAGTTCATCTGCGCCAGCCTTCAGCTCGTCGCTTACTTTTTCGATACTGAAAACCTGCCCGGCTGTGTTCTGGGCAATCAGCCAATCCCAGAAGGCCGGACAGAAGTCGAGACCATAATGCAGGTTCTTGGCCTGGATGAAAACATTCGCGTCAAGCAGGTACGTCATCAGCCCATTACCCCCAAACTCCGGCCGAGTTCGTGAAAAGTTTCAAGTTTCGAGAAGCCCAGCATCCGGAAGGCATCACGATGGAGAGTGTGCCCTTCCAGTGTGCTGACGACCAGGGCACGGGCAAAACGCTTGCTGACCCGTGCAGCCTGGGTCAGATAGAAATCGCCACCGCTGCCCCTGGGAATGGCGCGCAGCCGTGTAAGTTCCTGCTCATATGCCTGCCAGAGCTCTGCCTGGGTCAGCGCGCCGGCATCATAGAGCCGGCGCAGGATGACCAGGGTGCTGACCTTGAAACGACGCGCTAAACGATCCTTTTCTGCATTTAAGTCGGCAGTTTGGTTGTATTCCGCTCGCAGAATAGCCAGAGGTACGAGCAATTCCGCCGCGACCTGGTTGCACCAGCTCTCCACATCCATCTCTGGCAGTAGAACTGCCTGGGCATCGGAAACTGCAGATTGCCCGAGCCAAATATGGGCCAACTCATGCGCCAGGGTGAACATCTGCGCAGCCTTGGTATCCGCCCCATTGATAAATACCAGCGGGGCCTGGGTATCGGCCATGGCGAAGCCGCGAAATTCTACCGGATCCAGATGCCTGTGAGTATTATTGAATACCACTCCGCTGCACATGACAAGAACACCGAGCTTATCTGCCTGGTCAATGAAATGCCGGAGGGCATCGGTCCAGGTAGGCATGTCGCGGCGCTGAGCCACATCAAATCCGAGTGCGCCTCGGATGGCTTCTGCCACTGGCACAATTGCGCTCTTGAGCGTAGCAGAACCGACAAAGGCAAGCGGCTCATCTCCAACAGAACGGGCATAGTCACGGTACCATTCCTGGCGCTGCTGGCAGACATAAATGGTATCGAGCAGGTCAGGAGAGGGGTGCAATTTACGTACATTCCTGGTCGTCCGGAAATCCGGGATGGGCACGCTTTCCACCGGGGGCTTTGGCAGGAACAGGAAACCCATCGGGGCATGCACCACCTTGGCGAAGCGCTCGACCTGTTTTAGAGTCGGCTGCTCTTCCCCGCGTTCCCACTGATCCAGCCTGGGGAAGGGGATTGCCAGATCCTGGACGGTGCGACCGGCACGCTCGCGGGCCCAGCGAAGCAATTCTGGATTGAGGGTAACGTGGATCATCGGGGCGCTATTCTGCATGGCTTTGTGATGCGTTCAAGGATAAATAAAATTGAGATTATCCTCTGATTTTCGTTAGCGAGAGAAAATGTATTAACTAAATTTGCTCAGAGGATCGATCAGATTAATTGCGATGTTGTTTATCGGTTGAAATTGAAAACTGTATAAGAATCGTAGGTAGTAGACCCTTGCCTCGTTTTGATCCAAAATATAATCTTCATATTGTTATCATCATTGGGAACCCCGCCAAGGATGGTTAGGTCTTGACCATCCACTGTTGCAGCGGGTCCAGCATCAAATTGGCCTCCTTGGAACTCATGAATATAGCCATTGCTATCAACGATGTAAGCGTTGAGCGTACCAGGTGTTTCTGCCACTTGATTACCGTTTGTAAATTGGAACTGACTTAACTATAGCATAATTCCTTCCATTTTGCATCATTTTTGGCATCCATTTCATAAAATCGGACATTGGAGATGGTTTTCCCAGCCTGATTAAATAGAAATAACGGTTAGGAACATTTCAAATATGATTGGAAATTACAATCCTATTCAGGCATCGGGTCTTTGGGCTTCGTCAGGTGGTTGGCATGTGCACATGCCATTCGAGCTTGTCCAGTTCATGACAGAGGGCGCCGGTCATCAGGTCGTCATCGTGGACCAGCTCGCCGGTGGCATGGCTCGTAGGGGATAAATCCCCTCCTCAGTACGTGAAAACCCCTTCGGGGTTCGATCGGCCCAGTCCGAAGGACTTTCATGTACTGAGGAGCGGTTTTAACCGCTACGGTGCCTGCCAACCATGGCAACTGCTTGAAGAGGCATTACGGTACTTAAATATTAAAGTTTAATCAGTTCTGTTTTTATAAAGGCGTGACGGGTATTTCCCGGTTCGATTGTGTTAGAGTCCTGAACATGACCAAACCTTTACTGGTGCTGGCATCCAACTCCCCCAGGCGGCGGGAACTCAGCGCAACAAAGCCAGCAGTGCATTAACCCGTTCATACGCATCCCTTTGGCGCAGCGCCCGCTCTTCCGGTTTGGTAATCTCCTCGAAGTCCGCCACGTGCTTCGGCCCGACATGCTCGGGGGACGCGACCTTTTCGGCGATATTTTCCAGAGCTTCCTGAGCCAGCTTGTTCTTCAACAGGGGGCGAAATTCCTCCGCCAGTCCTTGGATGCCACCTGGATAATTGCGGATGCAGTAATAGATATCCCAGGCATCCTTTTCCATCAGCCGGGAGGCCAGGGCCATGGCTTTCATCACCAGGAAAGGAGCGATGGAGGCGACCCGGATACGCACGCTATCCTTGCCACCTTCCGGCAATGTACCGCTCAAGGTGATTTCTGTTGGGCCAGTGAAAGCCATATCACAGCCACGCGCCTTGCGCGGCTGCATATCCTGGACATTCTGCGTACGGTGGCTGCGAGCTGTGCCGGCATATTCCCCGGCCAGGAAATCCACTTCCACTTCGTAAGTGGTGCTGCTATGCCGGTGCCCGGCCCCACTGAGGAGCAGTTCCGGCACCCAACCGCCCACAATCACAATCCCTTCCTGATATTCTCCCAGCAAGCGGGTCAGTTCCAACATGACGCTCCGGGCGGCTTCAACGGCTTCAGCAGTGTAATCGGTTCGTTTTGTCACCATGATTGCTCAATGCCCTTTCGGATGGCCTGGGCAGCTTCCTGCCCGCGGTTGCGATAGTTTTGCAGATCCAGGTAGATCTGGATGGGTGTTACCAGTTGCATCCCGTCCATCTCACGATTATCAAAGAATACACCTTCATCATAAGGGACCAGGAGGCTGACATTGGCGCCGCTGGTCACAGGCTTCCAACCCAGAGAATTCGTCAGCGAGTCCAGGTCACCATCCACATAGGCAACCGCACGCTGATAGCGTACAGCCGGCGCAAGGCGTGCTGCAGCAGAGAAAGCGGTCAGGGCATAGCGTATTCCCTGGCGCTGGCAGGCTCCTCCCAGTTGATACTCGCATTCGGCTACTTCAGATAAAGCGTAGTAATCCACGATCCGGTTGCGGCCGAAGCGGTATTGCGCTGCCCATTCATCCAGCACTGCGCCCGGGTTATTAAGGCGGATGCCGCCCCCGTTCGATGCAAGCCATTCACGATCCGCCAGGAATTTCTTTACATTGGCTACCTGGCCAAAACTGACCCGGGCTGCCTCGGCTAATGCCTCAGTTTTCCAGTTTTGCTGTGGCCGGCTCAGCAGAACCCGCAAAACACGTTCCGCTTTGGATGAATAGAGCGAACGTAGTTCCCTGCGTTGGATATCGGGATTGGGTTTTCCTTCCCGATGTACATAGATCGTTTCGAATGAAAGCAGGCAGTTGCCAGCCAGGTCGAGATACCCGATCCCAGACTCCTTACATATCGCCGCCGACTCGGGAGATATATACGGCGCGGCGAATACGCCATAATCCCCCCGGCCTTTTGCCAGCCAGTCTTTGACCTGTAAAGCAGCCTGGCGCGCCAGCCGGGGTTGTCCGCTGGATTTGTATTCCACCAGAATCGTCAAGGAGCGGTTCTTGATGCGTACGTCTACTTGAAAATCCGGGCCAGATATATTTTCAAGGGAAGGGGAATTCATCAACTGGAGGAAGGGGATTTCTTCCAGGCATTCCCGCAATGCTCGAAGAGCGGCTATTTCATCCATTTTTATTTTCATTATTTAATATATTTTCAGCAAACGCTGAAAGTCATTATATCAGTGAAAACGCCATCGAACAAGACCGCCTGCCAAGGCGAGGCGTAAAGGTTTTTTGCAAGTTCGAATGTGTTAGAATCCCCAACGTGAATAAACCCTTACTGGTGCTGGCATCCAACTCCCCCCGGCGGCGTGAATTGCTGGCGCTGGGCGGTTGGACGTTCCACAGCCGGCCGGCGGATGTGGATGAGAGCCAACGGCCCGGCGAAGCGCCCGATGCCTACGTGCTGCGCCTGGCCGAGAGCAAAGCCTGCAAGTGCGCCGAAACTGCGCATGCTGACCTGACTATCCTGGCAGCCGACACCGCCGTGGTGGATGGCAAAGCCATCCTGGGCAAGCCAAAAGACATGGCCGAGGCGGCGGAGATGTTGCACGCTCTGCGCGGGCGCATTCACCAGGTCTATACCGGCATCGCCGTGCTGAGCCTGTCCGATGGGACTCTGGTCACCGACCTGTGTATCACGGATGTGCCCATGCGGGACTACCGCGACGACGAAATCGAGGCGTACGTCGCCACCGGCGACCCGCTCGATAAGGCCGGGGCGTATGCCATCCAGAATGCCGGGTTCCACCCGGTCGAAGCCATGCATGGCTGTTATGCCAGCGTGATGGGACTCCCGCTCTGCCACCTGGCCCGCAGCCTGCATAAACTCGACATTGTTCCCCGGACCGACATTGCCGCGGGGTGCCAGTCCGCTTTAGGATATGCCTGTCCCATTTCTTCCGCCGTCCTGCGAGGGGAAATGGTTGGTTGATAAGGAAAGAGATTTCGAATGAAAATCACCCGATGGATAACCCTGATCCTGGTACTGATCGGCCTGGCCGCTTGTGGAGGCGGAGGCCTCTCTGCCGGGGCCTACGAAGACATCCTCCCTGCCGACGGCCCAGGTCAACGTCACGCACGTTCCGGGCGCCGAGCCGGCCCTGCGCGCTTACCTGGATGCACATGCTGGCGGAAAACTACACCGGCATGTATGCCATGCTGACCCAGGCCAGCCAGGCCGCCATCAGCCAGGCTGATTTTGCAGCACGCTACACCAACGCCCTGAACACCATGAGTGTCAGCAATACGTCGTACAACATCCTGTCCTCATTGACCAACCCACAATCAGCGCAGGTGGCATTCCATGTCGTTTACCACACCGTCCTTTTCGGTGATATCGCCCGCGATATTAACACAAACCTTAGTCCTGGAAAACGGCGGATGGAAGATCCAGTGGGACGACAGCCTGATCCTGCCCGAACTGGCAGGCGGCAAGCACCTGGTTGCCACGCACGTTCCACCGGCACGCGGTGACATCTACGACCGCAATGGCAATGCCATTGTCACACAGACGGATGCAGATGCACTCGGCCTGGTAGCCGGGGAGGTTTCTTCGGATCATGAAAGCGCCCTTATCAATCCGCTCTTCCGCCTGACGGGCATCCGCCCGGAAACGATCCGCAGCGCTTATGAGAATTACCAAATCAGGCGATTACGTCCCGGTTGGGGAGGCCAGCGCGGATGCGGTCAACAAATCCGGTGTTTCTGCATTCAGCGGCGTGTCGATCAATCCTTACACATCCCGGTTTTATGAACCCAACACTGCCCCGCATGCCGTCGGATACACCTTGTATATCTCGAAAGAAGATGTAAATACGTATAAGCGGCTCGGCTATAATGGCACGGAACGGGTGGGTTTCGAAGGGATCGAGAAATGGGGCGAACAATATCTGCACGGCCGCGACCAGGCCAGCCTGTATGTTGATGGGGCACCCAGCAACGTGCTCGCCCAGGCAGATTCCCAACCGGCCGATTCCATTTACCTGACGATAGACAACGACCTGCAGCAACAGGCCCAGGCGGCCATGGATGGTTTGCCGGGCGCCATTGTAGTGATGGAAGTGAATACCGGGAAAGTACTGGCAATGGTCTCCTCGCCAAGCTACGATCCAAACCTGTACGACGCGAATAACTTCAACAGCAGTTGGCGTCTCACGAATATGTTGAACGACCCGAACCAGCCGACCTTCAACCGCGCCACGCAGGGACAATATCCACTCGGCTCGGTGTTTAAAATCATCACCATGGCGGCCGCATTGGAGAGCGGGGTGTTCACACCCGCCAGCACCTATGATTGTGAGTATGATTTCACCGATATCCCCGGGACCACCCTGTACGATTGGACCTGGCAGGACTGCCAGACTCGAAAAACAAGCCACCGGCACAAATACCTGCACCGGCCCGAAAAGCCAGCCCAGCGGCATGCTGACCCTGCCGAAGGGCCTGATGCGCTCGTGCGACCCCTGGTTCTACCATATCGGCTATACCCTGTATACCCAGGATGGCGGCAAGTACAAGGACGACATCTCGAACATGGCCAGGGCCTTTGGCCTGGGCAAGGCCACCGGGATCGGACAGGTTGCCGAAGCCACGGGAACATCCCGGATCCCACCGACGGCCTGGATGCAACCAGCATCGCCATCGGCCAGGGCAAGGTACTGGTGACGCCGCTGCAGGTGGCAACCTTCATTTCTGCGGTCGCCAACGGCGGCACACTCTACCGCCCGCAACTGGTGGAGAAGGTGCAACCGGTCAGCGGGGATCCGATCAACGTCTTCAACCCGCAGGCCAACGGCACCCTGCCCGTCAGCGCGGAAAACCTGGCGGTCATCCAGGCTGCCATGCGCCAGGTGGCCGTAAACCCTCGCGGTACGGCTTACTATACGCTGGGCAACTTCAGCCATCACCACCGCCGCCAAGACCGGCACCGCCGAGACCAGCGCAGTCGAACCGAACGCCTGGTTCGCCGGATACAGCCTGGAAGACAATCCCAACAAGCCGGATATTGCCGTGGCGGTGCTCGTCAACAATAAAGGCGAAGGCGCCATCTGGGCGGCCCCGATCTTCCGGCGCGTGATGGAAATCTACTTCTTCGGCCATCCGCAGACGGTCTACCCGTGGGAAAAATCCTTCGGCGTCATCAACCCGGATTATGGCCAGCCAGCCGCAACACCCACGCCCACACCCAGACCGTAATGTTTTCTCACCACAAAAAACAACCCGAGCGACCTGGTGGTAAATTCTCAAGCTGCAATGCCAACAGAACAAATTCCCGGCCTGATCATCCGCTCCCAATCGGGATTTTTCACCGTCCAGACCGAAAGCGGTGTATTGACCTGCCACCTGCGCGGGCGGCTCAAGCAGGGCAGGCACGTCGGCGATATCGCCGCCGTGGGCGACCGGGTACTGGTAACCCGCCAGTCCGAAGGGATGGGCAGCATCGAGTCGATCGAAGCGCGCACGCCACTCCCTGGTCCGGCTGGACCCGCGCCCGCAGGGCGTGTACCAGCAGGTCATCCTGGCCAACCCCGACCAGGCCGTGTTCGTCTTCGCCTGCGCCCAGTCCCGCTCCGCACATGCGCATGCTGGACCGCTTCCTGGTCATCGCCGGGCGCCAGGGCCTGCCCGCCCTCATCGTTGCCAACAAGATCGACCTGGTGGGACGCACCCAGGCCGAGGAAATGTTCGGCTTCTATCCCCACGATCGGTTATCCGGTTATTTATGCCTGCGCCAGGACCGGCGAGGGTGTGGATGAGCTGCACGAGCATTTGAAAGGCAAAATATCGGCGCTGGCCGGGCCGAGCGGGGTGGGAAAATCCAGCCTGCTGAACGCCATCCAGCCGGGGCTGGGACTGGCGGTGCGCGAGATCAGCGAGGCCTTCCAGAAAGGCCGCCACACCACCACGGTCCGGCAATTGTTCCCGCTGGAAGCAGGGCGGCTACGTGGCCGACACGCCCGGCATGCGTTCCCTGGCGCTGTGGGATACCGAGCCGGAGGAACTGGATGGTTACTTCCCCGAACTGGCCCCCTGGTGGCACACTGCCAGTTCAGCAACTGCAACCATAAGACCGAACCGGGCTGTGCGGTGCGGGCGGCCGTGGAAGCCGGCACGGTGCGCCCGGAACGGTATGATTCGTATTTACGGTTGAGAGCCGGAGAAGAGTGATGACGCTCCGTACTGGAACCGGGGCTATCCCGTCCCGCCCCGACAATAACAGTCGGGACTTTGCTGGAACCGGGACGACCTCGGATAACTGGGGCCTGCTCGGACACGAATGGGCGGTGGAGATGCTCAAACAGCATCTCACGCACGATTCCGTCCGGCATGCCTATCTTTTCAGCGGGCCGCCCGGGCTGGGCCGCCGCACCCTGGCGCTGCGCCTGGCCCAGGCTTTGAACTGCCCGCAGCCGGCTCGCGCCGGGGGAACCCTGCGGCAACTGCAAGACCTGCCAGCAGATCGAACGGATGCAGTACGCCGACCTGGCCGTCATCCAGGCGGAAAAGGAAGGCGGCACCCTGAAGGTGGAGCAGATCCGCGCCATCCGGCAAAGCCTGGTGCTGAAGCCGTACCAGGGAAAGTACCGCGTGGCGCTCTTTTTGCGCTTCCAGGAAGCCAACGCCAACGCCGCCAACGCCCTGCTCAAGACGCTGGAGGAAGCCCCGGCGTACGTCGTGCTCGTCCTGACCGCCGATACCCCCGAACAGCCTCCTGCCGACCATCGTTTCGCGCTGTGAAGTGCTGCGGCTGCGCCCGCTGCCGGTGGAGACGGTGGAAGTCCTATTTGAAAGACCATGGTGCAGATCAAGTCCAATGCCCGCCTGCTGGCGCACATTTCGGGCGGGCGTCCCGGCTACGCCCTGCGCCTGATGCAGGACAAGGAAACGCTGACGTTCCGCGCAAACGGCTGGAGGATCTGCAAAAGCTGCTCCAGTCCACGCGGCGGGAGCGTTTCGCTTACGCCGAGAAACTGACCGACCGGAAGATACGAGGCGAAGGAACGCTTCCGTGAAACGTTGCTGCTCTGGCTTTCGTTCTGGCGGGATGTGCTGCTGTGCGCATCCGGAGCGCAGGCGCCGCTCGCCAACGTGGACCGGGCGGCGGAGATCGAGGGCGCTGGCGGGCAAATTGTCGCTGGCCGAGGCGCGCCGGCTGGTCGAGGCGGCGGAAGGGGCGATCGATAAGCTGGAGCGCAACGTCAACCCGCGCCTGCTGGCGGAAGTGCTGTTGCTGGATTGGCCAAAGCCGTAGTAACGACTTCAGTCGTTTCCAAAGACGTAGTGACGACTTCAGTCGTTACTTGTGTCGGTCAGAACGACTAAAGTCGTTACTACGGTCGTTACTACGGTTTCAGGTTGCATATGCCCTACGAATATCGCAAACTCACATCCCGTGAACGCGAAGAAATCGTTCGTACCAGACGTGAACGCGGTTATCCTCTGCACGCTCCGCCACATCCTTTTCGGGAAGCGGGATATTACTTCATCACTGCTGCAAATTTTGAACATGCACCCGTAATGGATTCTCCGGACAGGCGTACAGAATTTGAGGTGCTTCTTCTTGAGGCAATGGAGGGCATCCAGGTCGAAGTGATTGCCTGGGTCATACTATCGAACCATTATCACATTCTGATTGATGTTGAATCCCTTGATTCAGTATCAGCAGCACTGAAGTATCTACATGGTAAAACCTCCAGACAGTGGAATCTGCAAGATAATCTCACCGAAAAACGCCGGGTCTGGTATAAATTCTCAGATCGTTTGATGCGTAGCGAAAAACAGTTGCACCAAACCTTTAACTACATACACTACAATCCGATAAAGCATGGACATACCGACGATGTTAATGAATGGCCGTGGTCGAGTTTTAAATTGTATGAAGAAAGCCAGGGACGCGATTGGCTTCGGGAGCAATGGAAATCCAACACACCCCCTGAAGAACTTGGCCGAGGCTGGGATGATTAGATGGCGTGGTAAAGACTGTAGTAACGACTTAAGTCGTTACTACGGGTTGCTGATAATTTTGCTTTTGGCTCTCTCCGCCTGCGGACCGGCGGCCACGCCTATAATAACGGCCTCGCTCACAACTGCACCCATCCCCACCGCCACGGCAACGGCAACCGCCACCGCAACGCCCACCGAAATCCCGACGGCTACGCCTACCGCTACCGCGGAACCGACCTGGTATCAAATGCTCGACCCCTCTTATAGCGTGCTGAAATACCAATACGCCGAAGTGGTCAATTCCAAAGCGAAGGTGTATGCCAGTGTCCAGGATGCCGTGGGGAAGACCGGCAATTTCGGTACCCTGCCCAAATTTCCCGCCTACGTGGCCTATACCACGACCGAGACACGCGACGGTTCCACTTTCTACTTTCTTCCCGTCAACTACGGATGGATGAACGGGGATGATTTACAGCTTTTAACACCTTCCACCTTCACCGGCATCCTGCTGACCCGTGAGGTAACCTTCCGCTTTGGCTGGGTGCTGGCAGAAACCCAAAGCGTCAACGCGGCCGGGACACCCGTCCGGACATACAAACGCTACCAGGTCGTGCACGAGGTCCCGGCTGGCGCGCAGAAGCCGGGCTACATCGCCATCGGCGCGGACGAGTGGCTGCCGGAAGCAGCGCTGGCGCTGGTCAGCCCGGCTGTCCCGGCAGACGCAGGCCCGAACACCTGCCGCTTTATTTACGCCAACCTGACCACCCAGACTCTGTCCGTCTATCGACAACTGCAAACTGGTCTTCGCCACGCTGATCTCATCCGGGAAGAATTCCTGGACGTTCGAAGGTCGATTTGCAATTCTCTACAAGGTCGCCGTACAGTTCCATCAATTCCCCCGCCTGCGTCGACCAGCGAATTATTACATCGAAGGCGTGCCATACTTCATGACCTATTCCGGCGATTTCGGTTTCCATGCGGCCTACTGGCATGACAGCTTCGGCAGCCCCAGCTTCGCACGGCTGCATCAACCTGTCCCCGGCGGACGCAAAATGGCTGTACGATTGGGCCGGGCTGGGGGAGCGCGTGATCATCAGCGCGGGGAAGTAGGGGAATTCAGGGGGTAGGGGAGGAGGGGATAGGGGAAAAGAACTTCACCATGAAGGACACGAAGGGTTTTAATGTTTTCCTTCGTGGGCCTTTGTGCCCTTGGTGGTGAAATATTATTCACCTGCTGGGGGCTACTGGTCTTGAAGCGCAGTTTTTACCACTTCGGTGATCCAGCCATTCAGGCTTTTGTCCGCCAATTTCGCCTGAACATACGCTTTTCGATGTAAATCGGCAGGCAAACGCACCACAAATTTCCCCGAAAATGGCTTTTCAGGGGATTCTCCGCGTTGTGCGCAAAATTCAAGATAGTCATCAACCAATTCTCGAAAAGCCTTTTGAATTTCATCAACGCTCGTTCCCTCAAAAGTAATGACATCGCGGATATTGATTACCTCCCCGTGTAAAATACCCGCTTCATCGTCGATTTCAGTCTTACCGATATATCCTT
The DNA here is from genome assembly GCA_963746015.1 of uncultured Chloroflexia bacterium. GTDB lineage: Bacteria > Chloroflexota > Anaerolineae > Anaerolineales > Villigracilaceae > UBA877. The sequence continues at coordinate 149,178 of CAVUZS010000001.1, forward strand.
TATATTCCATCATGGCTTTACTCCTGCCGCTTCAAGAAACCGGCGAACAGCCTTTATTGCGCCTTTATCGGTCTCCTTGTGCGGATGCGGGCGATGAAAGACAGCCGTCTTTTGATGTTTGCTGTCCACGCTGTGATAATGTCACATTATGATACTATTATCAAGGGTTTTGTCTGGTATACCGAGGTTTTCACAAAGTCGACTGGTAAATCAGTATCCGCCACTCTTGACCATTTGCTCCAATATTGATCTCGAGCAATCCTCCACATTATCCAGCAACGCAATTTCCTTCAAGGTAAAGCGCTGCTCCATCTTCTTGATCACTGCCCGCCCCAGGAAGTAGCCCGTTTCGCTCTTACCACCAATTTCAAGCCACGAACCGAAGAACGGAGAGACGGGTTTGCCAAAATCAACCGTTTTCAAAAATTCAGTGATCAGCCAGCTTACGTGATCCTGGCACCATTCGGTCCAATCACCATTGCCTTGTTTTGCCTGATGCACGATTTTTGTGTTGAGAATCAGGCATTCGCAATCCTGTGCAAAACCTTCTTCATAAAGTTGCCAGAAAGGGCCGGAGCCAATTGGTTTTCCATGTTGTGAGCGCCACTGATAATGCACCAGATGCCCAATCTCGTGGGCGATCAAGCCCTTGATCGCATCAGGATCACTCCAGCCGCATTCGGCAATGGCTTCCAACCCAAACAGAATGGTAGGGGAGCCGCCAAACGTTGTCACCCAGCCTGCGCCGCAACCGATGCCCACATAGATTACGAATGTCGCATTACTTTCAAAGCATAGAGCATTTTGGGCTTTGGAATAGATAGGCTTGCACAATTCCAGCAGGTTTCCGTGGGCATCTTGCATGGCGGGAAGCCGCCCGGCTAGATAGGGAAAAACCTTCTCCCGGGCGATCTGTTTCCAGAGAAGATTTTGTGATGTGTAATCTTCAATTTGTTTGGACAGAAGCTCGGGCCATTGCGACAAGTAATCTTTCGCCCAAGAATCGATTTGCTCTTCCAGGGGCTTTTTTTTAGCATCAGCCCAGTATGTCAGAAAAGCAGGGAAAGTATCAATTAGACTGAACGTGCTTTGCGAATTTGCCATCACCCCATATTCCTCCGCTCCTGCCGTCGCCGGTACTGCTCGTGGATCTCGGCCACATGCCCCACTTTCTCGGCGATGGCCGCCTCCAGCCAGTATTTGCCCTTCTCCGCCGTGCCCAGGCTGCCCGCGCCATAGGCCCCGGTGCGGGTATCATCCTCCCAGGGCGGGTTGGCGACCAGAGCGCCGCCTTCGATCCAGTCCATGTAGTAGGAGGGCGTGGTGATGAAATCGGTCTCATCCACGGCCCGTTCGAGATGGACCAGTTCCGGGCGCAGGTGCAGCACGAGCGAGGTCTCCAGTTCGCAGGCGTGCCCCATCCCGCCCAGCGCGGGACTGGCGTCTTGGCTTCCAGGGCGGCCACTCCCTGCGGCCCGGAAAGGTACAGGAAGGAGGTGGCGCAGAAAATCTGCGGGTACTTCTCCCCGGCGTACTTGACCACATTGACCAGGAACGAGCAGTTCCCGCCGTGCCCGCTGATCAGGTAGAAACGGGTGAAGCCGCGCTGCCACCAGCGCATCCACCACCGCCAGCCAGAAATCCTCGAAGGCCCGCCCGCCCACGTTGAACGTGCCGGGGAAGGAACGCCGGTGCGTGCTGACCCCGTAGGGGAAGACCGGCAAACACAGCGCCTGCTCCGGGACGGCCCGCGCCGTGCCCTGCCCGATGGCTTCGATGATGAGCGTGTCGGTGGAGAGCGGGGCATGGTAGCCGTGCTGTTCGGTATGCCCGATGGGCAGGATAACCACTTTTTCGCGGTCGTGTTCGGAGAAACGAGTAACGGGCAACGAGTTGACAGGCAAACGCAATTGCGGAATATCCATGCCCAGATCCAGGCCGGGCGGGACAAGCACATGGATATTGGTAAACCGTCTTCGAGCAGGTTGGAAACCAGGTTGCGCACCAGCTGCCTCAAAAATCCCTGCCGGGACTTCCAGCCCGCTGCCGGGCCAGCCGAAAGGGATGGCCGGAAGCAGGCCAATGGGTCCGGAAGTCTGGATCAGTGCGGAGAGTCGTTCCCGGGTCTGGCAGGCTGCCGAGCGGCAAGACCAGCGGAGTATTGCGTGGCAAGGCGGCTATTTCAGGCCAGGTCAGTTCATCGAAGCGGAAGAGCGTCATTCTTTCCTCCACATATATTTTAATAGATATGAATAATAGTAGTGGTAGTAGGGGCTGTGGATAAGTGGAAAACCCATGCCAGGCCCCCACCTGTGACCGGGTCGGGGTCTGTCAGTGCCAATAGCTGGGCTATTTTGCAGAGAGAACTATCCACAGCCTGTGGAAAACTTTGGGAGAAAAAAGACGGCTTTCAGGAGGGCCAGGCGGAGCTGGTTTTTGTCGATATTTGCTCCATCCAGATTTTGGACGGGGAGTGAAACTGACAGCCAGATATGGGGGTACAAAACCGAACAATTGAGCGACTTTTCCACAGTCCGCGCGGCTTATCCACAGTTTTTGGGCAGTTATCCACAGTTTGGCAGTCCGGTTGTCTAAACAGGAGCACCATATATGGTGTATTACAGACCCTGGCTGGCGGCCAAAGCTTTTCCAGCATTGCCTCGATGCTGTCCAGAAAATGATCCAGTCCTGCCAGCCGCTCACCAAAGGAGGCCTCGTCCAGCCCAAGCATTCCACAGGCCGAGCGCCAGCGGACTTCCCACAAGGGCGGGAGCACGGATACCGACAGCGTCCAGGTAAGCAGCAAGGGCCAGAGCATGGCCTGCGGCAATTCGCCCGCCAGCATGGCCTCGAAGGCCAGTTTATAGTATCCCAGCCGGGCAGCGGCGATGCGCCTGTCGACGGCCGGGCTGCCGGCTGCTTCCAGGAAGGTTTTCTCCCACTCCGGCAGGAAACCGGCCAGGGCGGTTCCATCGACCGAGTTTGCACCCAGCAGGTTCAAAAGTCCGGCAGCCAGATCCGGTTGACCGGCGGCCCGGCGCACGCGCCGGGAACTGGAGCAGGAAGCGCCGTTCGGCCAGCGGGTCGCCCGTCAGCAGGGCGACTGCATTGGCAGCCAGGTAAATGGATTTCAGGTAGTCCAGAACCTGCTCCGGGCCATGCGCCTGGCCGGTTTGCAGGTTGCTCCAGGTCTGGCGGGCCTCCTGCGCCAGGTGGTGCGAACGCGCCTGTACGTTGGCCGGTTCGTGGTACCTGTCCCTCACCCCGGCCTGGACGAATTCAAAAAAGTGCTGGGTGACATACAGCGGCAACGGGTCATACAGTTCCGGCCCCAGCCAGGGGTGGACGCGCAGTTCTTTCGGCTTTTCGTAAAGCCTGCGCGGGTTGTGGAAGATATCCAGGTGGATTTCAGGTGTCAACGGGATGATCTCGCGGCGGATTTTCGGTTCCCCGGCGTGGACGAAGACGATATCGATGTCGGTGGCATTGCCCAGGAACGGATCGTCGGTGCGCAGGGATCCGGTCAGGTAGGCTGCCACCAGGTCGGGGTCCGAGAGGGCGCTCTTCTCGGCGGTTTCCTTGGCAATGCGGATCAGGGCTTCGCGGGTGATTTGCATGCGGCTCTCACTGGTCGAGCGGGAGTTCTGCCTGGTAGGGCGGCAGGTTCAGGGCTTCGCCGGATGCGGTTCTCGATCAAATTGAGGTGCTCCGGGAAGTGGACGAAATCGAGCGGGTTGGAGTCGATGGTCAACACGGGCGTGTCGTCATATGGCCTGGAAAAGAATTCTTCGTAGGCCTGGTTGAGTTCCTCGATATAGCTGCGTTCTATATTGCGCTCATAGGAGCGGTCGCGCAAGGCGATGCGCTGCATCAGCACATCGGTATCGGCGCGTAAGTAGACCAGCAGGTCGGGCATGACGATCTTCTCGGCCAGCGCCTCGTGGACGCGCTTGTACATTTCGAGTTCGTCGCCTTTCAGGTTGATGCGGGCGAACAGGCTGTCTTTGGCAAAGGTATAGTCGGAAAGCAGCGACTTGCCGGCTTCCAGGATGGTCTTGACCCCCCGGCGCTGCTGGTGGTAGCGGCTGAGCAGGAAGAAGATCTGGGTCTGGAAGGCATAGCGGTCGCGGTCGCTGTAGAAATCGGAGAGGAACGGGTTTTCCTCGAAGACTTCCAGCAGCAGGTCGGCCTCAAAAGCCGGCTGGAGCAGCCGTGCCAGGGTGGTCTTGCCGACACCGATGACTCCTTCGATGGCGATATACATGGTCTCTCCCGCAAGGTTAAAGTGTGGGTTAAGGATACCATAAAAAAGTGAGGAGAGAGCAGAGAACAGAGAACAGGTCAGGGTTTTCACAAAGTAGCTTGCTGAATCAAATTCTGCTCAAGGCAGCGAGATCGCCGCCTTGAAGGGGGGCTTGGGGAAAAAGGGTTGCCCATTTAGGAAAAAGGTGTTTTTCCCTGTATCGCCGCCCAGAGATGGGAACAAATGAATTGGTAGGCCGGCTCATCGTAAGTCGACTTTATAATTTCAAGTGCACCACATTGGCAAAGGCATTCCACAAATAGCACAGAAATTTATCGCATGTGGATTATCGACAATTGGAAAAGCATGGATTCTCAAAGGGTTGTAGATTATTACAATTTTTATTCCAGTTGCGGGAGCAACAAATATTCCGTTTCCAAATTCTGCCCCTATGGGTTTGTTTGTATACCATATAAAGTTATAGCGATTTTTATCATCTACTTCCAAAAAACCTGATTTTGTGGCTAACAAAATGTATTTACTATAAGAAGAATAAGTTGGGTCGTCAAAAACACCATTGACAGGATATGTTCCTGTTGGGAAGGTATGTTTTATAAGCCTCTCACACTGATAATTGGTGCCTGTCAATGAGTATGGAATCTGAGGAACACCAAAATTACTTGAGCAGCTAAGGCAATAGTATGTTGACATTTAAACGTTCCTTCTGATATCTCTAGCGAATACAATTATAGGAGCCTGAAATTGGCCATGTCAACCCCGAATTTATGAAGAACTATTGGCTTTTATCACAGGGTTTTTCCCAAAGTGGGTTGACAGGAATGAAAAAATCTTCTCCGATAAACATGTGGCAGACTACGTAAAGCTTGACTTGCCCTGCCCGAAAATGTATAATCACGTCAATAACTCCTCCGGGAGGAGTAAATGGTCGGAACGCTGATAGAGAAGGATGGCCGCTGGCTGGAAGCCTCCGCAGAATCCAACCGCTGAAGTCGCCCGGAGTACTGCCGAAGAAATCCCTGGGAAAGTAGACCGGCACGGGAAGCCCGTTACAGCCAGACCCGATGATGGTCGGGGAAGAGCGCTTTTTTCCACGCAGGAACACGAACAGGCACGAAGGAGGAAAAGAGTGAAGTGAGGTGGTACCGCGGCGCCCGCCGTCCTCAACAGGATGCGGGCGTGTTTTGTTTTTACTGCTTATGCAATACTCTGCAGGAGGCCGTTATGCCCACAGACCAGGAATTCTTCCAAGCTGCCGACCCGCTCTTCCAACGCTACAACAAGGGTGACTATGCCGGGGCGTTGGAGATAGCCGAGGAACTGGCGATACGTTATCCAGAACGAGCTATCCACACCCGTTTCTGGAGAATTTGTCTGACCTGCCGCCTTAAGCGCATCGATGAAGCCCTGCGGCTGTTTGCTGAAGGGCTGGATGCCGGATACTGGTGGTCGGAGCGCGAGCTACGCCAGGATGCCGATCTGGCGCCGTTGCAGGGATTGCCCGAATTCGAACAGATGGTGGTCACCAGTCATGCCCGGCACATGGCTGCCCAGGCCGCTGTTCAACCGGACATCCAGGTTTACACACCGGATTCTAGGGTGCCTTCTCCCTATCCGTTGCTGATCGCCTTGCATGGACACGGCTATAGCTCCGATAACGATAACGCTCCGTATTGGAAACACGCCTGTCAACTGGGCTGGTTAGTGGCCTTGCCGCGCTCCAGCCAATTATCCTGGCCCGGTGCCTATGGCTGGGACGACAGCGAACTGGCCGGAGAAGAAATCCTAGCACATTACGATACGCTTTGTGCCCGATATCCGGTTGACCGCCAACGCCTGGTAATTGCCGGTATCTCGCAGGGTGGAGCATTGGCTGTCCACCTTGCGCTGGGAGGAAAGTTGCCGGCATGCGGGTTCCTGGCCGTCGTTCCCGGAAATAGTGTCACGGATGGCCTGGATGCGCTGGTCCAATCCGCGCAGGGGCGTGGGTTGAGAGGGTACTTGATTGCCGGTGGCAAAGATCCCCGCTATGAGATGTTCAAACAAATTCATGCCTTGTTTTTGCAGCACGGCATTCCCTGTGAGATGGAAGACCACCCGGAACTTGGGCACGAGTTCCCGCCTGACTTTGAGAAGTCGCTCGGAAAAGCGATAAACTTTTTACTCTCATAAGGAGGAAGAATGGATACCAAACAGGTCATCCGATCCCAGTATTTTGCCGCCCTGGAAATGTTGGAGCAGGCGGTCGTCAAATGCCCGGACTCGTTATGGAATGCTCCGGACGATAAAAATAAGTTCTGGCACATCGTCTATCACGCCCTTTTTTACACCCACTTGTATTTGCAGGATGCGGAAAAAGACTTCCAGCCGTGGGAAAAACGCCGCGACGAATACCAGTTCATGGGGCCGCTACCCTGGCCGCCCCATGAACTGCCAAAGATCGGCGAACCCTACAGCCGGGAAGATATGTTGGCCTACCTTGCCTTCGTCCGGAAACAGGTTCAGGAGCGCGTCCCGGCACTCGACCTGGAAGCCTCATCCGGGTTCGAGTGGCTGCCGTTCGGCAAGCTGGAACTCCAGTTTTATACCATCCGCCATCTCCAGCAGCATGCTGCCGAACTCTATGAACGCCTGGGAACACGGGCTGGCATCGACTTGGACTGGATTGGAACGGCGTCCTGATGCTTATTTGTGAAGGAGCAAGAATGACCGAATACCAGTTACCCAAAGCCTACGATTTCAAAACCACCGAGCCGCGCATCTACGCGATGTGGGAGAAGGGCGGTTACTTCAAGCCGTCCAACGACCCGAACAAGCCGGGCTTCGACCCGACCAAAAAACCCTTCGTCATCTCCATCCCGCCGCCCAACGTGACCGGCGAGCTGCACCTGGGCCACGTCATGTTCGTGGCGATGGAAGACCTGATGATCCGCTACCACCGCATGAAGGGCATCCCGACCCTGTGGGTGCCCGGCACCGACCATGCCGGCATCGCCACCCAACTGCAGGTGGAAAAGGACCTGTTGCGGACCGAGGAAGTGACGCGCGAAGAACTGGGCCGCGAGCAATTCGTCGAGCGGGTCTGGTCCTGGAAGGTCAAGTATCACAGCATCATCACCAGCCAGATCCGCAAGATCGGCGCCTCCTGCGACTGGGAACGCGAGCGCTTTACCCTGGACGAGGGCCTGTCGAAGGCAGTGCGGGAAGCCTTCGTGCGCCTGTACGAAAAGGGCCTGATCTACCGCGGCCCGCGCCTGATCAACTGGTCGCCGGGCTTGAAGACGGCCGTCAGTCGACCTGGAAGTGGAATATTCCGAGGAACCCGGGAAACTGTATTATTTCAAGTATATGCTGGCGCCGGAGACTTCCGAAGTCTCCAAGACTTCGGAAGTCTATATCCCGGTTGCCACCACCCGCCCGGAGACCATCCTGGGCGACACGGCCGTGGCCGTCCATCCGGAGGATGAGCGCTACCGGAAATTCGTCGGCAGGAAAGTGCTCGTGCCGATGCTGGGACGTGAGATCCCGGTCATCGCCGACGATTACGTGACGCGCGAGTTCGGCACCGGGGCGCTCAAGATCACCCCCGGCCACGATCCCAACGACTACGAGATCGGCCAGCGGCACGGGCTGCCGGTCCTTTCGATGCTGGACCGGGAGGCGAAAGTGACCGCAGTCGGCGGGCCGTACGCCGGCCTGGACCGCTTCGAGTGCCGCAAAAAACTGTGGGCCGATATGCAGGCGGCCGGCCTGGTCATCAAGGAAGAACCCTACACGCTCAACGTGCCGCGCTCCCAGCGCGGCGGCGAGATCGTCGAGCCGATGGTCTCCGAGCAGTGGTTCGTCAAGATCGCCCCGCTGGCGAAGGCCGCCGAGGCAGCCGTCCGGGACGGGCGCATCCGCATCATCCCGGAACACTTCGAGAAGGTCTATTACAACTGGATGGAAAACATCAAGGACTGGTGCATCTCGCCGCCAGTTGTGGTGGGGGCACCGCATCCCGGTCTGGTACTGCGACGACTGCGGCAAACAGACCTGTACGCGTGAAGACCCGACCCAATGCGCCCATTGCGGCTCGAAGAATATCCGCCAGGACCCGGACGTGCTGGACACCTGGTTCTCCTCCGGCCTGTGGCCGTTCTCCACGCTGGGCTGGCCCGAAGAGACGCCCGATTACAAGTATTTCTACCCGACCAGCATGATGGAGACCGGCTACGACATCCTGTTCTTCTGGGTGGCGCGCATGATCATGGATGGGCTGGAGTTCACCGGCCAGGTGCCGTTCAGCACGGTCTACCTGCACGGGCTGGTGCGCAACGAGGACGGGCAGAAAATGTCCAAGAGCAAAGGCACCGGGATCGACCCGCTGCCGGTCATGGAAGAGTTCGGCACGGATGCCCTGCGCTTCACCCTGCTGGTGGGTTCCACGCCCGGCAATGACACCAACCTGAGCCTCAAGAAAGTGGAAGGCAACCGCAATTTTGCCAACAAGATCTGGAATGCGGGCAGGTTCGTGATCTCGGCTATCAATACCCTCACCCTAACCCCTCTCCCTCGGGAGAGGGGCGAAGGGGTGAGGGACCGAGTGGTCTCTGGCCGATTCCTGGATCTGGGCGCGCCTGTATGCGCTCGTCCGGGAGGTGGAGCGGCTGTTCCAGGCCTACCAGTACGGCGAGGCCGGACGGCAGATCTACGAGTTCTTCTGGAACGATTTTGCGGACTGGTACGTGGAAGTTGCCAAGCTGCAAATGCAGAAAGAAGACTACCAGGGAGCAGACCGTAGTGACGCTGGTACGGGTTTTGGACATGTGCCTGCGGCTGCTGCATCCCTTCACGCCGTTTGTCACCGAGGAATTATGGGGCCATCTCCGCCAGGCTGTTCTTCACTCCCCGCTCTCTGCGCTCGCGGCGGACTGGCCGGAGGCGCTGATCGTGGCCGCCTGGCCGGAGGCGCATGCCGAGGAAGGCTGGGAAGCCGGAAAAATGGCGGACTTTGCGCTCATCCAGGATACGATCCGCAGCATCCGCAACCTGCGCGCAGAGAAGAAGGTCAGCCCGGCCAAACGCATCCCGGCCACGCTGGTCGGTGGGGCAAAGACGAATTTGCTCAAAGAGCAATCCGAAGTCATTGCTGCTCTTGCCGGTCTTGACTACTCTCTACTCTCCGTTCTCGAATCTCTGGACGCAAAGCCGGAGAACAGCCTGGCCCTGGTGGCCGGTCCGGTGGAAATCTATATCCCGCTTTCCGGCATGCTGGACCTGGAAGAGCAGCGCAAGCGGCTGGAGAAGGAACTGGCCGATACCCAGATCCAGATCGACCGGTTGGAGAAACTGCTTGGCTCGGACTTTGCCAGCAAAGCCCCGGCGCCCGTCGTCCAGAAGGAGCGCGAGCGGCTGGCGGCGTTCCAGGAGACGGCCGGAAAGCTGCGCTCGCAGTTGGAATGAACGATAACCGTCCCGAAGGTCAGGGATTCTTCTCCAATTTTGGGTTGCGCAGGCTTTAGCCTGAACAGTTACGAATTGTATTTGACAAATTTGTCAATATTTGTATAATGTCATTAATTGGTTCACTCCTCTGTATGCGAAAGTCGGCTTTGCATGCCGTGCTCTCGGTAACCGGGACTAGCTACAGAGGGGTGATCTTTTTTAAGTCGAATTTATTGTGCCGGTTGTACCAGTTCTTGGGGTATTTTTGCCTGTCATACAGGTCAACGAGCAAACTCACTTTTTCTTCCACCGTCTGGAAATAATTCATATCTCCCCTAGTGAAAGCCCGATATACCGCCCAATTCATGTAATCGATAATGCTTAAACATGGCTCCCCTTTGGGTGTCTGAGCCTGGATGTCAAAGGTCGTATTCACAGGCTGCCCCCACTTCTCCTCGAAACGGTGCAATCCTTTGTGAATCGCCTCTGAGAGCGGGACCTGGCGTTCACGGGAGCCGCGTTTGGCAAACAAAATGTTATTCATTGTGTGACGATGGAGTACATTTTCGAATAAAATGGTCACTAGATGATCATAGAATTCCGCTTCACGAGCGTGGAAACTATTCCGGAAGACTCGTTCGATCTTGCGGGCAACCACAAATTGTGCCTTGAAATCTAGCGTGGAAATAAGTTTGAAAAAACGATATCGTATCTCTGGAAGGTCGTCTTTTGCGTGAAAAGCAACGGCTGTCCGCTTAATAGATGGGAACCCTTTGAAATAAGGATCATTCACAACTTCGCGTTGGAGGCCAGGATAGCTTGGCGATCTGCCTGGGGATCGGACATTTCTACGAAGCCCAACAACAAAATGGGAGCACAACCTGCCTGTCCGACGATCAAGTTACCGGCCTCGTCATAGAACGTGGGATCCCCAGATTCATCCACAAAGTACCAATGTTGGCTGGTTTTTGGTTTCTTCATCTTGCGTCTTAATTATCTTACCATGCTATTAAAATCACACCATCATCATTATAGCCTTGGAAGAGAATATATGTTTCGGCATTTTTTCCAACCGTCTGGGAAGAAATGGGCTTAATGTCACGACAGGAATTGCAACTGCTTGCCGATGGGCAGGCCTTCCAGAGGAATTTCGTAAGATGCCAGATGGGGGAGAAGATACTTGCGATACTTCATCCCGGCCAGAAAAATGAAATGGTCGTTGCGTAGGTCAGCTACTTGAGCAAGTTGTAGAAGAACATGATTTGCCCAGGCTTTGATTTCGCCAGCGGTAAGGGTGTTGAGAGTATGATTGTATGGATCGATTTCTGTTTCCAATTCCACCAATCCATATTTTGCTGAGAGGATATAGATGGCGTCAGGATTAAGGCTTCGAGCGTAAGTAAGGTTCTTTCTAAACAGTGGACTGATGTAAAGGTCTTTGGCCTTTGCCCGGGTGGAGAGTTTCTTGCTGACGCAGGCAATCAAGACGATCTTTCTTTTATCTTCTTTTTCATCTTCCTGCCGAAGGTTAACATCATCCAATTGGCTGGATAAATCAGATTGTGACAGGGGAACATCCTCCAACCTTTTCTCGCACAAGGACGTTACCGGACACCTTGCACAATCTGGACCAGTTGGATGGCACCAATGACGCCCGATCTCCCATAAAGCCCCATCCACTTTGCCAGGAAACTCCGGATTCATCTTTCGAGATGTTTCCAGAGCGGCTTCAGAGGTCATTGCATTGCTGACTCCCAACCGATACAAAACGCGGACGGTGTGAACATCCGGTTTGATATCCATATTTTCCCGATCTTCGAAGCGAACCGGAAAAGCCTTTTCGATAAGCAGAACCGCCATGCTGGCAATCCCAGGTCCAACGCCGTGGATGGAATCGAATGTCCGGTGCACCTGAATGGCTGTCTTGCCTTTCCAGATTCGACTGGCATCGCCTCCACAATCTTTCACCACGATCCGGGTCAGTTCCTTGATTGTCCTTGGAGCATCGTTTAAATAACGAGGATGCCGAGGCAAATGATAGAATAAAGTCTCCAGGTCATCCAATGTCATCTGGTTGATCTTGAAAGGATCCAAATGACCGAGTGCATTTTTCATATCAAAGGGGATCGTCCAAATGATCTCGGCTTTGGTACCTCGATCCAGGCATGCAGAAATACAGAACGCATAGGGATCGGTTGCAACGATCTCAACCGCTTCTGGGACAACCGTAGGAAGCAAAACGTTGGCAGAAAGCGATAAGCCAAAATCCATCAAGGAGTGTGTCAGTTCTGTTAAATCCGGAATCTTCCTATAGTTGTCAGGTTCTTTCACAGATGGTCGGAGTGAATAAACTCGAGTATTCTCTTTATTGAACATATGGGCATTTTTGATGGCGCTTTCTTCACCACCCGCGGGCAGTGCTCCCGAGGCGGAGATATTCCCACCAAATCCATATGCCGTACCATCATCGAAGACAAAAAAAACCAGGTCAGTAACCTTGCCTGAATCGCTTCTTGTCACAACCACTGAGTGGATCGTTCTTCCCAGAATGCGCTTGATTTTCCCGTCCATTTTGTCCTCCTAAAAAGCGCTATCAAACAGATAACATCGGAAAAAATATATCAGACCATAAGCCCTGTCGATTTCACAAAATCTATGTGACCATATTTTATTATAATATATTTTCCCCGATCCCCCAGCTTTCCTCCACATTCCCAAACGGATCATAGTTCCTCACCAGCGTGACCGTCCCGCTGGCGTCCGCCAACTGCCGCACTACCCCGAGTTTTCAAAAACTATCTTTTCACTTTTGGGTTCTCGGTTTATACTTTGTAGAAGTGTGATTCGTTGTATCTGTGTTATGGAGAGGACTGAGCCATGAAAGTAACCGTCTTGCAAGAAAGCCTGGCCCGTGGACTGAGCATCGTCTCGCGTGCCGTTTCGCCGCGCAGCACCCTGCCGGTGCTTTCCAACGTGCTGGTGGCAAGTGACGAGGGCCGCCTGCGCCTGTCGGCCACCAACCTGGAACTGGGCATCACCTGCTGGATCGGCGCCAAGATCGAGGAGGAAGGCTCAACCACCGTCCCGGCGCGCACCTTTGTGGACCTGGTGGGGACATTGCCGCAGGAACAGGTCAGCCTGAACCTGGCCACTGCCACCCAGACCCTGAACGTGCGCTGTGGGGCCTCCAACACCGACATCAAGTGCATCGATGCCCAGGAGTTCCCGCCTTTGCCCGTTCCGGAGATGGAAGGGGCCATCCTGTTGAATGTGGCCGACTTCAAGGACATGATCTCGCAGGTGGTCTTTGCCGCTTCGGTGGACGAGGCCCGGCCGGTGCTGATGGGCGTGCTGGTAACGGTGGAAAAGGATACCATCACCATGGCCGCCGCAGATGGTTTCCGGCTGTCGGTGCGCAAGGGCACGCTTTCCCAGCCTGTCCCCCAGCCGGTGACGGCCATCATCCCGGCGCGTGCCCTGGGTGAACTGGCGCGGGTTGCCGCCGATGGCAACGAGACCATCTCGATGGTCATGCCGAAAGGCCGCGGCCAGGTCATCTTCCGCATGAAGGAAGTGGAAGTGGTCTCGCAGTTGATCGACGGGACCTTCCCGGATTACCAGCAGATCATCCCGCGTTCCTACAAATCCCGCACCATCCTCTCGACCCCGGCCCTGCTCAAAGCCTGCAAGCAGGCCGAGATCTTCGCCCGCGAAGGCTCGAACGTGGCCCGCCTCGATATCAAGTCCGCCGGTGACCTGGAGCCGGGCGCGGTGGAAATCTCCGCCCAATCCGAAGAAACCGGTTCGAACGAGACGATTGTGGCAGCCACGATCGAAGGCGTCGGCCTGCTGATCGCCTTCAACGTCAAGTACATGCGTGAGGTGCTGGAAGTGATCAAGTCGCCGAATGTGGCGCTGGAGACATCCGCAGCCAACGCTCCCGGCGTCGTCCGCCCGGTGGGAGACGATAACTTCCTGCACGTGATCATGCCAATGCACCTGGGTTAATCAACATCCTGGGCAGGTCTCAGACCTGCCCTTTTCATTACATCAGGAGCCATGCCTACCTACAACCACCCCTCCGACCGCGTCCTCAGCATTTATTTAACGCTGACCGAATATCCCATCCTGAGTACCCGCATCCGGCACATCATGCGCAAGCAGCTCTTTGCGCGCGGCATCCTCTCGCGTGAAGCCTTTGATGCAGAGGCGCGCCAGAAAGCCATCCAATCCCAGTTCCGGGAGGGGCTGCACGATCCCTATGGCGAGGAAGCCGCCGAAACCTGGGGAGAGCGGTTAAGGATCGTCCGCGATCACATGACCGACTTCTATTTCGCCTACAACCTGCCGTATGAGGATTTCGAGAAAATCGTCCGCCTGGCGATCAGTGAGCAGGGTGAAATCCCGGATTTGATCACTTTTAACCCGGAACTTGCTCCACAGGATATGGTCTTCCAGCAGGCGGAGGAGATCGAACGCATGCCGGCTGCCAAGCGCAAAGATTTCGAGGCGCGCCTGCAGGAGATCAAGGCGGTGCTCATCCGCACCATGATCAGCGACCAGTTGGCCTATTTGAACATTGCCCGCAGATGGTTCACGGTGGCTGATTTAAAAGATATCTACCTGCCGCAAGATCGGCTACGGGAAGATCGGCGGAAAAGCGGCCGGGATGATGCTGGCATACCGCATCCTGAAGGATGCCGCCCCGCCGGAGGTCCGGGAAGCGGTGCGCATTCCCGTTTCATACTTCCTGGCATCTGACCTGTACTATGTCTTCATGGCGAATAACGGCCTGGTGCACTGGTCTGATCAGAAATACAAGCCCGAAGCGCAAATGCGCTCCGAATATCCCGCGGATCGTGCGCGATTTCGTCAACGGAAAATTCCCGGATGATATCCTCGAACGCTTGCAGGAGATCCTGATCGAAGCCGGGAAACGGCCTCTGATCGTCCGCTCCTCCAGTTTGCTGGAAGACAACTTTGGCACCTCCTTCGCAGGTAAATACGACAGTTATTTTTGCCCCAACCAGGGCACGCCCGAAGAAAACCTGGCTGCCCTGACCGAAGCCATTGCACGCGTTTATGCCTCCTGCGTAAACCCGAATGCCCTGCTCTACCGCCATGCCAAGGGATTGGTGGAGTACGATGAGCGCATTGCCGTGCTGCTCCAGTTCGTGGAAGGCGAGCAGTTTGGGCGCTACTTCATGCCGCAGGCCGCCGGCGTGGCCTTCAGCCGCAACCTGTACCGCTGGTCGCCGCAGATCCGCAAGGAGGATGGTTTCCTGCGCCTGGTATGGGGGCTGGGCACACGCGCGGTGGAGTCTTTCGGCGATGAGCACCCGCGCCTGGTGGCGCTCAGCCATCCGTTGTTGCAGCCGGCCAATTCAATCGAAGAGATCCGCCAGCACTCCCAGCAATACGTGGATTTGATCGACCTCGAAAAGAATGCCCTGAGAACTTTTCCCGTCCGGGAAGTCCTGACCGCGCAATACCCGCTCCTGCGTTACATTGCCCAGGTCGAAGCGGATGGTTACCTGAGTTCCCTGAACAGCAGCATGGTGGATGTCAACCGCCTGGTTGTCTCCTTCGATGGCCTGCTGCGCAGGACCTCCTTCGCCAAACGGATGAAGGATCTCCTTGCCACCCTTGAAAAACACTACGACTCCCCGGTGGATACCGAGTTCACTGCTGAAATAGTCGATCCCAATACCGCCCATCCGGAGGTCCGCATTACACTGCTCCAATGCCGCCCGCAGAGTCACCTGCGCGACGCACGTGAAGTGGAACTGCCCGCCAAACTTGACCTTGCGGATGTTATTTTTTCCACCCGGCGCATGGTGCCGCGCGGGAAGGTGACGGGCATCCGCTGGGTGCTGTTCGTCCCGCCGGAGGGCTACTTTGCCCTGACTTCCACGGCCGACCGCAACCGGCTGGAGCGTGCCATCGGAACCGTCAACGCGGCCCTGAAGGATGAGACTTTTATCTGTGTCGGGCCGGGACGCTGGGGAACCTCCACGCCCGACCTGGGAGTTGGCATTGATTATGGGGATATTTATTGCACGCGTGCCCTGATCGAACTGACCGGCAAGGGTGTCGGCCCGGACCTCGAGCCATCTTTCGGACGCATTTCTTCCAGGACCTGGTTGAATCAAATATCTACCCGCTGAATGTCAACCTGGATGACCGCGATGCGGTTTTTAACCGGGGCTTTTTCTATAAAACCCCCAATCACCTTTCCGATTTCATCCGTTCAGACGAAGGCTTGCTTAACGCCCTGCGCCTGATCAAGGTGGAGGATTTCCGCCCGGGCTGTTCCATGACGTTGGTGATGAATGATGATGTGGGGAAGGCGCTGGCGTTTTTACAGGATGAGGAGGAAAAAGTGTAGATAAAGAAATGAGCGGCGCGCCGCTCGTGGAATTTTCCCATTTGTTTTACCGTTTCATGGTCTGCAATACAGTGGTATTGATGAATGGCAGCAACACTTTGAACGTGGCTCCTTTGCCCGGTCCGGGGCTCTCGGCCCAGATTTTGCCTCCATGCGCTTCGACCAGTCCTTTGGCGATGGAAAGTCCAATCCCCATCCCGCCATGCTTGCGGGTGGTATGTGGCTCGATTTGATAGAACTCGCTAAAAATCTTCTTCAACTCGCTTTGGGGGATGCCAATGCCATTATCCTGCACCCAGCTCAACACTTCGCCGCCGGCCTGAGGGGTTGCCCCAAGAGTAATCATGCCATGTTCGGGAGTAAAGCGTATCGCGTTATCGAGCAGGTTGACAAAGGCCGATTTTAACTTTTCCGGATCGCACTTGACCGGGAAGGGCGTCTCCTTCAAATCCAGTATGACCTGCTGATTTTTTGCCTCTGCCAGATTCTTGACTTCGTTGTATGCAGCCAGCAGGACCTGTTGCACCGGGACGACCAGCCGGTGCATGATCATCTCGCTGGAGCGCAGCATATCCATGTTTGTCATGGCATCCACCAGGGCGCGCATCTGCATGGCGGCGTTGAGCACCTGTTTGGCATGCTCTGAAAGTTCGCCCGGGCTTTCCTCCTGGAGAAAAGTGGCATACCCAATGATGACCCCCAGCGGCGTACGCAGTTCGTGGGAAGCCAGCGCCAGGAAATTGGTTTTCAATTGGTCGGCCGCGCGCAGGTCGTTATAAGCATCCTGCAAAGCCTTGACCAGCCGGGCGTTATGGATGGCTACTGCTGCCTGCGAGGCAATCACTGCCAGGATATCGGCATCGCTTTCGTCGAAGTCCCGATCGTGTTTGTTCAAGGCCTCCAGCACACCGGTCGGCTTATCCTTGATGCGCATTGGCACGCCCAGCAAATTATTTACTTCGAAATCAACGTGCTTCGAGACCGCCAGGTAATGGCGCGGATCATTCTGTACGTCAGACAGGCTGATGACCTTGTTTTCGCGGAAGATCGTCCCGGCCAGGCTTTTGTCCAGCGGTACCGGCGTTTCGGCCAGCCGCTTTTGGTCCGAGCCGGTGGCGGCTGCAAAGATCAAGCAGGCTTTTTTCTCGTCATACAAAAGGATCGAAACCGATTCGCAATCCAGGATTTCCGTTGCGCTGCGGATGATGAATTGGAGCAGTTCATCCAGGTTGAGAGTCGAGTTGAGCGTAACACTGACCTCGATCAAACGGGCCAACTGTTCTGCCATGTATTGGAGTTCGGGTTTGGGATTAACCATATCTGCCTGCTTTGGTAACTACATGGTAATAGTGTAGCCCGAAAATACCAGTGAGGCAATACCCATTTTAAAAAGAACATATGTTCTGGTTTTCTGTGAAGAAATATAAACAAAGGCCCCCGGATGATTTCCCGGAAGGCCCGGTTGCATAGCCATGAAAATTTGTTCTTCCAGGGTACGGTCGCTTACTCCGTCAGCGCTTTTTGGGAAACGAAAATTGCGATTGCCACCAGGGCATAGCCCAGGGAACCGATTATCCCTACCGGCAAAGGACCAAGCAGTGGATTGGGTTGGCCGGTCGTTGCCAGAACGGCCGCCCCGGCAATCCCATTTATGGCCGCATGTCCGATGACGGCTGGCCAGATGCTCTTGCTGCGCAGGGTCAGCCAAGCCAGGAAGGTGCCAAACCCGAACGTAACCCATAGGAACAGCAGCGGGCCGGCCCAAGGATAGCCTGGATACTTGAAGCCGTATTCATAGCCCATAAAGATGACCGGCCAGTGCCAGACCCCCCAGATTAAACCGATCAGCAGCATCGCTTTGCGGCTGCCCAGGGGCATGAGTTTTGGCAGTAAATAGCCCCGCCAGCCGAATTCTTCGCCGAACGTGGCAAGGGAGTTCGCGATCGGGGAAATCAAAACGCCTGCAACCAACTGGATGGCGATGAATATCCAGGGGGAGAGGGCAAATAGGGCCGGGGCAGCGGCAATTTGCTTGTGTACCAGCGACAGGCTTGCATCGAAGTATTGCGGGAAAAGCACGAAGAACACGGCTGCTCCAAACAAAGTCATCACCGCCGGTAAAAACCAACCGGCCAGCCAGTAGCGCCAGCCTTTTCTGAAATGCGGGCGCAGGCCCACATCTTTCCAGCCCTCACGCGTGATGAGCCGTGTCAGGATGTTTCCCAAAGCCGGGGCCCACATGTAGGCCGTAGCCATGAGTACGAGTGCCAGGCTCACACCTGGAAAGAGCTGCGGGCTGTTCGTCAGGCCGCCGGTCAGATAGATGATCAGCCCGGTAATCCAGGCAATTCCAAAGGCAAAACCCAGGAACAGGCTGATTCGACGAAGGTCAATTGGATTGTCCATAGAATACTCCTGTGTTAAGTTTCACGTGAAACATGAATGGGTCTGAGAATTATGCGTCGTGACGGCGAGCTTCCCTGGCCGCGTTGTTTCACGTGAAACTGTTTGCGCCGGGAAAAAGGCCGCCGTAGCGCATTCTTCCTCCGCTATTGTCCGGGCCAGGCGGCCCGGCGCCGGACGGAATCTGTCAGCGGGCGCTTGGCTACGATGGTGACCTTGCCGCTCTGGCTGGGCGTGTAGACGTGGATCGCATCCCAGCCTTCCAGGCCCCATTCGTTCAATGTGGCTTCGATTTGCTCATCTTTTGTGCCAAAGGCACTGCCGATGGTGAGCACGCGGTATTCCCATAGCAGGGTTTCAGACATTTTTACCTCCAAAAATTGCGGAAGAAGCGGCGTTATTTTTAACCTGGGCTTTTACAGGGGCAGCCTGCCAATCCCGGTCAGATCAGGAAACCAAGCCCCAGAGTACATGCCAGACCATGTCTGACCAGAAATGCACTCCGAAGGCAGCCACCAGGCCGTCTTTCATGTAGCGCTGCCCGGCGACCAGGCCGACTATGCCGTTCAGCAAAAAAACTTCCACCAGTAGAATGGGGTTCAGATCAACCAGTCTTTTAGCCCCGGTCAGTACAAAAACCGTTCCCAGGTGCCCGGCGCCAAAAGCCAGGGCCGCAAGGATGTTGGCGATCCATAGAGCAGCCGTACGCCCCTTGAAACGGCGCAAAACCCAGGTCAAGATAAAGGCCCATAATCCAAACACCAGCCCGCGGAACAGGATTTCCTCGCCGATCCCCGCGCTGAGCGATGCGATGATGGAAAGCGGGAAAGCCGGGTGCGGGAACCGCCCAAAGCCGTTGATGGGAGCAAACAGGATATCACCCAGGATGAACAGCACCGCGCAGGCGGCTCCCAAACCTAATGGGATCGCGAACCAGCGCTTCCAGTTGCCATCTTCGCTGAAAATGCCCGGCAAACCCACCTTGCGGGCCAACCAGTAGCCAGCCAGCCCCAGCAGGCCGTATCCCACCAGCACGATACCGGCGTTTTCCAGCCCAAGTGCGGCCGGGCTGACGCCCATATCTGGCATAGGTGTGCCTGCAGACTCGGCTAATTGGTTCGCAAAAAACGTATAGGTCACAAAGACGCAGAGTGCATACGCGTAGAGCATGATGAAGAAGACGGTCAATTGTTTGCGGTGCATAAACTCATCCTAAAACATGCGACTATTTCTTCTCATCCTTGGTCAGGTTTCCCTGGGTCATCCCCAGCGAGACCATGCCGCTCAGCCCGCCCAGGTTCATAGTGTCCACGGCGCTGCTGGGAACGATGACCAGCGCGCCCTTTTCTTTCAGGCCTTCGAAGAGCATGTTCATGGCGCGCAGGTGCAGGGCGGTCGGATTATTGATATACGACTGGGAGGCCTCTTCGAAGGAGGTGGCAATCTGCTTCTCCGATTCGCCCAGGATGACACGCGCCTGGCGTTCGCGTTCGGCCTGAGCCTGGCGGGACATCGCATCTTCCAGGTCGGGCGGGATGATCGCGTCGCGGATCTCCACAGATTGGACGGTGACACCCCAGGGCGTGGTGCGTTCGTCGATGATCTTCTGGAGTTCGGCATCCATTTTGTCGCGCCCGACCAGGATATCGGCCAGGGGACTTTGCCCGATGATCTCGCGCAGGGCGGTTTGGGCAGCCCAGGCGATGGCAGCCTTGTAATCGGCCACTTCCAGGGCGGCTTTTTCGGCATCCCAGACGACCCAGAACAGCACCGCATCCACGTCCACGGGGACGGTATCCTTGGTCAGCGTTTTCTCGGCCGAGAAGGGCGTGACCATGACGCGGTGGTCGATCCAGTTGGCTAGCGTATCTACGATGGGTATCATCCAGAAGAATCCCGGTCCGGCCAGTTTATGGAACTTGCCCATGCGCAGGACCACGGCCTTTTCCCATTGGCTGGCCACCTTGAGTGAGAACAGGATATAGATCCCCACCAACAACCAGCCCACGCTCCAGATGCCTGGTAAAACTTGATTGGATGGGGATTTGTTCGTTATGATGGCTGCACCGATGATGTCGGCCAGCAGGCAGATTGCGAAGAGGAAGCCGGCTATCCCTGAGATGTGCAGGTCGGGCTTCAGGCGAGCCAGCAACCGTGTGCTTGAATCTTTCGAATTGGGGTTGGGTGACATATTATTCTCCTTTTTATATTAACGTTTTCTCGATACAGAATTTGTAGTGACGACTTTAGTCGTTACTTCTTGTTATTGAGAAACCTTTCGCAGGTTGGCCGAGTTGAAGAACAATCCTTCGACTTCCTGCCCGCCGATCAGAAAGGTGACCGTGACGGTGACGGTCTCGTCAGAGTACTTGGCCGGATAGTGGTAGACTGCGTATCCCTGGTTGTTCGAGATACTGGGCACATCCATATAGACAAAGTTGCCGCTGGCAGTTTGCAGCATGCTCCGCAACTGGGTGAACTTTTCCTGCGGGAATGCAGATTTCATTTGTGGGCTGAAATCATGCGTGAACGCCGGGTAATTATTTTCGTCAATGGCTTTCAGGATGTTTTCCGTTACGCTGTCCACCTGCTGGTCAGAAAGCCCGGCGGGCCTGGCGGAACAGCCGCACAACCCCGCAAGCATCATTAGCACCAGTGCAATAACCGCTAAAAAATTGAAATTCTTCTTCATACTCTTTTATCTCCTACTTTCCATTGCGTTACCTGTTTGTATAAAACTTCGTCCAATTCTTCCGGTGAGACACCCAGCCGTTCGGCATCTGCGAGGTAACGCTGGGTCAGGTCCTCCAGGGCTTTCTTTCGGATGCTCCCGGTCACTTCCGGTGAGGGTAGTTCCAGGATATAGGTGCCGCGGCCCTGTTGCGTTGAAATAATGCCGGCCTCATCCATGATCCGGTAGGCGCGCGCGATGGTATTGAAGTTCACGCGCAGCTCCAGCGCCAGGGAGCGCACGGTGGGCAACTGGTCGCCAGGCCCCAATTTCCCAGCCGCGAGGCGCTCTTTGATGCGCTCCACTACCTGGAGGTAAATGGGAATGCCGGAACGAAAGTCTATCTCGAGGTTCATGGTCATAATTGTATCATTGTATCATTGTACTAATTGTATACCATCTTCCGGATTTGTCAAGCCCTATTCTGCACGGCCTTTTTTCCTTCCTCGCCCCGGCAGTTCCCGCAGGGCCACGTTTCCGGCATTAAAGCCTGAATATATTTCAGGTATAATCTTCCTTAAATTATCGCAAGAGATAAGCCATGCTCAATGTTTCATAGACCAAATAAGGATCTATCCGAAGATTGTTGGAGAATCGCATTTTGGGAGTGTGCGGCGAAGCCGCACACTCCCAAAATGCGAACTCCTCCTGAATTTTCGGATAGGTTCTATAATAGATCTTGGCAAGGGTGTTTGAGTGAAGAACAAGTACGTATTGCGGCTTACGGAATACATACCCTATGTTGCGTTGGCTTTGCTTATCGGTCTGGTCCTTGAGCAAGCCAATCCCTACACCACTCTCCCATCGCGGGATATAGGTTGTTATTTATATTTTGGCCGGTTGATATTGCGGGGTGAGTTGCCTTATATTAATGTCTGGGATAGCAAACCGCCTGGCATCTATTATATCAATGCCCTGGGCCTCTTGCTTGGTCGGGGCACTTCCTGGGGCGTCTGGTTGCTTGAATTCGTTTTTCTGTACGCCGCGGCCGTGATCGGGTATCGCCTCCTTCGAAAAGCATGGCGGCCGGGATCAGCCGTTTTTGGGATGCTCCTCTGGGTTTGGGGGTTGGATGTGCTGATTTCGAAAGGCGACGTTGTTGAAGAATATTCCTTGCCGTTTAACCTGGCAATCTTGTTCTTTTTTTGGTTGGGAAACCGGAACCAAAAGGCTCGCATCTATGATTTTTTGATCGGCGTGATGACCGTTCTAAGTTTCCTCTTTCGCGCCAATAATATCGGTCCCGGATTGGCAGTTGGGATTTGTTGGGTTATCGTCGGCTTTGGTCAAAAAAATTACCGCATAATGCTAAAACGATTGGGTACGATGGCGTTTGGTGCGGGAATAGCCTTTCTGTGTGCAGCGGTATTTTTATGGAGGCAGGGAATACTTAGGGATACGTGGAATGCGGCTATTCTGTATAACTTTTCCTACATCAAGGGTCGCACCAATATCTTGGCGAGTATTGTCCCCGGTTTTCAATTTCTGGGATTGGTTGCATGGATTGCTTTGTTAGGGTATGCGGCATCTGTTTTTTTTGTCATCCGGGGGCTGAGAACAAAGACGATCGATCCTTTCATCGTTCTCCTGGTGGTATTGTGGCCTGTTGAGATCGGCCTGAGCTCATTATCAGGTAGGGGCTATATACATTACTTTATCAACTGGCTTCCTGCCATGGCAGTACTGTCCGGTTACGCGTTTGAGGCTTTTGGTCCTGTGGTTTTCACGCAAAAGCTGATGTCTTTCCTGGACGCGGAAAAAATCCCGTTGGCCGTGGCAGTCCTGGTCGCAATGTTCTTAAATTTTGGCAGGGTCGTTGACTATGCAAAGACCGCACATGTTTTATTGTTTGACCGTAGACAGGGTGTGGAAATAATCAATCCCGTGTCTGAATACGTTCGTCACAATACCAGGCCAACTGATACGGTTTTGGATTGGGTACAAAGCGGGATTAATTACATGTCCGAGCGGGATTCGCCCACTCCCTACATATGGTATCCGGAATATTTACCGTCGCGGGTTACTCCTGCCTTGGAAAATGGGTTCTATAAAGACCTTACCAGCAAACCTCCCGAGATTATCGTGGATGCCTATCAGGTTGCTCCTGATGACATTCTTTCCCTGGACAAGAACATCCGGTTCGCCCAGTTGAAAGTGGGCAAAGGGATCGTGGTGGGCAAGGCGCAAAACGTGGATAGCGTTTTTGATTTTATTCAGAAGAACTATAAGGTGGAAACGGTAATTGATGGGTATACGGTATACCGGCTGGTGGAACAATAAGCTGTCATGACAGCCTTGTCAGGATCGCGCTCGCAAGCGCTTAATGGCCTTGCCCAACCTCTGGATGCCCGCCTCGATCTCCTCCGCCGATGAGGCGACAAAATTGAGGCGCATCCAATCCTGCCCGCCGTTTCCTTCGGGGAAAAAGGCTTTGCCGGGTGCGAAAGCCACTCCCTCTGTACAGGCCAGGGGCAGCAGTTCCTCCGAGGATAGGGCTTCGGGCAGGCGCAGCCAGAGGAACAGGCCGCCCTGGGGCGGGTCGACGGTAACGCCGGCCGGCAGGTAGCGCTCGATGGCAGCCAGCATGGCATCCCGGCGTTTAAGGAAGACCTGGCACGACCGGCGCAGGTAGGCCTGGTACCGCCCTACGGTCACGTAGGCCTCCAGGGCGCGCTGGATCAATGTGGAAGTCGCCACATCGCTGAGGCGTTTGAAGCCGAGCAGGCTGTTGTAGACCGGTCCATCCGCTACCAG
The DNA here is from genome assembly GCA_963746015.1 of uncultured Chloroflexia bacterium. Taxonomy (GTDB): domain Bacteria; phylum Chloroflexota; class Anaerolineae; order Anaerolineales; family Villigracilaceae; genus UBA877. The sequence goes on from CAVUZS010000001.1 coordinate 173,142, forward strand.
GAAACCCACCCGCAGGCCGGGCATCAGCATCTTGGAAAAGGTGCTGATATGGATCACTTGGCCACCCGCATCCAGGGCCTTGAGGGAGGGCTGCGCCCGGCCCTCGTAGCGCAGGTCACCCACAAAGTCATCTTCCAGGATCGGGACGTTATAGCGGTCCGACAGGACGATTAACTGCCGGCGGCGCACGCTGTTCAGGCAGGTGCCGGTCGGGTTATGGAAATTGGGAATGCTGTAGATCAGCTTGGGATGGTGCTGCTGCAGGAGTTTCTCGAGTTTTTCCACCTGCATGCCTTGATTATCCATGGGGATGCCGACGATCTGAAAGCCGAGGGCGCGGAACAACTCGATTGCAATGGAATAAGTGGGGCTTTCCACCAGGATGACATCCCCTGGCTTAAGGATCACCTGGGATACCAGCGCGATGGCCTGTTGCGATCCTGCGGTGATCAGGATATTCTCGGGGCGTGTTTGCAGCCCCTGGCTGGCCAGGATGTGGGCGATGCTTTCCCGTAAGGGCGCATATCCGTTGCGTTCCCCATAATCCATGGCTTCGATCCCATCGCGGCGCATGACGGCCTGGATGGTCTTACGGAATTCTTCGGCCGGGAACTGGCGGGTATCGCTGATCCCGCTGGCAAAGCTGATCGGGTTGGGGTGTCCGGCCGCCTTGAGTATCGCCTCGGCTGAGCCTGGCCTGGAGAGGCTGTTCCTGGCCTGCATGTCCAGTTGCCATAAAGGCCAGGGGATATCGCTGCTGCTCTTGGGCCCCAGTGGGAGTGGATTGGATGGCAGGACGTAGGTGCCGCTGCCCACACGCGAGAAGATCAGTCCATCTGCTTCCAGTTCGGAATAGGCATTTTCCACCGTGATGCGGTTGACACCCAGGTCACGCGCAAGCTGGCGGCTTGCCGGCAGGCGGGTATCGGCTACCAGGCCGCCCGACAGGATGCCCTGGCGCAGGTGTGCCTTGATTTGCTGGTAAAGGGGTTCCGGGCTCTGGCGATCCAATGGGATGCGCATGGTTTACCTCCGATGCATTGGTATGGCAAATATATCATATTAATGTTAAATGGATAGAGCCAATTCCTCTTTAATCGCGCTAATCCATTAAATTGGACTGGCATATTTATGATAATATTGGCTCTTAACATATACCAATTTATCCATAAAATCAGACTGATAACGAGCAGGCAAATACGATTTTCCCAGTTCATAGTATGAAAAGCAGGAATTCCTGACCACCAAGGCTCACACACTAATTCGACTATGTCACTATCAGACTATCAGACTATCAGACTATAAAACTATCAGACTGATTTCCGCGTGGTAGAATCAAATTCGATAAAGATTAGGAGAGACCTATGGAACAACAAACTGGTACTTTCGCCGTCAAAAAAGGACTGGCGCAGATGCTTAAAGGCGGCGTCATTATGGACGTCGTCACCCCCGAACATGCCAGGATTGCAGAGGATGCAGGCGCATGTGCCGTAATGGCGTTGGAACGTGTCCCGGCGGATATCCGCGCCCAGGGTGGCGTGGCGCGCATGTCGGACCCGGACCTGATCCTGAGGATCATGGATACCGTCACCATCCCGGTCATGGCCAAGTGCCGTATCGGGCACTTCGTCGAAGCGCAGATCCTGGAAGCCATCGGGGTCGATTACATCGACGAGTCCGAGGTGCTGACCCCGGCGGATGAGGAAAACCATATCCTGAAGCACAACTTCAAAGTTCCGTTCGTGTGCGGCTGCCGCAACCTCGGCGAGGCTCTTCGGCGCATCGGCGAAGGCGCAGCCATGATCCGCACCAAGGGCGAAGCCGGCACCGGAGACGTGGTCGAGGCCGTCCGGCATGCCCGCACCGTCCTGGGCGAGATCCGCCGCCTGACGGGCATGGCGGATGAGGAACTGATGCACTATGCCAAGGAAATCGGCGCGCCCTACGAGCTTGTCAAGGAGACCAAGGAATTGGGCCGGATGCCGGTGGTTAACTTCGCCGCCGGCGGCGTGGCCACCCCTGCGGATGCGGCCCTGATGATGCAGTTGGGTGTGGATGGCGTGTTTGTCGGCTCGGGCATCTTCAAGTCCGGCGACCCGGCCAGGCGCGCCGCTGCCATTGTCAAATCCGTGACCCACTACAAGGATGCCTCCATCCTGGCCGAGGTCAGCAAGAACCTTGGCGAACCCATGGTGGGACGCAGCATCTCCCAGATGCCCGAAGTCGAGAAGATTGCCGGCAGAGGCTGGTAATCAGGCAATAAGGCATCAGGGATTAGGTGGACCTCTTTCCCCAATCCCTAATTACCTTGCTTGGAAGTCTTTAATGAAAATAGGTGTTTTAGCCATCCAGGGCGATTTTGCCGAACATATCGTCATGCTCAAGCGCCTGGACGTGGAGACTGCTGAGGTGCGCCTGCCCGCGCACCTGGCCGGGCTGGACGGCCTGATCATGCCCGGCGGCGAATCCACCACGATTGGTAAACTGGCCGTGGATTTTAACCTGGTTGAGCCCTTGCGCGAATTTGGGAAGAAACATGCCATCTGGGGCACCTGCGCCGGAGCGATCTTCCTCTCGAAGGATACCCGCCGTGACCAACCCTTGTTGGGCCTCATGGATATCACCGTCCAGCGCAATGCTTTTGGCCGCCAGGTTGACTCATTCGAAGCCGACCTTGCCATCTCCGAGTTGGGCGAGGGTGGCCCGTACCATGCCATCTTCATTCGGGCCCCGATCATCGAATCCGTTCAAGGCGATGCGGGCATTCTCTCCAGCTTGCCGGATGGCAGGATCGTCGCTGCACAGCAGGGTAAGTTGCTCGCCACGTCGTTTCACCCTGAGTTGACCCGCGATTTGCGCTTCCACCAATTCTTTCTCTCCCTGGCATGTTGAAGTTTCTGAACGCTCAAATATGATCGTTCGATCTCTGGATGTCCTCGATCTGCCACTCCTTTCCCGCTACCGGCGGGATATGCTTTCATTGGATAGCGTCCGCATCCTGACGCGTGGCAGCCCTTTGAGTGCAGTGGCGCTGCTTGCATACCTGGATCTGCGCCGTCAGATCTATACGGCTGTCGCCTCCGACAACGGCAATTCATTGATGGGACAGGTAACCCTGCGGGGACAGGAAACCTCCGCCCGTGTGACTTTCCTCGCTCCGGTGGGAGATATCGACGGGTTGACCCAGCCTCTGCTGGATCATTTGGTGGCGCAGGCCGGGGAATGGGGCGCGTTCCACCTGCTGGCAGAAGTGGATGAGGACTCTCCGGCTTTCCGGCTGCTGCGACAGACCGGCTTTACCATGTATGCTTGGCAACGCATCTGGAAACTGCCTGCCGCAGACCCGGCCGATAAAAAGGAGTTCTGGCGACCGGCAGTCGCGACGGATTGGCCGGCCGTTCAATCCCTGTATGGACAGATCGTCCCGGCTTTGCTTCACCCGGTGGAAGCTTTACCGAAGCAGGTCATGGGTCTGGTATGCCGCCCGGAGGGGAACCTCCAGGCTTTCGTGGTGGTAAACAGCGGGCCAAAGGGCATCTGGATCCAGCCGATCGTTCCACCGGAATCCGATTGTATATCTGAACAGTTGGCCGGGCTGACCTATGCCATGTCACGGGGGCCCAAAAGGCCCATTTACGTCTGTGTGCGTTCTTATCAGGCTTGGCTCGAGTCCGTCCTTGAAGACCTGGGCGCTGAGCCTGGGCCGCGCCAGGCGGTCATGGTCAGGCGACTGGCGAAAGTCCTTAAGGTCGAGGAAAAGGTATCCGCCATGGATAAAGTCCTGGCCAAACCCGCCGCGCCCGTGGTGCGAGTTGCAACTAACGAAGACATTCCACCGAAAGAGTGATATAAAGAAAGTATGACCCAACTCAGAATAACGGATGACCTGGATGCCCTGCTGGGTGTATTGCCCGGCGACATTGTCGAGGCCGTCCATAAAGCCAACGATTACGATAACCTGCTCGAGATCATCCTCGACCTGGGGCGTGTTCCCACCGCGCGTTATGTCCAGGGTGAGATGGTCCTGAATAAAAAGGAGATCACCCGCGCCGAACTTGACCATGTTGTCGAGCGCATCGGCGAGTTTGATGCCGATAACCGCGCCGGCCTCGAACGCACCCTGCACCGCATCTCCTGCCTGCGCAACCGGCGCGGGCATATTGTCGGTCTGACTTGCCGTGTCGGGCGCGCCGTTTACGGTACAGTGGATATCATCCAGGATATCGTCGAGTCGGGCAAATCCCTGCTCATCCTGGGCCGCCCAGGCGTGGGCAAGACCACCTTGCTGCGCGAAGCCGCCCGCATCCTAGCAGAGAACAAGCGCGTCATCGTGGTGGACACTTCCAACGAGATCGGCGGCGATGGCGATGTGCCGCATCCCGCCGTGGGCAAGGCCCGCCGCATGCAGGTGCGCGAGCCCATGCTCCAGCACGAGGTGATGATCGAGGCGGTCGAGAATCATAACCCCGAGGTCATCGTGATCGACGAGATCGGGCGCGAGCTGGAAGCCGCCGCAGCCCGTACTATTGCCGAGCGTGGCGTTCAACTGATCGGCACAGCCCACGGCCAGACCATCGACAACCTGCTGCTTAACCCGACCCTGTCTGACCTGATTGGCGGCATCGAAGCCGTCACCCTGTCGGATGAGGAAGCGCGTCGGCGCGGCACCCAGAAAACGGTGCTCGAGCGCCGCGCCCCGCCCACCTTCGATGTGCTGGTCGAGATCCAGCAGCGCGACCGTTTCGCCGTCCATATGGACATCGCCGCCTCGGTCGACTCGCTCCTGCGCGGTTACCCGCTCCCGCCGGAGATCCGCTCGCGCGACGCCGAAGGCAAGATCCAGATCGAGAAGACCAAAGCCAACCCGAGGTCAAAGCCGGATTCGGAATTCCGCATTGAAAATGGCAACACCACCGGTCCGCGCCGGACCCAGGGCACCCAACCCATTCCCGGGCCTTCGACGAATCCGGTGCAGCGGGCGGAATTCAATCCGCCGGCCGAATCCCGCCGCACCCCGCTCCAGTCGGTGCGCGTCTATCCCTATGGCGTGGCGCGTGACCGCTTGACCCAGGCCGCCAAGCGGCTGGGCGTTCCGGCGTTGATTGCCAAGGATGCCGGTGAGGCGGATGTGATGGTGACCCTGCGTTCCTATTATCGTGACCGCCAGCAGGCGGTCATGCAGGCCGAGCACCAGGGCATGCCGATTTTTGTGCTGCGCGCCAACACCGTCAGCCAGATGGAGCAGTTCCTGAGCGACCTGTTCAACCTGTCGGAAATAACGCCGACGGCCACCGAGATGGACGAGGTCAAGCTGCAGGCGCAGGCGGCCATCGCGACAGTTTTGAACGGCGAGCGTTGGGTGGACCTGCCGCCCGGCCCGTCCACCGAGAGGCGCCTCCAGCACGAGCTGGCCCGGGACGCCGAGCTGGTTTCGCACTCCTATGGCAAGGAGCCGCGCCGGCATGTCAGGATATTCAGAGAATAGCCGCCAGCGGTCAGCCATCAGCTTTCAGACCTGATGGCTGACCGCTGACCGCTGATAGCTAAATGCTGATAGCTGAACCCCATGTTCATCACCCTTGAAGGTCCCGATGGCTCCGGCAAGACTTCCCATGTTAAACCCCTGGCCGAATGGCTGGAGGGACGGGGCTACCGCGTTCACACCGCCCGTGAACCCGGCGGGACGGCCATCAGTGAACAGATTCGCAGCGTCCTTCATGATCTGAAGAATACCGAAATGCATCCCCATACCGAGACCCTGCTTTACCAGGCCGCCCGGGCCCAGATCGTGGAACAGGTGCTCCGCCCAAAACTGGCGGAAGGTTGGATCGTGTTGTGCGACCGTTATGCCGATTCGACCCTGGCCTACCAGGGCTACGGCCATCAGCAGGATTTGGACGAAGTGCGCGCCCTGGTACGCTATGCCACCGGCGGCCTGGTCCCGGACCTGACCCTTCTGCTCGACGTGGATGTGGAAACCGGCCTGCGCCGCCGCCAGAAGAGTGGCGGCGAGTGGAACCGCCTGGACGCCTATGACCTGGAGTTCCATCGTCGTGTGCGGGATGGCTATTGGGAATTGGTAAAGCAGGAACCGGGCAGGTGGGTGGTGGTGGACGCGGGGCAGCCGTGGGAGCAAGTACAGGACAATTTGCGACGAAACATTCTCTCAAAATTGGAATGAATTCCTCCAGCCTGGATCTCCACCTCTTCTCCACCCCCGGCAGGGACGATATCCGCTATATCCTCGACGCCAGCCGCCCCTACCTGGAAGATAAGGACGATCCGGTCGTCGCTTATCTTCCGGCCGCTTCCCTTGGCGACACGTACCAGGCATACACCGAAAGAGCGTTCCGTGGCCTGGCGCGCCTCGAGACCATCAACACAGAACGAATGACCTTGCCGGAGATGGAAGCGCTCATTCGCAACGCCTCCCTGGTCTACATCCCCGGCGGAAACACCTTTCTGCTCAACTACCGCCTGCACGCAAGCAATATCATCGAGTATTTGCGCAAGAAAGTGACGGCGGGCCTGCCGCTCGTCGCATTCAGCGCCGGGACGGTCCTGTGCGGGCCGAACATCCTCACCTGCAATGACCTCAACACGGTCGAGACGACTTACTTCAGCGGCCTGAATATCACTCCCTTCAATTTTTTTTGTCATTACCCGCAAGATGAGTTGGCCCGCCTCGAAAAGGATGAATGGCTGGGCGATTACCATGTCTTCCATGAAAACCCCATTATGATGCTGGAAGATGGGGCCTACCTTCGAGTGGAAGGAAGGAAAACGCAACTTGTCCAAGGGCAGGCATGGATCTTGCGAAAAGGGCAGGAAAAACAGAAGCTCGCACCGGGCTTGCCGATCGCAGCGCAGGATCGAAGCTGACCCTTATCTGCTGACTTGAAAATAGCTACCGGAGTCCGAAGTCTCCGGACTTCGGACTCCCCAACTTTAGGAGACGTTGGAATCCGTTGATAGGATTTTTATCCTTCGGCGTGAACCTCGTTCATGAATACTTCGTTTTATTTCTTGGAGAGTGTTTTGAAACTTGAATTCACAAAAGGTAAACGGGGATAAACAGGATTTCTAACCCTGAAAAGTCCGTTTTGTACCGTTTATCAGGCCAAAAAACGTTCATCTCCGTTCATCTCCGGTTAGATTTTTGACTTATAAAACACTCTCTAAGGACAGAGGGGCGTTCTCCTGCCATTGGCGTTCCACCTGGATTGGTGCCCGCTGACGGCGGCGAAAGAGGAGATGCTGGATGCCTGAAAGCGGCAGGAGTTCGTCTGGCGCGAATTCTGACTTCATCTGCTATAATCCAAAGAGAGTGGAACCATGAATCTCACCGACCAGATCCCTGAAATTACCCGGCGGATCATCGAGACGAGCCATCCTGAGAAAATTGTTCTCTTTGGCTCTTACGCGCGCGGCAACTTTGGGGCAGACAGCGACCTGGATCTGCTGGTGATCATCCCCGGCGTCCGGCACCTGCGCCAGGAGAGCATCCGCGTGCGGCGCGCTCTGCGTGGGCTGCTCGCTCCTGTGGATATTATCGTTGCCACGCCGGAACAGATCCAACGACTGGGGAACACAAACGGATTGATCTATCAATCCGCCTTGCAGGAGGGAAAAGTGCTATATGAACATGTCCGCTGATGTGGCCTTGGCCTGGATGCAGCATGCTCGCTCCGATTTGCAACTGGGCCGGGTCGCTTTGCGCGCAAGGGGTGTCTTGCCTGAAGGTGCTTGTTTCCACGCTCAGCAATGCGCAGAGAAAGCATTAAAAGCCCTGCTCCTGCAACATGGGATTCCTTTTCCACGAACGCATAGCATCGAAGTTTTACTCGACCTTCTGAAAGCACACGGGGTGACCATTCCGAACGGAGTGGATGAAGCCTTTATGCTTTCCGAATATGCCATTCAAACCCGTTACCCCGGCGAGTGGGAGCCGGTCACAAAGGCTGAAGCGCGCCGGGCAATTGAGCTAGCTGGGTTGGTTCTGGCTTGGGTGGAAGTTCAAATGCAGGACGGACCGGCAGGTGCGGGAAAGATGCAGATTTCATAATTTCTCGAACAAATCCACGCCTTTGGAGGATGCCAGGATCCTGCGCAAGGGCCAGGAAAAGGAAAAGCTGGTGCCGGGCACGCAGATCGCAGCGCAGGAACAAGTCTGGCCATAATTTTCTTTGTTTTTTCTTCGGTACCGCAGAACTACTTGCTTTCCTGGGAAAACAGGGGATAATTATAATAAATCATATAATATAAGGAGAAATAATATGCGCAAATCTCGATTGCTCGTTATTCCGTTCCTTATGCTCTTCATCATGGCCTGTGGCCTGATCTCCGGCGTCCAAGGCTTGCAGAACGCCGCCACCACGGCGCTGCCGGCCATACAGACCGCCGCCTCCACCGACCTGCCAGCCATGGAGACCGCCGCATCCACGGCAATGCCGGCCTTGCTGACCAGCGTCCCGACGGTGCAGGGGTTGATCGAGACGGCTGCTGCGCAGCTTCCTACCAGCGCTTGCGCCGGCACACCCACAGCCGGCGGATTGGGTGTCTCGATGGATACGGCCAGGACGGTCCTTCAGATGACACAGCAGTTTGATTTCGCGAATGGAACTGTGAATGATCAGCCGGCCGTGACTGCTACATTGACTTCTTCTGGGGCCTCCTCATTTCCGGCCATTGCGCAGGGATTTTCCGCCCAGTTCATTGGGGATGTCTGTAATTTGAGCCAGATTACGGTCACGATCCCCCGTACGGACCAACAGGATACCGTCGATCAGGGCGTGAGCGTATTGAATATTGTCCTCACCGGCACACTGCCCGTAGATGTGCAATTGGCTTTTGTCACCTGGGTGACGCAGAATTATCCGAATATAGCCATGTCAGGCCAGCAACAGACCACCATTAAGACCATGCAGTTTACCTTGCAAAGGAACCAGACCAGCATGGTCCTGGATATTGTCCCGGCGAAATAGGGCTTTACGAGTGTAAACAGCAGGGCTGCCCCAAAAGAGGCAGCCCCTCTTTATTTAAAAGGTTTGAATGGTCGCTCTTACTTTACCAGAAGCAGGCGTTTGTCGAATTTCCCTCTGTCCTGCCGTCACCTGGAGGATGTCGACCTTGAGGAGGGCGATATATTGGTAACAGCCTTTACCGATCCCAGTTGGACCTCATTGTTTGTATCGATCAAAGGCTTGGTGACGGAAGTAGGCGGGATGATGACCCATGGCGCCGTTGTGGCCAGGGAGTACGGTCTTCCCGCAGTAGTGAGTGTGGAAAATGCTACTAGGCTGATCAAAGATGGACAAAGGATCCGAGTCAAACGGAACGAAAGACTACGTGGAAATCCTATTGCGTCCGTCGCACTCATGCTGAGGGGAATTGATTTCATTAACCTTCCTCCAAATTTATGGCTGGCGCTGGAGTACAGAGGTACCGGAGTTGCCTCCATCCGACCAGGCCCAATTGACGGTCAGGGAATCACCGTCGAGGGATACTGTGTTCTGCGTGATGCAGTGCATGCCGGATGGACAATACTCCCAGGTCAAAACACCGTCCGACCAGGAGGATTTTGTCACCTCGTTCACGCCTCTGCCGGTATTAACCACGGATACTACGACATAGGTACTGTTCTGCCACGCAATGGTGGATACGGTGCCGCCGCCATTGGAGTCGGGATCGATCCACTTCCCGGCCAAACCAGGCAACGCCTCCTGGCTGGTCCCTGGCTGGGATGCGGAAGTCGCCAACGGCGCCAGGGTCGCCGGTGGCTGCGTTACCGGCGGAGCCGTTACCAGTGGCGCCATGGTCGCCGTGGGCGTAGGAATAAGAGAACTGCATGAGCAGGCAATGAGTACCATCCCCACAATGGCCCCGATTAAAGCAAGCCAGAATTTTCTACGAACATCCATGTGTCTTCTCCTCTCCAAAAAATGGGTTTTAGAAAGTAATAAAAGTATAGCATAAAAGCAAAGCCTGTAATTAGACCATTTGGGTGATTTCCGTCCAGTTGTCACCCGTTTCTTCTCCGCCACCCTGCCGGAGAACGCGGATCGTAATAGAGGAAAGAGGATATTCTTCATCCCGAAGATAATGCTAATTATAGTAGAATATAAATCCCTTTAATACCAGCTCATTAAAAGGTGCTTTTATGCCCAATATTGCCATACAATCACCCGCGTCCGTGCCTGCGCCAGCCCCGGTCAAAAAAGGCCCGCGTGGCGAAGTCATCCTGTATGCCACCTGGTGCAAAGGTTGCCGTATCTGCGTGGAATTCTGTCCTCCCAAAGTGCTGGCGATGGATGTGGGGGAAGACCATCCCAGGGTTGTACTTCCGGATAAATGTACCGCCTGTCATTTTTGTGATACCCATTGTCCTGACCTGGCAATCGTGATCAGGAAGCTGGAGTAGTAACGACTTCAGTCGTTACTACTCCGGTCGTTACTACACATTGCTTCGGAGGAAACATTGGCCATCAAGTTGATGCAAGGGAACGATGCCATTGGTTGGGGGGCACTTGCGGCGGGTTGTCGCTTCTACGCAGGCTACCCGATTACCCCATCCACGGAAGTTGCTGAGCTGCTTGCGCGTGAACTGCCCAAGGTAGAGGGTAAATTCATTCAGATGGAGGATGAAATTGCCAGCATGGCAGCCATCATCGGCGCCTCGGTGGGCGGACTGAGATCGATGACTGCCACCAGCGGACCGGGCTTCTCGCTGATGCAGGAAAATATCGGTTATGCGGCCATGGCGGAGATCCCGTGCGTGGTCGTGGATGTGCAGCGGCTTGGGCCCTCCACCGGCCAGCCCACTGCGGCCTCCCAGGGTGACGTGATGCAGGCGCGCTGGGGCACGCATGGCGACCATCCCATCATCGCCCTAAGCCCGATCTCCGTTCGCCAGGCCTTCGACCTGACCGTGAAAGCGTTCGAGCTGTCGGAGAAATACCGCACGCCGGTCATCCTGCTGACAGATGAGATCGTCGGCCACATGCGTGAACCGGTGGATCTGCCCGACTTTAATAGCATATCCATCCCCGAGTACCGCCTGACGAAGAAGGATGGGGGCTATATCCCCTACCGCAACGAACCCGGCGACGTGCCGCCTCTGGCCAATTTTGGCGTAGGCTACCGCTACCACATTACCGGCCTCTTCCACGATGAACTGGGCTTCTCCACCCAGCGCATGGACGAGATCGACCCCTGGCTGGAACGGGTCAATACAAAACTGGAGAAACACCTGGACGATATCGTCATGGTCGAGCAGGATAGCATGCCCGGCGCAAAGACGGCCATCCTGTCCTACGGCGCGTCTGCCCGGACTGCCCGGCATGCCGTCAAGCTGGCACGGGCGCGCGGCCAAAAAGTGGATATGCTCACCCTGTTCACCATCTGGCCTTTCCCCGAAGCACAGGTGGAGGCCCTGGGTGAACGGGTGGACCGGATCATCGTCCCCGAGATGAACCTCGGGCAACTGGCTTATGAAGTCGAACGCATGGTCGGGCGGAAGAAGGTCAAGCGTGTCAATCGCGCCAACGGCGAGATGGTCACACCGCAGATGATCCTGGATGCGCTGGAAGGCTGAAGCATGGAAAATCATATATTGGAAGCCCATGATCTGGAAGAAAACGAAGGCCAGATGCCCCCGGAAAACTGGTTCGAACGCAGTGAAACACTCCAAAAGTTGCGCAGGAACAAGAAATTCCCAACCATCTGGTGTTCCGGCTGTGGGATAGGTATCGTCATGGGTGCCCTCATCCGTGCGATCGACCACCTTGGTCTGAAAAACGATGACGTGGCCCTGGTGGCGGGGATTGGCTGCACGGCCCGCATGCCCATCTATATGGATTTCAACACCCTGCATACCACCCACGGACGCGCCCTGGCATTCGCCACCGGCCTGAAAATTGCCCGGCCGGACATGAAGGTCATCGCGATCATGGGCGATGGCGACGCGCTGGCCATCGGCGGTAACCACTTCATTCATGCGGCCCGGCGCAACATCGGGATCACTGCCATTGTCGTCAACAACGCCATTTACGGCATGACCGGCGGCCAGTACAGCCCGACCACGCCCTTGCATGGAAGGGCCACCACCGCCCCCTATGGCAACATCGAGCCACCCTTCCCCATCTGCGACCTGGCCGTTGCGGCCGGTGCGACGTACGTGGCGCGCAGCACGGTCTACCACGCCCTCGAACTGGACAAGTTCATCTCCGAAGCCATCGCCAAGGATGGTTTTAGCCTGGTCGAGGCGGTCAGCTACTGTCACACCACCTATGGCCGCCTGAACAAACTTGGCAGCGCCGCGGACATGCTGCGGGCTTTGAAAGACAACAGCCTCTCCCAGAGCGCCTATGGCCGGCTCTCCCCGGAAGAACAGGCCTATAACACCAAGATCGTGCGCGGCAACTTCATCAACATTAGCCGTCCGCAGTACACGGCTACGTATTCCGACCTGATCACACGCGTCCAGGGAGGGGAAAAATGAGCGATTTCATGGCACCCCGGATCGAGGTCCGGCTGGCGGGCGAAGGCGGGCAGGGCATGATCCTGGCCGGGATCATCCTGGCGGAAGCTGCCGCGATCTACGATAATAAAGTGGCCGTCCAGACCCAGAGCTACGGGCCGGAGGCACGCGGCGGGGCCAGCAAGTCCGAGGTGGTGATCGCGGATGGAGAGATCGACCACCCCGAAGTACTGTCCGCGGATGTGGTGGTCACGCTCAGCCAGGAGGCCTTTGACAAGTATGCCGCCAGTGTCAAACCGGGCGGCTTGTTGATCGTGGACGATGATAATGTGCACTCGATGCGTGTGCCAGGGGCGATAAAGATCCCGATCAGTTGGCTGGCGCTGCACACAACCGGGAAGGCCATCACTGCCAATACGGTGGCGCTGGGCGTGTTGGTCGGGTTGACCGGCGTGGTCTCCCGGGGGGCCATCGAAAAAGCCGTGGCCGCCCGCGCCCCGCATGGAACTGTGGAAATGAACCGGAAAGCGCTGGAGGCGGGGTTTGCGGCGGCGGAGGAAGTGAGGGAGGCAGGGGAAAAGTGAGTAGATACCAGAGATTAGGGATTGGGGGTTAGGGGTTAGCTCTTTATGATGATTTTCCCGCCGGGTGGATCCGGTGGGAAAATTGCTTTTAAAAATCCATATTATTCAATATTCCAGGTAGACCGAGTCCAGGATGCCGACGATGACCGAGATGACGCAGGCGTCCGGGTTGCGGAGCACCTGGCGCGCCCCATTGCCCTCCCGGTTGACCAGCACCGTGTCACCGATGCCGGCCTGGGTGTTGTCGAGGGCAATGAAATCCTCGTCGGAGGGTTCGCCTTCCAACCCAAGCGGCTGGACGACCAGCAGCCGCCGGTTCTTGTAGTCCCGGTGGCTGATCGTTGTCACCACCGTACCGACCACTTTTCCTAAAACCATGGCTTATTTCTAGCCTTTCTACCGAACATTTTTCAACGCGAATGCCGCGAATAGGCAAATGGTTCGAATAAAACCTAAAAAATATTCGCAAAATTCGTTTATTCGTTTCATTCGCGTTGAGAATTCCTAACTGAACTGGTTCCAGCCCTTGCGCATGGTGAAGTCGAATTCCCCGTCCGGCCGGACATCCAACTCGTCCACTACGCCGACCAGGGCCAGGTCCACCGGGACGAACTTGATCTCCGGCATGGCTAAAGCCGCTTCGCGCGAACGCACCATCACGCACAGGTCGCCCGGCCCGGCATCGACGACATCCGCGGCGACCTGCAGCACGCCGGCCGGCTCCAGGCGTTTGTTGAGCGGTTGAACGACCAGCAGCTTCAACCCCTCGGTTCCGGGGTACTTTAATGTGCAGACCGCGCTGCCCTTCACCCGTCCGAACAACATGCGCTACTTCACTCCCGTGCTCTTGAGCACCCGCTGGATGATGCTATCCAACAATTGCGGATCGACCTGCGCCCCCAACCGGGCCGTGACTGCCTGGCGGATGCGCGTCGCCAGGTCGGCGTCCGCAGCCGGAGTGGATGCGGCCGGGGGCGCGGCGAGGTTCCGGGCCTGGGACAGGTAAGGCCTGACCGGGGCAGACGGCGGCTCGACAGGCCGCTCTTTCACGAGTTGCATCCCCAGCCGCTGCGCCTTCTCAAAGGCCAGTTCGGTCAGCACGACGTTGTCATCCACCTGCAGCGACATGACGCCGCGCTTCCACATGTCCTCGATATCCCGTTCGGTATAGAACTCTTTCGGCATTGCCTGTTCCTTTCCCGGCTCACGCGCCTGCGCGGCCCGGCAGGGCTTCCAGGGCCTGGATGGCGGCATTCTTGGCCGTCAGGATCTCCGCTTCCGTACCGGATAGCCACATGCGACCGAAGCGCCCGACCGAGGAGACGTGGATGAGCTTGATGCTGGCGGTCTTCTCGGCCTCATTGCAGGCAATATTGATGTAGGCCGCCGGGGCGCACTCCAACACCAGCATGGTCTCCCCCGCCACCAGCATGCTGCCGCGCCGGAAGCGGTTGATCAGTTGGGCCTGGTAGGGATCGATACGGGTGATGACCTGGGTGGAAACCACTTCCGGGCGGATGCGATCCTCGACGGTCAGCTCCAGCCGCTTGAGCACCACCTCCCCGGCCTCCAGGACGGCCGCCTGGCTGGGCGAATGCACTTCGAACATGCCAAACTCACGCTCGACGATCTGGGCGCCTGGACGGGCCTCGGTGGCCTTGACAGCGATATCCACCACCCGGAAGACCTCGTTACCGGGCGCCATCTCGACGTATAGGGCCGCCATGCCTTCGGTAGGCAGGTCACCCTGGGTGATCGTCCCGACAAAGGCCGCATACTGCGGCTGCATGCGGTCCAGGTAACAGTAGCAGCGCAGGGAAAATGTTTCAGCCATGCTTTTCTCTCCTTCTCTCCGCAAACCCGACAGGTATGGACAGGCCGGCACGAGAATCCTAGCAAAACTGCTCCCGCTGCCGTCCCCGGCGGCGAGGAAAGTACCCCGAAGGGGCACGCCGCCTGGAGTGAGGTAGGGTTGTGGAAAGATTCCCGCCCCCCGGAAATCGGACAGGTGCCATCACCGGGGGCGATGCGGGAGGCTATTTGGTCTTCGGTTCGGCCGCGCGGCCGCCGATGCTGCCCTTGCTCGACTTGGGCAGGATCATTTCCACGTCGGAATGGGGCCGCGGGATGACGTGCACCGAGACCAGTTCGCCGACGCGCTTGGCCGCGGCGGCGCCGGCATCCGTGGCTGCCTTGACGGCACCCACATCACCGCGCACCATCACGGTCACGTACCCGCCGCCGACATACTCGGAGCCGAGCAGGACCACGTTGGCGGCCTTGACCATTGCATCGGCCGCCTCGACGGCGCCGACCAGGCCTTTCGTCTCGACCATGCCGAGAGCGATCAAAGAGGGATCCAGAGCCATTTCATTCCTTCCTTTCTAACAAAAGTATATGTGTACATTGACAAAACAATTCTTTGTCCGCTAATCTACACAAATATTTCTTTGTGATTAGTGAAAATTAGCGTAGATTAGCGGATTTGCTCTTGTTTTCCAAAATCTCGTTCATCACCTGCCGGACCAGGCGCTCGATCTCGTCCGGGGTGGGGCCGGTGGGGGCCTCCCCGGGCTGGAAGGCTTCCGGCGGGGGAGCGATCGTCTCGTAGGCCAGGCGCTTGATATTGATCAGGTGCGTGGCGGTGATATTGTCGCCGGTGATGGCGCCGCCCACGCCGCCCGAGCCGAGGGTCAACGAAGGCATCACCCCGGCTGTCAGGCCGATGGCGCCCAGGGTGCCCATGGTGTTGACCAGGATGCGAAAGACCGGCTTCTCCAGCCCGAAGGCCATGATGACCTTTTCATCGTTGGCATAGATGATCTGGGTATGGCCGCGCCCGCCGGTGTTGATGATGGCGATGGAGGTCTCGCAGCCCTGCTCCCAGCCATCCACCACGTACCAGCCCAGCACGGTGGTCAGCTTCTCGTGCGAGAGCGGTTCCTCTTTGCCAACCTTGCTCAGCGGTGTCAGCAGGATGCGCCGGTCAGCCGGGATGCTGAAGCCGGCGTAACTGGCGACAAACTGGGCCGGTTTCCCCACCACGGCCGTGTTGACGCTGCCGTCCGGGTGAAAGAGCGCCCGGCGCAGGGCCTCGGTCTCCTGGGAGTCGGTCAGGTAAGCGCCCTCGGCCTGCATCCGCTCGAGCAGGCTGGCCGCGATCGGCCGGTCGGCGATGACGGACTGCTCGGTGGCGCAGATGGTGGAGCAGTCGAACGCCTTGGAGGCGACGATATAGCGCGCCGCTTTCTCTACATCCGCGCTGCGGTCGACGTAGACCGGCACGTTGCCCGGGCCGACGCCGTAGGCGGGCTTGCCGGTCGAATGCGCGGCCCGCACCATGGCGGTCCCGCCGGTGGCCAGGATGATGGCGGTATGGCGGTGGGTCATCAGCTCCTGGGTGCCCGGCAGGCTGATCTGCTGCAGGCAGGCAATCAATCCCTTCGGTGCGCCGGCCGCCTCGGCAGCCAATGCCATGGTGCGGGCTGCCTCGTAGGTGCAGCGCGCCGCGGCCGGGTGCGGGGAGACCACGATGGCGTTGCGGGCTTTAACCGCGATCAGGATCTTGAAGAAGGCCGTCGAGGTCGGGTTGGTGGAGGGAACCAGGGCTGCCACCACGCCCATCGGCCAGGCGATCTCGTACAGGCGGCGGGCGGGGTCATGCCGGATCACACCGACCGTGCGGACATCCCGAATACTTTCCCAGACGGCGCGCGAACCGAACTCGTTCTTGAGCTTCTTGTGGAGAGCAACGCCGTAACCGGTCTCTTCCTGGGCCAGGCGGCCCAGGCGCTCGGAGGCGGCGAAGCCAGCCTCGGCCATGGCCGCGCAGACCCGGTCGACCTGTTCCTGGGAAGCCTTGCTCCAGGTCTGCCAGGCGGCGTGGGCCGCCTCGACCAGGTCACGTGCTTCCTGTATGGATGCAAGATCCTTGTCCATCGCTTATCCTTCAACAACCGCTCACGATTTGCGGAAGACCACTTTGCCTTCCACTTCCAGTGAATCGATGACCGCCATGATAACCGCATCCACCGGGGAATCCTTGGTTATATTGGTCTGGCGGGCGGATGACCCGGCGCAGGTCAATACCAGGTCGCCGATGCCGGCGTCGACGGTGTCCACGGCCACGTAGGGTTTCCCAACCGGGCTGCCGGTCTCGTCCGTCTGGCGGACGATGAGCAGTTTGCGCCCGAACAATTTTTCATCCTTGACCGTTGAGACGGTCGTTCCAATGACACTGGCAATAAGCATGGCTCTTCTCCTGTGCCAGAATGGCGCTAAATACTTAATAATTCTTTGCCGCAGAGGCCAGCCTTGCGAAGGTTCTATTTCCGGCAAAATTGCGATACGGCCAAACCTTCGCAAGGGTGAGCAGTTACCTTAATTTAATAATTCTTTGCCGCGGCGGGTGCCGCTGTGGCCGGGCCAGGTTCCTTGCTGGGGCCCTGGATGATCTTCACACCCGCGCTGGCGCCGATGCGCGTGGCCCCGGCCTTGACCATCTTCTCGGCATCCTCGAAGGTGCGCACCCCACCGGCGGCCTTGACACCCATCTCCGGGCCGACGGCTTTGCGCATCAGGGCCACGTCATGGACGGTCGCGCCGCCGCTGGCGAAACCGGTGGAGGTCTTGACGAAGTCTGCACCGGCTTCCTTCGACAACAGGCAGGCAATGGTCTTCTCTTCGTCGGTCAGCAGCACTGCCTCGAGGATGACCTTGACGATCGCTCCCCGGGCGTGGGAGGCAACCACCACACCGCGGATATCTTTGGCAACCAATTCCAGGTCACGCGCCTTCAGCGCGCCGATATTGATGACCATATCGATCTCGGTCGCGCCGTGGTCGATGGCGTTCTGGGCCTCGAAGGCCTTGACCTCCGGGGCGGTCGCGCCCAGCGGGAAGCCGATCACCGTGCAGACCTTGACCGGCGAGCCCTCCAGCAGTTTGGCGCATAACTCCACCCAGGTGGGGTTGATGCACACCGAGGCAAATCCGTACTTGCGCGCCTCGAAGCAAAGCTGGGCGATCTGGTCCGGGGTGGCATCCGGCTTGAGCAGGGTATGGTCGATCATCCTGGCGAGGTCCATGTTTTGCGGGATTACCCCGATAGTCGAGGACAGCCGTTCCGCCCCCGCGTCGACTACCTGTCCGGTACGGTCGAAACAGGTGCGGACACACAGGCCGTCGGTGCAGTTAAACTTGCACTGGCCTCCATCTACAGGCGCCTTGGCGCTTTCCCGCTGCTCCACCATCGCCGCCAGGACTTCATGGGTGATGATCTCCACCAGGTTTTCAACCGTCTTCAAATCCGTGACCATACCTGCCTCTACTTCAAATACTGCTTTTCAACAGCCGTGATCTTCTCGATGCGCGGGACATGCCGCCCGCCGCCAAAGTCGGTCGTCAGCCAGACCTTGACGATCTGTTTGGCGAGATTGCTACGCCGATCAGCCCCGCCCCCAGGGTCAGCACATTAGTGTCATTGTGCTCGCGGCTGTTGACCGCGGAGGTGTAATCGTACGCCATGCCGGCCCGCACTCCCGGCACCTTGTTGGCAACGATGCAACTGCCTATGCCGGCCCCGTCGATCATGATGCCGCGCCAGGCCTTGCCACTGCTCACCAGGCGGGCGACCTCGTGGGCAAAATCGGGATAGTCCACTGCTCCCTTGTTATAACAGCCGACATCTCGAGGGTCAAAGCCCAGTTCGGTCAAATAGGCCTTGAGGATTTCCTTCAGATCAAACCCGCCGTGGTCGGCACCAATGGCCACCACCTTGGGCACCGCCTGGGTTCCTGGCTTGGGGGTTACATCCGACGCGGGCGCCGCCGGTGCTGGTGTGGGGACAGGAGCCGCGGGCATGGCAGCAGATGCAGGATGGGATAGTCCCATGACCTGGTTCACCACGCGCTGCACGATGCTGTGGATTTCTGAATCATCGATCGTCGTTCACACTGGAATCCCTGAACCATAAGAAGTGGTAGTGACCACATGACCACGTTACTTCTCCATCATAGCACGGAGAAAAATAATTGTCAACGGGTCAACTTGGCATAGTAACGGTACCGGTCACCGCGGTAGACGATCTTGACGAACTCGATCACACGGCGGTACTGGGAGTACGTGGTGCGCTCGCTGAGCAACAACGGACTGCCGGACTTGATCTGCAGGAGGGCCGCCTCCTGCGGGGTTGCCAGGGTCACTTCCAGGGTCTCATCCGCCTCGGTCGGGATGAGGTGGAATTTTTCCTGCAGGATCCGGTATATTGAACCATATTCCTCCAGCACTTCACGGGAGATGGTCTGCCCTTCCGGAAGAACGTAATAGGATGTCTGCAGTCCCATCGGGATGTCATCCCCCAGGCGCAGCCGTTCGATGCACAGGATCGAGTCACAATCCTCCGGCAGGTCCATCTGGGAACGGACCTTGGCGGGCGGCGGAACGTATCCGATCTGCAGGATCTTCTGCCCGGGAACCAGGCCGCGCTGTTTCATATCCTCGCTGAAGCTGGTCAGTTCAGAAACGCCTTTTTGCAGCTTTTGGGGGGAGACGAAGGTGCCGCGGCCGTGCTCGCGGTACAAAAAACCCTGCCGGACCAGCAGGTCGATGGCCTGTCGAATGGTCGTCCGGCTGACTGAATAGAGCCTGCTCCAATTGGCGCTCGGCGGGAATCGGCTGGAGCGCGCCGAAGTCACCGTTGGCGATGCGCTCGCGCAGGATATTCGCCAATTGATAATAACGCGGCAAAAAGTCATTCGGGTCGATGGTCTCTGGCATGCTCTGTCTGCTTAAGTGGTCATGTGGTTATTACCACCTAGATTATCGGCTTTTTTGCAGGCCGAGTCAAGTGGCTTTTAGCGGTTGGCGGTTAGCAATTGGCCGTGAACGTTTGATTAATCTCCCGCCAGGTGGAATGACGGGAGCTTTTTGAATGCTTCTGCTAATTTCAATGTGCGAGGAGCATAACGCTTGACGTTATTAACGCTTTGCGTTATTATATCCTGGTGATAAAGACCTTCGCAGACAAAGAAACTGAAAAACTATTCCGGCGCACACCTTTGCGAAAATTGCCCCCAGACCTTCAACGTGTTGCCAGAATGAAGTTGGAGATATTGGACGCTGCGGAAGTTTTGCAGGATTTGCGTATCCCGCCAAGTAATCGCCTTGAGAAACTTTCCGGCAAAAGAGCAGGACACTATAGCATCCGCATCAATGATCAATGGCGAATTTGTTTTGTCTGGCGGCAAGAAAATGCCTATGATGTGAAAATCGTGGATTATCACTAATTCCTTGTGTACCGGTACCTTTTTTGGATAGGAGCATGAAAATGGACGAAAAGCTCTCCCCCATTCACCCCGGAGAAATCCTCATGGAGGAATTTCTCAAGCCAATGAATATCAGCCAATACAGGTTGGCGAAAGACATCAGCGTTCCACCGCGGCGCATCAACGAAATTGTGCACGGATTGCGGGCTATCACCCCGGATACTGCGCTCAGGCTATCACGTTATTTTGGCCTATCAGAGCGGTTTTGGATAAACATGCAAACCCGTTATGACATTGAAGTCGAAAAAGACCGCTTGCATGACCGACTGGATAAAGAAGTGCACTTGTATGCAGCGATTGGCGATTAGCCTCTGGTTGTTGGTAATGATTCTCCCGCCGGGTGGGCTGGCGGGAGCGTTTTTTATGCAGTTGCACGATTCGCAGGATGGTCATTTTGCTATATACTATCTTGTATGGTAGTGAATTTTTTAAAGAAGGAATGGCATTCCCTTTTTTTTGGAAAAACAATCCTGCTGCGTGCTGGTTCTCGGGCTCCCGATAGCCATAGATATGGCAAGAATCCGCTGCGGAAGCAATAGCGCATAAGTTACTATGAGCTATCATCTGGGATAGAATCCAGAGTTGCTCCATGCGTACGAGTTGATGATTGGCTAGTTTTGGGGAGCGCGCATGGAGTTTGAAACGGTTGCGATGCTGGCGCATGCGAAGCCGTTCATCCTGAAATTTGTTTGGGGCAATCTGGGACACAATCTGAATGGTTTCATGCAGTGTATCAGGGTGGGGAAGCAATTCCCAGGCGCCCTGACGCTGAATAATGCGCAGTGTGAGACCCTTTTGTCCAGTGGTGCGAAGTAAACGACGGCCAAGGGCTCGGAAATCGCTTTCTCGATCATTATTGGTGCGGGGCGCCTGGGAATTGCTTCCCCACCCTGATACACTGCATGAAACCATTCAGATTGTGTCCCAGGTACCAAACAAATTTCAGGATGAACGGCTTCGCATGCGCAACCGTTTCAAACTCCATGCACGCTACCGAAACTAGCCAATCATCAACTCGTACGCATGGAGCAACTCTGAATATCTATATCCAGATGATAGCTCATAGTAACTTATGCGCTATTGCTTCCGCCACGGAGTTCTTGCCATATCTATGGCTATCGGGAGCCCGAGAACCAGCACGCAGCAGGGATTGTTTTTCCAAAAAAAAAGGGAATGCCATTCCCTTCTTTAAAGAATTCACTACCCATCGGAGATAGTATATAGCAAAATGACCATCCTGCAAATCGTCCAATTGCATAAAAAACACACCCCCAGCCCACCCAGCAGCAGAAATCATTACCAACAACCAGAGCTAATCGCCAATCGCTGCATACAAGTGCACTTCTCTATCTAACCGGTTTTGAAGGCGGTCTTTTTCCACCTCAAGATCATAGCGAGTTTGCATGTTAATCCAAAAACGCTCTGATAAACCAAAATACCGGGATAATCGCAGTGCAGTATCTGGGCTTATCGCGCGTAAGCCGTGAACAATTTCATTGATTCGCCGGGGTGGAACGCTAATATCTTTAGACAGCCTGTATTGACTGATCTTCATCGGCTTGAGAAATTCCTCCATGAGAACTTCTCCGGGGTGAATAGGGGAAAGTTTTTCATCCATTTTGATACTCCTTAGTAGAACTCATACCGCTATAAAAGTGATTAGTGATAATCCACGATTTCCACGCCATAGGCGTTTTCTTGCCGCCAGATAAAACAAATTCGCCATTGATCGTTGATGCGAATACTATATTGGCCTTCTCTGTCGCCAGACAATTTTTCAAGATGGTTACTTGGCGGGATGCGCAGATCTTGTAAAACTTCGGCGGCGTCTAAAATCTCCAACTTCATTCGGGCAGCAAGTTGAATATTGGGAGGCAGCTTTCGTGAAAATGTTCGCCCGAATAATTTTTCGGTTTCTTTATCCGCGAAGGTCTTTATCATCGCCAACATAATAACGCAAGGCGTTAGTAATGTCAAGCGTTATGCTAACCAGCACATTGGAAATTCACAGAAGCATTCAAAAAGCTCCCGTCATTCCCATGGCGGGAAATTAAATCAAACGTTCACGCCCACTGCTAACCGCCAACCGCTAAAAGCCACTTGACTCGGGCTGCAAAAGAACCGATAATCTAGCTGGTAATAACCACATGACCATATGAAGTTGAGTGACTATGCCTGATACTGTCGATCCCGAATGATTTTTTGCCTCGCTATTATCAATTGGCGAATATCCTGCGCGACCGGATTGCCAACGGTGACTTTGGTTCTCTTCAGCCAATTCCCGCCGAGCGTCAATTGGAGGAACTCTATTCGGTCAGCCGGACGACCATCCGACAAGCCATCGACCTGCTGGTGCGCCAGGGTTTTTTATACCGTGAGCACGGCCACGGCACCTTCGTCTCCCCCAAAAACTGCAAAAAGGCGTTCTGAACTGACCAGCTTCAGCGAGGATATGAAGACAGCGCGGCCTTGTCCCCGGGCAGAGGATCCTGCAGATCGGGTACGTACAGCCGACCGCAAGGTCCGTTCTCGGATGGAATTGCCGGAGAACTGCGACTCGGTCTTGCGCATCGAACGGCTGCGCTTGGGGGATAATGTTCCCATGGGGCTGCAGACATCCTATTACGTGTTACCGGAAGGGCAGACCATCGCACGTGAAGAGTTGGAGGAAAACGGTTCGATCTACCGGATGCTGCAGGAAAAATTCCACCTCATCCCGACCGAGGCGGATGAGACCTTGGAAGTGACCCTGGCAACCCCGCAGGAGGCGGCCCTGTTACAGATCAAGTCCGGCAGCCCGTTGTTGTTCAGCGAGCGCACCACGTACTCCCAATACCGCCGTGTGATCGAGTTCGTCAAGATCGTCTAAGGTGAACGGTATCGTTACTTTGCCAAGTTGACCCGTTGACAATTATTTTTCTCAGTGCTATGATGTGGACGTAACGTGGTCATGTGGTCACTACCACTTCTTATGGTTCAGGAATTGCAGATATTGGGAGGCATCGATAATTCAGAGGATACCCGCAGACATACATCCAGCGCGTGGTGAACCAGGTAGATGGGACTATCCCATCCTGCCATCTGTGCCATGCCCACGGCTCCTGTCCCCACACCAGCACCGGCGGCACCACCGTCGGATGTAACCCCCAAGCCAGGAACCCAGGCGGGGAACGGTGGTGGCCATTGGTTCCGACCACGGCGGTTTTGAAAGTGAAGGAAATCCCCTCAAGGCCTATTTGACCGAACTGGGCTTTGACCTATCAAGGGGATGCTCGCTGTTATAACAAGGGAGCAGTCGAGGCTGTCCCGATTTTTGCCACAGAGGTCGGCCGCCTGGTGAGCAGTGGCGAGGCCTGTCGCAGCACTAGTGATCGACGGGGCCGGCATAAGCGATGGT
>CAVUZS010000002.1:0-452436 GCA_963746015.1 uncultured Chloroflexia bacterium
ATATGGCGACGACGCAGTCGGGAATTGGCTGGCCGGCCGGCTGCATGCCATCACACCCGCCGGCGGGAGTCTGCTGGCCGTCCAGGGCGGACCGGCGCCCGAGAATTTTACCGGGACGCTGCGCCGTTTCGAGCCTGACTTGGTCTTGATGGTTGACGCGGCCCTCATGGACCTGGAACCCGGGAGCACCGCTTGGTTAAGCTGGCAGGACACCTGCGGATTCAGCGCCTCGACGCATACCCTGCCGCTTCACATCCTGGCCGGTTACCTGGCCGCCGAACTGCATTGCGAAGTTGCCCTGCTCGGCATCCAGCCTGCCCAGACCCGCGTCGGTGCAGCCCTTTCGCCCGAGGTCCAGGCAGCCGCAGAAAGCATAGTCAAGTGTCTACAGCATGTGACAGTCACCTTGAAGGTGACTGTCACATAAGTCGTTTGATGGTATGTGACAGTCATTTTAGAGATGACTGTCACATGGTCCCCAAGGTGACTGTCACATGGTCGCCACAAAACCAACTTTCTGGAAAGGAAAAGGAAAAGAATATGGCTAAAATTTTGATCATCGATGACGATCCCGATATCGTGACGGCTGTGCGTTTGGCTCTCGAAAGCGCCGGCCATCAAATCGTGGCCGCCAACAGCGGAAAAGAGGGATTGGAAAAAATCAAGGCGGAACACCCGGAGTTGATCATCCTGGATGTCATGATGGAAACGCATACCGAAGGTTTCCAACTGGCGCTCAAACTGCACAGCCCCGACCCGGCTTCGGAATTGAAGCAGTTCAAGGATACCCCCATCCTGATGCTGACCGCCATCCACAGCACCACGCCCATGCGTTACGAACCGGATATCGATTACCTGCCCGTGCAGTTGTTTGTGGACAAGCCGATCGACCCGGATGACCTGATCAAAAAGGTCACCTGGATCCTCGGCCGCAAAAAATCCTGACCGACGGACCGACGTATGTGACAGTCACCTTCAAGGTGACTGTCACCAGGATGGAGGCCGGCCTGTTCCCTTGGGCATCCGGTCCAGCCGCGTCGATCTGACCTAGTTGATCTGCGGAGGTCTGATCCCATGAACCGTTTGATCCATTTGCCGTTCCGATGGACGTTTGTTGAACGTACTGATCGCCTCGTTCGTCCTGGTGGCGGCCCTGGCAGCCGGCCTGAATGCGCTGGTCACATCGCGGGTCATCAACGATTATCTTCTGAATGCCCAGACCGACCGGCTGCAGCGCGACCTGGACCTGACGAATGGTTTCTACCAGCAAAAACTGAACGCCGTGACTGGCCCTGAGCCAGTTCGTCGCGCTGGATCCCCAGACGGTCGCAGCCTTGCCGGCAGCTTTGAACGGCAACCACAGAAATATCCAGACCATTGACCAGGTGGTCAACCGCATGATCTCTGCCCCGATCCTGGACGGGACGCGCGCGGTGGTCGTCCTGGACCAGAATGGAAATATTCTGACTGGGCGTTCCATCCCTGTGGACGGAAAGATCTCCGCTGCCTTTACCACCGGGAATTGGAGCCTGCTGCCGATCGTTTCCCGGGCGTTGGCATCCCAAAAATCGATCGTCAGCACGGAAGTGATCCCGGCTGCTTATCTGGCCCAGGTCGGCCTGGATAGACAGGCCCACATCGCCGTGCAGGACACGCCTCAGGCGGTATCCCGGCCCTTCGACCCGCGTGAAGGCACGGCTGGCCTGGCCATCGTGGGCGTCTATCCTTTATGGAACGGCTCCGGTCAATTCAGTGGGGCCGTCGTGACCGCATATCTATTCAATAACGATTTTAGCCTGGTGGATTATATAAAGGACGAAGCGAAAGTCGAGACGATGACGATATTCCTGGGCGATTTAAGGGTTTCCACCAACGTGCCGGGCGAAAACGGTGGTCGCGCCGTGGGAACACGCGTTTCGCAGGATGTCTATCAGAAGGTCTTGTTGCAAGGGCAGAGCTACAGCGGCCGCGTTTTCGTCGTCAACAACTGGTATATCGGCAGTTATGAACCCCTGCGGGATTTTCAAAACAATGTTGTCGGCATGATGTACGCAGGGGTTCGTGAGACCATCTTCGAAAGTCTGGTGGTGGCTTTTAATACGCGGGCAGCCTTGATCGCTCTCGTTTGCATCCTGGTTGCCGGGGTGATTGCTGTCCCCATCGCGCGGCTGATCACCAGGCCGATCGCATCCCTGGTGGAAGCGAACCGTCGCTTGGCCAAGGGCGATATGAACGTGCGCGTGGAGTCCAATGGAAAAGGTGAAATAGCCCAGTTGGGCAATTCGTTTAATGCTATGGTTGAAACTTTACAAGAATCCGAGAAAGAACTGCTGCACCAGGCAAAACTGGCCTCCGTGGGACAACTGGCCGCTGGGGTTGCCCATGAACTCAATAACCCTCTCGGGACGATCCTGTTATACTCCGATATGATGTTCAAGGAGGCCGCCGAGGATGACCCTCGCAGGGAGGATCTGAAAATGATCATCAACGAGGTGCATCGCTGCAAAACCATTGTGGCCGACCTGTTGAACTTTGCCCGCCAGCACGAGCTATTGGCCCAGGAAGTGGATTTGCATGCCCTGCTTGATGAGGTCATCAGCAAGATCAGCCTCCAGCCGCACTTCGAGAAGATCGACTTCGTGCGCCAGTTTGACGCAAACCTGCCCTTGATCCAGGCCGACGCGGCGCAATTGCAGCAAGTCGTTGTAAATTTATTCAGCAATTCAGCCGACGCAATGGAAAACACCGGTACGATCACCGTCTCCACCCACCTTATCGATGTACAGTCCGTGGAGATCCGGGTTTCCGATACGGGCTGCGGTATCCCGCCCGAGAATCTGAGCAAATTATTCACGCCCTTTTTCACGACCAAGCCGGCCGGCAAAGGCACAGGGCTGGGGCTTTCCATTGTCTATGGGATCATCAAGCTGCACCGTGGGCAAATTACGGTCCAGAGCCAGGTCGGCCACGGCACCACTGTTATTATCACCCTACCCATCCGCCTGCCGGATGGAGGCGCCGCCCAGGCCGCTTCCTCGAAGGATTTGATCGGCCAGTCCGAATGATCTCGATAATTGGGACGCCCCCCTCAGATCCTATCCGAGAATTATGCTCAAGGCGGCGTCCCCGCCGCCGGGGACAGCGGCGAGAGCAATTTTAGGTAGATACTTTTTGACTGGATGCGTTCGCTTTGTGGAGGAGTATGGACAACACAACTAGGATTCTGGTTATCGATGACGAAGCGGGAATCCGTCAGGGATGTTGCCGGGTCTTGCGCCCGCAGGGATTCGTGGTGGAAACGGCGGAAAATTTCCAGTCCGGACTTCACAAGATCCAGGCCGAGGCCTTCGACCTGGTGCTCCTGGATGTGATGCTGCCGGATGGGAAAGGCATCGACCTGCTGAAACCCATCCTGGAGCGCGATCCTGAAACGGTGTCCATTATCATTACCGGTTATGCCACCGTCGAGTTGGCCGTGGATACCATCAAGAAGGGGGCGTATAACTTTATCTCCAAACCCTTCACCGCTGATATGCTTTTGATGACAGTCAACCAGGGTCTGGAAAAGCGCCGCCTTTCCCTGGAAGCCAAACGCCTCCAGGCCCTCGAGCACGAAACGATCGAATTGACCCGCGCCAGGGACGAGGCCGAAAGGCTGAACGATTTTAAATCCTCCTTTCTTCTCATGGCGGCCCACGAGCTGCGCAGCCCGGTGAACGGCGCACAGAGCCTGGTGCGCACACTTCTTCATGGCCTGGCCGGTGAACTCAAGCCGCAGCAATCGGAATTATTATCCAGGGTGGAGATCAGGCTTGATTTCCTGCTGGACATGATCCAGGACATCCTGACCCTGGCCTCCAGCAAAACGATTGAAATCGACCATCCTCTCGAGAAGGTCCAGGTGCAACCGGTCATCCGCAAGGTCATGGATAGCTTCGCTGAAGACGCAAAAAATCAGCAGGTTACGGTTAAATTTGCGGCCCCTGGTAAACCCATTACCGTAATGGCAACCGAAAATGGTTTGGATACGGTCATGGGAAATTTGATCTGTAATGCCATAAAATATTCGAAACCGGGTGGTACGGTCGAAGTCGAGATCCAAAAAGTGCTCGAGTATGTCAAGATCAGCGTATCAGATGCCGGTATCGGCATCCCAGAAGAGGATATTCCCCACATCTGGGATGAATTCTTCCGGGCAAAGAATGCGCACCTGGAAGGGATTGCCGGGACGGGGCTGGGCTTGAGCATCGTCAAGCAGTTTGTAGACCGCTTTGGCGGCCAGGTCGGCGTGGTGAGCCGGCTAGGCAAGGGAACGACTTTTACAGTATCATTGCGCTTGAATTGATCTAGCAAACTGTCGGAGAACCCAATGGTTAACTATTTTTTCACCGCGAAGAAGCCAAGAACGCAAAAGTCCCGCGTAGCGGGAAGAAAGACTATAAAAAACTTCGCGTTCTTCCTTTCTCCGCAGTGAGAATTGGTAATTACCCTCACTACACATTGCTCTCCGACAAGGTGCTAGACTATTAATCAATTGGAGAAAGAATTGCGCAAGGCCTCGGAAGGATCCGATTCAGAAGTCCAGCGGCTGGCGAAAGAGCTTGCACAGGCCCGGCAGGTTCTGATCGACGAGATCGCCATTCATGAGCGGGTGGTGGAGGATTTAAAGCAATCGAACGCCGAACTGCGAAAATCGCAGGAGCGCACCGACCTGATGCTGCGTTCCGTCCAGATGGCCAGCGGCTCCTTGGAGCTGAACCAGGTCATGGAGCGGATCGCAGAAATGCTGGCAACCGCCACGGGGATGCCTCACTGTGGAATCTACCTGATGGACGATGAAAAGAATATCCTTGTCCGTAAAGCCGGGACCAGCAGCCTGAGTCCCGAACAGCAGGCGCTGACCCGGGACCTGAAGATCGACCCCGCCCAGTTTCCGCTCATCCAGGAAGCGCTGGAAAGCAGGAAACCGATCATATGCCAGGATGCCCGTTCGGACCCGCGCTTCAACCACGCCGTCCTCCCGCCATGGACTATCCGTTCCATGCTGGTCGTGCCCATCCGCTTGAGCGGGCGGGTGCTGGGTGTGGCCCTGAACTATACCCTTGGGGAGACGTACTCTCATTACCCAGGAGGATGTCGAACTGGCCAGCGGGGTCGCAAGCTCGGTGGCCCTGGCAGTTGAGAACGCACGCCTTTATGGAGAAATGCGCCAGCGCCTGGCAGAGAGCCAGGGCGTGCAGCGTGTGACGACCAGCCTGCTCCGGAAGAACAACCTCCAGGAAGTGTTGGAAATAATCTGTAACGAGGCTTTGAACCTGACCGATGCGACCGGGAGCGCGGTCCTGCTCCTGCAGGCGGACGGCTTGCGGGTCACCAGCGCGGTCGGAGAAATATTGTCTGGCCTCGACCGCCTGCCGATCGACGGTTCGCTGGCCGGGCAGGTCGTCCGCTCGGGCGAACCGGCGCTCTTTACCAACGTGAACAATATCGGCCTGGACTACCTGCGCGACCTCGGCATCAATACACTGCTGGCCGCTCCCCTGAAAGTTGAATCGACCATCATCGGCGTCCTGGATGTGATCAACAAGGTCGGAGGCTTCACCAGCGAGGACCTGCGCATCATCAGCCTCTTCGCCGACCAGGCCGCCATCGTCATCGACCAGACCCGCCTCCACCAGCAGGTCGAGCAGATGGCGGTCATGGAAGAGCGCCAGCGGTTGGCGCGTGAGCTCCACGATTCCGTCACCCAGGCTCTTTACAGCGTGAACCTGTATGCCGAAGCGGCCCGCATGGCGCTGGCTGCCGGCAAAAACAGTGTTGCCCTGGAGAACCTGCAAAAATTACGCGAAATGACCCGGGAAGCCATGCTGGAGATGCGCCTGTTGGTCTTTGAGCTGCACCCGCTCGTGCTGGAAAAAGAGGGGTTGGTCGCGGCCCTGCAGTCCCGCCTGGCCGCCGTGGAGAACCGCTCAGGGCTGAAGGCTGAGATCAAGGTGGAAGGCGAAAAACAGTTGCCGATCTCCATTGAAGAAGAACTGTACCGGATTGCCCAGGAAGGGCTGAATAATGTAGTAAAACATGCCCAGGCGAAGAATGTCAGGATCGACTTGAAATATGGCCCGGAGAGTATCTGCCTGGAGTTATGGGATGATGGCACGGGTTTTGACCTGAAAACCGCCCGGAAGAGCGGCGGCATGGGCTTGCGCGGCATCGAAGAACGCGTCCGCAAGATCCGGGGCAGCCTTTCGATCGAAAGTTCCCCCGGTACCGGCACCCGGCTGACCGTCACGCCCCGCTTCAATAAGACTGACCCTTGCGAAGGTTTTTCTTAGAAGAAATCATGAGGTGCAATCTATGGCCCGAAAACCGATCCGACTCCTGATCGTTGACGATCAAGGCATTGTCCGTAAAGGCGTGCGCGCCCTGCTGGCGGAAGTGGATGGGATGGAAGTGGTCGGCGAAGCCGGCGACGGCCTGGAAGCCGTTCAACAGGCCGAAGCCCTCCAACCGGATGTGATCCTGATGGACCTGGTCATGCCCGGCATGGATGGGATCGAGGCCATCCGCCAGATCATGGCCCGGCAGCCCAAGGCGCGCATATTGGCCCTGACCAGTTTTGCCGCCGATGACAAGGTTTTTCCGGCCATCAAGGCCGGCGCATTGGGATATCTGCTGAAAGACTCTGAACCCGAGGAATTGATCACCGCCATCAAGAATATCTACCAGCGGCGAACCGTTCCTGCATCCCAGCATCGCCCGCAAGGTGCTGGAAGAATTAAGCCATCCCGCCGGCAGCCCCCCAACCCCGGAACCGCTCACAGAACGCGAGCTGGAGGTCCTGCAACTGGTGGCGCAGGGGCTGAGCAACCAGGAGATCGCCGAACGCTTGGTCATCGGGGACGCCACCGTCCGGACGCACATCGGCAATATCCTCAGCAAGCTGCACCTGGCCAACCGCGTCCAGGCCGCCTTGTATGCCCTCCGCAAGGGCCTGTCTTCCCTGGAGGATGGAGAGTAACGCGAGATTTATCTCGCCGCTGTGTATCAGGAGGAACCATGTCAAACGCCTCGTTCAAGGAACTGGAACAGTCTGGTTGGGTTGCCAAGGCAAAAGCCTACGATGGCCTTCTGGCTACCATCACCGATCAGGCCATCGATCCCATCCTGGAGAGCTTTGGCAGCCTGGAACATAGAAGATTCCTGGATGTCGCCTGCGGAACCGGCCATCTGGCCGGCCGCGCCGCCGGGCGGGGTGCAAATAGTGCAATGGATATCTTCGCTGAACTCATGCCCTTATGCGATCAGGTCAAGTTGGAGGGATGGATCCATCCGGAAGGAGCGATAAAGACGACGTCATCCGTGCCGTTGCCAGGCGGGATGGCGTGATCGGCCTGGTCTTGTATAACGCCTTTCTCGAACCGACCTGGAGGAATGACCATACCATCCCCGTCACCCTGGCCGAACACCTGCGCAAGCAGGCTGCCTATATTGCCAGTCTGGCTGGGAGCATATCGGGATCGGCTCCGACCTGGATGGCGGCCTGGGTCTGGAAGAAAGTCCATTGGAGATCGACACGGTTGCCGACCTGGTCAAGATCGGAGCGGTGATACCGCCCGCTGCAAGCCAGGCCGTCCTGGGCGCCAACTGGCTGGCTTTCCTTCGATCGTCATTGCCACGAACCACCTAACCCGGCTTACGTTCCACCCTTGGCGAGCATTGGTCCGAAGAATTTTCCTGCACTGGGGCTGGACTTTACGCGGATCCGCTTTTTGGGTAGTCCGCCGGAAATAGAGCCTGTTTCCTCAATCCATCATTGGGAAAGCATTTGTTATAATACCGCCGGAGGAAAAATGCCATCCATCGCAATGACTTCCCGCCAGCGTATGCTGGCTGCCATCCGCCGCGAGCCGTTGGATCACCTGCCTTGCAGCTTCATGCTCTTCAAAGGGCTATGGGCCCGATCAACCACGTACCTGGATTTCATCCAAAAACAATTTGACCTGGGGCTGGATGTGTTTGTACAGATCCCCCGCGCCAACCTGGCCTGGCAAGCGATAGCTACAATCTTTACGGCTTGCCGGTTCACTTTGACCCGGCGGTTGCCATCCACGAATGGAAGGAATCCCGTCCAGGCGCAAGGTGGCCTGTGCTGGTCAAAGAATACCGGATCCTCCTCGGCGTATTGCGTGCCGAGGTCAATCAGGATGAAGAATGGCCCTATGGCGATCATGTGCCGTTTCTGGATGATTACCTGGAAACGCGCTCCCGAAAATTCATCCTCGAAAGCCGCGCGGATTCAAGGCCCTGCATTATTTGTTGGTGCCGCCTTCACCCCGGGATATTGCCGAATTCCAGGCTGATTTCGAACCCGGTCCTGGAATTTGCCAGGCAGCACGACCTGCTGGTTGCCGGCGGTTGGGGCGTTGGCGCCGACCTGATCGGTTGGGTATATGGTCTTCAGAATATGATCTATGCCGCTTATGACCAACCGGCCTTTATCCACGATCTGCTCGGCATGATCGACGACTGGAACCGTACCCGCATGCAGGTAACCCTGGAAATGGGCGTGGACCTCTATATAAAACGCGCCTGGTATGAAAATTGTGATTTCTGGTCGCCGAAGGTTTGGAAGGATTTCATCTTCCCCACCTTACAGTCGGATGTGGAGTTGGCTCACCGGCACGGTACCTTGTTTGGCTACCTCATCACAGCCAATTGCATGCCGTTGCTCGATATGATCGCAGCAGCCGGAGTGGATGTCATCATCGGCGTTGACCCGGCCACCTGGGATCTGGCCCTTGCGGAAAAACAGTTGGGGGGAAAGGTCTGCCTTTGGGGCGGCGTGAATGGCCATCTGACAGTCGAGCGAGGTACGGTGGAAGCAGTCCAAGCGGAGGTCGCGCAAGGGATCCGCATCCTCGCTGCTGGTAACGGGTTTATTCTCTCGCCTGTTGATAATATCCGCGAGCTGAACCCAACCAGTCAGCGGAATGGTAATGCGCTGATCCGGGAATGGAAGCGGCGGACCGGCCAAGAGATGTGACTGTCACATCCAAGATGGTTGTCACATGTACCCACCCGCCTCTCTTGGCATCCTCACCATGCATACGCCTCGGGTGCTTCCCCTCCCGGGCCGGGCCAGATCTCGTCGAGCTTTTCCATGGCAGCTTTGTTGAGCTTGATATCCAGGGCGCGCAGCGAGCTGGTCAACTGCTCCAGGGTGCGCGGCCCGATGATCGGTGCTGTGACAACCGGGTTGGCAAGCAGCCAGGCCAGTGCCATGTCCGCCGGATTCTCGCTCTGCTCTTTGCAGAACTTCTCCCAGCGTTCAAGCTGCAGACGATTGGCCCTGATGTACTCCTGGATATCTCCGGCGGCGCGTCGGCCTTCCATGATCTTCTGCAGTGCGCCGCCCAGTATGCCGTTGGAGAGCGGGCTCCAGGGGACCACCCCCAGCCCGTAGGCCTTGCAGGCCGGCAGCACTTCCAGCTCGATCTGGCGGGACTTCAGGTTGTACAGGCTTTGCTCGGAGACCAATCCCATGAAACCGCGCACCCTGGCCGATTCCTGCGCCTGGGCGATCTGCCAGCCGGCAAAGTTCGACGAGCCAACATAGATGACCTTGCCCTGCTGGACAAGCACCTGCATGGCCTGCCAGATCTCTTCCCAGGGTGTGCCGCGGTCCACGTGGTGCATCTGGTACAGGTCGATGTGGTCGGTCTGCAGGCGCTGTAGGGACTGCTCGCAGGCTTGGCGGATATGCAGCGCAGAAAGCCTTTCCTGGTTCGGCCAGTCGCCCATGGGTTTATAGACCTTCGTGGCAATGACAACCTTCTCGCGGCGTCCACCCCCCTGCGCGAACCAGCGCCCAACTATCTGCTCGGTCATGCCATCCCCCAACTTCAAGCCGTAGACATTGGCGGTATCAAAGAAGTTGATGCCCAGTTCGAGGGCCCGGTCCATGATCGCGAAGGAATCCTCTTCGCTGGCTTGGGGACCAAAGTTCAGCGTCCCCAGGCAGAGGCGGGAGACTTTCAGACCGGTACGTCCAAGTTGGGTATATTGCATGATTACCATCCTTCAAGCACGATTTTTCCTATTGTTTTACCGCTCTCGATTAATGCGTGTGCACGCTTCAAGTTTTGCGCATTGATGCGTCCAAAATGTTCACCCAATGTGTCGTGGATCACGCCATCGTCGACCAGGTCAGCCACTTCACAAAGCAGGTCGTGCTGGGCGGCCATATCGGGAGTGGCAAACTCCGGGCGCGTGAACATATATTCCCAATAGAAGGAGATGCTCTTGCGGCGGAGCAGGCTGATATCGCTCTGCCCGAAGTCGTCGATCAGCGCAAATTTGCCATACGGTAAGAGTAATTCGACGACTTCGTGATAGTGTAATGGAGTTTGGGTCAGGCTGGCGACGTGGCTCACCTGGGGGATCCCGATGCGGATTAATTCATCCGTAAGTGGTCGGCTGTGATCGATGACGTAATGCGCCCCATGCGCCGTAACCCAATCCGCGCTTTCCTTGCGGGAGGCCGTTCCGATCACCGTCATATTGGTCAGCCTGCGGGCCAGTTGTGTCAGTATCGACCCCACCCCACCCGCCGCGCCGATCACCAGGAGCGCTGCTTCCGTGGGATCCTTGCCCGGCATTACGCCAAAACGCTCGAATAACAACTCCCATGCCGTGATTGTTGTCAGCGGCATGGCCGCGGCTTCGGCAAAACCCAGCGAAACCGGTTTCCTGCCGACAATGCGCTCGTCCACCAGTTGCATTTCTGCGTTGCTGCCCGGCCTGTTGATGGAGCCTGCATACCAGACCGCCTCCCCGGGTTTGAAAAGCCGTGCCTCCGGGCCTGTCTTAAGCACGGTTCCCGCCGCGTCCCACCCCAATACTTTTACTTCCTGGCCGGCCTGGGGGAAGGAACGCTTTCGGACATGCGTATCCACCGGGTTGACCGATATTGCATTTACCTGCACCAGCAGGTCCCGCCCTGACGGCTCCGGGTCAGGGATTTCGACATCGATCAATGAATCCGTCTCGCTGATTGGAAGTGGTTGGCGATATCCGACAGCTTTCATAGGCTACCTTCCTGGCTTTTTTTAAACGCAATCGCGCAATTCCTGCAAATCTTATACCCGGCAACTGTGTGTGTCAATGACCTGGCGGCAGTATAAAAAAACTTCGCGAGCTTCCTTTCTTCGCGGTGAGTGTTTGCGGGTGCAGTCCTGGCAAACATGACATTAATCATATTGTAAATCATCCTCGAAAATGCTAAAATACGATTACTGGCAATCGTATGCATCAATCGTATGCATGCGGATGAATTAATTCTAGTATAAGAAAACGATATCATGGACGAGAGAGACGAAAGAGCGGTTACTGCACAATATGTGGGGGAATTAGCCGGTGTTTCGCAAAGCACCGTTTCAAGGGTATTGAACGGTCGCGATAATTCTATGATCAGCGAAGAGACCCGTCAAAGGGTTATCGAGATTGCTACGCAGCTTGGCTATTCGCCCAACCCGATTGCGCGTGCCTTGCGCGGGAAAAAGACATTTCTGCTCGGTTTGATCATCCGGGAAATCTCAGATCCATTTTTTGCGAAGCTGATCGCATCGCTCTCCGCGCAAGCGCGCCTTCAAGGATATCACATCGTATTGGGGAATGCACACAGCGACCCTGAAGAAGCGCTTGAAATGAGCAGCGTGATTGAAACGCGGCATTGTGATGGCATGATCCTGTTGGGGGACATAAGAGATGACGATTATTTCATTCGAAATTTATTGGCCAGCAATCGTAACGTGGTTGCTTTGTGCCGGGGCATCCCCACCGTTCCCATCCCTTCAGTGGATTGCAATAATCAACTCGGAACGAAACTCTTGATAGATCATTTGGTCGACCTCGGGCATGAACGCATCGCTTTTATTGACGGCGGTTGGTTTGGGAATATACGCGAACGGCTGGAAGCCTTTCGATTATTTACTTCTGAAAGAGGCTTTCAGATCCCCGAAGGATATATCCAGTCCGAGACCAATGATTCCGAGGGTGGATATCGTGCCATGCAAAGGATGTTGGCTTGTTCACCGGCTCCCACCGCGGTATGCGCCTCGGATGACATAATGGCTATCGGCGCATTGAAAGCTCTCAAAGATGCTGGTAAAAGGGTACCTCAGGATATTTCTTTAGTGGGCTTTGACGATATCGATATGATCCGTTTTGTTTCTCCCAGTTTGACGACCATCCGGCAGCCGATCGAGGAAATAAGTCGCCAGACGATAGACATATTGATCCGGTTGATCACACATAAGGATAATATGGAGGAGATCCCCAATTACCTCCAGATCATCCCGGACCTTATCGTTCGTGAGTCGACTGGTCCGGCCCCCCTGTCATAACGTCAGGTAACAGGAATCTGATCATTATCAAGCAGAATATATCGAAAGGACAAAAAATATGGCAACTGATCATTCTCCAAAAAGTGTCTTGGCGGTAGGCGCCCACCCTGATGACATCGAAATATTTTGTGCAGGGACGTTGGCAAGATATGCGCAACAAGGCGTTAAAAGTGTCGATCGGCATTGCGACCGACGGTAGCGCCGGGCATATGGTCATCCCGCCAAAGGAATTAGCGGAGATCCGGCATCGTGAAGCAGAAAAGGCGGCCAAGCTCATCGGGGCAGATTTTTATTGGCTGGGTTTTGGAGATGAATACTTATTTGAAGATATTCAAACACGTCTTCGCTTTGTCGAGCTGATCCGAAAGGCAAAGCCCGATGTAATTCTTACCCACCCTCCCGAGGACTATCATCCCGACCACCGGACGGTCAGCCGGCTGATGTTTGACGCTTCATTCGAGTCCAGTCTAAAAAACATCACAACGGAAAGCCCATTTCACCCGGGTGTGCAGCCTTTGTATTATTTCGATATTGTTTCCGGAACGAACTTCCAGCCCACAGAATTTGTTGATATCACCGATACATTCAACACCAAGAGAGAAATGCTCGCCTGCCATGAAAGCCAGCTTAAATGGCTGAAGGATCATGACAACGTCGATCTGCTCCATCAAATGGAAACGTTGGTTCGAGGGCGTGGTTATCAATCCGGCGTGACGTTTGCGGAAGCCTTCCGCCAGGAACCGGTTTGGCCTCGCCTTAAGACATATCGGGTCCTTCCCTGAGAAGGCATCGGAATAGTCCTGCACGGGTCATCTTTTTAGGATTGCCCGGTATTGACCTTTTCCAACAAAACGTGTGTGAGGAGCATTCATGTCCCCCAGCTTCTTAGATGCATTGTCCTTGTTTGAGTGGTGCCGGATACCGTCTGCTGAATTGGAGCACCACCCAAACAAAAAGGTGGCGATCAAGATCCTTGCTACTCCCGACGATGTACATCGCTGGGCAGCTCAAGAAATGTTGGAAGAGGTCAAGCGGAACAACTCCCTCAAAGAACCGACCCGCTGGATCTTACCCTGTGGGCCGACGAAACAATATCCATATTTCATAAAGATCGTGAATGAAGAACGGGTTAGCCTTAAAAATGTCCACGTTTTTCACATGGATAATTTTTTGGACTGGCAGGCAAGAGCGCTGCCGGAGGACCACCCGTTCAATTATGAAACCTGGATGCGTAGGAATTTTTATGACCCCGTCGATCCTGAGCTGGCAATTCCGGAGGAGCAGCGGCACTTTCCACGTGTCGATAAGATCGATCAGATCAGCCAGGCGATCGAACGGGCCGGGGGTATTGATACGACTTATGGAGGCGTGGGATATCGAGGGCATATTGCCTTCAACGAACCCCCTCGCTCAGCCTGGTATAGTATCAGCCCGGAGGAATTCCGAAACTCGAAGACGCGCATCCTTAACCTGAACGACGATACTTTGATCGCCGTGAGCCAACGTCAGGCAGGCGGCTGTTCGCATGTGGTTCCTCCGATGGCGATCACACTCGGTATGAAAGACTTGTTATCTGCCAAGCGGATCCGTATCATCTCGGATACCGGCGCCTGGAAGCAGACCGTCGTCAGGGTTCTCTTGTTTGGGCCAACCACGCTTGAATATCCGGTGACTTTTATTCAAGATCATCCGGATGCAATGATCGTCATCGATCGCATGACTGCAGAACCTCCACTTGGATAAGGAATTATGCCTGGGATCGGACCTCGAATTGTCGTTATTGGAAGCCATGCCCCTGGCTTGCTTATTCATGTTCAGCGCGTACCCGTAGCCGGTGAAACGGTGATTGGCTGGGACTTCGATGAGCCCCAGGATGGCGGGAAGGGCTCCAATCAAGCGATTGCATCCGCCCGCTTGGGGATGCCGACAAGCTTTGTCGGCTGCATCGGTAAGGATCGCCTTGGAACAGAAGCCGCAGGTTGGCTGAAAGAAGAGGGGGTCGATTTAAATTATCTCTACTCCAGTACATCGAAAAGCACCGGAGCAGGTATTAATATTTTGGACGAGAGCGGTGTTCCCGCCATGGTAACCTCCATGGGCGCCAACGCAGAGGTGAGCTGCGAGCAAGTGGAAACAGCTCTGAGAGGTTTAAAGACGCCAAAGTAATGCTCACCCAATTCGAGATCCAGCCAGAAGTGGCCCTCCACGCAGCCAGGGTGGCGCAAGGTTACCACATGGTCACGATTGTCAATCCTGCGCCTGCGACGACGATCAGCTTATCGAAACTTGAAGTGGCCGATGTGCTCATCCCGAATGATATGGAAGCCAAAGTGTTACTCGGCCTGCATCCGGAGGCGAAGGTCGATCTTGGGACAGTTGTACAGGAATTGATGGCTCGCACGAAAGCCAGGAGCGTGATTATTACCGCGGGGGAGCAAGGCATTGTGGGTGTTGACAGCGCCGGCGCATGGCAGGTGTTCCCCCCCAAAGTGAAAGTTGTGGATACCAGTGGGGCTGGCGATGTGTTTTGCGCGGCTTTCGCCGCCGGTTTGGTCAAGGGGTTGGACTACCGGGCTGCCTCGGAATGGGCCAATTTGGTAGCTGCCTTATCCGTGACCAGGCCAGGCACAATTCCTTCCTTCCCTACTGCAGCGGAAGTTGACGAATTTATTGCAGCGATGCCTGTAAGCGATCAATTACAACGGCCATAGATCGATCTTTGGATCACACATTGCCATGGAATTATTCTTGTTGCAACATTCCCGGCGATTTCAGTCAGGAGAAGTTGAGAAGAACCCACCCTCATGGAAAGGAGGTGGCAATAAGACAAATAGAATCCACTTTCATCACCGATCCTACCGTTTTCCGATCACCTAATCAAAAAAGGAGAGAACCATGTTTCGCCAAAACCGTTTCTTCTACACGATATGCTTGCTTGTAATCGCTGCATTCCTGGCAACGGCCTGTGGAACTGCAGCCACCCCCACAGCAGTGCCGCCTACCGTTGCGCCCGCTACGGCTGCGCCTGCCACGGTTGCACCGGCCACAGTTGCACCTACTGTTGCGCCTACCGTTGCGCCGGTCATCAAAATTGGCTTCTTCCTGCCCGATACGTCGACCGCACGCTACGACACAAAGGATAAGCCGTTCTTCGAGGCGAAGTTGGCCACATTATGCCCAACCTGCCAGGTCATTTATGACAACTCCACCAACGATGCAAATGAGCAGTTGAACGCGGTCGAATCGGCGCTTGCCAATGGAGTCAAAGTGATTGTGATCATGGCTGTCGATACCAAGGCGGCTGCCACGATCGCCGATAAGGCCAAGGCTGCCGGCGTCCCGGTCGTGTCCTATTCCCGGCTGCTTCAAAACTCAGACGGAGTGACCGTGAACCTAGCCTTCAACCTGATCGATTATGGGAAAGCCCAGGCTCAGTCTCTCGTGGACGCTCTGACCAAGAAAGGCATTGCAGATCCCAAGATTGTCCAGATCCTGGGCGCGGCCAACGATAGCAATGTGCCGGTCATGGAGACCGGGCATATGCAGGTGTTCCAGCCCCTGGTCGACGCAGGGAAACTGACCATCATCAAGACCGAGAATACCCCAGGCTGGGATCCCGCCACCGCACAGACCGAAACGCAGCAGGTCATCACCGAGACCGGCGGCAAGATCGACGGCGTGTTGACCGAGAATGATGGCATGGCTGGTGGGATCATCCAGGCCTTCAAGACAGCCGGCATCTCACCCATTCCTCCGGTGGTCGGTGGAGACTGCGATCTGGCCGCCATCCAGCGTATTGTGGCTGGCGAACAGTTAAGCTCTGGTTACCTGCCCATCCGGACGATCGCGGAATACGCAGCAGAGGTGGCTTATGACCTGGCCACTACCGGTCAGGTGCCTGCCAGTATGATCTCGGGTACCACGAACAACGGTGCCATTGATGTGCCTACCGTGCCCATCCCCGTCGGAATAGTCGATATTACGAACATCAAGACCACTATCATCGCCGATAACGTGTGGACGGTGGATCAAATTTGTACACCCGAATTCGCCGCAGCTTGCACGGCAGCCGGTTTGAAGTAAGATAAACAAGGTACAGCTTTTCTGGAGGCAGCCTTGGCATTTGCCGAGGTTGCCTCCAGACTAGAGACTGGGAGTGTGGATGGTGGACCAACCTATCAGAACACCCATCTTGGAAGTACACGGCATAAGCAAAAAATTCGGAGCAGTCCAGGCCCTGTCTGGCGTCGATTTTGAGGTCTTTGCGGGAGAAGTCGTCGGCCTGGTCGGCGATAATGGCGCCGGGAAATCAACCCTCGTCAAGATAATATCCGGGGTCCATCCACCCGACACGGGTACATTTATATTCGAGGGCCGCGAGGTAACCATCAAGGGCCCCCGCGACAGCGTTGATCTTGGGATTGAGACCGTCTATCAGGACCTTGCATTATGCGATAATCTGGATGTGGTGGCCAACCTGTACATTGGACGGGAGCTTACCAGGAAAAGCCTCCCGGGTTTTAAAGGATTGGCCCAGCTTGATGAGACCGCCATGGAAAAAAGAGCCATCAGCCTCCTGGCAGATTTGCATGTGCCGATACCATCGGTAAGGAACATAATCGCCTCCATGTCTGGAGGCCAGCGACAATCCGTGGCGGTCGCCCGCTCAGTGATGTGGAATTGCAAGGTCGTCATTTTGGATGAGCCGACCGCAGCCCTGGGCGTGGAACAAACTCACCAGGTGAAGAACCTGATCAAAAAACTCAAGGAGCTTAACCTAGGTGTGGTTGTGATCAGTCATAATTTGGAGGAGGTTTTTGACATTACGGATCGGATCGTCGTCCTCCGACTGGGCAAACGCAAGGCTACTTTCAACACAAGAATCCGCTCGTCCAGAGCAGATTGTCTCAGCCATAACTGGCGCCGATGAGGAAGGTATTTCTACCCACGCCTCCCAGTTATGAACCCTGCTTATCGCCTTTGGCCTGAAGGAGATATGATGTCGAATCCTACAAACACGCTTGGGGATGGGGACAAAAAAAGTATCAGTAATAGGGGCTCATTGAAAAGCTTTTTTCAGTCCCTCGGAACGGTTGATTTCGGCTCCTTTGCCGTCCTGTTTGGACTGGTCATTATCATGGCTATATTCCAGTTGGCAAATAAGAATTTTCTCAGCCCACTGAATATAACCAACCTGATGGTGCAAATATCTTCGATTGGTATCCTTTCGGTGGGGGTGATCTTGATCTTACTGATCGGCGAGATTGACCTCTCGGTAGGTGCGGTGAGCGGGGTAACTGCTGCCATCATGGCGGTATTATCTGTCACGTATCATGTACCGAACATCCTTGCAATTCTTTTCTCCATCCTTTGCGGTCTGGCAATTGGTGTAGTCCAGGGATTTGTAGTTGCAAAGATCCATGTGCCTGCATTCATTGTGACCCTGGCTGGTCTTCTATTTTGGCAGGGCGGGCAGCTTTACGTACTTGGGCAGACAGGCACGATTAACTTGCGCGATCCGCTGTTGACCGGCATTGCAAATGGTTTGGTTCCTCCGCTGTGGGGATGGATCATCGGGGTCATTGCGATTCTATTGATCATTTTTAGTTCCATCCGGGGACGCACCCAACGGTCAAAGGCCGGTTTACCCATTCAACCATATTCCATTATGATCGGCCGGCTTGCGCTTATTTCGATCGTGATCTTGGGCGCGGTCGGATTGATGAATATCAACCGTAATCCAAGGGTCGGCGGCTCGCCCATACTCGGCGTGCCCATGGCGACTTTATTATTTATCGGCTTCGTGGTTGTTTTCTACTTCATTACACACTTCACCATGTTCGGCCGGCATGTTTACCTGATCGGCGGAAACGCCGAGGCTGCCAGGCGCGCCGCTATTGATGTCGATAGAATACGGATTATCATTTTTTCACTCTGCTCCGGCATCGCAGCCTGCGGGGGCATTGTGGCAGCTTCGCGGTTATCCGCGGTTAATGCAGCCTCCGGCGCTGGAGATCTGCTGCTGAATTCGATTGCGGCCGCCGTGATTGGCGGCACCAGCATGTTCGGGGGACGCGGGAGCACCTGGTCCGCCCTCCTGGGGGCCCTGGTCATTGGCTCGATTGCCAATGGCATGGACCTGCTGAATTTTTCCTCTTCACTGAAATATATGATAACAGGCCTGGTTTTATTGCTGGCCGTGATCGTTGATTCGGTCAGCCGGGCCCGCCGCCAACATTCCGGAAGGTGATACCCAGGCGAAGGATACCATGACAACCGCTGCCCAGCCCGAAGTTTATATTGCCCTGACATTCGACTTTGATAGCTATACCAACTGGATCGGCTCAGCCGGCGCGAATTCGCCCAGCATGATATCCAGGGGAGAATTTGGACCGATCGGGGTGCACCGCATCCTGGCTCTCCTGGACGAATTTAAAGCGCCGGCAACCTTCTTTACGCCCGGCGGAACCGCCGTGTCCTACCCGCGCGTTGTGGCTGCCATTCGAGATGCCGGCCATGAAATTGCTCACCACGGTTGGATCCACGAAAACCCTGTCAATCTTGACCGGGATGAGGAGCTCCGCATCCTTGAACGCGGCCTCGACGCTCTCGAAAAAGTGACGGGTACCCGCCCGGTGGGTTATCGCTCACCCGCCTGGGATAACAGCCCGAATACGGTCCAGTTGCTGCTGGAGCACGGCTTTGAGTATGAGAGCAGTTTGATGGGGAGCGATTTCGAGCCATACTGGTGCCGCATTGGAGACAAATGGTCCAGGACCGAACCCTATCAGTTCGGAGAACCCACCCGGCTGGTGGAGATGCCGGTCGCCTGGCACTTGGATGATCACCCATTCTACATATTCATACCCGGCCATGAAGGCCAGGGTCTTCGCCCGCCATCCGTGGTCTTTGAGAATCTGGAAAGGTGAATTCGATTATCTATATAACCAGTTGGGTCATGGCGTGATGATCATCACGATGCACCCCCAGGTTAGCGGCAGAGGCTATTGTCTGCTAAAGCTGAAAGAATTTCTCGAGTATATTAGCGCTCACTCGGGTGTACATTTTACAACCTGCGTTGATTACGTCCGTAAGTGGCGGGTGGGCAGGAAGCCAGAACTCCCGAGCGATGTCGGCTAGGAGCTTGATGGTATCCCCAAACAAACTTTCCCATCGGAAGAATGCCTTCTTCCAGCCCAACCAGGAGCGCCGGATGAGTTCCAATTTACTATTTATCGCTCTTTGTATGTTATGCGGGCTGACAATCGGGCTGCAAACCCCCATTGCCAGTCTGATGAGTACGCGTATAGGTGTCATCCAGAGTGCCTTCATTGTAAATGTTGGCGGTACCATTGCAGCCGGGCTGGCCCTATTAATTTTAGGGAATAATCTTAAGGGTTTGAACCACGTACCTTGGTATGCGCTCTGTGCCGGGGTATTGGGAGTTATCATCATCAGCATAACGAACATTGTTATCCCCCGTATGGGCGCTGCATCGGCATTCGCCATCATCATTGCCGGGCAACTGTTGGCAGGG
This sequence comes from uncultured Chloroflexia bacterium, assembly GCA_963746015.1. GTDB lineage: Bacteria > Chloroflexota > Anaerolineae > Anaerolineales > Villigracilaceae > UBA877. The sequence continues at coordinate 19,942 of CAVUZS010000002.1, forward strand.
ATGCTTATCGATCGTTACGGTTTTTTCAATACAACCGTCCGACCGCTTGATTTAAATTGCCTCTTGGGTTTGATCTTGATTACCGGCGGGGCTTGGCTCATCTTGCACAGGTAGTTCCACCGAAATGCACTTATACTTTTGCAAGAGGTCTAATGAGAATTGCTGTGCCTTCTCGCTGCCCATTAAAGGAGATGAAATGGCATCCTTGTTCGAACCACTAACCGTTAATGGAGTCACCTTGCGCAACCGCATTGGCGTAGCGCCAATGTGCCAGTACTGCTATGAAGATGGGTTTTCCAATGAATGGCAGGTTGTTCATCTTGGGGCGCGCGCCATCGGTGGCGCCGGGCTGGTGTTGAGCGAAGCGACCGCAGTGGAAGCGCGCGGTCGCATTACCCCGAACGATGTCGGGATCTGGTCCAATGCCCACATCGAGCCGCTCTCCCGCGTTACGCATTTCTTAAAGGCCCATGGAGCCGTGCCCGGCATCCAGCTCGCGCATTCCGGGCGCAAGGGATCTTCCCATCGCCCATGGGATGGAGGCGGACCGATTTTGCCCGGTGATCCACGCGCTTGGCAGACGGTTGCTCCCAGCCCGATCCCCTACGCTAATGACTGGCCGCTGCCGCGCCAGCTCGACCAGGCCGGCATTCATGCGGTCCAGGCCGCTTTCCGCGCAGCCGCCGAACGCGCCCTGCAGGCGGGCTTCGAATGGCTGGAAGTCCATGCCGCGCACGGCTACCTCATCCACAACTTCTGTTCCCCGCTTTCGAATCACCGCACCGATGAATATGGTGGTTCCTTCGAAAACCGGATTCGTTTTCTATCCGAAACGATCAGGTTGGTGCGACCTGTCTGGCCGGAAAAACTGCCGTTCACGGTTCGGATCTCGGCAACCGATTGGGTCGAAGGCGGCTGGACCGTTGAGGAATTGGTCGAGTTGGCGCGCATATTGAAAAAGGAAGGGGTCGACCTGATCGACGTTTCCACCGCCGGCCTTATCCCAACCGCCCGGGTGCCGGCCGCTCCTGGCTACCAGGTGCCTTTTTCCGAGGCCGTCCGGAAGGGCGCGGGCATCCTTACGGCCGCGGTCGGAATGATCTCCTCCCCCGAGCTGGCCGACGAGATTATCCGCAGCGAACGCGCTGACCTGGTCCTGCTGGGCCGCGAGATGCTGCGCGACCCGTACTGGCCGCTGCATGCCGCTCGATCGTTGAAGGAACCTCCCCCCGTGCCGCCTCAGTATTTGGAAGCGTTCTAAACCCGGCGAAGGAACCATGCCTTGGAGGAATGAATGATGAATGGCCGTGCGCGTGTTGCCCTCACCATGCAGCATAAGCAGCCTGACCGCGTGCCGGTCATGTGCCAGCTTTCCTTGGGCCATTATTTGCTGAACACGAAATTCCCACCCCATGAACTCTGGTATAGCAGCGAAGCAATGGCTGAAGCCTTGCTCACCCTGCAGCGGCGTTACCACTTTGACGGCATCCTTGTGAATGTACCCGGGCGGCCGGATGGTTATCTTAAGGACGTAACCAGGCTGGAAAAAACCTCGGATGGCGAATGGCTGACCTGGCGAAACAACGACCGGACCTTTTTACCATGGGACGACATGGCACATCACCACCCTGCCGATCCAACGCTGCCAGACCGGGCCGATTTTGGAACATTGGACCCCGATCACATGGACGATATTGATGAGTATCCGGGTTACCTCTGGAACACCTACCACATCCAGTCTTTGCCCGGGAAAAAAGGCCGCGGCCCCCTGGTTGAGATCCCGGATTATTTCCTGAACACTTTGAGGCTGGTTAAAGCCAAAACCGGCTCAGAGGTATCCATCCATGCTGAAGTATTTTCGCCTTTCACGCTCTTCATGGAACTTTTTGGTTACGAACAAGCTTTGATTGGCCTGGTGACAGATCAAACCAAAGCGCATGCTTTCATGGATCGCCTTTCCGGGGCGATCGTTCTATGGGCGCAGGCCCTGGCCGGAGAGGGGGTGGATGCGATCCTGATCTCGTCCGCCTTCGCCGGCGCTCCCTTCCTATCCCGCAAGCTCTACAAGGAATTTGTCATGCCGTATGAGCATCGCGTGACCAATGCCGTAAAAGCCTCCGGCGCCGTGGTTTATACACACACTTGTGGCAAGATCGGCGATCGGCTCGACCTGATGCTGGGATCTGGCACCCAGGGGATCGACACTCTCGACCCGCCCCCGCTTGGCAACGGTGACCTGGCAGCGGCAAAGCGTGATTTCGGACAGCGCCTGTTTTTCAAAGGTAATATGAATTCGGTTGCGATCCTGGATTATAAGACCGAGGCAGAAGTTATCGATGAAGCGACCGGCCGGATCGAGATTGGCAAGCCCGGCGCAGGCTATATCCTGAGCACCGCTTGCTCGGTCGCGCCCAGGGTGGAACCATGGAAGATCGAGCTCCTCACCCCTCTGGCAGAAAAAATTGGACGTTATTCCTAAGCTTCTTCTTAAATCAAAAAAGTATCCGTGTTGAGAGTTCGGCCTTATTCCTTGGGGGGATCGTAGTGCGTTCCTTTATCGTCATACATCCTACCATCCGCTTCCTTGACCACCTCCGCCAGCGGACCCCATTGCTCTGCCGTGCTCACTCCGAACGAAAGGCGCAGCGGAATTCCCCCCTCCGCAGCATTGTGCTCTTTCAACATGCGCCGCACCCGCAGCAGCGCATTCTCCGCCGCAGCCGCATCGGTATTGGGCAGGAGCACGGCAAACTCATCCCCGCCGATGCGCGCCACCATATCTTCGGCCCGGAACGCCGCCGTCAGCAGTCGGGCGGTGCTCTTGAGCAGCGCGTCTCCGGCGGAATGTCCCTGGCGATCGTTCGTCGCTTTCATGCCGTCCACATCCGCCATCACGATGCTGACGGGGATTTGCCGTCCGCGTTCCAGCCGCGCCAACTCTGTTTCAAAATAGCCGCGGTTATACAGACCTGTCAGCGTATCGTGGGTGCTCAAGAATTGCAGTTCCTCTTCCGCCCGCTTGCGGGCCGTAATATCCAGGAAAGAGCCGACCACCTTCACGGGCTCGCCGCTCGCATCGCCCGTCACCACACCTTTGGAGGCCACCCAGATGATCTCTCCGTCCGGCCGGACGATCCGTTCGTCCATGGCGTAAGCGCCTTTCTCGGCAACGGCCTGGCTGAGCGCCTGTGACGCCGCCTCCCGGTCGTCCGGGTGTATCAGGTCGGACAGCCTCTCGGCAGTGGGTTCGAACGCGTAAGGCGCAAAGCCGCAGATGCGGAAAAGCTCCTCCGACCACACGTATTTCCCGCTGGCGATCTCCATTTCCCAACTGCCCAGGTTTGCGACGCGTTCCGCATTCTGGAGGCGCTGTTCATTCTCACGCAACGCTTCCTCCACCTGTTTGCGGCTGATTGCCACGGCCACCTGGGCAGAGACGAATTCCAGCATGTGCTGTTCGCGTTCCCCGTATGCCTTCGGATCGGAATAGTGCTGGACCACCATCGCGCCGATGGTTTTCCCTTCAATTAGCAGGGGCACGCCCAGCCAGATCGCGGATGGCACACCCAGCAGGATCACTTCACCCCGCCGCTCCAACTCATCGTGGACCGCCTGCGTGCACAGCAGGGATTTGCCCGTCCGCAGGACGTAGGCGGTCAGACCCTTTCCGGGGTCGAACTCACCCAGGAAAGGCTCGTCCCGCGAATCCCTGAAATACGGGAAATGCATGGTATTGTGCACATCATCGTATAGCGTGATAAAGAAATTCTCGGCCGGCATCACCGAGAGGATGATCTGGTGGATTTGCGGATACAGGTCATTCAAGGACTGGGTCGTCTCTGCGGCGATCGCGATCCGGTACCAGGCTTCCTGGAGAGCCTGCACCTGTACCTGCTCGGTGACGTCACGGATGGTGCATTGGATGACTTTCCGGTCCCCCACCTGGTAGCCATCACTGGTGAATTTTACTTGCACCAGCCGCCCCTCTTTTGTTTTGATGAGTAGATTATCGTAGTGGACGTGGTTTTCCTTTGGCAATCCCCGAAAGTCGGCCTGGCTGTGGACAATATCTTTAAAAGAGCCGGTTTGCCAGAGCTTTTTACCCAGGAATTCTTCACGCGGGTAGCCCAGCATTTGTACCAGGAATGGATTGACGTCGGTGATCTCCCCTGTATCGCCATCTATGATGAGAATCCCATCTTGAGCTAATTCAAATAACTGCCGGTAGCGCGTCTCGGACTCTCGCAGCGCGCTATCCGGCTGTCTTCCCGGGTCTTTTATTGCCTTCTCCATTATTATGCCTTCCCAAAATACGCTCGCCTAAGGAAAAAGCCTGCCTGCTATAAATAATTAATAATAACGGCTTCCATCAGATAGGTAAAATGGTTATAAAAAACGGAATAACTCATTTTAACATATTTTTCAGTGTTTGTTCAATAATCTTCTCTCAAGGCAATTGCCTCGTTTTCCCCCTTTGAGGAGAGAGCGTCCTGCCTGTGCCAATATCGCCCTTCCCCCACTGTTCTCTGCTCTCCTCCTACCCAATCCTACCTAATAATTGATCCTCATTGTTTCATCATTTGCGCCTCCCCCCACTGCTCCCTGTTCTCCGCTCTCTATTCTCCGTCCTGCGGCAGCCGCTTTGATGCTACAATTGCAGCATTCTTCGCAAGGATCAAAGACGTGAAAATTGCGGTGATCGGCCTCGGCCAATCCATGCGCGGCGACGACGACGCCGGGCTGGAAGCCGTCCGCCTGTGGCAGCAGCAGTTCCCGGAAAGCGCCGGGCAGGTTTCCGTGGAGCTTTCCGAACTCCCCGGGCTGGGTCTGCTTGACCTGCTGGAAGGGCTCGAGGCAGCTGTCCTGGTGGACGCGCTCCACAGCCCCGGCCGGCCCGGCCGGCTGCTCTGTCTGCGTTCGGATGACCTGGCAGCCTTCACCCCCGATGCGCAGTCCGCGCATGGCTGGGGCGTGGCCGAGACGCTCTCCCTCGGGCTGAGCCTCTACCCGGCGTTGCGGGAGTGCCGCATCAGCCTGATCGGCATTGCCGGCAGCCAGTTCGGCCTGGGTGCGCCGCTCAGCCCCGGGGTCCGGGCCGGGCTGGGCCAGGCAGCTGCGCTGATCGAAAAAGAAGTGCAGGGTCTGCTGTAATCCCAACAGCCTGACACACGGACAATGGAATGTACGTCCAGCACAAACCCTGGCTTGGATGGATCTTCTCCGGCCTGCCCCTGCTCTCGCTCGCCCTCATCCTGGCGGCCTGCCAGGCGGCTGTCCGTCAAATTAAGTCGCCTGTGCCCAAGGACACGCCGACCCCCTCCGCCCCTCTTCCCTCCTCCCCGGCCCCTTCCGCGCCTGTCACCCTTGCCGCGCGGCTGGCCCAACCCCCGCTGCCCGCCCACCCGACCCAGCTCGAACAGGGCCGCTACCTCTACTGGTTGAACTGCATGCCCTGCCATGGCGATAAGGGCCAGGGACTGACAGATGAATTCCGCGCCTTGTATGTCGAAGACGCGGACTGCTGGGCGCGCGGCTGCCACGGCGGGCGTACCGGCGACCAGGGCTTCCCCATCCCGCACATGGTCCCGGCCATCATCTCCTCCACCGGCACGTTGCCCCCGTTTGCCACGCCGCAGCAGCTCTTCGAGTTCCTGCGCGCCACCCACCCGCCCCAGCACCCCGGCCTCCTGCCGGACGACCAGTATTGGGCCATCACCGCCTACCTGCTGGACCAGAATGGGCGCCTGCCGGCCGGCCAGGTGTTGGGACCGCAAAAATAGCAATGGGATTTTAAACTTGTGACAGTCACTTCCAAAGTGACTGTCACATAGGCATACCTTTCGTCCGTTCGCCCCGCTTAAGTGGAACCTTACTTGGGAGTTAGTTGCGCGTATAGATCCCGGGTGTCCAGAACCATCCGCAATCCATACCGGTAATGTGGACAGTGGAGATATACATCCAGGCCGAATTCGCCGGTACCCACATAAAGACGTTCCCGCTTTCGCTGGGATCAGCGAAGCAGATCTCGCCTGGTACATAGGCGACGGACGCGCCGGTGGGATCGGTCACGCTCAAGGTTACTGCATCGCCAAGGAAATTCACATAGGGCGGGTCGGGAAGCGTCGTCGTGTCACTTACAGAAGTGATGGAGGCCATATCACCTCTTGGCGCCTGGATGTCCGCAGTGACCCCGATTACGCAGGATACCGTTACATGGTGGGCTGTATCGTTGGGAAGCTGTGTGCAGACTGGGGTTGGAACCGGTGTTGGAGTGGCTGTGGGTTCGACCGGTTCGTAACGCCTATCTGGCCTATTGAAATCTCCCTGCAAGTTCTTGAAGAAATCCTGAAATCCATTTCTTATCCCGCCCCAGTCGATGCCGGCCGGTTTGTTCACCTGCGCATTCGAGGAAGCTCCCTGGGATCCATTGTCCGTGCGGGTATCCGAACGGTTGCCGGTCCATTGGCCGGTAGGGGTGGGGGTTAGGGTGGCGTCGAAGAATGGACCACGGGCAGATGACCCGTTCCTTCCACCATCTGCCAGGACTACCTGGGCGCCTGTGGCAACCAGTCCTATCCCGAGCAAAAGTACCAGGACGGACTTAAAAAGACGTCTATGCATAGGTCATGCTCCTTTCAGAATTTGGCCTCGTGTGAGGCCTCCACCCTGAATAACGGAGCACGAGCCGGAAGTGTTACGCCGTCTCAGTATGCTTCCGCCGCTTCGTCAATTCCCACCGGGCGTGTGGATGGGCGAGAGGCTTGGCGCGGCGGTGGCGGCCGCGCGTTCCAAGACCGGGCAGCCGTTGCTCAGGGTGACCGAAATTCCGAAGGCCGAGGCAGAGACCAGGATGGGATGGGTACCCGCATAAGAGAATTGGATCACGATTGCGTTGCCGCCTGCGGCGATATCATTATTGGTGTTATTGCCGTTGGGAGTGGTCCAGATGGTAGGAGAACTGGACGTGTTGGTAAATCTGGTAGTAAGAACGTCTCCACCGCCGATCTGAATACTCTTGACAGACAGGCCGGTGTTGGCCGCATCGTATCGACCCCAATCCAGGATGAGGCTGGTAATATAGGCAGTATTCTGACCGGCGCTCACGCGGAGAGAGATGGTGAGGACCGGAATATTTGAGTCATAACGCAAGGAAAAACTCCCCAGGGTGAATTGCGCACAATCCGTCGCGGCCATGGAAGTTGGATGGAAGGCCGGCGCGGGCACGGTAGTGGGGATGGTCGCTTCGTGGAAGATCGAGGTCGGTTTCGAATCATTGCCAACTCCTTTTGAATACTGGTCGCCGGGATTGGACGCGGGAGTAGGCGAGGGATTGAGTATGGGTGCTTGGGGGGGAGTGAGAGTGGAGGTGGGAGTGGCCAGGCTCTCATCAAACGAGGTCGACGTTGGTTGCGTATCAAGGCCGGCTCCTTTTGACCGCTGGCCGCCAGAATCGGGCAGGTGAGGCCGCAGGAATTCATCCAGTTTTGGCACCGAAATACCAGCTTTTGCCAGGGTTTTGCGCTGGTTGGTCAATATGGGAACCATGTGATTAATACTGGATGGATTATCGTTGCTTTGTTTTTTCAAGTGCGCCAAAACTGTTTCGTAACCCTGCAAAGCGATTGCCCTTTGTGTTCCGGAGACAGACACTGCTTCTTCGATGCGCCGTTGTGCCAGGGCAAGGTTCGTAGTGACCGGGTCAGGCGAGACGCTTTGCCAGGCCTGCTCACTGACTAATTTCCAGGTATAGAGCGGTTGTCCGGGTAATGCAGATTGCGCCATTACCGTACCGGCGGAAAAAAATGCAAGCCCGATAATTATGATGATAATGATTGCAAGCCAGACCGGCTTCAGCCCCCAGGGTTGGACCCGGGAACGGATATTTAATGCGGATGGCGCAACGCGCCCATTATTCCAGTTTTGCGGGTGAGCGTGAACATACGCCATTAATTGCTCGCGGTTGCGCTGCTTGAACTCTTCGGATGGACGGACCGCCGTCCCTTGCGCTACCTTCAAGGCCGCCTGGAGCAGTGGCCGGAGTTCGTCAGTATACCTTGGATAAAGGTGCAGGCAATCCTCGATTGCTTCACCTGTGCGTAATTGTTCAAGACAGTCTTCCAGGATCCGATCAAAGCTCTTCATAACGCATTCTCCATCAAGCTGGGGTCTTTTGCGAGCTCCTGCAAGGCGCGCATTTGCAAAGCGCGTACCGCCCCTTGGCTTTTGCCGACCTGTTCGGCGACCTCCGCAGTGGAGAGTCCCTCGATGAATTTCAATACCAGCACTTGTTGTTGTTCCTCCGTCAGGTGTTGCAGTGAGCTGCGCAATTGCTCCATTTTCTCTTGCCTTTCCAATCTCTCATCCGGGCCATCCTCAGTGCCGTCCGGCGAAAGCGTGGGTTGCCCGAATGCTGTTTCCAGTGGCGCCGTAGGTCGCAAATTACGATAATGGTCGACGACCAGGTTATGGGCGATCCTGTACAGCCAGGCGATGAAAGGAGCGCCTCTTGCGTAATATCGGTCCAGGCTTTCCCAGGCTTTCATAAAGACCTCCGATGTAATATCTTCGGCCATTGCGTCATCGCTAACCCGGAAGTAGACGAAGCGATAAATTCGTCCGACATAGGCATCATACAAACGCGCGAACGCATCCGAGGCGCCTTCCTGGGCTGAAATAACCAAGGCCTGCTCCCCTGCCACAGGGTCAGACGAGGCAGTACTGGTTGCTTTCATGATCCTGAATTGTATAACGGAATAATTAATAAATTGTTACTTTCCCCCTGCTTCGCCTGGACGTCCTCCGATCCATGGGGCGTATATCTGCAGAAGGAAAAGATCCTGCTCTGCTTGCCAGGGAGCAGGAACTGAACACCGAAGAGGGTGACGAAAAGTATCGCAAGCAGTATACTGTCATTCTAAAATCCAAATGAAAAGTTGGTTTAGCGAGAGGAGAAAAGCGAAATATGATCAGTCGCATCTGGCACGGATGGACCACGCCCGCTAACGCAGACAAATACGAAACACTGCTCAAAGAGGAAATATTCGTAGGCATTAATGACCGCCACATTAGCGGCTTCGAAAGTATTCAATTGCTTCGTCGTGAAGTGGGGGATGAGGTCGAATTCATCACCATCATGAGGTTTGGTTCGTTGGAGGCTGTGCGTGTGTTTGCAGGAGAGGATTACGAAGCAGCCGTGGTACCGGAAAAAGCCAGGGCCATACTTTCCCGTTTCGATGACCGGTCACAGCATTACGAGATCAGGGAGGAACGGGCTGGAAAGTAGCCCGGGAGTCGCTTTTCCTCGGAGGCATATCCCTTATGAGTCCAGCCCGCATGGCAAAGCTGGAAACAGCCATCCGCCTCGTCCTCGCGTTCAACGAAGCCTTCAACAAGCATGATGTTGCAGGGATGCTGCTTCTTCTGACCGACGATTGTGTTTTCGAGGCCGCCGCCCCTCCCCCGAATGGCGCCCGCTGCTCCGGCAAGCCTGCCATCTCCCAATTTCTGCAGGACTTATTCGCCGGGTCACCCCAGGCTCGCATCGAGATCGAGGAGATCTTCAGCTTTGGGTTCCGCTGCATCCTGCGCTGGAGATACGACTGGGTGGCTGGGACAGGGGAAAAAGCCTTTCTCCAGGGAGTCGATATATTCAAAGTGAGGGACGGTTTAATCTGCGAAAAGTTATCATACGTTAAGGGTTGACAATGTGACAGTCACTTTTGAAGTGGCTGTTACAGGTCACCATTCGTCCGGCGTGGAATCTTTGTTTATCTCCGTTTAAATCCCGATTCCCTTCATGCTCCCGGTTCTGCTCGTGATCTTCCTGGCTGTCTTCATTCAGACCCTCACCAGCTTCGGCTCAGGGTTGGTGGCCATGGCATTCCTGCCCGCCATCCTGGGCGTCCGCACTGCTACGCCGCTGGTAGTGTTGGTGACCTGCACCCTGGAATTGGTCCTGCTGGTCCGTTTACGGGCAAATTTCAACTTCAAGGCAGTCTGGCGCCTGGCGCTGGCCGCCTGGCTTGGAATTCCCCCTGTTAGCATTAATAAGCTGAAGCAGTGTTGTGACTGTCACCTTCTTTTGGTGACTATCACATGATTGGCAGGAAGTGCTTGTCACACATCGCCAGGAAGCGCCTGTCATACATCACCAGGAAACGCCTATCACTTGACCGGCACCCCCACCTCGATCATCCCCCCCACCACCCGCACCGGGTAGGACGGGATATCCACCACCGCCGGCAGGGAAGTGGCCTTGCCGGTGCGGATATCGAACCTGCCCCCATGCCGCGGGCAGATGATCTCGTCCTCCTCGATCTCCCCATCCCCCACTGGGCCGTTATCGTGCGAACAGACGTCCCCGATCGCAAACAATTTGCCGGCCAGGTTGAAAATGACGATCGACTTGCCCTCCACCTCGAAAAACAACCGTTCCCCCTCCGGCACCTGGTCGGCCGGAGCAATTTCGAGGAATTCGATTTGCAAGGGGTCGAGAACTGTGTAATTGAACATCCTAATTACCTAATCCTAATCACCTAATTACCTGATCCCTAATTACCTGATTCCCAATTACCTATTCAACCAATTCATCACTCGCTTCGCCCAAGCCATATACCCCTGCCTTGAGAACTTTCAACGAAAGCAGCGCACACTTCAAGCGCACCGGGCCCAGCTCGATCCCGAGCAGATCCAGCACATCCTGCTTGGAGAGCTTCTTCACATCTTCCACCGGCTTGCCGATAATGGACTCGATCAGCAGGTCGGCCGAGGCCTGCGAGATGGCGCAGCCTTTGCCGTCGAAACGGCCATCCGACACCTTGCCGTTCGCGTCCACGCGCAGGGTCACTTCGATGTGGTCGCCGCACAGCGGGTTGTCGTCCTCGAAATGGATATCGTTCGGGTCGAGGTGGCCGCGGTATTGCGGGTTCTTGTAATGGTCAATGATCAGTTCACGATAAAGATCGTCCATTTTTTCTCTTTAGATTGGCAGGTCTGACAAGTCGACCGACTGACCTGTTCGACTTTTTAGACCTGTCAGACTTATTAGACTTGTCCGACTTATTTTATCCGAATATCTTCTTCACTTCGTAGATCCCGTTCACCAGCGCATCCACTTCCTCTTTGAGGCTGTAGACATAGAAGCTGGCGCGGGCGGTGGCGGTGATGCCAAATTTCTCGTGCAGAGGCTGGGCGCAGTGATGACCGGCGCGGACCGCAACGCCGTCGCGGTCCAGGATCTGGGCGATGTCATGCGGGTGGACGCCCTCCAGCGTGAAAGCCGCCACCCCGCCCTTCTTTTCGGCAGACGGGCCGAAGACCTTCACGCCCGGGATTTCCTCGAGGCGTTCCAGGGCATAACTGACCATCTCCTGCTCGTGGGCAGCCACCGCTTCCATCCCGAGCCTGGTCAGGTATTGCACGGCCGCGCCAAACCCGACCGCCTCGGCGATGGCCGGAGTGCCGGCTTCGAACTTGTGCGGGAGGTCATTCGGCGTGAACGAGCGCAGGTGGACGGTCTTGATCATGTCGCCGCCGCCCAGGAATGGCGGCATGGCCTCCAGCAGGTCCGCCTGGCCATACAGCGCCCCGATGCCGGTCGGACCGAGCATCTTGTGGGCCGAAAAAGCCAGGAAATCCACGTCCAGGGCCTGCACATCCACCGGCAGGTGCGGCACGGACTGCGCCCCGTCCACCAGGACAACCGCCCCGGCTGCATGCGCCAGGCGTGACCATCTCCGCAACCGGATTGATCGTCCCGAGCACGTTGGACATGCCGGTAAAGGCCACCAGCTTCGGGCTGCGGGCCAGCAGCGCGCGGTAGACTTCCAGGTCAAGCAGGCCTTCGTCCGTCACCGGGATGAATTCCAGCTCCACGCCGCGCTCGGCCGCCAGCATGTGCCAGGGCACCAGGTTGGAGTGATGCTCCATCTCGGTCAGGATGACCAGGTCGCCGGCTTTCAGGTTGGCGCGTGCCCAGGTATATGCCACCAGGTTGATCGACTCGGTGGCATTGCGGGTGAAGATGATCTGCTCGGCGGAAGGTGCATTGATGAACTTCGCCACCTTTTCACGGGCCTGCTCGTACATGGCCGTGGCTTCTTCCGCCAGGGTATGCACACCCCGGTGGATGTTGGCGTTGTTGGTGCGGTAAAACGCTTCCATCGCTTCCAGCACCGGCAGCGGTTTCTGCGTGGTGGCCGTGGAATCGAGATAGACCAGCGGAACACCCGGGCGCACTTCCCGGCTCAGGATGGGAAAATCTTTACGGAGGGAGAGAACGTCAAGAGGCATAGTTGAGCAGAGAAGAGAGTAGAGAATAGAGAATAGGGATCAGATAATCAGAATCGGAGAGTAAGCCTGCTCACCACTTACTGCTCTCTGATCTCTATTACCTGATCCTCTAATATTCCAGGATTTCCTTATTGCCCAGTTTCTTCTGGGTGCCCAACGGGCGGATATGTTCGGAGGTGACCGGATACCAGAGGATGCGGTCCGGCACCATCCAGCCATCCGTCAGGTAGACATTGGTGCGGAACTGGACGGCCACCATCTTGTTGTCCACCTGGACGACAATACCTTTCAACCAGCCGCGTACACGCTCGCTGCTTTTTTCGTGGTCGCAAAAGACTTCCACGGTGTCGCCGACTTCATAGGCATGTTCGGCACCGGGTGAACGCATGAATGCAAATTGGGTCATTGGGCCTCCCCGAGTTGGTCTTCTGGGTTTATTGTAGCGAGTACTTTCCTTATTGGCAAGCGGTTTGATTGTCATTCTGCGGCCGTCTTTTCATGGATCGCCTGCTGGAAGCGGGCACGTACACCTTCAAATGGGATGCGTTGCATAATGGGGTCGAAGAATCCTTCCACGATCAGCCGCTCGGCTTCCTTCTCGGGAATGCCGCGCGACTTGAGATAGAACAGAGGCTCCTGTTCGAGTTTGCCGACCGTCGCGCCGTGCGTACAGCGGACATCATCGGCCAGAATTTCCAGGCCCGGGATGGAATCGGCGCGTGCATCCGGGCTGAGGATGAGGTTCCGGTTGGCCTGGTAACCATCCGTCTTCTGGGCGCCCGGGGCAACGTAGATCATGCCCTGCCAGACCGAGCGGCTGTGGCCCTTGAGTGCGCCTTTGAAAAGCAGGTCGCTGGTGGTGTGCTGGGCCAGGTGGTTCTGCTGGGTATCATGGTCGAGGTGCTGGTCGCCATCCGCAAAATAGAAACCGGACATCCGGCCGGTGGCGCCTTCCCCGACCAGGTCCAGCTCCGAGAAGTTCTTCGTCAGATGCGAGCCGACCGCGCCGAAGATCCAGTCCACGTTGGCATCGCGTCCCACGCTGAGGCGCTCGTGGCTGAAATTCCAGACATGCCGTCCCCAGGATTGCAGCTCGACGAATTTCAGGCTGGCGCCGTCGCCGACTTTGATCTCGACGATCCCGGCGTGCATGGAGGCCGCGCTTTCATCCGGCGAAGCCGCCTCGTGGACATAGGTCACCGAGGCGCCTTCGTCCACCCAGACCAGGATATGCGAAATATGCGCCAGACCCAGCACCCGGCCCCCACAGCAGGCTGTTGAGCGGCTGTTCGACCGTCACGCCTTTGGGAACATACAGCACCACCCCGTTCTGCGAAAGCGCTCCGGCCAGGGCGGCAAACTTGCCTTCCTCCGGGCGGACCAGTTCACCTGCCATGCGGGCAACCAGCTCGGGGTTTTCCACTCAGGCAGTGCGCAGGTCGGTAAAGATCACCTTCTTGCGGACCAGTTCCGGGTCGAGCGAGATGCGTGCACCACCCGGCAGCAGGATCACCTGTCCGCCATGCCGGTCGGCGGTCAGCGGCTTGAGCAGGTCGTCCGGGACAGGCGCCAGATCCCGGAATGCACCGCTGGCCAGGCAGGCGGAAGATATCCGCCGGCAGTAGGCGCAGGTCGGTGCGCCGCCAGGCTTCCTCGGTCACGGTCGGCATCGCCAGCCGGGAATAGGTCTCCCAGGCATGCTGGCGGTAGTCTTTCAGGGCGCCCTCCGCCGGAAGCATATCGGCGGTGAAGGCAAAATTCCTGGCGGCAGGTTCCGGGTCGGCGGGTGCGGGTGATGACGATCTTTGGGTTTCTCTTCCATATCTATCCGATCGAACCTTCCATCTGAAGTTGGATCAGACGGTTCATCTCGACGGCATATTCCATCGGCAGTTCCTTGACCAGCGGCTCGATGAAGCCGGAGACCACCATGGTGGTGGCCTGTTCCTGGCTCAGACCGCGGCTCATCAGGTAGAACAACTGCTCTTCGCCCACCTTCGAGACCGAGGCCTCGTGGCCGATGGTCACATCATCCTCGTCGATCTCGATGGTGGGATAGGTATCGGTGCGGGACTGCGGGTCGAGCAGCAGCGCATCGCAGACCACGTTGGACTTGGCGCCCTTGGCGCCCTTGTAGACTTTGAGCAGGCCGCGGAAGGAAGCCTGCCCGCCGCCCTTGCTGATGGACTTGGAGGTGACCTTGCTGGTGGTGTTCGGGGCAAAATGGATCATCTTCGAACCGGCATCCTGGATCTGGCCCGGGCCGGCAAAGGCCATCGAGAGCATCTCGCCGTGCGCGCCGGGTTCCATCAGGTAACAGGAGGGATATTTCATGGTCACCTTGGAACCCAGGTTGGCATCCACCCATTCATGCGTGGCATTGCCGTACACCTTGGCGCGCTGGGTCACCAGGTTATATACGTTGGTGGACCAGTTCTGGATGGTCGAATAGCGCGAACGCGCCCCGCGCTTGACGATGATCTCGATCACGCCGGAGTGGAACGAGTTGGTGGTGTACTGGGGAGCCGTGCAGCCTTCCACGTAGTGTACCGGAGGCATCTTCATCCACGATGATCAGCGAGCGCTCGAACTGGCCGACGTTGGCGGTGTTCAGGCGGAAGTAGGCCTGCAGAGGCAGGTCCACTTTGACGCCCTTCGGCACGTAGACGAACGATCCGCCCGACCAGACCGCCGAGTTCAGCGCGGCGAACTTGTTATCTTCGATCGGGATGACCGTGCCAAAATATTCGCGGAACAGGTCCGGGTGCTGGCGCAGGCCATCCTCGATGGACAGGAAGATGACGCCCTGCTTCTCGAGGTGTTCGAGGATGGAGTGATAGACCATCTCCGATTCATACTGCGCGCCCACGCCCGCCAGGAACTTGCGCTCGGCTTCGGGGATGCCCAGTTTATCGAAGGTATTCTTGATGGTATCCGGGACATCCTCCCAGGATCCTTTCGAGCCTTCGGTCGGCTTGACATAGTAAAAGATATCATCCAGATGCAG
Source organism: uncultured Chloroflexia bacterium (assembly GCA_963746015.1). Classification (GTDB taxonomy): domain Bacteria; phylum Chloroflexota; class Anaerolineae; order Anaerolineales; family Villigracilaceae; genus UBA877. The sequence continues at coordinate 35,240 of CAVUZS010000002.1, forward strand.
CCCGGAAATATCCGGCCCCCAGGTTGGCATGGGGCGCGCCAGGAAATGCTCCAGCGCCTTCAGGCGGAAATCCAGCATCCACTGCGGCTCGCCCTTCATGCGGGAAATATTCTCCACCACTTCCCGGCTCAAGCCCTTTCCGGACTTGAAGAAGTAGTTTTCCTTGTCGTGAAAACCGTACTTATATTGACCGATATCTTCCAATATCTTCGCGTCTTCGCTCATAGGTTTCACCAATAATCAAGTAACGTTGGCACGTTGTCACGTTATCACTTTGATACGTTGTAACGTGCTAACGTGTTAACGTACAGCTATATACGTTCTTACGCTTTTTCCTCTTCGTACTTTTCGCGCACCCAGTCGTAGCCCTGTTCTTCGAGGTGCAGGGCCAGGTCGGGGCCGCCCGATTCGACCACCCGCCCGTCCAGCATGATGTGGACGAACTGCGGCTTGATGTAATTCAGCAGGCGCTGGTAATGCGTGATGACCAGCGTGCCCAGGTCCGGGCCGGCCAGGGCATTGACGCCTTCTGCGACGATGCGCAGGGCGTCGATATCCAGGCCCGAATCGGTCTCGTCCAGGATGGCGATTTCCGGCTTGAGGGTAGCCATCTGCAGGATCTCGGCGCGCTTCTTCTCGCCGCCGGAGAAACCATCGTTCAGGTAGCGCCCGGCAAAAGCCGGATCCATCTTGAGCATTTCCATCTTTTCCTTGAGCATCTTGCGGAACTCAAGGATGGGGATGCCCTTATCCTGCGGGTTATCGGCATGCCGGCGGGCATTGACGGCCGTGCGCAGGAAATTCGCCACCGTCACACCCGGGATGGCAACCGGGTACTGGAATGCCAGGAACAGCCCCAGGCGGGAGCGCTCGTCCGCCTGCAGTTCAAGAATATTCTTATCCTTGAACCAGACCTCCCCGCCTGTCACTGTATAGGAAGGGTGGCCCATCAGGGTATACGCCAGCGTGGATTTGCCGGTGCCATTCGGACCCATGATGGCATGGATTTCGCCCTGTTTCACCGTCAGGTCGAGGCCTTTCAGGATTTCCTTGCCTTCGATGCTGACGTGCAGATTTTTGATGACCAACTCGGACATAAATACTCCTTTTACAGCCTTTTTCCTGCCGGAGTGAGATTATAGCAAAAAAGCAGGAAAATGTCAATATTTATCATATTTTTCTAGTATATTAAGGATCAATATTTATGATAATTATCTATATTATTGACAAATTGCAATGAGACTGTTATACTCCAATTTATGAAAAGCACCCGCGATCGCATCATGCAAACCCTGCTGCGCCAGCCGCGCACGACCATCAACGAATTGGCCGTGGCGGTTGGGATCAACCCCATTTCGGTGCGCCACCACCTGACCAATTTACAGGTCGAAGGGTCTGGTGGCTACCGAAGAAGAACGTCATGGGGTCGGGCGGCCGCGCCTGGTCTACTTCCTGACGGAGGCGGGCATGGAGCGCTTCCCCACCCGCTACCTGCGCCTCACCACCCGTCTGCTGGCGCAGATGAAAGAGAGCATGCCCGAGCCGGTGGTCAGCAAGCTGTTCGCCGAGATGGCGGATGGATTGGCGGAAGAATATGCCAGCCAGATGAAAGGCCTGAACATGGAAGAACGGCTCGACCTGGCCAAAACCCTGCTGACCGAGGAAGGCTTCAACATCGAGTGGGAGAAAACCGGCGGGCAATACCAGATCCACGAGATCACCTGCCCCTACCTGCAGATCGGCCTGAGCCACCCGGAAGTCTGCACGGTTGACCAGACGCTCATCTCCAAAATGCTGGCCGTTCCGGCCGAGAAAGTCCAGTGCGTCTTGCAGGGCGACGCGCACTGCACCTACGTGGTACAGGCGGAGGCCATGGCGAAATGAGCGATGCACCCGTCACTCCCGATCCATTGGGATATCCACGAAACGCATCCGGAGCTGGTCGAGCCGCTGCGGGCCAAGCTGGCCGAAATAGTGGACCCGGAAATTGCATTGAATGTCATCCAACTGGGCCTGATCCGCAAGGTGAGCATCGTGGATAAGGAAGCCAAGCTTTACGTTTTGCTGACCACGCCCTTCTGCCCGTATGGCCCGGCCATGCTGGAAATGATCAAGCAAAAAGCCACGGAAGCCTTGAATATGCCGGTCAGCCCTCGAACTGGGCATGGAGCCGTGGGACTTTTCACTGATGGAAGACCCTGGCGCGCTGGATTGGGGAATGTATACTTGAATAGGATCGTGATTCCGAGCTTCCATCCTAATACCGGTAGACCAGCGTGCGCTCCATCCTGCGCAGGGTTGGGTTAACCTCCTGGATGCGGTAAAGAGTCCGCCACCATAACGGGAATCGGGAAAACGCGACCAGTTCGCTGGGTCTGAATTCCTTGATCAGCTCAAGCTTTGGCTCAAGCTGCTGGATGTCCTGGGGATCATCCAGGCCCCATCTGTAGGTTGCGCCCGTGCCCCCGACGTTCGAGCCCGTTCTTTTCACAATCATCGAATTGCAGATATCGAAGATCATCTGACCGCCGGAGAAGTGAGCGACCACCGCATTGAGCAGCGCTTTCACTTCCGTTTCGCTCAAGTAGTGCAGCACTCCCTCGGCAATCAGCAGCCCGGGTCGGTCCCGTGGCACCTCGTCCAACCAGCGCAAATCCTCCAGCGGCGCGCCGGTCAAATGATAGGCGTCCCGGTTGGGAAATAGTTGGCGGCGCAGGTCGATCACATCGGGGTAATCCACGTCGAACCACTGGACACTGGCCGGCGGATTGACCCGGAAAACGCGGCTGTCCATCCCGCAGCCCACCTGGAGGACGACCGCATCCGGGTGATCGGTCAGAAAACGGTTCGTCAGCAGATCAAAGGTGGCGGCGCGCGTGGCGACGATGGTACATCCGATGTCCTTCCACATGCTCCACGCGGCCACGCCCGTGAGGGTCTTGCTCATATCGTAATCGATATGCCGCATGGCTTCTTCCGCCCAGGGATCGCGCAAGATGGGATCCTTCCACTGGCTCTGGGTCGCTCGACTACTCAAGGTCATGAGCATCGTTTCTTTTTCTTTTGTAAACTGGATTTTATCATTTGTCATTCGTCGCTCCTTGGCGTATCGCCTGTTTGGTATCTTTTGCCTGTTTGATCTGCTCCATCTGTGCGCGCGCCGCAGCGGTAATTTGCCGGACGATGGCTTTGCCCGCCTCGCTGTTGGCGCCCGTTCCCGGTGCGTCATCTTCCGGCAGCAGCGCGCGATCCATCATATCGGCCAGCGCTTCCATGACCGCATCATAGGGCGGAAACTGGTCAGGCGGCTTGAAATCCGCGATGGTTAACTGGCCATACGACAGCATTTCGACGATGTGTAGGATCACGGCCGCATCGATATCCTGACGAATCGCCCCTGCCGCTTGCAACGCCTGAAAGAAATCGGCAGTGTTCACCCCGGAATACATCTGGCTGAACAGGTTGTCGCGCTTGCGCAGGTAGTTGCCGACCACGCGCCGGTCGCGTCGCAACATGGCGGCGATCAAGGGACGGCTGTTCACGGCATGAAAGAGCGCCCGGTAGAACCCACCGATCGTCCCGCCGCGCGGGTCCGCCTCGATATAGTCCAACCAGGTTTGGGCATATTGCAGATATTCACGGCACAGGAGGGCTTCGAACAGTTCCTCTTTGCCGTTGAAATACTGGTAGACGGTCCTGCGACTTGCGCCCGCTTCCTCTGCAATATCGCTCATGGTGGTCTTGTCATATCCCAGCCGAATGATAACGGCTGCGGCCGCGTCGAGAATCTGCTGCTGGCGTTCGTCATTGTCAGACATGCACGGCCTCTCGTTCAGACATTTTGCACATATAGCACAAATTTTGATATTTTGTGCATTATAGCAATAGATGGGGACTTAGTCAATGTGTGAGAAAATCCTGCCAGGACTGCAATGCCGCTTCCTTGATCTTATTTGATCCTCGCCAGGTCTGCAGGGGAGACATCGAATATCAGATCTGTGTAACGGAAATTCCCAATGGGCTCAAAATTCTCCCGCAGCCAGCCATAATCATTGGGCGATCCCAGCACTCCAACGAATTCGTTGACGCCCACCACCACGATGCCAGAGGTCGGCCCGGCAGGATCAAAATGGTAATCCGGGTGTTGGGCAAGGAATTTTTTTAGCTCGTTCTGGTTCTGTCCCCAGTCGATGTTGGAATCGGCCAGGTAACGATATGCAAACGTCCGGTTGATGACAATTTCGTTGAAGTACGATAAATAATTGGGGAAATAAGAAGCGACAGAGATGATCAGGTAAAAACCTGCCAGACCGGCAATGATCCACGCCCGCCGTGAGAAGCGCGCCCCATTCCGAAAGATGCGTGTACAGAAGATCAGGAGGATCGGGAAAATGACCAATAAATAACGGATCCCGATCTGCGTGTCGAAAAAGAAATTCAAATATACGGAATATACCAATGCTGGGATCAGGAAATACATGTCCTGCCGGATGAATTCATCCTTTCGGAACGAGCGCAACCAATCCCACAGGCTCACCAGCAGGAGCGCTATGATCGGCAGGGGAACCTTCAAGAGGAATGCCACCACATAGTAACCCGGAAAGCCAGCCGGATTACTGAGCTTGCCAAGCAGGTAGTTTGGACCATAGGTCGTTCCGGTCCGCTCATTGAACATCACCCAATCCAGCCCTTGCAGGTAGGAATAGGGCAGGGGGACTGGCAATTTGTCTAATATCGGGGAGGCATGCTGGATGGCTTGGAAGAATTTCGACTTTAGCTGGTACCCCTCCAGCGGAGTCCCGGAGCGGTTGAACAAGAAGCCAAGGTTGATAACGAACATGGAAGTCACCAGTATCAGGGCCGCATACTTGACCAACGTCCAGATGCCTGACCCGATTTTTCGATAGGATTTTCGCCGAAGCTGGGTAAGGAACCACTCCCCATAGCGGATGAAGCCGAACAATAAAAGGATCGGATATAGAAGTAAACCTGAGTATTTCGCCACCTGGCAAAGGCCCAAGACCAGCCCCAGGACGAGCGCGCGCCGGAGGCTCGGAGCCTCCAGGAATCGCCAGCACATATATAGTGTGAGCGTCACGGTGGCGGCGGCATACATATCCGTTGTGATCTGCTGGGAATGGGCGATGATGTTCGGTTCGAAGACATACAGCCCAAATCCCAACAAACCGGCCCATTTACCATATAGTGATCTCCCCCAGGCAAAACACAAAAATCCCAATAACAGGGAGACCAGGATGGTAGATATTTTTCCAATACGAATATCCGAAATTGCTTTCCCTGAAAAATGTTCGACCAACTTTACAGGGATGACATTAAGCACGGAGATGGGCATCTTGCTGTTATCAAACCTGTCCGACTGCAAATGGTAGATCAGGTTTCCATAACGGTAGTGGTCTGGTTCGTCATAGGTCAACGACAGGTCTCCGATGAAAAGGCTTCCAATGGTGAGGAAAAGAAAGATGATTACCAGGCCGCCAAACAGCCAAAAGAAAAGGGTGTTTTTCGAGATACGTGGCATGTTCATCTTGCAAGGCCTTTTCCATTTATAATAATCTTCGCGTTCTTCCTTGCGCCTGCCCCGCGTCTTTCAGCGGGGTCGCGGTGAAAATTGGTAATTAACCTCACTACACCTTGCTCTCCGGCAAGTTGCTAGAGACGCAGCAGGAGCGACACCAGGATCTGGGCAAACAGGATCTTGAAAATCAGCGCGGCCGGATAGACGCTGGCATACGCCAGGGTGGCCTGGTCGGTGGCGGTCTGGTTGTTGGCAGCCGAAAGCCCGGGCGGGTTGGTCATGGCAGCCGTCAGCGCGCCCAGGCTGCCGAGCGTCTCCATCTTGAAAACCTTGATCGTCAGGAACAGGCCAACCGCCACAGAGAGGATGGTGATGACCGCGCCCGCCAGGAGCAGCGTCCAGCCCTGTTTCTGGATGACCTGCACCAACTGCGCGCCGGCGGTTGTCCCGGCCCCGGCCAGGAAGAGCATCAGGCCCAGTTCACGGGTCAGGTTCTTGGCCGCCGCCGGGACATACAGGCGCAGCGGTGCCGATCCGCCCGAAATGCCCGATCAGCAGGCTGACCAGGAAGGCGCCTCCGGCGGTGCCCAGCTTGACATCCACCCCGCTCGCCAGGCGGAACGGGATCAGCCCCAGGCCGATCCCCAGCACCAGGCCGAGCAGATAGGGCAGCATATTGGTCTCTTCGGCTTTGCGGGTATCCCCGCCGGCCTTCTTGATGAATTCCTGCACATCCAGGCGGTCGCCGACCACGTGCAGGCCATCCCCGATTTCCAGCATGCATGCTGCCGACCGGGCTGATCTCCAGTCCCTGGCGGCGGATGCGGGTGATGATCACGCCGTAATTTTCCCAGACCTGCAGTTCGGCCAGGGTCTTGCCAACAAAGGCGGAGGAATTCAATTCCAGGTCCTGGGTGGCGATGCTGGAATTCATATCCATCGGCACCTCGGTCTCTTCGCCGAGCACCAGCTTGATCTTTTCCATCTCGGACTGCGGGCCGACCACCATCACCACATCGCCCAGGTGCAGGACGAAATCGGGCTTGACCATGCTGACCTGGTCGCCGCGCCGGACACGCGTGATATTGACATGCGCCAGCCGGTGCGGGTCCAGCTCGCGCAAGCGATTTCCCATCCATGTTCTGGTTGGTGATGCAGCAACTGCTTCACCACCAGGGAAGGCATTTCCTTCTGGCGCTCGGCCAGCCAGTTCTGCTCTTCCGCGCGCATATCCCGCTTGAGCAGCCTCGGCAGGAACTGCACCAGCAGCACCACCCCGATCATGCTGAACGGGTAGGCGATGCCATAGCCGACCGAGACGGCCGCGTTCAGGTCGGGAGCAGCCGGGCAAAAACATCCAGGGCGGCCGCCAGCGCCGGGGTGCAGGTCAGTGCACCGGTGTAGAGGCCCGCGGCCAGGTCATCCGGCAGCTTCAGCAGCAGTACGCCAGCCCGAGCGTGGCCAGCGCCCCGGTCAACGCCACGGCCACCCCGATGATGACATAGCGCAGGCCCTGCTTGCGGAACATGCGGAAGAAGCGCGGCCCGGCCTGCAGGCCGACTGCGTAGACGAAGAGCAGCAGGCCCAGGTCCATCACCACTTTCGGGACCGAGAAGCCGAAGTGGCCGAAGACGAGCGCCACGAAAAGCACTCCGGCCGTGCCCAGCGAGATGCCGCGCCAGGAGAAGCTTCCCAGCAGCGCGCCACAGGGCAAGGATGATGAAAAGGACGAGCATTTGGTCTGAAAACAAAGCAGTCAAGGTATTTTCCTGTTACAATGGATTAACGGACCAATTATAAACGCACGCCACCCCCCACTGTGACAGTCACCTTCTCCCCTGTTGTAATAGTCATCTTCTTTTCGGTGACTGTCACATGATAATCCTTGCATGAGAGGCGGAATAAATCTGTAAAAGGTGGAAATCAATTTATGCTATAATGACCCAGTATGACTGAAAACATTCCCGACCTCCCCTGCCCCTGAAGAAGAACTGCCCGCCGGCGCCAGGCTGAGCAAGCAGCGCTGGATCCTGGCCGGCATTATTGCCGGGGCCGTCATCCTGGTGGCCGCAATTGTCGTGGCGGTCTATTTCCTGGCAAAAAGCCCCGCCGCAGCCGCCAATGTGCGTGATATCTTCATTATTTTCATGGCGCTCGAGAGCCTGCTGATCGGCGCGGCGCTGGTGGTGCTGATCATCCAACTGGCCAGCCTGATCAATCTGCTGCAGAATGAAGTCAAACCCATCCTGAAATCCACCAATGAAACCGTCAATACCCTGCGCGGTACCAGCGAGTTCCTGAGCGAAAACCTGGTGGAACCGGTCATCAAGCTGAATTCCTACCTGGCCGGGCTGAAAAAATTGTTCGATCTGTTCGGCATTAACCGCAAGTAATCCATTCCCAAAAAAGGAGATATAAAATGTCTGACAATGATGATTTTGGAATGTTCCTGATTGGTTTTGTCGTCGGCGGTGTGGCTGGCGCGGTGGCGGCCCTTTTGCTGGCCCCCCAATCCGGGGAAGAGACCCGCACCCTGATCAAGGATAAGAGCATCGAACTGCGCGATATGGCAGCCGAACAGGCCGACATGATCGCCACCAGGGCCGGCAAGGTTGCCGCCGATGCCAGGGCGCGCGGCAAGGAATTCGTAGACACGGCCAGGAAGAGTGGCCAGGAATTGGTCGATACCGCCAAGAAGACGGTCGCGAAGAAACGCCCGCCCGAAGCACCCGCTGCTGAGTAATTTTTCTGCGCCTTATCACAAGGGTTTGACCAGGATCGGTCAAACCCTTGTTGTATGTATCATGCGTTTTTCTAAGAGAGTGTTTTATAAGTCAAAAATCTAACCGGAGATGAACGGAGATGAACGTTTTTTGGTCTAATGAACAGTACAAAATGGACTTTTCGGGGCTGGAAATCCTGTTTATCTCCGTTTATCCCTGGTGAATTCAAGTTTCAAAACACTCTCTAAGGCAATACCTGGATGTTCCGGAAGGTAATGGTTTCTCCGGCAGGATACCCCTTGAACACAAATTCAAGAGGGATATAGACCCTCGTCAAATCCGCCCCGCGGAAATCGTTCAGGTTGAAATTATATGTTTTCCAATCGGAGGACACTTTTACCGGCAGTGTGGTTTCCGAGCCATCATCGGGCTGCTGGTTATCTTTCAGGCCGATGAAGACGGTCTGGTTGTCCGCTTCGCCTCGCATCTCCACGCTCAGACGGCTGTACTGACTCAAGTCCATCGATGCGCGCGCACCGGGCGAGGCCACTTTCCCGACCGTAATGAATATCGTGCCCCAACCCTGGCCGGCCGGGTAGCTGGCTTTCATCTGCCCGTTCAGGTCTTGCACCCATTCATTAAGATGTCCGGATGAATCAACTCCCATGTTCAACCCGCTGCGCAGGAATTGCCCGCTGTAGATGTGCAACGGTGGGAGTATTCCCTGCCCCGCTTCTGCGGAAACAGAATCGGATGCCGTCCAGGTAAAATGTAGCGCCTTGCGGCGTGCGCGCCCGTTCTGCCGCCCAACCGAATCCGTCGATCACATAATGCAGGTCTGTTGCCGATAGGTCGATGTGGTATTCCTGCCAAGTATCCGTCAGGTTGATAAACCCGTCGACCGGGTCGGCCTCCTGGGCAAACCGCGGCGTTTTTATGGAGCTTGGATACGGCAGGGGGACAGGGGTGGCGTCATCACTTTGGGAAACACCCCCCACGAAGAATTTGATCTGTGTCCCCGGCGCTTCGGCGCGTGCCCGGAAAACCAGTTGCTTGTACGCAGACAGGTCGAATCCGGCATTCGGGAGCGTGCCCCAATTTCCATCCGGTTGCAGCCAATATATGCCGGCCCATCCTCTTGCATCATTCTCGGACGGGGCATAAGACACCTGGAAGACGGTCTTCGGCCATACCTGGCCGTTCGTATAACATGGATCCACGCTGATGGATGAGATGTCGCCCATCCAACCGCCTGGGGCAAAATGGTTTTGCTGGTCGGCAAAATTTGAATAGACGTAAAAATCGGCCGGGCCAGCGCCGCCCGGGGTTCCCTGGGAAGTTACCTGGGGGGTGCCGTTGGGAGCGGCCGGCGATCCGCCGGCGACCTCGGGTGGCTGCGGGGTGACCTGGTAAGAGACCATGACATTCCGTACATCCGATTTGTAGGTCCGGTTGGCGTCCAGGAGCCCCCAGTGCGCCCCAACGCCTCCTTCTGATTTCCACATTTCGTCGAAAGCGTCGAAGTAATAGAAATCCACCTGGTCCGCAATGGCAAGGGACAGGAATTCTCGTGCAAATTGGGCCTGGTTCTCCGGGCTGGGCACCGCCGCGTTGTTGGCAGGCCCTGCGGAAGGCCAACCAGTTTCACCGATTACCACGCGTTTCCCGCCGGACTTCTCCTGGATGATGTGATAATCATCGATGACCGACTGGGCCGCCCCATCGACCGAGGCCCCGCCCCAAAAAGGATAGAGGTGGACCATTTCGAAATCAACGGCTGCCATGATCCTGGGATGCGCCAAAAGCACGCTGCCTATCTCTGCCGTCGTCACCGGCACATGTACGGCATTTTTCACGCGTTCGATATACCCCAGCAGTTCATCTTCGCTGAGGTCGCCGCGCAGCAGGACCTCGTTCCCCACGATCACTGATTGCAGGTCGACCTTTTGGGCAAGTTCGATCAACCCCTGGATCTCTCGCTCATTGGCAGCCTTGTCCTGGCTGAGCCAGGCGCCCGCGCTGACCGACAGACCCACCTGGCGGGCCAGGGCGGGAATCCCGGCATTGATCCCCGTGCTCGAATAGGTGCGGATCCCGTTCGCCATGCCGCGGATGATTTGCAGGTCCTGCCTGATGTCGTCCAATGTTGGTTGATCTTTCGTATCCGGCGACTGGCAGTCCCGGTAAGGGCTGTATGCCAGGCCATGGATGGGCTGCCAGGCGATCGGCGTTGCCGTGGATGTTAATGCTGGAGTTGAAACCGGTGGTACTGCCGGCGTTGGTGGCGGCAGGGAGGCCGGCGCAGCACACCCCGTTAGAATGGCGATCAGTATGATTCCGACCAGGGTTTGATATTTCACCATGCGTTTCATATTACACCTCCTCCTCTAGTATATGAAGAGAGCATGTGCTGTAGTGCAATCGCATTTCAACTTTAACACCCTGTGGGCGCTCTCAGGGAGTTTTGACAGGAATATTGAACTCGAAATTCTCGATCTTCCATTCGCCATTTATTCTCTGAAAAGTCCAACGGTCCGAGCCGGCCGGGTCGGAATAGGCCTGCGTGCAACCTTGCCCCACCGGTCCCCATGTCCCCTGGCTGCTGGTGGTCATGACGACCTCGTCCGCGTTGAATTTAATGACGTCATAATCACCGTGCCGGTTGGTGCAGTGGATCTCCTGGACAAATTTTATGGAATAATACGCATATGCGGCCCACGACTCGCCCGTATTCACCTGGGTCACCACCGCATCTGGCGCATAGATGTTTCGAATGACAACCATATCCTTGTTAATGACGGCCGATCCTTCCTGGTTGGTCAAAGCGGCCAGTTGGTCGAAATTGTTTACGCAGTAGTTCTTGTTGTATTGATAGAACAAGGGCGAAAGCCAGCCCGCAACCGCGCCGACAATGAGCAGGCCGCTGAAAGAGAGGAAGAAAAGTTTATACCTGGTAAAGAATGCCGCCCCGTTGATTTTTAATCCACTCAGCACCCCAAAACCGGCCCCCACCGCGGCCAACCCGGGGAAGATGGCCGTTATTCCTGGCTGGTAGGCATTCAGGCAATAGATCCTCTTTACGAGCAGCAGCGCGATGACCAGGCCGGCGAGTGCGCCTCCAACAAAATAAAGCCAGGATATCGTCTTTCTGTGTTTCGACCGCGTGGGTATCCATATCTGTTCCTGCTTTCTTTCCCATACAGTTTTACGATACAATTCCATCATACATCATTTGTCCCGGATATTTCAATAGGCGGCGGCATTCTGGGTGTGCGTCAAAATTTCGCGGAGAAAAATGGGTACTCAGCCCAGCCCCCCTGCCTTCGGCATCCCCCCATTTTGAAGTACGCAAAATGGGGGGAGAGGCGGATGCGGAGGCTTGATCTGCGTTTCAAGCAGTCAAAATGGGGAAATCAGAAAGCACGGGAGGCTTATTTCGGTCAAAGCCGATACCGAACAAGCGGTTTCGCGAAAAAATGACGCACACCCCGGCATTCTCCCGCCCGGTGACCGCACTCATGCCCATCCTCCGCTCTCTTCTGTCCTTTTTTTTCCGACTCCTTTACCACCAGTTCGCTTGGACGTATGACCTTGTTGCGGCGCTGGTCTCCCTCGGGCGCTGGCAGGGTTGGGTGCAGAGCGTGCTGCCTTATCTGGATGGCCGCATTCTCGAGATCGGTTACGGTCCCGGGCACCTGCAACTGGCCCTGCAGCAGCGCAGCCGGCCGGCTTTCGGACTGGATGAGAGCCGCCAAATGGCCCGCCAGGCTGGCCGCCGCCTGCGCAGAAAAGGGTACCCGGCCGCCCTGTCCCGCGCGACAGCCCAACATCTGCCCTTCCCTAAAGCCACCTTCGACAGCGTGGTAGCCACATTCCCCTCCGAATATATCTTCGAGGCGGAGACGCTCAGGGAGGTCCGGCGCGTCCTGGCTCCGGGTGGCCGGCTGGTGATCGTGCCGTCTGCCTGGATCACCGGGAACAGCCTGCCTGAACGCTTGGCAGCCGGGTTGTTCCGCCTCACCGGCCAGGCGGGGGTTCTCGAGGCGGTATTGTCCGGCATAAAGAAGCGGTTGGAGCATAATGGGTTCGAGGTACGTCACGAAATGGTGGAATTACCCGGCAGCCGGCTGCTGGTGATTATCGCCCGCAAATCCCCGGCTCTTTAGAGGGCGTGAAAGTGTCCGGTAACTGCCATAAAAAGGTGAGAAGAAGTAGGCACACAGTGGCTACCAAAGCGGACCTTTATACTAAACTGGCGATGGCAATGTAAACCAGCAATCCTGCCATGCTGAAATTAAACCAACGATAATTATTCCGGAGTGACCTTCGAAAGATATTTCCACCCAAGCCCCAACAAGAAGTTGCCACAAAACCGACCAGCGCCAACGCCAGTGCGAACAGGCCGATCACGATCGCATTCTGGGAAAAATGGATAATGAATAATGAGAACACGGTTATCCCATAAAGGATGACTTTGATATTCAGGAATTGCATGATAAATCCGGCTTTAAAAGAATTATCACCGGAATTTCCTTCTTCGATTTCCACGGGGCGGCTGCGCGCAATATGAAAAGCCAAATAGAGCATATAGACTGCGCCCAAAATCTTTAACCATTTTTCCAGGAAAGGCAGCCAGCCGGAAAGCATTACATTCAAGAGCCCGCTGGCTGCCATGATAATGAAAAAACCGGTCGCGATGCCTGTCAGGAATTTTATTGTCCGGCGATACCCAAAATGCATCGCATTGGTCATGGACATGATGTTATTGGGTCCAGGGGTAAAGGTGGTTACCAACACGTACAGCAGAAAGGGATAGAGAGCTGTCATGGCATCCTCGCCTCATAAATGTTATAATGGTATAAACGACCGCTATAGCGTACATGCGTTATATTATACTATATGTACGTTATATTGACTAATAAATGAATGAAAAAGATGGATGACCTTATGGAAGACATCACACTTTTGGTGGGACGCAACTTGAAAAGGCTGCGGGATGAGAGAAAGCTCAGCCTCGATAAGCTGGCAGAAATTAGCGGGGTAAGTAAAAGCATGTTGGGGCAGATTGAAAGAGGGGAATCAAGCCCCACCGTCTCTGTCGTTTGGAAAATTACCAACGGACTAAAAATACCCTTCACAGCTCTGGTCAGTTCGCCACAGACGAACACAAGTATCGTTAAGAAAGCCAACATCCAGCCATTGCTCGAAGATAACGGGAAATGGCGCCTGTTCCCATTTTTCCCGATTGAAGATGGCCGGCGCTTTGAAATCTATAGCGTCGAAGTCGATCAGGCCGGCCATCTATGCGCTGATCCGCACCCAGATGGCACCCAGGAGTTCATAACCGTCTTTGCAGGCGAATTAACGCTTCGGGTGGATGACCAGGAATACCGGATCGTTGCCGGCGATTCAATTCGCTTTCAGGCGGATAGACCACATACCTATCAAAATGCCGGCAAGACCATCCTAAAACTCAACATGGTGATCCATTATCCGGGCTAGAAAGACGAATGATCCAACTATGAATTTCATCACTGACCATGAAAATTTCGTGAACTTCGTGAAATTCGATGCAAAAATCGTACTACGCACAGGCTCAGTCGTTTGGAGTAAAATGAAGGCATGGAAGTACAGATTGCCGCGGCCAAAACCAACAAGTATGCCGTGACCGAAAGTGGAGACACGCTGGAGGTGGTCGAACGGCCCAACGGCGGGCTGTCGGTGGTGCTCGCAGATGGCCAGACCTCCGGCCGGGGAGCCAAGGCCGTCTCCATGTTGGTGGTCCGCAAGGTCATCGGCCTGCTGGCCGAAGGGGTGCGGGACGGGGCGGCTGCACGGGCTGCCTCCGATTCCCTCTACACCGACAAGCAGGGCAAGGTCTCCGCCACGCTCAATATCATCTCCGTGGACCTGCATACCGGTACGGTGGTGCTCACCCGCAACAACCCCGCGCCCTATTTCATTGCGCATGGCGAGCAGGTAGATTGCATCAGCACGGATAGTTCCCCCATCGGCTTTTCCCGCAATACACGCCCCATCATCAGCGAGATCCCGGTTGAACCTGGGCTGGTGATCGTAATCTTTACTGATGGCCTGGTACATGCCGGCTCGCGCGTCGGGCGGCCAATGGATGTCTGCACCTCATTAAAAGCCATGCTGGAAGAGCAGGAGCCTTCGCCCCAGGAGGTCGCGGACGCCCTGCTGGGCCAGGCGGTGGCCCTGGATGATGGTCACCCTGCCGACGATATCAGCGTGGTGGTGCTTAAGGTGCTTGAACGGCGCGGGGATGATGTCCGCCGGTTGATGGTGCGCTTGCCCATCGACAGGATGGGATAATATTCAACGGGTGGAATGCCCAAAAAGGATGAACCTGCCAGTACGTTCCGGCCTCTGATCGGTGTGGTGGGCCCGTGTGCCTCCGGGAAATCCACGCTGATCGCCGGGCTGACCCGCCTGGGCTACCGCACCCGCCACATTGTCCAGGAACACTCCTACGTCAAGGACATGTGGCAGCGCCTGACCGACCCCGACATTCTGGTCTTCCTGGATGCCTCCTACCCGGTCACCTGTCGCCGCCGAAATTTGAATTGGACGGAAGCCGAATGGCAGGAGCAGCAGTTCCGCCTGCGCCATGCCCGGGAACACGCTGACCTTACTCTCGATACCGATGGCATGTCCGCCGCTCAGGTGCTGGAGAGGGTGGTGGCGTTCGTGGAAGAGAAAAATCTCACCCTGTGACAGTCACCTGGAAGGTTACTGTCACATAAAACTCAATTTCCCAGGCAACAACCTTCCTGACATTGTCTTCCTGGTTCCTTCCAATACGACTATCAGACAATTAGACAATTAGACAATCAGACCATAAGACTGAAGACTACCCAACTATCCAACTAACCTCCGACTTCCTTTTCCCCCTCAATCAGAGTATAATGACCCCCGCCGCCAGCCCAAGGCTGGTATTTTTATGAGCGGAGAATCAGTCTATGACCCGACGTCCCTATTTATGGCTTGTCATCATCCTCATTCTGGTGGCTTTTGCCGCCTGGATCGATCTTAGCAAGCAAATTATCATCTCGAACCCATTTAACGGCAGCATACTCATCAACAGCAATGTGGACATCCGCCTGGGCCTCGACCTGCGCGGCGGCCTGCAGGTCCTGTTGGAAGCCGACCTGCCGGCCAACTCCACGGTCAGCTCGGCTGACCTGGGCACCACCCAGCAGATCCTCATAAATCGTGCCAATGCCTTGGGCGTAAGCGAAGTGATCATGCAGAGCGCCCCGCCCAACCGCATCGTGGCCCAGTTCCCCGGCCTGCAAAACTCCGACCAGGTCGTGGCCGCCCTGCAGGAGACCGGCGTGCTTGAATTCGTGGATATGGGCAGCGAGCATCCTGCCGAAGGCACCGTCATCCAGACTGATTTCCGTTCCGCTGCGGCCGGGCCGAGCGGGATCGTTACACTGACGCCCACGGGCACCGCCTCCCCCACCCCCATTGCAACCGATACTGTCACGCCTGCACCCACCGAAACTGCCACGGCTGCGCCCGGCGTCACTCCCTCCCCGACCGCCACCGCCACGCCGGCTCCCCCCACTATTTACCACACCGTCATGGCGGGTACTTCGCTCACTTCTGTTAATGTGGAAGCCGGCTCCCAGGTCGGCACCACCGGCTACGTCATCGCCTTCACTTTGAATTCGGATGCTTCGACCTCCTTCGCCGATTACACTGGCAGCCACATCGGCCAGACCCTGGCGATCGTCCTGGATAAGAAGGTCATTTCCGCCCCCACCATCAACGCCAAGATTGACAAGGGCTCAGGCTACATTGAAGGCAGCTTCACCTCCGACAGTGCCAACGCCCTCGCCGTCCAGCTCCGTTACGGCTCCCTGCCCGTCCCCGTCAAGGTGGTCGAAAGCCAGACCGTCGGCGCAACGTTGGGCGCCAACTCGATCCGCCGCAGCCTGTTCGCCGGCATCATCGGCCTGCTGGCCGTGGTCCTGTTCATGGCTCTCTACTACCGCCTGCCGGGCGTGATTGCCGACCTGGCGCTGATCACTTACACCTGCATCAGCCTGATGTTGTTCAAGGTCATCCCGGTTGTCCTCACCCTGCCGGGCATCGCCGGTTTCATCCTGGGCATCGGCATGGCGGTGGATGCCAACATCCTCATCTTTGAGCGCTTGAAAGAGGAACTGCGCGCCGGCCGCACCCTGCGCCAGGCCATCGACCTGGGCTGGAGCCGGGCCTGGTCCATCCATCCGGGATGCCAATATTTCCACTCTCATTACCTGCCTGATCCTGTTCATCTTCGGCAACACCTTCGGCGCCAGCATGGTCAAGGGCTTCTCGGTGACGCTCGCGCTGGGTGTCATCGTCAGCCTGTTCACATCCATCATTGTCACCCGCACATTCCTGCACGTGGTGCTCGACAGCATTAAATTCACCGAACATCCGCGCTGGTTCGGTATTACGGAGGGTTCGCGATGAATCTCATCAAATACCGCTACTTATACTTTGCCATTTCCCTGCTGGTGATCGTCCCGGGGATATTGGCCCTGATCTTTTGGAGATTACCCCTGGGGATCGACTTCACCGGCGGTAGTCTGTTGGAAGTGCAATTTGATTCTGGAAAACCGCCCACGATTGACCAGGTCAGCTCGGTTTTCAACGCTCTTTCCACCACGGCGATGAACATTTCCAACCCGGAAGTCCAGCCGCTCGGCACCGACTCGCTCTCCATCCGCTCGCGCGAAATGGATGATGCCACCAAGGCCAAGGTAGTGGCGCAGTTGAAAGCCTAGTATGGCGGCGGGAAGGACGTGGTCATCCAGAACTTCTCCCAGGTGACGGCATCGGTGGGCGCAGAAGTGGCCCGCGCCGCCGCCATTGCGGTCATCATGGCCTCCGTTGCAATTTTGCTTTACATCTGGTTCGCCTTCCGTAAAGTGAGCCATCCATTCCGGTTCGGCGTGGCAGCCATCATTGCCACCATCCACGATTCGCTGGTCGTGCTGGGCATGGGTGCCATCCTGGGCCACTTCCTTGGCTGGCAGATCGACTGCCTCTTCCTGACCGCCCTGCTGACCGTGATCGGCTTCTCCGTGCATGACGATATCGTGGTGTTCGACCGCATCCGCGAAAACGCCAACATCTACCGCCGGGTCGACTTCGAGACGGTCGTCAACCACTCGATCGTCCAGACCATGGATCGATCCATCAACACGCAGTTGACCGTCATGATCACGCTGCTGGCGCTGGCCCTGTTCGGCGGCGAAACCATCCATCACTTTGTGGTCATCCTGCTGATCGGTGTGTTCAGCGGCACCTATTCCTCCATCTTCAACGCCTCCCCCATCCTGGTGGTCTGGGAGAACAAGGAATGGCGCAACTGGTTCCACCGCAAGGAAGAAACCATCCCTTCAGTCTAGCCACCTCTGTGACAGTCACCTTCTTTTGGTGACTGTCACTTTTTCCCGACTCCTCACATATTACATTTGGGGGAATTGGGGATTGGGGATTGGAGAGAGGAGAGAGCAGAGAACGGAGAACAGAGAGCAGGGGGAGGCGAAAATGCCAAAAACGACCAGGAACGATGATGGGGACTGCCGTGTAGAGGGAGACGGACAAATGATGAAACAATGAGGATCAATTCTTGGGGTGGAGGAGAACGGATGCCTCGTTCCAGCCCCAGGCAGCCTCCACCTCCCCGGCAGGCAGGTTCTGCATGCAGTGCGGAGCTCCCAACCCGCTCGAAGCAAGGTTCTGCAGCAGCTGTGGGTCTACGTTAGCAGAAACGGCTGCCTAAGCACGCCGGTTCAATATGTTCCCCCCAAAACACTCCCCCCAAAACAAACCGGCGTCCGTCCTTGGCAAAGCCGGGCAAAGGCATTATTATTATTGGTTGAATGACCAACCAATCAATAGAAAGGCGGCTTATGTCACCGAGGACCAGCCTGTCCAACCAAAAAATTAGGCAGGAACGCCGGGATCAGATCCTGCACGCGGCTCTGAAAGTGTTTGCCTACAAAGGACTCAAAGACACCAAGATCGCGGATATTGCCGCCCAGGCCGGCATCAGCCAGGGCCTCATCCATCACTATTTCCCCTCCAAGGAAGGCGTCTTCGCTGCCGTGGTCGAGCGCGCCATGACCGGCGCCCTGGCCGCCTTCGATGATACCGCCGGGCTTGACCCCGGCCCATGGGAACGCCTGGCCTCGGTCACCGCTCGCATGCTCCAAGGTCTGGTCATCCACCCTGAATACATGCTGGTCCTGACCCAATCCCTGGTCAATCAGGATACCCCTCCCCAGGTCGGGAAACTCCTGGCGCAGCTAGGCCAGCAGGTTAATGCCCACCTGGTCAGGCTGATCGAAGCAGGCCAGGCTGCCGGTGTGGTGGTCCAGGGCAGCCCGCAGGAACTGGCCATGACCTTTTTCGCCACCATCCAGGGGCTGGCCATCACCCAGTTCACCCAGGGCATGTTCACCCAGGCCGCTCCATTTTCCTCCCCCAATTTCCTACCATCTCCCACGACGGTTCTGCGCTTATTGAAAGGCTGAGGTACACTACGACTCAATCCCAGGATATCAACGGACGCCAGCATTTCAACCGCTGGTCCGACACGTATGAGCGTTCTTTTATGCAGTGGCTTCTCTTCGACCGCGTTCACCGCCAGCTCCTGGCCCGCCTCCCGGCCGGCTTTGCCCCCGCAACTGTGCTCGACATCGGCTGCGGCACCGGCCGGCTATTGCGCCGGATGCGGGATCGCTGGCCCGCCGCCAGCCTGGTAGGAGTCGACCTGGCCGAGGGCATGGTCGCGCAGGCGCGCCAGCGCACCCCTGGTGCCACGATCCTCCAGGCCCCGGCCGAGCGCCTGCCCCTTGAGGCTGGATCGGTCGACCTCGTCACCAGCACGACTTCTTTCCACCACTGGAGCGACCAGGCCCAGGGCATACGCGAGGCCGCCCGCGTGCTGCGCCGGGGTGGGTTATTCATCCTGGCAGATATGAGCCTGGCAGCCCACGGCCATCCCCTTTCCCGCTCCCAGGTGCGGGCTTCGTTTGAAGCCGCCGGGCTGTCCATCCTCTCCCAGTCCACCCCAGTACCGTTTTTTACGTTTACTCTCGGCGAAAAAACCGGGGAATGGATGTGACTGTCACCTTCCTTTGGTGACCGTCACATTTTTCCAGGGCAGGTGACCGTCACATCCCCTCCACCAACTCCCTGACTTCCTCTGGGATGAACGGCTGTTCCAACCCCTCAAACACATCCCAGGTCTCGACATGCTGCGTCGTTTGTCCTGGTGCCAGTGTCACCAGCGGCCCAAGGGTTTCCAACTCCACGAAACGGTCGCCGCAGTACACCTCGCTGTTGCAGCCCCCATCCGGATAGGATGCACCGGGTTGCGGGTCGGTGCTCTTGCGGAACAGGATGCCATCCCACCAGTACCCCAGCCACCCCGCCGTACTGGCATATCCCAGCTTCACAGGCGGCAGCGCCGCCTCGGCATGGATCAGGATGAAATCATCCCGCAGCACCAGGCGCGGCTCGTTGATGCGCGTGTACGGCCAGAGCACCAGCCGGCGGTTCGGCAGCAGGCCCTGCGGGTCGGTATTGCCATCCGGCTGGGGCAGGAACACCGTGCCGCCCTGGCGGAACTGGGTGATGCCCCACGGGGCCAGGCTGACCGGGGCCGGGTTTTCGTTGAGGATGGTGTGGACAAGCCTGACGGTCGGCGAGACCGGGTCGAGCTCGATCCGCAGCGTCTTGCGGACCCCGGAGTTGGTCTCGCTGGCGCCGGTCAATTCGACGCCGTTGGGCACAGGCCGCACCTGTAATCCGGTGTTATCCGGTACGTAGGTTTTTTCCTTTGATTCCGGCGCGATCCACAGGCGGTGGCCGCCGATTGGGAAATACGCTCCATTGGGTGTGTCCCAGATGACATCGTGCAGATCCGCCAGCATGTTGGGCGAACCGCGATAGGAAAGCCCGACCACGCGCGGGCCGGCCGTTGTCAGGTATTCCACCCGGAGTTGGCCGTTTTCGAGAACAGCAGAGGCAAGATTTTGATAATTATTCATGGGTTGATTTTATCCTATGTCGCTGTGACTGTCACCTTCTTTTCGGTGACAGTCACATTTTCAAAGGCGCGGTGAATATCCCTCTCCCCCTTCCAGGACCCCACAGTAAAACCATTTTATTAATCATGAAAATCCCATATCATGGTATAAATGGATTCCTATTATCTTTCCCCGGGAGGCAGCCCTTTTGAAAAGCTTTACGAAAGGCTCATACCGGCCTCTCGGCATGTTGCCGATGGCTGGCAGCTTATCGGTTTTAAAGGTTCTGACTTGAAAATAGATACTCCACCGCACATTTCTTCAACAACGCAAATTACTCGAATGAACAAATCGCGCGAATAAAGCCTTGATTCGTGTCATTCGTTTATTCGTATTACATAGCACCCGTAGGGTGTTCGCATTGAGAATCATTCGCTCGAACAAAACAGTTTTCATCCTTCGGGGTGAACTCCGTTCATGAATACTTCGTGTTCCTGGCAGGCTGCCCGGTAAAAATTGCTTCGAATGGAATCCTTCGGCAGCCGGCTGGTTTTATGCGGTAGAATCTCCGCAGAAAGGAAATGCAAATGACATTTGGAATCCAACCCATCCATATCGTGATCATCATCGTGGTAGCCTTACTGATCTTTGGGCCAAAACGGTTGCCTGAAATGGGGCGAAGCATCGGCAGGGCCATCAACGAATTCCGTAATGGGACAAAGGAAGTGACCGACAGCTTTCGCCAGGAAGTCAATGGCACGCCGGCAGCCGGCCCAACCAACTCTGTGGCAACGATAAACCCGTTCCAACCCAATCCCGGGGCGTCTGTCCCTGCCCAGGCCCCGGCCATGGCGGCTGCCGGTGCCGGGAATTTCTGCATCCAATGCGGCACGGCCAACCCCGCCGAAGCGCGTTTTTGCAATCAATGCGGGTCGAAGCTTCCTGAAAAAACGATCAATCCTTCCGGCTCCTCCCTGGCGGGAGAGCAATCTTAACGGTATGAAAATCGAGGCGGTAACAGCATGCGTCAAAAAATAAGCATGGGGTTCCTGGATCACCTGGAAGAATTGCGCAAGCGCATCCTTATCTCCCTGGTGGCAATCCTGGTCGTTGCAGGAGTCGCGTTGATCTTCTCCAACAACCTTCTACAGCTCCTGCTTCTCCCATCGGGAGGGCTGAAGCTGAATGCATTCAGCTTGATGGACGGTTTCATGATCAAGCTGCGCATCGCGCTGTACATCGGTATTGCGGCGGCCTTCCCGATCTGGGGCTTTGAGCTCTACCAATTTATCGTCCCGGGGCTGCTCGATCGGGAACGCAAGACGCTTCTTCCCGGCCTGCTCGCTTCGACCTGCCTGTTCATTCTCGGCGTCCTCTTCGGATATTACCTGCTGAGCGAGATGATCAAGGTAATGATCGGGTTCTTTCCGCCCGAGGTGAATTTCCTGCCGGCGGCGGATGATTACATCTCCTTCGTAACTTTCTTCCTGGTTGCCTGCGGAGCTGCATTCCAGTTGCCGGTGGTCCTCACCATCCTGGTGCAGTTGCGCATCCTGTCCGCCGCCATCCTCAAGAAACAGCGCAAGATTGCTTACTTTGTGCTGTTCGTCTTCGCCGAGATCGTCACACCGGTCAGCGACCCGATCGTGGCGCCCATGATCGTCATGGTTCCCTTGCTTATATTATATGAAATCAGTATCATAGTAGCGGTCAGGATCGAGGCCAACCGGCTGAAAGCCTCCCGCGAGATCGCCGGAAAAGGAACCGTCTAATTGGGAAATGTGACATTGCCAACTGATTATAATTCGGAACATAAAAGGAGTTTGCTATGCCATTTGGAATCCAACCCATCCATATTGTCATCATCATCGTGGTGGCATTCCTGATTTTCGGAGCCAGCCGTCTGCCCGAGATAGGCCGCAGCCTGGGCCGCTCCATCAGCGAGTTCCGCAAGGGCACCAAGGAAGCCGCCGAAGGGTTCAAGGAGGAAGTCTCCGCCCCCGTCAACAACCCGCTGCCCCCCGCCCCGGCCTCTCCCACCGCCTCTGCCCCGGCTGCCGTAGCAAAACCAACCGGGAATTTCTGCATCCAGTGCGGCAGCCCCAATCCCCTAGAAGCCCGTTTCTGCGCCAACTGCGGCGCTAAATTGCCCGAGAAGCTGGCATAGTGCAAGGAATTTATCGTTTTAGATTATGTGCGTCCGTCTCTCCCCTCGGAGCTTACCCGGAATTGTTCCCCTTCCTTAATTGTCGGGATTATCCAGGGGTAGGATCACCTTGAAAATTACTGCTGCGCACCTGCCATGTGCGTAGCAGTTGCATAGTTAATCTACCATCCTCAATCTAAAATCAAAAATCTAAAATCTCTATCCTCCCCTCCAACTCCCCTTCAACGCCGGGTATAGCTCCCTATAGCGCGGGTACCCCTTCCGGTACGCTTCCACCTGCGCCGGGTCGGGCTGGGTGCTGCCGGTGATCCGCACCGCCGCTCGCGCAGGCCGCCGGCACATCCGCCCAGGCCTATGCGCCAACCCCCGCCAGCAGGGCCGCCCCGAAGGCCGCCCCCTCGGTCGTGTTGACCGTCACCAGTTCCGCCTCCAGCACCGAAGCCAGGATCTGCCGCCACAGCGCCCCCTTCGTCCCGCCGCCGGAAGCCCGCACCTGGCGGATCGCCCCCAGGCCCGGCATTCTGGATCAGCGTAAAGCTGTCCTTCAGGCCAAAAGAAACCCCTTCGAGCAGGGCCCGTGTCAGGTGGCCGCGCCCGTGCCGCAGGGTCAGGCCCACGAAGGCGCCGCGTGCCAGCGGGTCCGGGATAAGGCGTGCGTTCGCCGCTCAGGTACGGCAGGAACTGCAGGCCCTCGCTGCCCGCCGGGACCGCTTCCGCCTCGTGCAGCAGGTCGTCGAAACTCATGCCGGGGGCCAGCGTATCCCGGTACCATTGCAGGCTGCCCGCCGCCGAGAGCATCACTCCCATGAAATGCCACATGCCCGGAACGGCATGGCAGAAGGCATGCAGGCGGCCTTCCGGCTCGACCAGCGCCGAAGGAGTGGTGGCAAACACCACGCCGCTGGTGCCCACCGTCAGCGCCACCACGCCGGGTTCCACCGCCCCCACGCCAACCGCCTGGGCCGCCTGGTCGCCGCCGCCGGCTGCCACCGGCGTACCGGCCTTCAAGCCGGTTGCGCTGCGGCCGCCTCGGGAGTGATCGTCCCGGTGAATTCCGGCCCTTCGAAGGTGGGCGGCATCCAGCCGGCCGGGATGCCCAGCGCCGCCAGCAGTTCCGCCGACCAGGCGCGCTGCTTCAGGTCGAACAGCACCGTCCCGGAGCCATCCGCCTTATCCATGGCATATTCGCCGGTCAGCCGGTAGCGGATGTAATCCTTGGGCAGCAGCACGTGCCGCGCCCTGGCATACACCTCCGGCTCGTTCTCCTGCACCCACAGGATCTTCGGCGCGGTGAAGCCGGTCAGCGCCACGTTGCCGGTGATCTGGATGAACTTCTCCCGCCCGATCCGCCGGTGGATCTCGTCGCACTGCGCCTGGGTGCGCTGGTCGTTCCACAGGATCGCCGGGCGCAGCACCTGCCCTGCCTCGTCCAGCAGCACCAGCCCGTGCATCTGCCCGGTCAGCCCGACCGCCTGCACGCTTTCCCCGCTCACCCCGGCCTGCTGCAGCACCGCGCGCACTGCCGTTGACGCTCGCCTGCCACCATTCGCGCGGGTCCTGCTCCGACCAGAGCGGTTTGGGCGTCTGCAGCGTGTGCGGCGCAGACGCCGTGGCCGACCACCACCCCGTTTTCATCCACCAGCAGGGCTTTGCTGCCGGTGGTGGATACATCGATGCCGAGGAAATAGGTTTGGGACATGGCACCTCTCCGGAAAAATCAAATTGGGTTATTTTGAGATTGCAAGTCTGGCTTCTAATTAATTTCCACCGGGCAAGCAAACCGGCGCTCCTTTACGGGAGTCTTCTGGCCGCCGGTGACCTCGAAAGCGCCTTCACGGCGGATATCGGCCGAGGAGGACCCCACCATCACCTTGAACGTCCCGGGCTCGACCACCAAGTTCGATCTCTTCATCATAGAAAGCCAGTTGGTCCACCGGCAGGTGGAAGGTGACGCGGCGGGTTTCGCCCGGCTTGGAGCGTCAAGCGGGTGAAGCCTTTCAGTTCCTGCACCGGGCGCGGGACGCAGCCGTACCTCATCGCAGATATACAGTTGTACCACTTCGTCGCCGGCGCTCCTGCCGGTGTTCCTGACGTCCAGGCTCACCTCCACGCTCTCACCCGCTTCGACCTGCGCGCTGGAAATGCTAAGCTCGCCGTACTCGAAACTGGTGTAACTCAGCCCGTGACCGAAAGGATATAGCGGGCCGGCTTCCACGCTGACATAATCCAGGTACCAGTTCGACTTCCCCCCGGAAGGTTTCTGGTTATAGAAGACCGGCAACTGCCCGACATGCCGGGGGAAGGAGATGGGCAATTTGCCGCCCGGGTTGGCATCCCCGAAAAGCACCGCCGCCACAGCCGCCCCGCCTTCTTCGCCCGGCAGCCAGGCTTCCAGGATGGCGGAGGCCTTTCCGGCCAGTTCCGGGATCGCCAGCGGACGGCCATTGACCAGGACGACGGCTGCCGGCTTCCCGGTCGCCAGTACAGCTTGGGCCAGCTCGCTTTGCACACCCGGCAGGCGCAGGTCGACGCTGTCACGCGTCTCGCCGGTGGTGCAGTTCAAGGTCAGGCCGGAACGGTCGCCCAAAACGAGCACCACCGCATCCGCCTCACGTGCCGCCTGAACAGCTTCGTCAAACCCGCCGGTATCCGGGTCGAGGTTGTCGCAACCGCGTGCAAACAGCATCTCCACCTCAGGAGCCGCTTTGCGGATGCCGTCCAGGATCGTCGGTACCCTGACCGCATGTGGGGCCAGGGCAGCCGGGTCCACGCCCGAAAGAGGCGCGCCCGGCAGCCTGCCCGAGAGCGCGGCTTCCAGTTGGGCGGTAAAGGAGTAATCACCCACCAGGTTGCGTGCGTCGTCCGCATTCGGGCCGATGACAGCCAGCTTTGCAATGGTTTTCTTGAGCGGCAGGAGACCATCGTTGGCCAGCAGGACCATGCTCTGCCGGGCGATTTGTCCCGCCAGGCCGCGCTGGTCGGGAGCATCGAAGACCTCCAGCACGCGGCTTTCATCTACATAGGGGTTCTCGAATAAACCAAGCTCGAATTTCTTCTGCAAATGCCGGGAAACGGCTGCATCCACCCAGTCCATCGGCACTTTGCCAGACTCGATGGCCTGCTTGAGCGGCAGGCGGTAACAATCCGGGTTGGGCAATTCCACGTCGATGCCGGCCCGCAGGGCCAGCGCGGCCGCCTCGGCCCTATCCGCCGCGACGTGGTGGTAGCTCTGGAGCATCAGGATGGCCTCGTAATCCGAGACCACCAGTCCGTCGAAACCGAGTTCGCCGCGCAGCAGGTCGGTCAGGATAGCACGCGAGGCCGCCACCACCTCCCCATCCAGCTCAGGATAGGCGTTCATGACGGTGTGCAGGTGTGCATCCCGGATGGCAGCCTGGAAAGGAGCGATATAAATCTCCATCAGTTCGCGTTTGCCCATCTGGACCGGGGCGCAGTTCATGCCTCCCTGCGAAAGGCTGTAACCGGCAAAGTGCTTGCCGGTGGCCATCACCCCTCCGTCCTTCAGGCTTCCCCCTGCAGGCCGCGCACATAGGCCACCCCAAACTGGCTGACCAGCGTGGGGTCCTCCCCGAAGGTTTCCTCCACCCGCCCCCAACGGCCATCCCGCGCCACGTCCAGCACGGGCGCAAGCCCCTGGTGCGCGCCCACCGCCCGCATCTGGATCCGGATGACTGCAGCCATTGCTTCGGCGAGTTCCGGCTGGAAAGTGCTCGCCAGGCCGATCATCTGCGGGAAGACCGTCCCGCCCAGGGCCATGTATCCGGAGCAGCATTCTTCGTGGATAATGGCAGGAATGCCCAGCCGGGTCTCGCTAAGCAGGTAGTGCTGGAGCGTATTGGCGGCCCCTGCGCTGGAGACGGGGTCGAAAATGGATGAGCCGCCCACGCGCGTGATCTGCCCGATCCCAAGCGCAAGCAGTTGGCTTATTTTCGTGGAGGAAAGAACATGGTCGTCATCCAGAAGGTCACGCAGCCAATGGGAATAAAGCTGGGCCAGTTTTTCATCCAGGGTCATCTGGCCCAGCAGGTCAGCAACACGCTTGCCAACCGGTAAGAATGCGTCGCGGTACGACATCAGCCGGCACCCAGGGGCAGCGCAACCGTCAGGTGACCTAATCGTTCATATTTCGGTTTGGTTTCGTATGGCGTCCTCATTCCTTGGTCCTTTCTTGAATAATAATCGCTATCATATCATTATACATAATACGGATGGATAGATGCACCGAAATCGAAAAATCGGACAGGACTGATAGCCTTATATTCCAGTGTAGGCGAACCAGTCGAAATCGGCTTGGTTGGTTGAAGGTTGGCCATTGCTGCTGGCGTACATGGCGATGAATGTTCCTAAAAAGCCTCCGGCAACCGGCGTGCTCAAAATACGCCCATCCACATCTTTGGCCAGGTTGTGCCATTTGCCAGCCTCGACCGCCGCATAGAAACTGTAGTCCTGGCCATTGGCTTCCACCCTGAGAAAAAACCGGCTGGCGTTAAGCGATAGTTCCGCCAGCACCTGCTCCACGCCGGCCGCCCGTTTGATCAGGCGGACTACGCTGCCCTCTGCACGGCTTACCACCAGGCAAAAGTGAAAGTTGTTGCTCTGGATCAGGGCCAAGCCGGCACATTCCTGTTGGCTCTGTGGAGTGAATTCGAGGGCAGTCTGCGCGGAGAACCGCATATGCTGCTGCCTGCGCCCCACAAAACTTGGGTTGGCCATTTCCGAGAGGCGCTCGGGGCGCAAGTGCAAACGCAGGTAACCAGGCCGTTCGCGCAAACTCCAGGAGCCCTCCGCCGGGATGCGAAGAAAATTCCACTGCGGGGCAAGCGTGGCAGCGTCGAAATGGTCGCAGGTGGGAACGGGCGGCCAGGTCTGTTCGGGCAGATCAGGGGCAGGGTAGGAAGCCTCGACCCGCCCCGTGCCAGGGCTGACAATGGGCCAGCCATCCTCCCAGCGCAGCGGAGCCAGGAAAGTTTCGCGGCCGAGGTTATAGAAATAGCCTCCGTAGGGCCGCATGGCCAGCAGCACCATCCACCATTCGCCTGCCTGCGTCTCCACCAGGTCGGCATGCCCGGTGCCCACGATGGGATAATCGAGCCCCAACTGGCGGTGAGTGAGGATGGGGTTGCCGCGATTGGCCTCATAAGGGCCCGCAACCGTGCGGCTGCGTGCCACCGAGACGGCGTGGTGATGGGCGGTGCCGCCCTCCGCAATCACCAGGTAATAGTAACCCTGGAATTTGTAGATATGGGGCGCTTCGGCCCAAACCACGCCCTTGAGCGCCCCATCCCAAAGCACTTGCGGTGCTCCGACCAGGCGCATGGCGGCAAGGTCAAGTTCCTGGAGCCAGATCTCGGTATGGCCATCGTACTGGCTGGCTCTGCCAGGCGGGTGCCGGTGTACCAAACACGCCCATCCTCATCGAAGAACAAGGAAGGGTCGAAGCCCGGGGCAGACTCCAGCCAGAACGGCTCCGACCACGGCCCGGCCGGATTGGAGGCAGTCACGATGAAATTACCCGACTTGGTCTTTCCATCGACAAGGGTATTGCTCACGTAAAACACGCCCCGGGAATACCGGATGGTGGGCGCATACAGACCGCCGGATGAACGGATCCC
The DNA here is from genome assembly GCA_963746015.1 of uncultured Chloroflexia bacterium. Classification (GTDB taxonomy): domain Bacteria; phylum Chloroflexota; class Anaerolineae; order Anaerolineales; family Villigracilaceae; genus UBA877. The sequence goes on from CAVUZS010000002.1 coordinate 63,361, forward strand.
TGCAAGAGGCAGCTGCGAGGGCCGATCGAGGACATGGCCGATCTGGTGCCAGTGGACCAGGTCACGGCTGTGGAAGATCGGCAACCCGGGGAAATATTCGAAGGTGGAAGTGACCAGGTAATAATCTTCTCCGACCCGGCAAATGGATGGGTCAGGGTAAAAGCCGGGCAGGATGGGGTTGCGGAAGGTCCCGGCCATTGGTCAGGTCGGAGCAGAGAAGGATAAGAATTTACCCTTTGAGTGCGCCGGCCGTCAGACCGGCCACGATCTGCCGTTCGGCGAACAGGTAGAAAAGGATCGCAGGCAGCGCGGACAAGGTCACGAAAGCCGCCGTCAGCGCCAGATCGGAGCTGTATTGCCCCTGGAACTGCATGGTGCCGAGCGGCAGGGTCCAGAGCTTGTCACTATTGAGGAGCACCAGCGGGGTAAGCAGATCATTCCAACTGACGATCATGGTCAATGCCCCCACCGCGGCCAGGGCCGGGCGCGCCAGCGGGAGCAGGATGCGCCAGAAAAAGTCAAAGGCAGAACAGCCATCAATGGAGGCGGCATCCTGCAGCTCAGCCGGGATCGACAGGAAGAAGCCGCGCAGGATCAGGATGTTCCCGGATACCCCGAAGGCGGTCTGCACCAGGATGACCGCCAGGAGCGTATCGATCAGATGCATCTGGCGGATGACCAGGTAGACCGGCATGATGGCAACCGTGATCGGGAACATCAGGCCCAGGGTGAGGAAATTGAAGGCCAGGTCCTTGCCGCGGAATTCCATGCGGGCAAAGACAAAGGCCGCCAGGCTGCAAACGACCAACACGCCCGCCGTGGAGCACACCATGACGAAGAGGCTGTTGCGCAGCATGGTCCAGAATGAAGGCGTGGTCAGGATGGTGGCAAAGTTCTCCCAATGCGGCGGGATGGGGAGGGTGTAGGGATGCAAGAACATCTCGCCGCGCGTCTTGAGGCCGCCAAAGACCATGATCACGATGCGGCACCACGATGATCAGCGTAACAATGGAAAGGACCAGGTACTGGAAGAACCTGGGTAACTTCTTCTTGAAAGCGTCACTTTGACGATAATCAATGGTTGCCATGCAGGTTCCTTTCTACATGCCGCTCAGAGAGTCTGGCTGGCGGTCAAGCCGCTGGTATACCACCGAAAAGACCAGGCAGATCACCAGCATGACCAGCGCCACGGCCGAGCCGTAGCCGAGCTGGAAACGGACGAAAGCGAAGCGATACATGTAGGTGGCCATCAATTCGCTGGCGTTGACCGGCCCGCCCTTGGTCATGATCCAGACCAGGTTGAACTGCGTCAGCGAGCCCAAAACGGACAGGTAGATGGTGGTGCGGATGGTGCTGGTCAAGCAAGGGGACGGTAACATACCAGACCAACTGCCAGCGGTTGGCGCCATCGATCATGGCCGCCTCTTCGAGCTCCCTGGGGATATTTTGCAGGCCAGCCATGATACAAGCAGCATGTGCAGCCCAAAATATTTCCAGGTGAGCACGACAAAAACGCAGAGCATGACCTGGTTGATATCCCCCAGGAAGAGCTGGGGCTGGACACCCGGAATAAGGATCAAAAGCGCATTGATAAAGCCGCGCTCCGGGTCAGGGCTGAACAGGCTGATCCAGATGATGGCCGGTGATGACTTCGGAAATCACGTAGGGCATGAAAAAGATGGAGCGGAAGAAAGCCCGCCCGGGCAGGTCACGTCCCACCATGATGGCCAGCACCAGGGCCAGCGGCAACTGGATGACCAAAGAGAACACCACGATCAAGAGGCAGTTCCCCACCGCTTTCATGAAAACCTGATCGGTCAGGATCTGTCTTGAAATTATCCAACCCGATAAAATTGGTGGCAGGCCCCAGGCCGTTCCAATTGAACAGGCTGTAATAAACGGATCGAAAAATGGGATAAACGAGAAAAACGAGAAAAAGGATAACAGCCGGCAACAGGAACAAGCAATGGTCACGTAGTCCTGAACACGGCGAGGAGAAGCCGTCCGTTTGGGCAGGATCAAGTCATCCCTTCTGGCCTGGGTCACATTCATGACAGTTCTCCTTCTTTCCCTGCAAGCCATAATTCGATGTGACAGTCACCTTGAAGGTGACTGTCACATTATACATAAATTAGCGGGGGTCGGGTATTACCGACCCAACCCCCGCACTGTTCCAAAGGAACTGTCTCGCTTACTTTACGAGGTCTGTCTTGGCCTCATCTTCAATCGCCTGGCAACCTGCTCAGGCGTCGCAGTGCCAGCAAACACCGTCTGGCACCGCGTCATTGATGGCCGAGCCCATGGCCGAAGGCATATACTGATCGTAGTAGAGCTGGAAGTATTTCGCAGCCGCGAAGGCCTTCTGGACAGCGATCATATTGGGATCGGTCAGGCCAGCTTCACCACCCTTGACCACCGGGATGCCCATACCCAGCTTGGCCAGGCAACTGCTTGATTCATCGGCGCTGGTCAGGAACTTGACGAAGTCAATGGCTTCCGGCGGGGCATTCTTGCCGATGGCGAAGCCATTGCCGCCGCCGATGACATCCGTCGACGTCGCCCGCACCGCCCTCGACAGCCGGGAAGTTGAACAAGCCCAGATTGGCAACACCCTTCTTATCGGCGGCCTGGCCGGCTTCAGACCAGGGAGCCCACTGTCCGGACAGTTCCATGGCAGCCTTGCCGTTGCCGAAGGCTGCCTTGCATTTCATCATGGGTGGCGCCCAGGAAACCAGCCTGGAAGGGCTGCAGGGCGATCAATTCCTTGAGTTCTGGCCAGCTTGGACGAAGGACGGATCAGTGAAGGAGCCGGTCGCGGTTATATGCCGCAGGAAGGCAGCCTGGCCGCCGATGCGGGTGGCAAGATAGGACCAGATGTGCATGCCGGGCCACTTGTCTCCTTCACCCAGGGAGATGGGGGTGATGCCGGCAGCCTTGAGCGTCTTGACATCCGCCAGGAAATCGGTCCAGGTGGCAGGAGGGTTGGCAATGCCAGCCTTGGTGAAGAGGTCCTTGTTGTACCACCAGCCGACCATGCCCATGTCCCACGGCACGCCGTAGTTCTTGCCCTGGTAGGCATAGACAGCCAACGCACCGGGTGCGAAGGTGTTGCGCCAGGCGCCGCCATCTGCATCCAGGGCGGGGGTGATGTCCTGGAGCATGCCGGCTGCGACCTGGTCATTCATAACGCCGCCGCCCCAGCTCTGGAAGATATCCGGGGGATGTGCCGCCCTGCATGACGGTGGTCAGCTTGGTCTTGAAGGCTTCATTTTCCAACACCGTGATGTTGATGGTGACATTGGGTGAGCGGCCATATATTCATTGGCCAGTCCTTTGCCAGAGTGTCATGCCCGGGTCCACGGTGGTAATATGCCACCATTCGATCGTTACCGGCTTCAAGGTGGGAGCAGCCGTCGCAGTTGGGCGGTACGGCTGTGGGGGCTGCCGTGGCAGGGGCGGGGGCTTGCGTGGCAGGGGCAGGTGCCGCCGTGGTGGCAGCCGCGGCCGCAGGCCGTCAGCACGAACGCGGCGATCAGCACGAAGCTGACCAGGGTAAAAAATTTGCGAAGCATTTGTATTCTCCTTCTTTATGAATATTAACGGGTATTGCAATTGAATCGAATTCGTACAGGGATCGGACTGAAAATCGTATTCTCTGGTGGCATCACCTCCTATCTTTCGCTTGATCTATTCATACAGAACATGCGTCAGGTCGGGTTATCGATACGCAGGAACGTTACATGGGCGGCGGCGACTACTGCACAGGAATTCACGCACGACCAATTCGGTGGGCAATTCAATCCGCTCGGCTTCCTGTTCAGGATTCTGGAGCAGGTCGAGCAGCATTTGGGTTGCGACGCGGCCCATTTTTTCCAGGGGCTGGTTGACCGTGGTCAGCGCCGGGCGGACAAGTTCGGAGCCTGAGGGATATCGTCAAAGCCAACCACGGAAATATCATCGGGGACGCGCAGGCCGCGGTTGCGAACCGCATCCATCACGCCCATGGCCATGACATCGTTCGAGGCAAAAATGGCCGTCGGAGGGATGGGCAGATCGAGCAGGGCCGAGGCGCCGGCATAGCCATCCGGCTGGAAGAAATTCCCTTCGTAGATCAACTCGGGCGCCTCGGGAATATGGTGGGTGCGCAGGGCGGAACGATAACCATCCAGGCGGTCGACCGCGCAGCCCAGGTCCATGGAACCGGTAATAAAACCGATGCGGGTATGGCCAAGCTTGATGAGATATTCCGTGGCGTTATAAGCCCCCTGCCAGTTGGTGGCGCCCACCGCCGGACAATCCCGGCCGGCGCCCTGGTGATCGATGAGAACGAATGGGAATTTGCGCTGGGTCAGGTTTCCAATAAAATCAGCCGGGCTGCGCGGCAGGACCAGCAGCAGCCCATCCACCATGCCGGTGGCAAGGTTGGCAACATAATTGGCTTCCTTGCTGGCGGTGCGGTGGGTGGTATATAAAATCAGGTCGAGGTCGGTCAGGCTGAGTTCGGCATCGATGCCGCGGATGATCTCGCCGATATAACCGGTCCCCAAATCCGGCACGAGCACACCGATGCTGTTCGATTTTCCCCCGGCCAGGCTGCGGGCCTGGCGGTTGGCAACAAACCCCAGGCGCTCCATGGTTTGCAAGACACGCTCACGGGTCTCTTTTTTGACATGGATATCGTTGTTGATGACCCGCGAGACCGTTCCAAACGAAACCCCGGCCTGTTTGGCTACATCGATGATGGTCACTTTTGAGTTCGGTTTCTTTTCCATATTCGTGTAAGCGTTTACATGGATTTTTGTTTTTTATGCCCTTCGACTCAAAAACCTACCCAACTCAGGCCGGTTGATCAGCCAATAGGGCATAATTAATGCAAAATTATCGCTGACAACTCAAAAATATCGAACCCACCCGTTGTTACGGGTGAAAATACCACATTAAGTTTTGGAAGCGTTTACAAAAAAAATGATAGCATTAATTAGGATGCGAGTCAAGTACTTGACGAAGTTTTAACGTTGAAGAGGAGACTATAACTGCTTCATCCTACTCTAGGCAGCCTTCCCGCCGCCGGCGAAAGTAGAGCATAAAGCTGGCAGGTGGGACATGGCCGCCGCCCGCCCACCCGCCATCCGCCGCGCTGGACCATCAGCGCGCCCCCAGCAGCACCTCCACCGTCAGTTGGTCCAGCCGTTCGTATTTCAGCCCGCGCTTGGAGATGGCAGCCCGGTCGAAGGGATGCGCCCGCAGGGAGGTAGCCTTGGCTGCCGAATACTTGCCGAAATAGGGAGCCATGCTGCCGTCGTCGGCGTTGACCTCGGCCAGCACGGCCTGGATCTCCTGGTCGGCGTTCCATTGGGCGGCCTTTTCCTTCAGGATCAGGTAGGTGCGCATGCAGCCGCGCGCGAAGTCCTTCACGCCTTCGTAATCCTCCGTGCGGTAGGCGTGCGCGTCGAAGTGGCGCGAGCCCGCGTAGCCCACGTCTTCGAGGAATTTCACCAGGAAGAAGGCCGCCTTCAGGTCCCGCGAGCCGAAGCGCAGGTCCTGGTCATACCGGCCGGGATACTGGTCGTTCAGGTCGATGTGGAAGAGCTTGCCGGCTTCCCAGGCCTGGGCCACACCGTGCAGGAAGTTGAGCCCCGACATGTGCTCGTGCGCCATTTCCGGGTTGACGCCCACCATTTCGGGATGCTCCAGCGTGGCAATGAAGGCCAGCATATGCCCGGTGGTGGCGTTGTACATGTCGCCGCGCGGCTCGTTCGGCTTGGCCTCCAGGGCCAGTTTCAGGTCATATTTCTTATCCAGGACATACTCGCACAGGAAGTTCATGGCTTCCCGGTTGCGCTGGATGGCAGCCACGGGGTTCTTGCTGGCATCCGTTTCGGTGCCTTCCCGCCCACCCCAGAAGACATACACCTTTGCGCCAAACTCCACCCCCAGGTCGATCGCTTTCAAGGTCTTCTGGAGCGCATACGCGCGCACTTTCGGGATCGTTGGAAGTGAATGCCCCATCCTTGAAGACCGGATCGAAGAACAGGTTGGTGGTCGCCATCGGGACCTTCAACCCGGTATCGTCCAGTGCCTTGCGGAAGTCCTTCTTGATCCGTTCGGCCTCCGCCGGCGTGGCGTCGATCGGGATCAGGTCGTTATCGTGGAAGTTGACGCCGTACGCGCCCACCTCACCCAGCAAGTACACCAGTTCTGCCGGTGTCTTGGGGTCGCGTACCGGGCTTCCGAACGGGTCGCGCCCGGTCTGCCCGACCGTCCACAATCCGAATGTAAATTTGTGCTCAGGTTTGGGTTCAAAACTGGGAGACATGAAGCAATCCTTCCTAAATGATGATTCGTAACCAGGGTATTGGGTAACTCGTCGCCTATTTGCGGGTCCTCTTGAAATAATAGTCTAAGAGGACTGCCAGCACCAGGATGACGGCTTTGGTCACATACTGCCAGGCGGGCTGTACATTCAACATTTGCAGGCCGGTGGTCAGGCTGCCGATGATCAATGCACCGATCAGAGCACCATAGATGGTGCCCGAACCACCCAGCGGGGAGGTGCCGCCCAGGATGCACGCTGCGATCGCATCCAGCTCATAACCCTGGCCGGCCGCAATGGTGCCATAGCCGACATAGGAGGCCAGCACGACCCCGGCCACGCCGCACATTAGGCCCATCAGGGTAAAGACCCGGAACAATACGCTGGTGATGTTGATACCGGAGAGCCGGGCGGCTTCCCGGTTACCGCCAATGGCATAGACATACCGGCCGAAGCGGGTGTTATTCGAGACATACAACATGACCAACGCCACAACCGCCAGCAACAGGACTGGAACGGGAATGCCCTTGTAGGCATTCACGCTGAGCACATATGCCAGTACTAAAACCGCCGGAATGACTGCCGAAATCATATCCTGGTAAAGCGGTTTGAGGGCAAAACCGTACTTCGCCTTGCCGCGCCGGGCGCTGAGCACATTCCATACCAACGCCAACACGACGACCCCAAATACCACCCAACCCCAGACAGGCGGAACATATCCTTGAGCAATCGCCGAAAAGTACGTCCCGTGCGCCGCGATGGTCTTACCAGCCGTCGCCCAGAGGATCAGCCCATTGAACAGCCACATGCCGGCCAGGGTCACCAAAAAGGCCGGCAATCCCTGGAAAGCGATGAAATAGCCCTGCATGGCACCCGCTGCCACGCCGACCAGCAAACCACAGATCACCGCCAGGATGGCGGACAGCAAGGGTTGATTGGGGAAGAGTGCGTAAAAGGTATAGAACTGCAAATACGCACACACCACCGAGACAAAACCTGCCTGCTTACCCACCGACAGGTCAATGCTGCCGGTCACGATCACCAGTACCATGCCGATGGCCAAGAAGGATGTCACGGTCATCTGGCGGAAAAGATTCGAAATATTTTCTGGAGCAATATAGCTGCCGCCAGTCAAAAAGAAAAAGAACGCCCAAATGACGACGACGGCAATCAGGAGGATGTAGGATCTGGATGTTACGGCTGATGGACTGAAGCATCCTGGATTCCCAAGCTTACCTTTGGCTTTACTTCAGTAACGGATGTGCTCATGGAATTCACCTCGCTATATTTTCTCAAGTTCTCATTATGCTGTGGCAAGACCTGTCGCCAACGCCATGACGCGTTCCTGGCTGGCTTCAGCAACCGGAAGGGTGACGGTCGAGTGGCCCCGGCACATTACCATGACCCGGTCGCTCATCCCCAGCACTTCTTCCAGGTCGCTGGAGATCATGATGACCGCTTCACCCTTCTCGGCCAGATCATTCATCAGCTTGTAGATCTCGAACTTCGCCCCCACGTCGATGCCGCGCGTCGGATCATCCATGATCAGGACGGCCGGCTTGGACATCAGCCATTTCGAGATGACCACCTTCTGCTGGTTGCCGCCCGACAGGGTTAATGCCTGCACGTCCAGGCTGGGTGCCTTGATGGTCAGGCTCTTGGCCTGCTGCAAACTGGCTTGCCTTTCTTCATTCGCATCGATGCGGAAGAATTTGGAGAACTGATCCAGGTTGGGCAGGGAAATGTTCCTCAGGATCGATTGGATCAACACCAGGCCCATTTTCTTGCGATCTTCCGGAACCAGGCTCAAGCCATCATTGATAGCAGCCCGGGCGCTTTTCGGCTGGATCTCGCTGCCCTTCAATGCGGATGGTACCTTTGGTGATCTTCGCATACTCCCCAAAGAGGGTCAATACCAGTTCGGTGCGGCCCGAACCCATCAAGCCGGCGATGCCGAGGATTTCGCCCTTGCGCACATCGAAACTGACCCCATTCAGGACCTTACGGCTGGGGTTGTTGGGGTCGACTGCTTCGAGGCCTTCCACTTCAAATACGACCTCGCCCGGCTTCCGGTTGCCCTTGGGGAAGCGCTCCTTCATCTCGCGACCGACCATGTATTTCACCAGGTCATTCAAGGTCACCTTATCAATTGGCTGCGTGGTAATGATCCTGCCATCCCGCATAACCGTAACCCGATCCGTTATAAGGAAGAATTCCTCCAACCGATGAGAAATATAAATGCAGGTGATACCATGCGACTTCAGGGTCCGCAGGATCTCCATCAATTTTTCTACTTCGGCTTTACTGAGGGCGCTGGTGGGCTCATCCAGGATCAGGACCTTGGCGTTTTCGGAGAGCGCCTTGGCGATCTCGACCATCTGCATCTTGCCCACACCCAGATTGTTAACGGTTGCACGCGGGTCGACATCCAGTTGGTATTTTTCCAGGATTGCTTTGGTATCGGCATAGAGCTTGTTCCAATTGATCAGGCCATGTTCCACCGGTTCTTTGCCCAGAAAGACATTTTCACCAACTGTCCTGGTCGGGACCAGGGTCAGTTCCTGATAAACAATGGCAATACCTTTCTCAACGGCTTCCCGGATGGAACTTTGTTCCAGTTTCAGTTCTTCGCCATCATAGATCACACTGCCTTCATAGGTACCAAAGGGATAAACACCCGAAAGGATTTTCACCAGCGTGGATTTTCCCGCGCCATTTTCTCCGCAGATGCCGTGGATTTCCCCGCGCTTGATCTGGAAGGAAACATCATCCAGGGCCACCACGCCCGGGAAGTGTTTGGTAATATGCTTGAAAATCGAGAATAATATCATTATCCACTGCAAACTCCTTCATTCGATAAATATTTGCCGGTGAAACAGCTTCATCAATTTGAACTCCGGACCCCCTGCCTTATAGCAGGGGGCCGGGAGTTGTTCAATTGGTTAATGGTTATGGCGTAAGGGTGGGAGGAAGTTGATCAGCAGGAACGCCGCGATAGACGCATCGTAGGTCTGGAAGCCGCTCTTGACGACCACGTCATAGACATTGGCCTTGGTGACCTGGACAACCGGCAGGAAGTTAGCCATGACGGTACCGGTCTTGGTCTTATCGTTGGTCAGGGTCAGCCAGCGTGTAGGTCTGTCACGCCGGTGGGTTGCTGGCCTTTGATCAGGGCCTCGATCATCTTCACAGCCTGCGGGGCCAGCAGGCGGGTGTCCTTGAAGACGGTCACGGTCTGTTGGCCCTTGACGATGCTGTTGCAGCCATCTGCGGTGGCATCCTGGCCCGAGATCGGCACCTTGCCGGCCAATCCCTGGGCAGCCAGCGCCTGCAGTTCGCCCAGCGCCGTGCCATCATTGGAGGCAACCACGGCGTCGATCTTGTTCTGCTGGGCAGTGAGGATGTTCTCCATCATGGTCTCGGCCTTGGCAGCATCCCAGTTCTCAACCCACTGGTCGGCCACGATCTTGACAACGCCCTTGTCGATGTAGGGCTGGAGGACTTCCATCTGGCCCTGGCGGACCAGGACAGCATTGTTATCGGTCGGGGAGCCGCCCGAGAGGACCATCTTGACTGGGTTAGCTGTGGTCCAGGTGGGGTTGCCGGTGTCCAGGCCGAGGGCTTTCACGACACCATCGGCTTCCGTGCTTACCAACTTCGACGTTATCGAAGGACAGGTAGGCGGCGATCTTGGCGGTCTTGATCAGGCGGTCATAGGAGATCACCTTCACGCCCGCGGCGACAGCCTTCTCGACAGGGGTGACGGCCGCATCGCCATCTTCGGCGATGACGATCAGGCCCTTGACGCCCTGCGAGACCATGTTATCGATCTGGTCGCTTTGCAGCTTGACATCATGGTCGGCTTCCTGCGAGATCACCTCGTAGCCATCTTTTTGAAGCAGTTGGGTCATCTGGGCATTTTCAATTGGCCAGCGCTCGGTCGCGAAGTCGGAGAAGGAAAGGCCGACTTTGATTTTGCCGCTGGTAGTGGCGGCCGGTTTGGGCGCGCAGCCGACCAGGCTGGCGACCAGTACTACCACGAAAGCAATATAGAAGAATTTGCGAGACATCATTCAGCTCCTTGTTTTATGAAAAGATAGTTCGAATAAGGTGGGGAAAACAATGCGCAGATCTGGCTTATGCTTATCCACCTCCTTTCCGGATCGCAAGGTCATGGTTACGGTAAACTGGAAAAGGCGCACCCATCTTAAACGCTCACCCTTTCCCGGATGATTTCATCCATAACGAGCGCCACACACCCCAGCAGGCAGTCATCCGCCCCATTGGTAAAAGGGACCACATCCAGTTTCCCCATCTGCTCCGACAGGCTATTTTTCAGGATGCTCTTTTCAAGGGTCGGAAGGAGCAGATCATAGGCCTGGCCCAGCGACCAGCCCAGGATGATCCGTTGCGGGTTGAAGATGTTGACCAGGTTGCCGATCCCCACGCCCAATGTCTCGGCCACATCTTCGAAGATCGACTTTGCAATCCCATCGCCCGACCTGGCTCGCTGGATGATCTCTTCCAGGCTGAGCTCGCCCTGGCCGGTTTTACATTGATAGCGTTTGATAATGACCCGCCTGCCGACCATCGTCTCCAGGCAGCCCACTTTTCCACAACTGCACAGCTCGCCACGCGGGTCGATCGCCATATGGCCGATCTCGCCTGCATATCCGGAGGCGCCGCGGAACAGTTTCCCATCCGAGATGACGCCTCCTCCCACGCCAATATCCATGCTCATATAAAGGAAATGTTCGACGTTTCTCCCCGCGCCGAAATAATATTCCCCCAGCGCGGAAGCATTTGCATCGTTCTCCAGGTAGACCGGCACACGGAATTTCTCCTCCCAGTTTTCCTTCAAGGGGATATCGCGCCACATCAGGTTGGGGGCAAAGCGGATGACACCTTTTGTATGGTCGACGAGACCCCAAACCCCCACCCCAATGCCCATCAGGCGTAAACGGCGGGAAGCTGCCAGGTCAGCCGCGCTATGGGCAAGCTGTTCCGCCCTGCTCAGGTAATCCTCCGAAACAGCTTCATCCGGCAGGCTGACCCGCTGCCGCCAGAGCACATTGGCGGAGAAATCGGTCAACAGGATGGAAATGAAATTGACGCCGATCTCGATCCCGATCGCAGAGCCCCCCAGCGGATCCAGTTCGAGCAGCATGCCCGGCCGGCCCTTCCTGCCCGGCGATAGTTCCACCTCCCTGACCAGGTGTTCTGCCATCAATTCGTCCACGATCCGGCTTACGGTGCTGCGGGTCAGGCCGATCTTCGTCGCCAGCCGTGCACGCGAAAGCGGGCCATTCAGGCGTAATAGATCCAGGATGGCGGAACTGTTATGCTTGCGGGCCAGGCTTTGGTCGGCGCCGATCAGATCACGCGATGTATTGGGCATTTTGTATACTAATGCAACAATATAACAATTGATGTTCAAATGCAAGTGATAAATGTCACATTCTTCGATTCGGAAATTTTCGACAGCCGGGAATCAATTTACACTATACTCCAAATGCTGCCCCATTTCAGCCATCTTATGGACACGCAATGGACGTCCGGCGGACATGCCGGAAAAAATTACGGTAAGCGCAGCCGGTAGTATTCCAGCCGCCTGCGCATGGCCGCCGCAGCGCAGGGCATGTCCGCCATCTCGTAATCGGCGACGAGCCGGCTGAGCCCTTCCAGGTCCAGTTCGGGCGATTCCAGCAGGCGGTCCCGCCGGCGACCCAGTTCCACGATCACCCGCAGACGCTGCTCCATCCGGTTGTCCGGTTTCCACCATCTACGGATCTTCACGGGGCATTCTTTCCCTCCAACTGCCCGGCCAGTCTGCGCATCTTTGCCCGCAGTTCCTCCGGCGGCGGCACCGTTTGTTTGAGTTTTTCGTCCTTTTCGGCCAGCATCCGCAGTGTATCTCCCGGCGATGGCACCGGCGCATGCCCCGCCCCGGCTGTCGCGGAACTAGCTTGACTGGGGATCGAACCGTTCAGGGCCCACTCCGTCAGCCAGGTCAGGTTGCCGGGGTCGTAGGGCCGGCCATCCAGGCGCTTCCGGCCAGACCACGCCAGCCAGTATGGCAGGAGGTAGGCCTTCAGGCCTTCTTCGTCCAGCTTCCGTCGCGAGCGCAGGAAACGCACCGTCTCGATCACCACCCGGTACTGCGGCTGCCCGGGCAGCCTGCCGCCGGTGACGTCCACATAGACGCGCACATCCGGGTGAAGCAGCGCCTCGGCCGGCGAACGCGGCAGGGCTGGCCCCTCCCCCTTGACCCCCTCCCCCTCAGATACAGAATAAGAAGTAGAGCTGTCTTCTGTTTCTTCCCCGTTTCGTTGATCGTCTCTGTAACGCTGCCGGTAACGTCTGACCCGTTCCAGCGATTCGGAGGTCTGGCGTTCCTTGAAGTGCGTGACGAACCAGAGCTCTGCCTGCCCGGCCGGCTTCGTGCCAGCGGCATTGCGGCCGCCCCGTGCCTCACCCGTACCTGCGGCAGTTGCGCAGGTATGCACCACCCCGATTTCTGCCAGGCTGTGGAGGTCCTCGAGCAGCTTGTCTTTCGACAGGCGGAGTGTCCAGGCCATCTCTTCCACGGGCGGTAGTGCACCGTCGTTCCCTTGCCGGCCGGCCAGCAGGAAAAGCTCTACCAGGCGCCTCCATAGGTGGTTGGGCAGGCGCGCCATCTTGGGGTCGTCCAGGATTTCGAGATAGAGCTTGATCCAGAAGCGTGGAGACATGGGAGCAGGTTTATGAGGTTCGTGAGGTTTATGGAGGAGATTATACAGAACATATGTTCTGTTGTCAAGTTTCCCCGCAGAAGCCAGCCCTTATGGCGCACTGGCGAACTGAACCTTGATTATCCACCTTTCCCCCTTCGGCACTTACCCTATTTCCCTAACCCGGACAAGCCGGAACCAAATATTTCACCGCGAAGACCGCAAAGAGCGCGAAGCTTATAAAAGGTTCCCTTCGTGTTCTTCGCGTGCTTGGCGGTTTAAAAATTCTTGCACAAAAAACAAGAATTTCACTTGTATGGTACTAAAGGAATTTTGTCCCGGAGGTTTCGTTCTTGTATACCTGACATTTACTTCGCCCCTAAAATTTGTTCGAGATGTATGCGCAACGGGGAATATTATGCTGAATGGTCTGCCAGAGCAATTCATCATCCACGCTATCATAGCCATGAATGATGCGGTTCCGCATACCAACAATGCGGCGCAGCTCAGGCAGTTTTTCCGTCACTTCAGGATCGTCAGCTTCCGCCTGATGCAAGGCTTCGCCAATAATTTCAAATTGACGTTCGGCAGCCGAGCGCAACATTAAGTTTTGTTCATAATCGGCAAAGGTGTAATCTGCCACGAAGGATTCAATTGCCTGGCATGCGGTTAATGCATCAAGCAGCCGTTTTTAGGTTTGTGTCTTCATAGATCATCCGGGCAGTGCGCTCTACTTCGGCACGAAAATATCTATTGCGAATGGCACGTTTCGTCAATAGATCCACACGGCGGTTAAATAGTTTTTCCAGCGCTTCGGCAAAATCAAGGTAGCGATCAGCATAATCGGCAGCTTGTGTGTCGGCAAACTCGGCAATAAAATCCAAATCGCTCGTGGCTGGCACGAATGCGCCTGTGGCGGCAGAACCAAACAACTGTAACTGGCACACACGGTAACGCCGGCAGAGTTTAACCAGGTCTTCTTGCTGTTGATTAATTTCCGGAATCATTATCTGCCTCCAATCTCTTATTGTACAATTGAAAGAGCTAATCACATGCCGGCACCGTGATATACACTGGTGGCGTTGAACCACCCGCATTCATGGCTTCCAGTTTATACTGCAGATCCACTTTCAATGGTGCGTTATAGTCGATATAGGTTATTGCCGTCGCTCCGAGCTCGGCCAGCGAAACGCCATTCCGGGAAAGGCGATAACCCGTGGCTCCAGCCACCGAATCCCAGTTCAATGTCACATTCAGGCTGTTCGTATTTGCCCCCGTATTACAGGAGTAGGAGTACATAAACATCGCTGGTTGCGGGAGTACAGGCTGAGCCAGGACGATGGGGGCCTGCTCCACGGGTCCCAATTGGCGGGTGCCCGGAGCGCCCGTCCAGCACGTGACGGCCCCACCCCATAGCTGAACCAGCCACCAGGTGTTCGAGCTGTTGCGGCCGATCACATTGTAAGCGGTCCCGCCAACCAGGGCTGTGACTGAATCGTAGTCGGTCCCCGGGCCTCTCCGGCAGTAGGCGTTCGTGCTTGGGATCACCTGCGCAACCGGTGGAACAGTGGGAGTGGCGGTGGCGGCGGCGGCCGTAGCAGTGGCTGCAGCCGTCGGGATGGGAGTCTCCGTTGCAAGTGGGACGCGGATGGCCGTTGCAGAGGGCAGCACGGGGAGCGGCGATGCCGTCCGGGTGGGCGCCGGCGCAACGCTGGCAGCCGGATTACATGCTGATAGAATGAAGGCCGCCGCCAGGGCGTTTCCTATCAATTTAAAAAATATTTTCCTGGTAACCATAATCCACAGCCTTTCTCTGTTGGCAAAGCTACGACACGTAGCGAAAATTCAGGAAGGGTTCTTCTATAATTTTCGGATAGATACTTATAATCGTATCATACAGCCTATTCGAGGTCAACGGATTTTCTGCACTCGAGCTTTTTTTACTTGACTTTTTACCCAACATATGCAACAATTGAGTTGCCCTTGATTGGCTGCCCCCCTCAGCCAGTCAGGGGTATTTTTCTCCCGGTGCGGTTAAAACCGCACCTCAGTACCGTGCAAGTCCTCCGGACTGGGCCCACGCGAACCCCGCTGGGGTTTCCACGACCTGCCTGCACTGGCTGCGCCGTACCGCAGGTACGGGCGTGCCGCAGGCACAGTGAGCAGGGGATTTGTCCCCGGCGAGGCTACCCCGGGTTGTTTCGCAGCTTCTTGAATGTAGCCAGGAGCAGCAGCAGGAAGTCGATATCCACGGGTTTGGTCAGCACGGTCTTGATGCCTTCGGCCATGCCCTTCTGGATCAGCTCGTCCGCCGCGTAGGCGGTCATCAGGACGGTGATGAGCTGCGGGTAGGCCTGCGCGGGTGCGCCGGTAGAGCTCCACTCCATCCATTTCCGGCATGATCACATCCGTCAGGAGCACATTCACGGGATGGGCTTGCAGGATCTGGAGGGCTTCCGCTCCGGAAGAAGCCAGGTACGCCTCATAGCCCTTGACGACCAGGATATCGGCCAGGGCGGAGGCGGCGGTGGGATTATCGTCGACGATGAGGATGGAGAATGGGTTGGTCATTGGCGCCTGCGATGCCAGGGTGAAGTGGGGAGGCAAGGGAATGTCCTGTTACGCACCTTCCATGATGGGCAGGTGCAGGGTGAAGGTGGTGCCCTGGCCGGGCCGGCTGGCCGCCTCGATCCGGCCGCCGTTGGCCTCGACCAGGCTTTTGCTGACGGCCAGGCCCAGGCCGATGCCGCCAGGCTTGGTGGTGAAGAGCGGCTCGAAGAGCTTCTGCATATTTTCGGGAGGTAATGCCAACGCCGGTATCCTGCACGGTGAGGACAACCAGGCCCTGCTCCCGCCGGGCGGAGACGCTGAGCCTGCCGCCGTCCGGCATGGCCTGGCAGGCGTTGGTTACCAGGTTACCGAGCACCTGCTCCAGGTGCAGCGGGTCGGCAAAGACCTGCGGCAGGCCGGCGGGAAACTGGAGGGCCAGCTCCAGCGAGGCGGCCGGCGGGAAACGCTCGAGGGTATGCTGGACCAGTTCGGGGACGGAAACGGGCCGCCGCTCCACCGAAGAGAGGCGGGCAAAGCTCAGCAGGTCATTGATGATCTTTACGGCGGTATTGACCGCCTGCTCGATCATGGTGAGGTACTGCTTGATCTTTTCGTCCGCCTCCGGCCGGACGAGTTTCAGGTAATAAACGGCGCTGGAGATGACGCCGAGCGGGTTGCGCAGCTCGTGGCCCACGCTGCCGGCCATCTGTCCCAGCACGGCCAGTTTCTCCTGGCGGACGAGCTGCTCCTGTGCCTGGCGGAGTTCATGGGTGCGCGCCTCGACGCGTTCTTCCAGCTCGGCATTCAGCCGGCGGACCTCGTCTTCGGCCTGGCGGCGGGCGGTAATATCGATCATGGAGGCCATGAAATACCAGGGTCGGCCGGCAGTGTCCCGGCGCAAGGCCGCGCTGAGTTCCACCCAGATCACGGAACCATCTTTCCTTAAGTAGCGCTTGTTAACGCGTGCGGTACTTTTTTCGCCCGCCAGGATGGCATTTACCTCTCTTTGCGAAGCTTCCTGGTCATCGGGATGGGTGAACTCCTGGAATGATCTATCCTGGAGTTCCTCCACAGAATAGCCGAGCATTTCTGCATAAGTCTGGTTCACCTGCATCCGGCCGGAAGGCTGCATGATCGTATTCCCCACGTTGACATTTTCGAAAAAGTATTTGAACTTATCCTCGCTGAGGCGCAGGGCCTGGTCGGCTTGCTTGAGGGTGGCCTGTACCTGGCGGGCGGCCGTTATGGTGAGGACGACAATGGAGGCAGCCATCAGGATCGCGCTCAACGCCAGGGAGAGGGCATGGTAATCTGGCGGCAATCCTTGCAGGAAGCGGGTGTGGAACCACTCCAGGAAAAGCACCCACAGCACGGTGCCGGGCAGGATCCGGCGGGTGATGTGCGCATAGACCGTGTCGTTCAGGAGCCAGCGGGAGAACAGGCCCTGCGGGCCTTCGAACAGGAAAGCCGCGGAAAGGATAAAGAGGGCGATGGCCGTGGTAAGCGCAACCGGTATGATCGTCCCGCCATACAGCAGGGGCGCGCCGTACACGTAGCCAAGGATGAGCACGCCCGCCGTGAGGAAGGCCGGCGCGGCGGTGCTCTGCACCAGGCCCCGGCGGGCGGCATCGCCGGCGCGGCCGGGGAAGGAGAGCAAAGCCGGCATGCAGAGCAGGCTGAACACGAGGCTGGTCAGCGGGGAGATGCGCCCCAGCGGGTAGGCCGGCCCTGGCAGCGAAGCCGGTACGAACCATTTTTCGATATCCAGCGACAGGTGCAGGGACGTGTTGAAGACAAGCTGGAGCAGGATGGCAATATTGAAGAGCAGCACCATTCCGGCCAGGGCCTGGCAAAGGATGCGGGGGCTGCGCCGGGCGGGCCAAAAGTGGCGCAGGAGCAGGACGACGCCGAGAAAAACCAGGCACAGCGCGGTGGCAGGCGCCATGGGGATGTAGCCGGCATTCAGGCTGGCAAGGAAAAGGGAATGGATCGCCCAGCCCAGCAGAGCCAGCAGGGCGATCAGAGTCGCCAGGGTGGCCAGGAGGGGGGTGAGGAAGGATACGAGGGCGGCGGTGCGTTTTGCGGTCATCCCGGCTCCTGCTGCGGATCTCCTGTAACAGGCAGGTAGATGGTGAAGGTGGTGCCTTTGCCGGGCTGGCTGGCTGCCTCGATCCGGCCGCCGTTGGCCTCGACCAGTTTTTTGCTGACGGCCAGGCCCAGGCCGATGCCTCTGAGCTTGGTGGTGAAGAGCGGTTGGAAGAGTTTCTGCATGTTCTCGGGGGTGACGCCTGGGCCGGTATCCTTTACGGCGATGGCGACCAACCCCTGCTCAGCGCTGAGCGGAAATCGCTTAGCCGGCCTTCGCCTCTTTCATGGCCTGGCAGGCGTTGGTGACCAGGTTGCCGAGCACCTGCTCCAGGTGCAGCGGGTCGACAAAGAGCTCCGGCAGGCCGGCGGGGAGCCTGCGCACGACCCGCACGGAGGCGGGCACCGGGAAGCGGGTGAGCACGCGCTGGAGCAGGTCTGGCAGCCAGACCGGCCGCCGGTCGATGGAGGGGAGACGGGCGAAGTCGAGCAGGTCGTTGATGATCATCCCGGCGATCTGCACCTGCTGTTCGATCATGTGGTGGTACTGTTTGATCTTCTCATCCGCATCCGGCTGGACCAGCTTCAGGTAATAGACGGCGGTGTTGATGACGCCCAGCGGGTTGCGCAGCTCGTGGCCCACCCCGCCGGCCAACTGGCCGAGCGTGGCCAGCGTCTCCTGGCGGATGAGCTGCTCCTGGGCCTGGCGCAACTCAAGGGTGCGCGCTTCCACGGCGGTTTCCAGGCGGGTGCTGTATTCCTTCAAGGCTTCTTCGGCCTGCTTGCGCTCGGTGATGTCGGTAATATATGCCAGGGAGGCCAGGCCGTCTGCCAACTGTACGGTGGTGGCCCGCACATGCACAGGGAACTCCGAGCCGTCCTTGCGCATGCAGACGGATTCATAATCGCGGGTCGTCCCGGGATCGGCAGGGCGCTGGCGGTCGCGTGCCCGGCTGGCTTTCCGGTAGGGGATGGCGAAGTATGTATAAACCGGCCGGCCGATGGCTTCCTCCGCCGGCAGGCCGAACATCTGCAGGAACGCCGGGTTGGCATACAGGCCTTTTCCATTGCGCGAGAGGCTGATGCCAACCGAGGCCTGGTCGATCAGCGCCCGGAAGCGGGCCTCGCTTTCTTCCAGGGCTTCTTCGGCCTGCTTGCGCTCGGTGATGTCGATGATGGAACCTTCGAGGATGCCCTGGCCGGGGTAGAGGCGCACCGATGTGAGGCACCTGCGGACTTCCCCGTCCTTGTTGAGCATCCGGCACTCGAAGCCGGAGAGGCGGCCTTCGGCCTGGAGCCGGCGCACCAGCTCCTGGCGTTCACGCGGGTCGGCCCAATACAGGGTGGCCTTGGTACCCCGCATCTCGGAGCGCGTCAGGCCGAAAATCTCCAGGTACTTGTCGTTCATGTCGAGGATCTCGGAGCCGTCCAGGCGGGTCCTGAACATGCCTACTTCCGCATTATTGAAGAGGGCCCGGTATTTTTCTTCGCTGGCCTGCAGGGCAGCCCGTGCCCGCTTCTGCTCCGTGATATCGATGCTGTAGCCCGCCAGCAGGTTTTTGCCTCCGATGGCGATTGGGAACTTGATGGTGTCGAATATATGCCCATTCAACTCTTCTTCCAGCGTGAGCACCCGGCCGCTCGAGACGACCTCCCAATCTTCGGCACTGAGCTTCGCGGCAAATGCCGGCGGGTACAGTTCCGGCATGGACTTGCCAACCATTTCGGAACCCGGGATGCCGATTAGATCCACGTAATTCTCGCTGGCCACCAGCACACGGCTTTCGCTGGGCGTGACATTCTTGATGTACGCATACACCGGCGAATGCTTGATGAACAGCGCCAGCCTCGCCTCGCTTTCGCGCAGCGCCTCTTCAGCCTGCTTGCGCTCGGTGATATCGATAATGAAGCCTTCGAGCAGATCCTGGTCACGGTAGAGCCGTGCTGACAGGAGACATCGGCGCACCCCGCCCTGTTTGTTGAGGAAGTCGCACTCGAAACCGGCCACGCGGCCTTCGACTCTGAGCCGCTGGATCCACTTCTCGCGTTCGGGCGGATCGGCCCAATAGAGCCAGGCCTTGGTACCCGCCATCTCGGAGCGAGCTCGACCGAAAGATCTCGAGGTATTTTTCGTTCATGTCCAGGATCTCGGATGTACTCAGGCGGGTCCTGAACATGCCTATTTCCGCATTGTTGAAGAGGGCCCGGTATTTTTCTTCGCTGGCCTGCAGGGCGGCCTGCGCCTGCTGGCGGTCTTCCAGGATGCTCACCAGGGCGCGCCGGGATTGTTCCACCTGCTGCAGCAGCCCCTGCGTTCGGGCGAGCTCGTTCTCGTATGGGGTGATGTCGGTGGCGAACGTGGCGAAGCGGCCGCGCCCGGGCGAGAAGACGGAAATGTGGAACCATTTGCCCATGGGGGGGAACTCGGCTTCGAAAGTGAGCGGCGTGCCGGTCTGTGCCACCGCCGCGTAGCGGTCGAGGAAGGGCGCTTCCCCCGTGCCGTAGAGCTGCGAGGCCAGCCCGCCGATGGCCTGCTCGCGCGGGATGCCGGTGATGCGCTCGAACGCCGGATTGCAGTCCAAGATGCGGTAGTCCACGGCGCGGCCGGCAGCATCCGGCACCAGTTCGTGCAGGGCGAACATTTCGGTCATTGCCGCGTAGATGGAACGTGTTTCGCCTTCCCTTCTCCGCAGGTCGTCCTCGGCATGTTTGATCCGCAGGATCGATCGGATGTGCGCCACCAGCTCACGCGCGCTGACCGGCCAGGCGATGGTGCCATCCGCGCCCCCTTCCGGCCCATCCGGCTGGCGGTCGGCGTCAGGATAATCGGCCGAGAGCATCACCACGAAGATATCTCTCAAGGCAGGGTCAGCCTTGATCCGCTGGCAGACCTCGCTGCCGGGGATATCCGGCAGGTTCACGTCCAGCAGGATCAGGTCAGGCAGGTGGGTATGCGCCAGTTCCAGCGCCTGCGCGCCCGCCTGGGCCGTCCAGAGCCGGCATCCGGCGGATTCCAGGGCGCGCTGGCCGGCCGCCGCGCGCAAGGGATCATCATCCACCCACAAGATTGTGCCCAGGTTATTCATACGTGCGCCTCGGCGTGCTCAAATTATTGCAGAACATAGCTATCACCTATTCCTCCGCGCTGGGGTAGCGCGCTGGCAGGTTCATCCGCCGCAGCAGCTCGTTGACCTCACCTTTGAGCTCGAGCGCACGCGTCTCGCGGTCGAGGGTCAGGTTGTACCAGCGCTGGAGTTCATCCAATTGCGCTTTGATCTTTTCTTCCGCCTGCTTGCGCGCGCTGATATCCCGGAAAAGGCTCAGCATGTAGGTGCGCCCCTGCATTGCGATCGGCCTGGCATTGATGTCGGCATAGAACAGGGAGCCATCCTTGCGCCTGACCGGTATGTCCTCGGAAGGGAAATCCTCCGCGTGCGCATGCCGGTTGAATCGCTCGAATATGTATGGCAGGAACTCGGGCGGGTGGATATCCTCGACCCGCATGCCGCCCAGTTCCTTTTCGCTGTAACCGAGCATCTGGCACATAGCGGGGTTGAACAGGTGGAACCGGTGCGTTTCGATGTCGGAGATCAGGATGCCATCCATGTTGCGCTCGAACAACATGTGGAACTTCTGTTCCGATTCCTGCAACTGTTCCTGGGCCTGCTTGCGCTCGGCGATCTCCCGCTGCGCAGCTTGATACAGTTGCGCGTTCTCCACCGCCAGGGCGATACCATCCGCCAGCGATTGGGCCATCGCCGCATCTTCGTTGTCGAAGGCGTCCACGCGTTCACTTTCGACGTTGAGCACGCCCAGCAGTTGGTCGCCGTGCCGCAAGGGCGTGGCAATTTCACTCCGCATCGCCGGCGCATCCGCCACACGGACATCCCGTACATAGTCGGGGTCGTCCAGTGCGTCACGAACCCATTGTCTCTGCCCCGTCTTGAATGCACGCCCGATCACGCCCTGGTGAATAGGGTACGTGGTGCCGATTTGCGCCGCCAGCCGACCGGCTGCGCCGCGAATGACCCAACGCCTGCCATTTTCATCCGGCAAAGCCAGGCAAACGTGAGAATAAGCGCTTATGCGCGCCAGTATTTCCATCGCCGATTGTCCCAGCAGGTCCAGATCGAGTTGGCCGCTCACCGCGCTCAGCACCTGGTACACGATCTCCTTCCGTAGTTCCTCCTGCTTGCGCTCGCTGATGTCGAACATGATCCCTTGCACGCTTCTCGCCCCGCCGGGAGTGCCTTCGAGCAGGGCGGCGTGGTCGTCGATCCAGAGCATCCGCCCATCCCGGGCTTGCATGCGGTACTCTTCATGGAAAGGCTCGCCGGTGTGCAGCGTATGCCGGTAAGCAGTTACCACGCGCTTCCGGTCGTCCGGGTGGATCATGCTCCCCCACCAGTTAATATCGCCGTTCCTCCACTCTGCCTGGCTGATGCCAAGGAGCGTTTCGACCTGCGGGCTGACGAACGACGAAATGGCATTCAAATCGGCGTTGTCGATGTAAGTAATCGCAGGGATCTGCTCGACCAGGCTGCGGTAATGGGCTTCCGCCAGGCGCCGGTCTTGCTCGGCTTGCCGGCTTTCGGTAATGTCCATATCCGCGCCGCGATAACCGAGCAAGTTTCCCTGGTCATCCAGCAAGGGCAGCCCGCTGGTGGAAAGCCAGACGGTTTGCCCGTTCTTATGGACATTCGGGTTTATGAAATCCCGGAAGGGCTGTTTGGTCCCAAAAACGGCAAAAGCGGCCGACTTGAGCGATTCCCGCTCGTCCGGGTGAAAAAGGTCATAGAAATGCTTTTGCAGGACCTCCGCCGGCGTGTAGCCCAGCAGCCTTTCGACCAACGGGCTGGCATATGTATATTTCCCCTGTGCGTCCACTTCCCAGATCCATTCCCGGGCATTCACGGTGACATCCCGGAACCTTTGCTCGCTGGTTTTCAGATCCCGCTCGGCCTGCTTGCGCCGGGCAAGCTCGGCCTGCGCCTGTTCGTACAGGTGGGCATTGTAGAGGGCGATGGCAGCCTGGTTGGCAAAGGCGGTCACGGCCGGTGCGTCGGCTTCGGAAACAGCGCCGCTGACGACCAAAACGCCGAACGCTTTTTCCTCCACGACCAGCGGTGCAAAGATGGACGGCTCCAGGTGGAACATCCCTGTGATCGGCCGCGCCAGGACGCTCAGCTTCTTCGGCAAGGCGTCTGCCACGGCTTGCGCCAGGTTCGCAACATGGATGGTCTCGCCGTTTGCCAGGACGCGCTGGAAAATGCTGCCCTGGCGAGGCCGGAGGCGATAGGTGTGAATGGAAAGCCCGGCGAGCTTTTCAGCCTTGCGCACCAGGCTGGAGGCGTAGTTGAGATAGGCGATGCGCAGCTCCCATTTGGGGCCCTGGAGCTCGTACACGGTCACCTTATACCCTAGCTGTGTCATCTGCTCCTGCAGGGCCGCATAGACTTCCTGCGGGCTGCGGGCGCGCTGGACCGCCTGGGCGGCCTGCCCGAGCGACAGCAGCAGGCGCCGGCTGTGCTCGGTCTGCTCCAGCGAAAGCTGCAAGGCAGTCTCTGCCTGCTTGTAGGCAGTGATGTCGATCAGTTCAGCGATGATATAGAGTGGGGCGCCGGCCGCATCCCGGCGCAGGCAAGCGCTACTATCCGCCCAGACCACCGCGCCGCTCTTGGAAAGATACCTCTTGATGCAGCGGACCGAATCCTTTTGACCGGAAGCGAGCAACTGATTGGTGCTTTGACTGAATTCAAGGTCGTCCGGGTGGGTGATCTCCTGCCAGGTCTTGTCCTTGAATTCTGCCGGGGTGTAGCCCAGCATCTCACAGAAAGCCGCGTTGGCGGTCATCGCGCCGGTGGGAAAGGTAAAGGATTTTGCGACGATGGAATGGTCGAAGATGAACCGGTACGCCTCTTCATCGAGGCGCGCGGCCGCCTGCGCCGGGGAGGGCGGATTTTTACAGGGGCAGGCGAACGTTTTTTAGGAGGCATGGCGAATCTCCGGGGAACGGGTGGTTGTTAACATTGTACAACATTTGGAGGAATCAGGGAGCAGGGATCAGGGATTAGGGAGGGCGGCGGGGAAGGGGAAATGATAAAACAACGAGGATCAATTATTGGGGTAGATTGGGGTGGAGGGCCCCAGGCAACCTCCACCTCCCCGGCGGGAAGGTTCTGCACGCAGTGCGGAGCGCCCAACCCGTTCGAAGCAAGGTTCTGTAATAGCTGCGGGTCGAAGCTTGCAGAAACGGGTGCTTAAGCGCGCCGGCAGTTCGATGGGGGAAATTCAAGGCAAAGGAAAGTGTGTATGAACAGAAAACGGGCTTCCACACGAAGCCCGTTTTTCATTGCGGAGGCTCCGCAGCTCCTGCCGCAGGCAATGACACTAGGAGTTTTATTCCCCACAACCGCGGGATAGTGCAATATGTCGGGGGGGAAAAGTCAACTCAAAAAATTGAATAAGCCAACTCAACTTTATAATACCTTCGCCAAATTTCAAAACCATCTCCAACACTTATCTCTGGTTTTCAATCCTACCTATTCAATCCTACCTATTGACTCAGCTCTTTATCATTGCTATAATGCACGATATGCTAATATTAGTGCATATTGTGTAATCAAAGGGAAGACGATGCTTGCCAACAATGACCGCCAGAAGCAGATTCTCGATGCCGCCGCCAAAGTGATCATCCGCCTTGGATACGATAAGACCACCACGAAGGATATCGCAGATGAAGCTGGCGTGAGCCGGAGGACGGTCTATCTCTATTTTAAAGGCAAGGAGAAACTCTTCGAAGCTCTTTTGTTCCGGGAATGGTTGCTCTATGCCCAAACCTGGCTGGATATGATCGAGGTCGATCTATGCGGCGGCACGATGGGCGGGTTCTTGCGGGCAACGCTTTCCGCTGTCAACAGCCGCCCACTCATTGCTTCTGTGATGCGCCGGGACAGGCGCGTTCTCGGCAACTACCTGCGCAAGCCGGATAACCTGTTCGCCTGGTTGCAATCCGGTTCGATCAGCGCCGATTTTATCCGAGAGCTACAAGAGGCAGGCGCGGTGCGCACCGAACTTGACCCGCAAGTAACGGCGCACATCATCGAGATGCTGGGGTACGGGCAGTTGACGATTGGAGACTTCAAACCGGCAGAACAATCTCCATCTTTTGATGCGGTCATGGAAATGATTGCCGACATGATGGACCGCCTGCTGACACCGGAGAACGGTGGGAACAGCGAAGCGGGCAAAGCCGTGATCCGCCAAATCGTCGCTACAGCGCGGGCACGGTTCGCAGAAATGGAACCAAGGAGAACTTTATAATGGACGCAAAAAGTAAGAAAATGTCGCCGCTTATACTCGGACTGAACGTGGTGATGACCACATTGTTCTTTCCAGCAATCACGCTGCTTTTAGCGGGGAACTGGCGCTGGGCGGAAGGGTGGATCTTTGCCCTCTGGCTAGTTGTGATGATTCTGTTCAGTCTCATCTATACGTACTCGAAGGACCCCGACCTGCTTACGGAAAGAACGAAAGCACCAGGCTCTGACAACCAGAAGTCATGGGATAAGATCCTCATGGCCTCTCTTCTCTTAGCGGCATTGCTTTGGTTCGTAATCCTCCCACTGGATGCAGAACGTTTCCATTGGTCGCCCGAATTTCCTTTATGGTTGAAAATCCTGGGCGGCGTGGCTTTATTACCGTCTTTATACCTGATCGAGCGGTCGGTGATTGATAATACATACCTGTCAACGATGGTCAGGGTTCAAAGTGAACGCAAACAGCGAGTGGTCACTACCGGTGTGTACGGTTTCGTGAGGCATCCACTTTATCTTGGTTGCACGCTGATGACGCTAGGTGCGTCGTTACTGGTGGGCTCCGTTTACGGTCTGATCATCTCATTTATCGCGATTCTTGTTCTGGTGGGTCGGATCATTGGTGAAGAAAAAATGATGCTTGAAGAGTTGGAAGGCTACGAAGAATATCAGAAAAAGGTAAAGTACCGGGTGATTCCATTTGTTTGGTAATTCGCTTGTTCCCCACTCGTTTAGGCGCGTTTCGCCCCATGTTTCGACCTCCCCCTTATTCATTGCGAAGGTTCGGCTGTATCCTAGCATTACTTATAAGCAAAAATACTGGCTTTACCCGCAATTTTGCCAGAAATAGTACCTTCGCAAGGGTGGCCTGATTAAAATTTCCCCCCAAACATTGGCTAGGAAACTGAGGTACGGACATGAGTACGGACAAAAGAGGAAGCCTCGATAATTGGTAGACTTGATTAGCGACAACCAAATTCCAAAAACGAGGCTTCCATGAACAAGTTTACCATTCTAGGATTTGTACGGGCGATATTTGACGAAGAAGAGACGGCGCAACAAGCCGCCGAAATTGGGCAAGCGATCCTGGCGGCGCGGTCGCTGCGGATGACGGACATAGCCAGTCACATGGAGGGGAATGGAGCTGCCGCCTACAAGCGGACCCAGCGTTTTCTGAAGCGGAATGATCCCAGGCAGGTATTAGGGCGGTTATATCAGCCGGATGCAGAGTTCATGATTGGAGATCCGACTGAGATCGAACGAGCACAGGCCTGGAAAACCGAATATGTGGGGACACTCAAAGATGGGAAGACCAAGGGGTTCTGGGCACTGGTGTTTGCAACGCCCTATCGAGGCCGGGCAATTCCCTGTGGTCTGGTGACCTATTCATCGAAGACCATTGCCACAAACATGGATTCGCGTAATCGCAACCACTTTCGAGCCTTTGCAAGCATCCAGGATCTGTTGGGAGATAAGCCGTTGGTGCTGGATCGCGAGTTCAGTTATCTGGAACTGCTGACGAACCTGATCAATGAGCAACTCAAATTCGTCATTCGGCTCAATTTGGGTTCTCATCCGCCCAAGTTCTGTGATTTAAAAGGCCGGGATGTGGCACTCACCATATCCCCTGGACAAACTGTGATCCACTCGGATGTTTGGTACAAGGGGAAGGCCTATGTCAATTTGATCGGACGCTGGAAAGTGGGCCTCTCAGAACCTTTGTGGGTCATCACCAACCTGAAAGCCGAAGAGGGTCTGCGGATTTATTTTGGTCGTATGAAAATCGAGGAAAGTTTCAAAGATTTGAAGGACTTGTTGGGCATGACCAAGCTCATGAACCAGAAGCAGGATTACATGGAGAAAATGATCGCATTGCTCTTACTCTTCTTCCCGATCGGCTTGTTGCTTGGGGAAGAACTACGCGATTTTCTCTATGGAGAACCGATTGCCACAGAGGATCAAGTTCCTGAGAAAGAACTTGTCCCTGGTTCTCCAGATCGAAAAAAAAGCAAAAAGTGGAAACGCTATTCCGGCTTGTTCATCTTGCTCAGACAAAAATGGTCCCTGTCCAATGAACAGAATAATGCTATCTATCAAACAGTCTTGCTCTCTTTTACTTCCTTGGTCCAATGCCCTGTCCGAACTTAAGTCCGAACCTCAGTAGGAAACCCTTGACAAATTAGAACAAATGTTTTAGGTTTAATACCAGGCACCGCGACGCTACACGTCGCGGTGTTTCCCTTTAAAGGGACGTCGCGGTGCCTGAAAGTCAGGAGAGCATGGCAGTCATGACCCATACCAATCCTTGCGATGAGATCATCGTGCTGAAAGAGAAAGTGGCCGCGCTGGAAGCCTGGCGCACCGGTACCGAAGCCGACCTGAAAGAGATCCGCGAAGTGATCAGCCAGGTCAAGCTGCTGATGTCGCTTTCGATCGGGGGAGGGGCACTATCGATCATTTCGCTGATCGTGACGATCGCGGCGCTGGCGGCATTGATGAGGTAGGGAGGAGGGAAGGGAATAGGGAATAGGGATTAGGAAGCAGGGATTAGGGAGCAGGTGGAGGTCGCGGCACCTGCCTTATCGGGCGGCGGAAGACACCTGCCCGTCCGGGCGGCGCAAGAGACAGGCCGGTAATGACAGGCAGTGCTAGAAATAGAAAGGAAGACGGAGATGGCTGCACCAAAAGGAAACAAGAATGCGCTCAAACATGGCTTTTATTCCAAGCAGTTCACGAAGGAAGAGAATGAAGCCCTTTTGCTAACCCACCTGGATACATTGGACGAAATCGTCTGCCTGCGCACGCAGGCGAACCGGCTGAACACCTGGCTGCTGGAGAAGCAGGCAAGCGAATACGATGAAAGCTATTTTTCCGCCGTGAACTGCCTGGTGAACATCACCATCGCGATCGGCACCTTGCTGCGCACGCAGGCCCTGCTCACCGGCAATTCCTCCAATGTCGAGAAGGCAATCGAGGAGGCCGTGCTAAGCATGAAGGGAAGCTGGAAGCTGGCATGAACGCACTGGAAATCCAGATACGCAAGTGGATGCGCAACTTCAACACTTTCACGACAAGAGGCGGCGGGGTGAAGCTGCGCCATTACCAACTTACGCCGGCGAAGGCCATCCTGAAAAGCGTGCGACTCAACCGGGGGATGGACTTTGTGGTAATCATGCCCAGGCAATCGGGCAAGGATGAACTGCTGGCCGCCCTGAAAATCTACCTGATGCGGGTGCTTTCGGACATGGACCGCAGCATCGTCGAAGTCAACCCGACCTACAAACCACAAACCATCGGGGCAATCATGCGGTTAGAAAACCGGATGGATGCCAACCTGCTGACGCGGAGGCGGTGGAAGAAACGGTCGGATTTCAACCGCATGATCGGGACATGCAGGACGGTCTTCCTGAGCGGAGACGGACAGGCGAACGTGGTGGGGGCAACCGCGAACCTGCTGTTGGTGGTCAACGAGGCGCAGGACATCCAGCCAGCGGTGTACGAAAAAAATTTTGCGCCGATGGCGGCGAGCCGCAATGCCACGCGGGTGTTCTGCGGGACGGCCTGGACAAGCTCAACCCTGCTGGCGCGAATGAGGCGGGCCGGCCAGGAAGCGGAAAAGGCGGACGGGATCCAACGGGTATTTTTCTACACCGCCGAGGATGTACGCAAAGAGAACAAGCATTATGGGAATTTTGTGGACGGCGAGGTGAAACGGCTGGGGCGCAACCATCCATTCATAAAGACCCAATACTTCTGTGAGGAGATCGACGCGCAGGCCGGCATGTTCCCGCCCGGGCGCCAGGCGCTCATGCGCGGGGCGCACAGTGCGCGCAGCGAGCCGGAGCCGGGCAAGCTGTACGCCTTCCTGGTGGACGTGGCCGGCCAGGACGAAGCCAGGGTAAAAGGCGAGGACTTCCTTGAAAACCCAGGCCGGGATTCCACCTTCCTGAAAATCGTTGAGATCGACATGTCACCTGTTGAGATTCTTGGCAAGCCGGCCTATAAGGCCGTGTCCCGCCGGTCGTGGATAGGGGAAAAGCACGTCACGGTCTTTGGGGCGCTGCGGGGGCTGGCCAGCGGTTGGCGGCCGCGCTACGTGGTGATCGACGCCACCGGCGTAGGAGAAGGACTCTGGAGTTTATTGGACAACGCACTCGGTGCGGAGGTGGTCCTGCCGGTCAAGTTCAGCCCCACGGTGAAAAGTGAACTGGGGTATGGGTTCCTCGCCATTGTGGAGAGCGGACGGTACCAGGAATACAGCCCTTTCGATGAGACGATGAGGCTGCAGCTCGATAAATGCGTCTCGGAGATCGTGCCGGGGCCTGGCAAGCTGATGCGCTGGGGCGTGCCGGACGGGACACGCGACGCAGCCAGCGGGAACCTGGTGCACGACGACGACCTGGTCGCTTCGGCCATGTGCACGCTGCTGGACCGGCTGGAATGGAGGCTAGCCTCGCCCACCCTGATCGTCCGGGCGCGCGACCCGCTGGAAGGGAGAAATACGCTGTGGTGAGAGGCCGGCCAGGGAGTCCGAGCATGTTAGGTTTCTCAATTAACTGGTCCCAAAGGGTTTGGAATATTTTATTAGTTGTTCCACAAGAAGATGCACGGTTGTTGATGGATCATCCTTCGCAGGTCTGGGAGGGTGATATTCGTTTAGGAGGGTCTTCGCATTTTTTATTGCTGTTACTTGGCGCTCACGTAAATCATCATAGATTGTTGTACTATTCTTTTCATATTTACGGTTAAGTTTTTCATCAAGTATTCTTATATAATCTTCTCGCGTAACCGCGCTGTGCATATAGTCGAAATGAAGTAGATACCACAACTCAAATGACTGATTAGAATATGCAACCCGAATCCCGTTCCTTCTGGCAAGAACGATGGCATCGTTAAAATTTTTATCTGGGAAATCATCTTTGTCAAATACACACCACGTTTGGTTATAATCATCTAATTCGCGAAGTTCTATTGCTTTGCGAACAAGGCTTACAGTGTTCATTCCCAACCCTTCTACATCGACAACTAGCCCCTGGGCTCGAAAACATTCAAAATAATTTGGTTCAGTTTTTTCACCTTCGCAAATAATAAGAAATCGTTGATGAATAGGCTGTGTGTCTACCCGCCTCTCCATGTAACTTCTGGCTTGGCGGTGTAAGAAAGGTTTATTCTTCGGCATTATCCTTACCCCTTTCTAATACAATCTTCTTCACTCCGCCGAGGAACGGGATAGCTCCATAACGCCCTTTTAGGTAATCATCTTCATAAGATGCGTCATTACGAATTTTGCTATCATCCACTTTGATTTCTGCAAGAGAATAAAGGTGACTTGCACAGAATTTATCCTTCTCAACAAACCAAATTTGATCGCGACGAAATAGTTTATTGGAGAGCAGATTGGTATCATGGGTTGTAAATATTAGTTGGGCTCGCTTTGGATTTGTCTCAATTGAATTGAACAGTTGGATTAACGCCCTTGTTACGTGGGGATGTAATCGGGCCTCCATTTCGTCAATAATCATTACCTTCCCCTGACTAAGCACATCTAAGATTGGACCAGCGAGATAAAATGCCTTCTGCGTCCCATGAGATTCATTACTGTCCATATCAAAAAACACTGAACCCACCTGTTGGCCTTGAGCATCCAGCTTGGGATGTTGTGTTTGAACAGTAAAAAGCCCGTTGTCTTTGGCGCTCTTGAGAAACAAGGAGCGTAATTCCTCCGGCATTTTAGGCGCGAATTTAACCTCATCCAGATTCAATTTTATACCCTTGATATCATCAATATCAATATCCAGGCTCTTTACAAGTTGAATTATTTCGCTCTTATATTTACCTTCCATAACCTGTTTAATCGTATAACCGCGGTAAAAAGTATCATCCAAGCCGGAGATGATACCTACTCGGCGGAACCATTTCACTATAGTGCTTGCGATCTCGCCATTAAATTGTGCCACCACTGACAAGAAAAGAGCATTGGAACGGGTTTTTTTCTCCAAGCCCTTGCCTTCTTTGAAAAACTTGATGGATGGTTTGATCTCATCTGCTTCGCGGATAAACAACGTGGCCTCTTTTGTGCTAGGAACTGAAAAAAGCCACTCAGAGACAACTTGCTTTAGGTTAACCTCAAAGCCATATCGGTATTGGACACCATCAACGAGGAAAACCACTTCAAAAAATGATGGTTCATTCTCAGTTTCAGTACTTAACCGGAATGGCTCTGTGCCAATAGGCTCACCGGCTTGGGACTCCTTTGCCGATGACAAAACGAGCTGGCGCATAAATGCTAAAGCCTGAACCACATTGCTCTTACCACTGGCATTGGCCCCATAGATAGCCGTACTAGTGAGTAAAGTAAGATTATCATTTACTTTGATCGTGTTATTTTTATTGATTAAGGGATCTCGGGCATTGGTTTTTGCTGCTACCATGCTTAATGTCGCCCGTTCCTTGAACGAACGAAAATTACCAACACTGAATTGAATTAACATGAAAGCCACCTTTTGTATTATTATGATTATTTTTGTGAATTAGTCTCAACTTTATATATTATAATCATATAAAATTAAAAGTCAATGGAACAAAAATTCCATTGCGTGACTCTGGTGTGATCATCCGCAAAACCAATGGCTGTAATCGCGCCGAGGGCGGAGCAGAGGCCCACTCGATTTTGACCAGCATGATGGTGACTTGCCATCAACATTCTGTTCCCATCCTTGATTACATGGTCAGTTTGCAGCGCTTCGGCGAAACTCCATCTTCTTTGGTCGCTGCTCCACCATAGAAACCTTTGGCCGCTAAACATGTACCTTGACATTTCAAAACATTTGTTCTAAAATGATTGCCAGGCACGGGAAGGCCAACACCTTCCCGTGTTCCTGTTTAAGCCTTCCCGTGCCCTGCGTGGTAAAACTTTTTAACCAGGAGTCCGCATGTCCCTCGCCAACCGCCTCTTCGCCTTCTTCCGTCCCAGCCGTCCGCCGCAGGCCGGGCTGGCCGCCTCGCCCGTCACGGACGAGATTCTTCTTCCCCAAGGGCCTGGGCGCTTCCTACCGGGACCGCATCCGCTACGACCGCCCGACCATCCTGGCGGAATGCCTGCGGGCCTGGCGCACCGACCCGGTGGCCCGGCGCATCGTCAAGATCTACACCCAGTTCATGGTCGGCAATGGCATCGTCGTCAAATCCAACCAGCGCGCCACGCACCAATTCGTGAGGCGCTGGTGGCAGGACGAGCAGAACCGGCTGGACGAGCAGATACCGGAGTGGATGGACGAGCTCACGCGCACCGGCGACCTGTTCCTGCTGTTCAGCGTCGACCCGGTCTCCGGCATGTCGTACGTACGGGCGCTGCCCTCCGACAGCATCCAGGACATCCAGACCAGCGAGAACGACGTGCGGCAGGAGACCTGCTACCTCCCGCAGGACATGAACCTGCCGCCGTACCCCGCCTTCGACGGCAGCCTGAGCCAGGCCCAGTTCGTCCTGCACTACGCGGTGAACCGGCCGGTGGGATGCAAGTTCGGCGAGCCGGACCTGGCCCCGCTGCTGCCCTGGGTGGGGCGCTATGCGACGTGGCTGGAAGACCGGGCGCGGCTGAACAAGTTCCGCCAGGCGTTCATCTTCATGGTGAAAGGGGATTTTGCCGATGCGGCCGCGAAAGCCGCCCGGCAGAACGAACTGAACTCCAACCCGCCGCCGTCCGGCTCCGTGCTGGTGACGGACACCAAGGAGGAGTGGAGCGTGCTGGCCCCCAAGCTGGCCAGCCAGGAAGCAGCCGAGGACGAGCTGTCGATCAAGAAGGTGATCGCGCTGGGGGCGGGCCTGCCGCTGCACTACCTGGCCGAGCCGGAGAGCAGCACCCGCACCACGGCGGAAGCGGCCGGGGCGCCGACGTTCCGCGGGATGGAGCAGGCGCAGGCCTCTTTCATACGCATGTTGACCCGGGCGGTCCGGATCGCGGTGCGGATCCGCCGCATGTACGCGCCCGGGGAGCACCTGAACCCCGATAGCGTGGAGGTGGTCGGGCCGGCGATCACCGAGCAGGATAACGCCGCCCTGGCGCAGGCAGTCGCGCAGGCCTATCCGGCCCTGGCCGACTTGTTCGACCGCCAGGGCATCGACGAGGCGGAGCTGCTGCGCCTGGTCTACCGCATGGCCGGGGAGACGTTCAGGGGAGATGCGAAGGCGCCAAAGATGGTGAGGAAGGAAGTGGGGAGGAAGGAGTAGAGCTCTTGTTATCCGCGGGATAAACGCGGATGAACGGCGTGGCCTGGATGGGACGAGGGGCATCGGGGGTGAATGTATAGCTTAGGTCAAAGGCAGGGAAAAAAGAACTGTGCACCATTTATCCGGTGCACAGCGTGGCTTAAAGATTACGGCCCCTCGCCGGGGAATTGAACCTCGAATTCTAGCGGTTAAAGGTTCAATTCCTATTGAAATACATTTCACGGTTTGAATTATATCATCGTACCCGTTTGCGTTTGTTTTTTCATCTTACCTGTCCTTGACAAGTCTAGTTAGAGTTCAGGCTTCTCACTTCCATTTCGAACGCGGGTCCAATACTCTTTAATAGCTTTCCAATCTCTAGTTTCAGGGTTTTCCAAATCAATTATCTTACCTGTTCTATTTTCAACGGGGACCCAGCCATACTTTTTGCAGAGAAGGATTGCCTCTTCATATGGATTAATCGGTGTGCCAATGATCTCAATCTCAATCACAAGAACATGTTTTTGTTCATTATCATCTAGTTCCAAAGTAATGTCGTTCACATGATAGCGGGCCCATATGGGATGGCTATATGTCACAACCTTCGGTATGTTCCAATCAACTTTCCCTTTGGTAAGTGTTTCCGATATTTGCTTCATCACTTGATCGGGTTCACCCATGGACAATAAGGATGATTTACGATACATACTGAAATTGGTAATATCGGAGGGTTTGCAAATCCGAATTATGTAACCCATTTGATCACCTTGGTCCAACTGTTGACATTCACCTTATATTGTTGATGAGATGCCCAACGACTTCTTTAAGCGGATCGCATAATAGATGATAACAGTCCGTCTAAAGCCCTAATCATTTTGGATTTTATACGGCATTAGATTAAAATATTCTTCTTCGGTTTGTTATTGATAACCATAGTTATCTTAACCTGGTGGGTTCATTGTATTTCTTTTCTGCAAGCACGAATTAATTGTTTGTATA
Source organism: uncultured Chloroflexia bacterium (assembly GCA_963746015.1). Taxonomy (GTDB): domain Bacteria; phylum Chloroflexota; class Anaerolineae; order Anaerolineales; family Villigracilaceae; genus UBA877. The sequence goes on from CAVUZS010000002.1 coordinate 97,542, forward strand.
TTTACCATCCGATATTGGACCGGTAAATCAATTCTGTCGCCGGGGGATGCCCCTATCGGGGTATACGTTAATCCCCCGGCTAGGTTACAAAGCCGTCTAATGAGTTTTAATAAATAATGTAGTAACTTTCAAATGGCTGTTTCTGCCCCTCGGTCCCGGTGCGGTTAAAACCGCTCCTCAGTACATGAAAGTCCTTCGGACTGGGCCCATGAGAACCCCGCAGAGGTTTTCACGTGCTGAGAAGGGGATTTATCCCCGACGAGCCATGCCAGGAGCAGAAACGAGTGTTACGGGTTTATTTATTAAATTTCATAAGACGGCTAAACCAAGAGTGCGGCCCGTTGAGGCGGGTTCCATAAACTTGATGCAGTTGCCATACTATCGCCATTATTACCCACATATAGTATAGCGATTTTTCCATGCGCGCGCAACAGGATGTACCAGGGCAATAGCATCTAATCAGTAGTAGGATTGTTTTGTTGCCAAAATTGATGATGCCGCAGCAAAAAACCCTCACCCTGCCCTCTCCCAACGGGAGAGGGGCAAGTCGTCTTGACAAAATGGTTTGATAATCGGGGTGAGGGAAAGATAGTTGGTATATGATAGGCTGCACTTGAAGGCCTCTGCACAAAAGAGCTGGATTCAAATGTGGTTTGAGCGTAAATTAGATGCAATTGCCATGCAGGATGTACTCGTCCAATTAGGGCAATCGAATTTGCGTTTCGCCAGGGGCTGAAGCCCCGGCTCACCTGTGCCTGCTGCACAGTGCAGGCAGCTCATGGAAGCCCCTGCGGGGCTACCTTGCCAGCCCGTAGGGCTTTCAGGTACTGAGAAGCGGCTTTCGCCGCGCCGAAATGTCGAAATGCGATAGCCTTGGGATTTCCATCTCAGGGTGCAGCTTCATTCCGGGGCAGCGGAGCCGCTGTCCGCCGTGTTGGGCGGCCTGTAGCGGCTAATCACCGAATATCTTCCAGACTCTGAGGATGTAGAAGTATGCAAGAAAATAACATAGGTTTTATCAGCAAGGATAGAAAATTACCCCAGTGGCACTTGACCTCAATTTGATTTAGATGAAATTCGCCCACTGTCCCGTTATGATATCAGCTTACTTGAACCAATGACTAGGAGATCGCATAAGACACTCACTGTAAATAGATAACTATTTTTCTTCAAATCGACCCTTAGTAAATAGCTTGCTCTCATTACTATCAGGAATAATATCAAAAGTACGATTATTGCCACAGTATATGTTCCAAGTCCGAGAATCGCCGATATTCTCGCTTCATCCTGTTTCGCAAATCCACCTACCACAAGAGATAAAAATCGAAGAACAAATTGAAAGAGTACAACAGGGTAGGCGTATATAGTTTTATATCTTTCGATAATCAGCAAAAACAACAGTGATAAAAGTATCGTAAATGCAGGCCCACCAATAGTAACATATAGATCATGACTTGCATCAATATAGTGTCCGCTTCTGGGCCATACATTATTTAAGCTGTAGGCCATATTGTTTCCCAAAACCTCTCCAACAATCCAATGTCCAAATTCATGGAAAAGATATGAAGAATATGCTACCGGAATGAACAGTAACATGAATTTCAGACTTAATTTGTTTTCAGTGTTTGTTATCATTTTATTTCCTTAAATTTCAAACGAGTTAACCCTCTATTTATTATTCAGCGCCAGTATAGCAATTTTTCCCTGCGCGCGCAACAGGATTTCCATCTCAGGGCAATCGCATTTGGAATAGTTGGTGCCGGTTTTGGCCATTTCGCCAGGGGAAGAAGCCCCGGCTCACCTGTACCTGCGGCACGCCTGTACCTGCGGTACACCGTCCTGCGGTCTGTGCAGGGCTGGCGCAGGCAGTGCAGGCAGTTCATGGAAGCCCCTGTGGGGCTAAAATTGCCAGCCCGCAGGCATTGCACTGAGCCTGTCGAAGTGGCTTTCAAGTACTGATTGTGTCTAAAACTTAAGAAAGAATACAGGGGCAAGTGCCGCGAGCGCGGCACCACCTTGTAACGCCAGAACAGCCAGAGCCTGTATTGGCTTTCGCGGTAGCCACTTGATAATGAAAACCATGATAATCGGTATTTGTGCAGCCATGAGGATTTGCCAGATATGGGCAGCTGTTCCTTCATCAGCTTGCCGGGCGACCCCGAACATGGCAACGTAAACAAGCACTGTTGCGAGAGCAGCAAAAGACATTGCTATTGGAAGAAATGCACTCGGATTTTTCATTAGGATTTTCATTATTAACTCCTTGCCGATTATAGAGACGGTATCTCTGAAAGATGTAGCCCAATTCATCGGTGAATTAAGCCCATTTCTATTTTCGGTGCTTTCCTCCATTCCATCAACTATGGAATACCCCAGTTTCTCGATTTCAACTTTGCCTGTGGAGTTCCCTAGCTTCAAAACCAATTCTATTCTGGAATTTACTTGAAACTTGGCATAAATGTTTTTCAAATGAAATTCAACCGTGCTATTAGAAATACCTAGCGATAGGGCAATTAACTTATTGCTTTTGCCTTGCAGAAGAAGTTTTGCAACTTCCCATTCACGTTTGCTCAATTGATTGAATTGTGTCAATGTGTTTTTCCTTTTGAAACTATTGCACCAAGGTCCTCCCGCCAATCTTCAAGGTTTCATGGCTCCCGCGGTAAGCTCCTTCTAATTGATGTCTCCTTGTCCAGATACATAGGTTACAGATAATATCTTTCACTTCGGGATTGGTTTTATTGGTAATCCAGAAATCAAAACTTTCACACCAAGATCCCTCTGCCTCAGTTGTAAAATCAAAATCCAAAACATATCGGACTTTTTCCAGGGCACAAGGAAGCTGGCTGCCATATTCCGCTTTACTCCAAGGAGACCGTCCCAAAATAACCTCAGGATAGGTTTTAACCAATGGGCCAGTGTTTTCCGGCCAGTCCCATTCCCACCCAAACTGATTTCCATCCAGAAAAACTTGTTGAAAGGCATTTTGAATATCGCCTTTAGAGAAAACGTTGTTGTAAAGAACACCATTATCGAATGATAGCAAAGCAAAATCTTCGGACCGTTTTACCATCCGACCTTCCGGACCCATGGGAAAAGAAGCCGTTGTGAGATTTTTCCGTTTCAAAATATCCTCCTTCAATCATTTACACTAAGGTTGCGGGACATCAATCACTGCATTTATGCAGCAACGGATGAAACAATTTTGCCAAGTAACCGCCCAACGGGTGGATATACTGCAAATATTTCGTATAACAGAATGATTCCGCTTCTTATCCAGATTCTATACAGATGCTTGATCTAAGCGCAATTACCTTAACCTGGTGGGTTCATCGTATTTCTATTCTGCAAGCACGAATCAATTGCTTGTACATTTACCATCCGATATTGAACCGGTAAATCTATTTTGCCGCCGGGGGATTAAATCCCCCGGCTGAGGTTACAAAGCCGTCTGAAGACGGCTAAAGCCAGGCTGCCAGCCGGCAGGGCTTTCAAGTACTGAGAAGCGGCTTTAGCCACGCCGAAACTTATTCCAACTTCTCAAGATCCGCCAGATCCTGTAACCTACCTGTGGCTTTCTTATTCTTCCGAAGGTTGTCCAGGTCAATGAAGCTAGCCTTTACCCCATCAATTTCCACCAATAATCGCTTGTCGTAGCATCCTTCGAACGTGACGCCTGGCAAGGTGGTGAGGATGTCAATTCGGTTTGGTGCATAACCCAATTGAATAATTTGGTCTTCTACCAGGAAATCATTTTCTTTCAGCCCTAATGAGGCGAAGCCGAACTGGTCCAGCGCTTTTACAATGCGAGCTGCATTTTCCCGTGCCAACTCAACCCAAATGTCAATATCTTTGGTATAGCGTGGATACCCATGTAACGCGACCGCATATCCCCCTACAATCAAGTAACGAACCTGATTATCGTTTAGTAATTGAATAAACTCTTTGAAGTCTTGATTGAGCATTACCCCTCCAGCGATGATACTCGGCCCGAATTTCTTCCAGGGTAGAAAGTCGATCATCGAAAGATTGAGACTGCCAATACTTAAAATCACTTTTTGGATCACTTGATCGGATGATCTTGACAACAGGTTGAATACTTCTTGATGAACTTCTTATTTTCTTAGCCATGCTCTTATTATATCCATATTGGAGTTTGCGAATAAAACCCTTCAAGTCGCCGGGGGATACCCCTATCGGGGTACACGTCAATCCCCCGGCTGAGGTTACAAAGCCGTCTAAAGACGACTAAACCAAGAGTGCCAGCCCGTCGAGACGGGTTTCATGAACTTGAGGCAGTTGCCACACTATTGCCACTATTAACCACATATAGTATAGCGATTTTTCCTTGGGCGCGCAACAGGATTCCAATCTCAGGGCAATCACATTTGGAATAGTTGGTGCCGGTTTTGGCCATTTCGCCAGGGGCTGAAGCCCCGGCTCACCTGTGCCTGCGGCACGGTGCAGGCAGTTCATGGAAGCCCCTGCGGGGCTACCATTGCCAGCCCGCAGGGCTTTCAAGTACTGAGAAGCGGCTTTCGCCGCGCCGAAATGTCGAAATGCGATAGCCTTGGGATTTCCATCTCAGGGTGCAGCATCATCCCGGGGCAGCGGAGTCCAACGTCCCCGGACGGTGAAGCGCATCGGTGTAAAGAGTCCGAAATCCGGAGATTTCGGACTCCGGATTTGGACGCCGGATTTGAATGCCGAATTTGGATGCCGGACTTGAACGCCGGATTTGAACGCAGAATTTGGGCTCCGGATCAGCCTTTTCGGGGAACCCGCCTTAAGAGGGCACCCAATTTCCATTTCCCTCTTGACAACTCAGAACAATTGTTCTAAAATGATTGCAAGGCACGGGAAGGCCAACACCTTCCCGTGTTTTTGTTTAAGCCTTCCCGTGCCCTGCTTTTTTCTTGCCTTCATGCTCTTTCCTTCGCGTTCTTCGTGTCCTTCGTGTTGAATCTTTTCTCAAGGAGACCTGTTATGAAAAATAAATTCCCCCCCATCCTCTTTTCCCTCCCGGTCATCGACCGACTTTCCCTGCCGCCACGCGCCGAGATCCTGCCCCGCATCGAAAGCGGTGAGCTCGACCACATAGATTTCGTCGCCAGGGTCTTCAATACCGCCCCCAACACAAATCACTACGCCTTCCCGCCGGCTTCGTTGAGCGGATTCGCTTCGTCATTTGAAGACCAGCCCTACCTGCGCAACCACGACACCTACGACATCGATGCACACGACGGCACCATCCTGGAGTCGGCCCTGGACGGGAACGATTTCCGCCAGACCATCCGCCTCACCACCCGAAGGGGAATGACGGACCTGGTCGAAGGCAAGATCGACCGTTTCTCGATCGGTTGGTTCTACAAGGACGTGCTCTGCTCCATTTGCAACACGTCGATCTACGCGTGCAGCCACGTGCCCGGCCGGGACTATGCCGGCAAGCTGTGCGAACTCATCTTCACCGAGCCGCGCGGCAAGGAGACCAGCGCCGTCAACGCCGCCGCCGTCCCGGGCACCGGCATCGAGGCACTCTTGCAATACCAGGCAGAATTCTCCACTAAGAACACAAATAAACACGAAGAAAATAATTTAGTGTCTTTTCCCTCCTTAGTGCCTCTTCGTGTTATTCGTGGAGAAGATTCCCCTGAAATCATCGGCGGGACTTCGCCCGCCGTGATCAGACAGGGCGGCCTCCGGCCACCACTGCCTTTGACCAACGCGCCAGGCGCGTCCTATTCTCTAAGTGCCGCGCAGCGGCATAGCTCGAAAGGAGCCCAAATGAAGAAACATGTCAAACGAAATGGCGTGCTTCTCGAAGTCGAAGAGAGCGAAGTACTCTCGACCGATGAGATCATCGCCGATCCAGCCCTGACGCAGTTGGAAGCCAACCGCCAGGCCGCCGCCGAACTGCTGGGGGAGACCCAGCGCCAGGTGGCCCTGGATGCACAGCTCGAAGCCTCCAACCAGGTCTTGATCGCCCAGTGCGCCCACCTGTTGGAGAGCGGCCTGTCCGCTTCCCGCCTGCCGGAAGTGGTGCAGAGCCGTATCCGCAAGACCTTCGAAGGCCAGGCCTTCAAGGCCGCCGATCTGACCGCTGCCATCAGCGAAGCCCGTGATGAGGTGGCTGCCCTGACCGCCGGGCAGACCGTGCACGGTCCCAGCCGGGTCTCCGGCATGTGGAGCGGCTCCGACCAGCTCACGCTGGCGGTCGAAGACCTGTTGGGGGTGGAACGGTTACCGGCCGACAAGGACAAGAAGGTCGCCCGCCTGTCCGGCATCCGGGAAGCCTATCTCCTGCTCACGGGTGACCGGGATTTCGTGGGCGGTTCGTTCCCCGAGTTCTCCCTGGGTGACACCAGCACCTTCCCGGTCATCGTCAAGAATGCCCTCAACAAGCGCCTGGAGAACGCCTGGGCCAAGTACGGGGCGGCCGGCTACGACTGGTGGCAGAAGATCGTCGCGGTCGAGCATTTCGAGACGCTCCAGCAGATCGACTGGCTCATCACCGGCACGATCGGCAGCCTGCCCACGGTGGCCGAGAAGGGCGAGTACACCGAACTGCCGATCGGCGATAACGGCGAGACCTCCGACTGGACCAAGTACGGCGGCTACATCGGGTTGACGCTCGAAGCCATCCTGCGCGATGACGTGCGCGCCTTCAAGCGCCTGCCGGACGAGCTCGCCATGGGCGGCATCCGCAACATCTCCGCCCAGGTGGCGGCCATCTTCACGGCCAATTCGGCAGTCGGGCCGACCCTGTCGGATACGGGCGCACTGTTCAATGCCACCGCCCAGACCACCAAGGGTGGGCACAAGAACCTGCTCACCACCGCCCTGGGCACCGACCTGGTCGCCTGGCGGGCGGTCGAGGCCGCCATGTACAAGCAGCCCATGCACGTCATGAATGCCACCGGCCAGTATGGGACGGGCAAGAATCAGGCTGTCAAGCCCGCGTTATTGCCTGGTGCCGATGGACCTGAAGGGCGCATCCGATGACCTGTTCCTGAAGAACTGGACTGCCAGCGGGCCGAACCTGTCCTACGGCCAGGTCGAGCCGGTCGTGGTTCCGGATTGGACGGATGCCACGGATTGGGCCGCCGTCGCTGATCCGGCCGTCCTGCCGGGCATCATGCTGGGTGAGATCTTCGGCGTCATGCCGCAGGTCGTCCTGGCCGGGAACGAGTCCGATCCGGCCATGTTCTCCAACGACGAGAGCCGCCTGAAGGTACGCCAGTTCCTGACCGTCGGCATCGCCAACTGGCGTGCCCTGTCGAAGAATAATGTGGCCGGCTAAGAGATAACCATCAGCCATCAGCCATCAGCTATCAGCCATCAGGTCAGCTATCAGCTATCAGTTCCTTCGTGCCTTGGTGGTTAGAAAGGTCTATCTGTGAAATCAGAGAAATCCGATAAATCTGTGGTTCAGACCATGGCCGAGATCCTCGCCTCCCACACACCCGCCCATCTCGGGCAGCCCACCACCCCACCCATCTCTTGGGCGCAGACCGGGGATATCGTCTCGGTCGTTCTCGCGGATGGCCGCAAGGTCAAAGCCAGCATCCAGGAAGTCAACGAGATCCTGTTCAAAGAACTGCCGCCAGCGGCAGCGCCGAAAAAACCGGCGAAACCCAAGACCAACCCCAAAGGGGTTGGTAAAGTCCCCGTTCCTCAGGGGAAGAAATAACCGTAGGGGCGGGTCGTTGACCCGCCCCACCACCAAACGCAATAAGGAGACCAAGCCATGCGTACAAAGTTCAACCTGTTCATCGTTTCGTTCTTCGCCCTGCTCGCCAATGCCTACCAGGGCCTGGTGAATGCCTGGGTCAAGAATGGCCAGCTCGGCGGCTATGTCCACGACACCGCCATGAGCCAGTACATCCCGCCGACTGCCTTCCACATCGTCACCGGCACGTGGACCCAGGCCGCCGGCGCAGTCGCCGGCACCATCGCCATGCACAAGGCCGCGGCCGCCGAGACCGCCACGGTCAATATCCCGATCATGATCCCATCCAACTCGGTCGGCCTGAAAGGCTCCTACCTCAAGAGCATCGAGGTCGATTACGAGATCCTGATCCTCGCCTGCACCAGCGTCACCGCCACGTTGAATAAGGTCGCACGTGGAGCCGATACGGCCGTCGCCGTGGTGTCCGCACCAACCATCACGCAGGACCTGGTTGCCGCCACCACCGCCGCCAGTGCCGATCAGCACAAGCTGACCGTCACGCTCACCACGCCGGCCTGGATCGACAATGACGAGTATTACCTGCTCAAACTCGCCTTCGTCGCGGCTGCCACCAGCACCATCGACCTGCTGGGCGCCGTCGCCAACTTCACCGAAAGGATCTAGCCATGACAGACCTCACTTCCCTGCTCGTCGGCGGCATCCCGCTGCTGGTGATCATCTTCGGCCTGGTCGAGTTCGTCAAGTCCTTCGGCGCAGCCGGCAAGACCCTGACCGCCATCTCGGCCCTGCTCGGGCTGCTCTTCGGCATCGCCTACCAGATCTCGCTCTCCGGCTTCCCGGCCGGCTTCGCCGGTTGGTTCACGGTGATCGTCTTCGGCCTGGCCCTCGGCCTGGTGGCGAGTGGCTTCTACGATTTCGCCAACAGCCGTTTCCCGAAGATCAATCCGTAAGGGCGGGTCGGTGACCCGCCCTCTTCCCCATTTGGATTAGTCCGCTTGCTCTCGCCCAAGACCATGCGGACAGTCTACGGAGGCGGTAAGGTCCTCACTTTCTCCTCCTCCTTGCCGCCCCCGTCAATTATTTTCTTGTCTTTCCTTTGTGTCCTTCGTGTTCTTCGTGGTTAAAGAAAGGAACATCATGAAAAATCCCATCGGCATTGGGGATGCCTCCGAGAACGACACCAATCCCAATACGGATTGGAACCTCGCCAAAGCCCACGGCTGCGACTTCGGGATCGTACGCGCCACCACCACCGGCGCGTGGGTCTTGGGGAAACCGCAGATCCGGGAAGACAGCATGTTCGGCTGGAACTGCGGGAAGATGATCCGGGCTGCGGTCAAACGCATGAGCTATGCCTGGTTTGATCCGCGCTTCAAGGTCTGCCCGCCGGTCGACCAGGCCGGGAAGTTCCTCGAGTTGGTTAGTAAATATGGCGTGGGCGAACTCGGCCCGATGATCGACATCGAAGACGCCCCGGCTGCCGGCATCTATGCTTTCGCAGGTGTCGGCCAGTACATCAAGGCCTGGCTGGATGCCGTCGAAGCCGAACTGAAGGCCAAGCCGCGCATCTACACCAACCTCAGCTTCGTGCAGAATTACCTGTTCAACTCTGTCATCCAGGAACCCTGGCTGACCCAGTACGGACTGGTCGTCGCCAACTGGGCGCCACTCGCTCCGTATGTCCCGGCTCCCTGGGCGCCCATGGCCTGGGATGCCTGGCAGTACACCGCCAGTGCCCCCGGCAAGTACTACGGTTTCCCGGCCGCCATCGCCGGCAAGGCCGCGCCGAACATTTGTTTGGCCGTCTGGAATGGCCCGCTGCCGGGTAGTGATTGACTTTGGAGGTTCCATGAGCGGTGATCTGTGTATCTTCTCGGTCGTCCTGGTGATCGTGCTTGGTGCGGTCCTGTTCGTGGTCGGGTCCGTCCTGATGAACGACGAAAAGAGATAATCCTCTCCCAGTGCATTCGACCTGTCAGACCTGTCAGACCTGTTCGACCTATCCGACTTTTAAGGACTTCCCATGACCCAAACCCTCACCCAACTGATCAGCCAGGTCCAGACCATGTTCATCGACGACGGCACGCGCTTCACCACACCGACCTGTACCGCCGCCGTACGCCAGGCCCTGAAGGACTTCAACGCCGCCGCACCGGTGCATGCCGCCGAGACCCGGGCGGTCGTGGCCGGGCAGTACGAGTACGAGATCGAAGACCCGGCCTGCCTGCAGGTGGTGGATGTACTCCTGGAAGGCACGGACGCACTCGCCGAAGACCACGTCCCGCAGGTCTTCTTGCCGCATGTCGAAGATAGTCGCTGGTTCATCCGGCTGCAGACGCCGCTCGGATCGGGCACGTTGATCTTCCGCTACACCATTCCCTACACGGTCAGCGGGCTGGACAGTTCGCTCGACAGCACCTTGCCGGCCCTGTTCGACGCGGTCCTGCTGGATGGAGCCTGTTATTACTGCTGTGTCATCCGGGCCGCCAGCCGGATCGAGCAGATCAACCTCAACCCGAACGTCCCGGATCCGTGGCAGGCCATCGCCGAGTTGTACAAGACCGCCTTCCAGGCCGGCCTGGCCCTGGCCGCCCAGCAGGGTTTTGCCAAAGTCCCCGACAAGCCCTATGCCACCCGCACCTGGCAGGACGAATGGCACAACTTTTAGCTATCAGCTGTCAGCTATCAGCTATCAGCCATTTGTCAGACCTGTAAGACTTGTTCGACTTGTCAGACCTGTTCTTCGTGGAGAAATATGCGGACTCTTGATGCGACTTTACTCGCGGCGATGGATAGCCAGAACTACGACCCGTACTTCCTGGCCACCATCCAGGATAACCTGGACTCCCGCCTGCTGCTCTCGGCCGCGCCGGTCGGCTACGAGTTGGGCGACCTGGAGCTGACACTGACCGTGCAGATGCCGGCCTTCCTGGACGTGCCCTTCTACCGCACCTCGGTGGTGCTGACCACGCGGCGTCACCATAGCCGGACTGCACTACAGTCTCTCCACTTCCAACTTCACGATCGTCAACTCCACCTGGGACGGCAACTTCCAGACCTTCCAGTGCCACCTGATCCCGCGCTCGCACTATTCCGCCCAGGGTGACCAGAACTACGAAAGTGTCATCAGCATTTTTTGCGCCACCTTCGGCAAGACGGCCGTCTTCCTGGATCCGGACGCCGCCTGGCTGGACTGGCAGTTCCTGCCGACCGGCAAGACGCTCACGCTCAACAACGCCCAGCAGTTCTTCCCCAACTGCGCCAGAAGTATTTCATCTTCGCCTGCGACAACGGGGACGACGAGATCCTGTTCTACACCGCCTTCACACACGCCGCCAGCCCGCAGTACACCGTCCAGGGCTACCACTTCGCCGTGGATTACAACGTCGACCAGCGTCGCCAGTATCTCTGGCGGGACGAGATCGAGACCATCCACCAGACCGCGCCCAGCTTCGCCTATGCCGCGCAACCGGACGCGGCCATCCAGGCCATCCTGAGCCTGCTCGACCTGGGCGCCGGCACCGTCCTGGCAGGTGGGTTCCTGAACAACCACGGCTATATCTATAGGTCGCTGGATTACGGCCTCACCTGGGATGCCGGCTATGACACCGGGCACTCGGGGGTCTATTCACTGCTCAGCCTGGGGAACGGGATCGTACTGGCCTCCGGCGGCTATGGCGGCTTCATCCAGCGTTCGACCGATTACGGCCTGACCTGGACGGAAGTGCAATTATTGGGGTACGACACCACCGCCTGCCTGACCGACCTGGGCAATGGAGTGGTGCTCGCCGGGCATACCTCAGCCGCCGGGGCGGGCTGCCAGGTCTACAAGTCGGTGGATCATGGCCTGACCTGGTCGCTCGTCCAGGCGCTCGGGGCGGAAACACAGATCTTCGCCATCATAAACCTGGGCGGCGGAATTTGCCTGGCCGGCACCGGGCCGAACGGCGCGTGTCTACCGCTCCACGGATCACGGGGCTTCCTGGAGCCTGGTGCAGCAGCTCGCCACCGAAGTGCAGGTGACATCCTTGGCGGCCCTGCCGAACGGCCAGGTCATTGCCGGGACAAATCCTTCCGGCAAGCTCTTCAAGTCTTCCGACTATGGCCAGACCTGGACGGTGCAGTACGACAGTCCCGAGCAGACCATCTACACGCTCAATACCCTCGGCAGCGGCGTGGTGATCGCAGGCACCGGCCCGGGTTGCAAGGTCTACCGCTCGGTCGATTACGGCGTCACCTGGGCGCTGGTCCAGGCCCTGGGTGCCGAGATGTCGATCCGCAGCTTCATCACCCTCGGGAATGGCGCCACGCTGGCCGGCACCGGCGAGCACGCCCTGGTCTACAAGTCGCTCAACTGTGCGGCCGACCTGGATGTGATCCACAACCTGGGCTTCCTGCCGTCCGAGGCCGTGGAACCTTCCGCCTATTTCCAATTGGCCCAGCCCAAGTTCGATCCGTTCCCGGTGCATCTCAAGTACCAGTCCTCGGACTACATCCGGGTGACTTTGCCGTCCGGGAACCTGTATGATTTCACCTGCGCGCAGGTGACCGAGATCCTGGACCTGAAACAGAAGTCCATGCCGTGGAGAATGCTGATCCAGCAGACCGAGTGGCTCAGCAACACGGCCGGGGGGCCCCTGCCATCCACGATCGAGCGGGTGGCCGCCTACACACCCCTGGTGACGGCCAACTTCAACAAGAACCTCAATGCCGGGGTCAACAACCTGCAGGCCTTCGCCGATTTCGTCGACGACATGGAGTTGGGCAGCGGCAGCGGGGACATGCTCAAGAGCACTTACGACACCGACAACGACGGTGTGGTCGATGCAGCCGATGCGGTCCCCTGGAGCGGGGTCAGCGGCAAACCCACGATCGGGGATATGCTCAAGAGCACTTACGACACCGACAACGACGGCGTGGTCGATGCTGCCGAAGCGGTCCCCTGGAGCGGGGTTTCGGGCGCACCGGTTGTCGCCGGCGGGACCTATACGCCCAGTTTGTATAAAGATTCCAACGTCAACACGTTCACTCTTTGCCAAGACTTCCAGTACATGCGGGGCGGGAATCAGGTTTGGGTAGACGGTGCAGTGATCATAAAGGCCAGCGCGGCCGGGTATTTTACCGCCGGTCTGACTTTACCGGTCGCTTCTGCCTTGGTTACCAGTTACGACCTGAACGGGAATGCCACACTGACGTCTGGGGCCGCATTCAACTGCGCCAGTGTGATTGGCGACGTGACGACCCACCGCGCGCAGATCAACGGCTATCTGCCAGACAATACGAATACCTACTATACCCGGGTCGTTTTCAGTTATCTGATCAAGTAACGGCAAGTATGCCGCGGCACCGACCAGCGGCTTCTACGCCAATTCGACCGGCTACTTCTTCGAGCGCTAGCCAGACCTAAAGGCCAGCGCGACTGTCATACACATAGGTCCCGCGCAGCGGGAAAGGCCTCGAGGGAAAAAGAAGTTCGGTCAGGTCGATCTTCCTGGAGGATCATCCAATGCTCCGGATGCGGGATGGTCTTGAAGCCAACTTTTGCGTAGACTCCCTGCGCAGTACTTGTCCGCAAGATCCATTGATAGACGAGCTTCAGCTTTTCATGTCCCAGGGCGTAGCGCAGCATGCCCTGGCCGATGCCCTGCTTCCGAACCCCGGGATCGACGATGACATCCAGGATGTAAGCAAACCTGGCCCGGTCGGAGATGACACGCAGGTAGCCCACCAACTCATCCTCCGAACAGGCCCCGACCACCAGGGTCGAGTTCCGGGCGCTCCAGGCCACTTCACTTTGCGTGATGCCGGGGCACCAATAGGCGGTTGTGAGCATTGCGGTCACTTTGGCAAAATCGATCCGGTCGAGATCATCCACATAAACTATATCCATAACCATCTCCGATGCGTGATGTGATTCAGTTGCCTAATCGTTTTTCGATCTCCTTCGAGGTCTTTGTGACTGAAAGGCCGCCCAGGGCGGTGCAGCGCAAGGCGGAGGGGAGCATTTTGCCGACCTCGTCCATGGCCTGGATGACTTCATCGAGAGGGATGACCGGGTCATAGCCGGCCAGGGCCATGTTTGCGCATGCCAGGGCATTGCTGGCAGCCAGGACGTTCCTGCCGAGGCAGGGCACCTCGACCCGGTTGGCGACCGGGTCGCAGACCATGCCAAGGATGTTCTGGAGCGCCATGGAGGCCGCATTGACCGCCTGGACGGTCGAGCCCCCGCCCATAAGGTTCACCAACGCGGCTGCGGCCATGCCTGAGCCTGCTCCACATTCGGCCTGGCAGCCGCCGACTTCGGCAGCAAAAGTTGCATGAGCGGCGATGAAGACACCGATGATCCCGCCTGCCAGCATGGCCCGGGTGATGGCATCCTTCGAAAGATGCAGCGCGTCGGGCAACGCCGATGCACGCGCCGGGCAAGCCTCCGCACGAACCGGCCGTCGGGGCCGCCACGATCAGGCCCATGGCGCTCTTCGATTCCATCAAGGCGGTGGTGTACAGGATGACCCGGTTCAGCACGCCCGCATCGATCAAAGCGCCTTTTTCCATCTGCGCCCCGAATTGGCCGGACTGGCAGCCCAGGATGCAGCCGGCATAATGCGTGCCTGAGAGACCCGAGTCTGATGGCGGCCTGCATGATATCGATAATTTCTGCCATGTTCTGCAGCACCTGGTCAGCGCGGAGGGCGCCCCTGGCGCACTCATAATGGACAGCCAACTCCGACAGGGACAGATGCTTATCACGGTCATACGCAAGCATGTCTGCACAGGTGAGGAACGGGACCTGCATTTGGCGGCGGGAGAGGACCGGCAGAACCGGGCGGATCTGCTTGATGGAGCGGAGGTCAAACCCGGAGCGCAATTGGGAGAGCAGGGCCTGTTCAAGGAATGCCTGGGACTTGATCTCGACAAATTGGGAAGCCAGAGCCTGCCGGAGGCATATTTCATCGGCCAGGAAGCTGGCTTTCAGGTGCGCCAGCAAGCGATCGCCGTCCGACCCATAAAAGAGCAAGGTTTCGTAGTAGTCCCCGGCCAGGGAGAGCGCGGCGCCATCGATCTCGAGCACTTCAATGATGCCGCCGCCGGTGGATATGGCGGTGATGGTGTGGGTCTCCCTGGAATTGACCGCCTTCATTTTGTACGTGTTGGGATGGACGGCAGCAATGGGGGTAATTTCGATATTGACGTGGATGCCGGCCGCTTGGATCGCTTGTGCAGAATCCGGCAGGCGCGCATCGGTGGCATCCCAGCCCAGCAGGCCGGCGAACAGGCCCATATCCGAGCCCTGGGAGGCATGCGTGGTGGCAAGCGAGCCATGCGGGTCAAATTCGATGGATACATCCGTGATCTCCCCGTCCATTAGGTCCCGCACCATCCGGCCAATCCGCACCGCCGCGGCGCAATGCGAACTGGAAGGCCCGCGCATAACGGGGCCAATGACATCATTGAAGATACTCGGATAGGTTTGAGGGGATGTGTTCATAAGCAGTTGCTTGGTTTCCTTGCAAATCTGATCGAGGTGCACTGAGTGTACTATGGAATAACCAATTTGCGGCCCAATTGCATGGTTACGCGGCGTCCGCTCGTGGCAGAGGAGGTTACTATGAGGGGGAGAAAGAGGAGGGCAAAAAACAAGAAACGAGGAATGAGGAAAGTCCCTGCAAAACGAACTGTTTTGTAGTAGAGTCAAGCAGCATATATCAAGAGAGGAGAAAGGATCATGCCAACAGTCCTGCAAAATGAGAGGGCAATTCGACGGTGTGTCGACCTCTTCAACCAAAAAACTCTGGAGTGGGTCGACACGTGCTACGCAGAAAAAGCGGAATGGATCGAGTTACCGATAGCGGGGATATCCAGGGGCCGCCAGGGCGACCGGGCATGCCTGCGCGAGGCAGCCGGGAACATCCTGAGCCTGTACCCTGATCGACAGATGCGCATTCGGAATCTGGTGGGCCAGGATGACCAGGTGGTCCTGGAGCTGGAGTGGCGGGGAACTGCGGCTGCGGCAGTGGGGAACCTGCACGCCGGGACACAGATCCGTTTTCGGGTGGCGTCGTTCTTCACACTCGTGGACGGTTTAATAGTGAAGCAGACGGACTACTGTATCCCCCTCCCGGGCGAAGTTGCGAGCGAGTAATGAGAAGGAAAAAATGAGAAGGAAGAAGGTCAAGAATTGCGTGAAATGGACGGCAACCAGGACATGGGCAGCATAATAGAACCAAGGCAATCGAGCAATGGGAAGAATGAGGTAGACAAGGCGGCGGCGATCTGCTACCGGCCCGAAGGGGATGCCATTGAATTCCTCTTGGTCAGGGCGCATGGAGGCGGGTGGATCTTTCCCAAAGGCAACATCGAAAACGGGGAAACGCCCTGGCAGGCCGCGCAGCGGGAAGCCTTTGAAGAGGCGGGGGTGACAGGCAAGATCCAGGCAGAAAGGCTAACCTCTTTTCTCCATTTCGCGCAGGAAAACGGGAATAAAGGTGTGGAATACCAGGTGGCGGCGTTCCTTATGTTGGTGACAGGCGTGCAGCAGCCGCCAGAAACGGATCGTGACCCGACGTGGTTCTCCCCGCAGGAAGCAGAGAATGCAATCCTACAGAACCGGCAGCCCCAATACGCGCAAGAACTGCAACGCGTGATCGACCTGGCGGTGAGGAGAGCAGGGAAAAGGGGGCAAGGTTTTCGGGCCAACCTGGCGAAGGTGCTCTCCCTGGCAAAAGCGCGGATAAAGCCTGGATTTTTATTCAAAAGGATTGTCATGAAGAGAGAAGGGAGAAGGGGGTAGGGGGTAGGGAAAAAGAGAGGCGGCGAGGTAGTATTTTTGGGGGATGCATTTACGACAATTATTGTGATATATGTCATACATAATTTCAGAATAGTTGATTATGGGATGCGAAAACAAAGGATGTTCCTATGAAAGGTAAGTCCAGATCCATCTTTTTGGTAATGCTCAGTTTGCTGGTGGCGTGTGCGAGCCCGCTGAGCCCGCTTTCCGTCCCCACCGCGACGACCGGCAACCAAGCGGTCCTGGCGCCGACGAACGCGCCCTCCACCAATCCACCCCCGACGAACATGCCGCCCACCAATACGCCTGGCACGATCCCCAACTCCGGAAGCGCGGTGAATAACTCCACGTCGCCCATCCTCGTGAGCGACAAGATCAAACACATTATCATCATCATGCAGGAAAACCGCTCGTTCGACGAATACTTTGGCACTTACCCGGGGGCGAACGGCATCCCGATGCAGAACGGCGTGCCAACAGTGTGCGTGAATGACCCCAAGACGAATACCTGTGTCAAGCCGTACCACAACCCAAATGATGTCAATGCCGGCGGGCCGCACGCAGCCGCCTCGGCGGTCACCGATATTGCCGGAGGGAAAATGGACGGCTTCATCGCAGCCTTCCGCCAGGCCCAGAAGGCCTGCAAGAACCCGGATACGCCCGGCTGTACGGCCGGCCAAACGCCGGACGTGATGGGCTGGCATGATGCGCGTGAGATCCCGAACTACTGGACGTATGCAGAGAACTTCGTGCTGCAGGATGCCATGTTCGAGCCGAATGCCTCCTGGAGCCTGCCCTCGCACCTGTTCATGGTCTCGGCCTGGTCGGCGCAATGCTCCGTGCCGCGCGACCCTTCCAGTTGCGTGAACGCGCTGGACGGCCCCAGGACCGCCAAGAGCGCGCTGAATACGGCAAAGAACGATTACGCCTGGACCGACCTGACGTATCTTTTGCACAAGAACAACATTTCGTGGGCGTATTATTTGAGCGATGGCAGCGAACCGGACTGCGAAGACGATGCCATGCTGTGCACATCCAAGCCCCTGAACGCACAAGTCCCCGGGATCTGGAACCCGCTGCCGGCTTTCGATACCGTCAAGCAGGACGGCCAACTGGGGAACATCCAGACGGTCGACAAATTCCTGGCGGCAGCCAAGGACGGCAGCCTCCCGGAAGTCGCGTGGGTGGTACCTGAACAGACGGTCAGCGAGCACCCGCCCGCGAAGATCAGCGCCGGACAGGCTTACGTTACGAGCCTAGTCAACGCGGTCATGCAGGGCCCGGACTGGAGCAGCTCGGTGATCTTCCTGGCCTGGGACGACTGGGGGGGATTCTACGACCACGTGGTCCCGCCGGTGGTGGACATAAACGGTTACGGGTTGCGCGTGCCCGGACTGGTGATCAGCCCCTACGCAAAGAAGGGCTTCATCGACCACCAGACGCTGTCCTTCGACGCCTACCTGAAGTTCATCGAGGACGTGTTCCTGAACGGGCAGCGCCTCGACCCCAAGACGGACGGGCGCCCGGACCCGCGTCCGACGGTGCGTGAGAATGTGTCCATCTTGGGCAACCTGATGAACGATTTCGATTTCAGCCAGGCGCGGCGGCCTGGGTTGATCCTGCCGACCAATCCGCCGCCCGGACCGACGTCGATACCGGGGTCGTAGGCTCCGGCGGACTTAAGTCCTGCCTCAGTACATGATCAGTCCTTCGGACTGGCGCCCCACCAAACGGGTTTATCCGATCTCATTGTATCGAGGCAGGGATTTCACAATTTCAGTAACCCGGGGTAATAGCGCTGGCGAACCCGCGGGACGATTGAATTTCTTTACCACCAAGGCACGGAGCCGCGCAGTTTTCAGCTAAAAACCCGTGGTGTTCCGTGCCTTACCTTACGGGTATTGGGGGAGAAAAGATTGTTTCAAACCTGTTGAAAAAAACGCGGTTTATTGATATATTAATGGGGTAAGACTTTATCGGGAGGGTTTTCCCATGGAGACAAGGTGCAGATCTATTTTATTGGTACTGGTCTGCCTGCTGACGGCGTGTGCGGGCCTGGCCCCCACTGCGACGCCCGGCAGCCAGCCGAGCGGGGCGCCGACGAACGCGCCGCCCAACAACCCTGCCAGCACTGGCACCCCGGCAGCCAGCGCAACAGGATCCAAGCCGACCCGGCTGGCGGGCAGCAAGATCGAGCATATTATCATCATCATGCAGGAGAACCGCTCGTTCGACGAATACTTCGGCACCTACCCGGGGGCGAACGGCATCCCGATGCAGAACGGGGTGCCGACCGTGTGCCTCCCCGACCCCAATACCAAGACCTGTATCAGGCCGTACCACAACCCTGACCTTGCTAACGCAGGCGGCCCACACAGCAACGCCTCGGCCGTTACCGATATAGACGGTGGGAGAATGGACGGCTTCGTCGTGGCTTTCCGGGGTGCCCAGAAAACCTGCAAGAACACCACCACCCCTGGCTGCGTCCCTGGCCAGACGCCGGATGTGATGGGCTGGCATGATGCACGCGAGCTCCCGAACTACTGGACGTACGCGCAGGATTTCGTGCTGCAGGATGCCATGTTCGAGCCGAACGCCTCCTGGAGCCTGCCCTCGCACCTGTTCATGGTCTCAGCCTGGTCGGCGCAATGCTCCATCCCCGGCTATGCGTTCAGTTGCGTGAATGCCCTGAACGGCCCGAAAGCCACCGTAAGCGCAGCGGGTACTTTGAAGGCCGATTACGCCTGGACCGACCTGACCTACCTGCTGCACAGGGCAAATGTCTCATGGAGATATTACCTGAGCGAGGGCAGCGAGCCGGACTGCGAAGATGACGCCATGCTATGCACGCTCCAGCCGCTGAGCAAGAGCATTACCAGCATCTGGAACCCGCTGGCGGGGTTCGATACGGTCAAGCAGGATAACCAATTGGCGAATATCCAGGATGTCGATCAATTCCTGGCGGCGGCCAAGGACGGCAGCCTGCCGGCGGTCGCTTGGATAGTGCCCGAAAATGCCGTCAGCGAGCACCCGCCTTCAAATATCAGCACCGGGCAGGCTTACGTTACGAGCCTAGTCAACGCGGTCATGCAGGGCCCGGACTGGAGCAGCTCGGCGATCTTCCTGGCCTGGGATGATTGGGGGGATTCTACGACCACGTGGTCCCGCCGGTGGTGGACGTAAACGGCTACGGGCTGCGCGTGCCCGGACTGGTGATCAGCCCCTACGCAAAGAAGGGCTTCATCGACCACCAGACGCTGTCCTTCGACGCCTACCTGAAGTTCATCGAAGACGTGTTCCTGAACGGGCAGCGCCTCGACCCCAAGACGGACGGGCGTCCGGACCCGCGTCCCACCGTACGTGAGGATGTGCCCATCCTCGGCGACCTGATGAACGATTTCGATTTCAGCCAGGCGCCACGGCCGCCGTTGGTGCTGCCGTTAAATCCGCCAGCCGGAGCGGCCTCCATCCCGGGGTCGTAGGCACCGGCGGACTTAAAGTTCTGCTGCGGGGCTTTGGCAAGCTCCGGATGCGCCTGCCATGTGTGACGCCAAAGAGAATAATAGCCACGATGATGACCCCGAAAACAATGATGCCGTCAGTGATGTGGGCCTGATCGGGATAGGTGGGTAGCGGTTCAGGCCGCGGTGTGGATGACGGGGAAGTGGGAGTAGGGCTCACGGAGGGGGTGGGGGTAGGAGCCGGCCATGATCCGACTTGAAAGGTATAAATAACGGTCGCAATAAATGCGATCAGGACCAGGGGGATAAGCAGGGACGGAAAGATATATTGGAATGGTCGTCGATTGTTCATGGAATTGCCTATGATGAATACCAATTCAGTATATCACGAGGGATCGAGAAGTATAATATTAAGAGGATAAAACAACGAGGAGAACATTGATGACACTGGCTAGTTTAAAAATTCGGCCGCTCCAATCCAAGGAACTGCCGCTTTTACACGATTTTACCCCGCACGATTGGAATGAAGACCTGGCCCTGCGGTTCCGCGAGCATTTCGGGCAGCCGTATTTCCACCCGATCGCGGCGGAACTGGCGGGGCGGGTGGTTGGCTGTGCGAACGGCCTGTTGAACGGGACCACCGGCTGGCTGGGCAACATCGTCGTACAGCCGGATTACCGCGGCCAGGGCATCGGCACCGCCTTGACGGAACACCTGGTGGAATATTTCCATTCATGTGGTTGCACCAGCCAGGTCCTGACCGCCACCCGGCTGGGGGAGCCGATCTACACAAAGCTGGGCTTTACCACCCGCTCCACGTATGCGTTCCTGCACAAAGTGACGGACATAACCAAACCGGCTAACCAGGCACTATCGTATGGCATGGAGCAATATGGGGGCAGCTTCTATACCACCGGACGGTCGCTGGCAAGATGGCTGTTCCACCCGAGGCCGATCCGGCAGATCCGCCGGGCAGGGCCCAGGGATTTCGAGGCGATGCGCGCCCTCGACGAGGAAATTACCGGCGAGAAGCGGGCGGCGTTCCTAGAACGGCACCTGGCCAAGGGCTGGGTCCACCAGGCCAGCCCACGACAGGCGGTTGGAGGCTTCTTCCTGCCGGAGTTGGATGAGGGTCCCATCATCGCCCGGGAGACGCAGGCCGGGCTGGCACTGCTCCGGTTCAAGGTGCGGCACGGGAGGAGCTCCTTCGCGATCCCATCGGCCAACCAGGCGGCGATCGACGTCATGATCGGGGCCGGTTTCAACGTACGCTATACCCTGCCGCGCATGGTACTGGGGCCGGAATTGAACTGGCATCCGGAAGGGGTTTTCGGCCGCGCGGCCGGATACTGCGGGTAGGGAAGGATGAGGAATAGGGAAGAAGGGAGCAAAGGCAATGGCAAAAAAAACAGGACAACCCACAGGACGTTCTCCCGGCCTGAATTGGTTCCAGAGAATACTCTTATTTCTCATGACCTTGCTGGGAATAGCATGCATAAGCGCGGTCACCTTATTGTATTTTGGATATTCCATACCGGGGGTAAAGGTACCGCCGTATCTCAGTTTCCTGGTCCCGCCAGCGACTGACACTGCAACGATCACACCGGCCTTCACGAATACTCCCGTCACTGCGCCCACCGAAACCCGCACTGCGATACCGACCTTCACACTCTTACCAACCCAGACAAGAGCGCCCACCTGGACATTGCTGCCTGAGTTGATCACTCCATCCATCACTGCCTCACCGACCATCAACCCATCCCAGACAGGGACGCCGCCTACCGCCACTCCTACGCCGACGCTCCCATAGAGTGACAGGTTTGATAAGGCTAACAGGTCTGACAAGTCTAACAGGTCTGATAAGTCTTATAGGTCTGACCGAACGATTTTATATGGTAGAAGAGGAGTTGAGATGCGACGCAAGGACAGGGAAATAAAGAGCCGGGAATCGATCGACCAAATCATTGCGGGCGCGGAAGTGTGCAGGCTGGGGCTATGCCAGGACAACCGCCCGTATGTTGTTCCCGTTTCGTTCGGTTACGATGGGGACAATATCTATTTCCACACGGCCAAGAAGGGCATGAAGATCGATTATATGACAGTCAATGCCCGGGTCTGTTTCGAGATGGAACAGGATGCCAAGGTAATCGGGAACGAGGAGCTTGCCTGCGAGTGGAGCCATTCCTTTTACAGTGTCATCGGGTTTGGCACCGTACATGAGATAACGGGGACGGAAAACAAGATCACTGCCTTGAATATAATCATGCAGCATTATTCCGGGAAGGAATGGGATTTTGATGGTCGAATGCTCAAGCTTGCCCGGCTCTGGTGTATTTCCATCGAACAGGTGACGGGAAAGCACAGTAAGGATTGAGGAAAGAAAAGAGAGTAGAGAACAGAAAATCAGGTCATATCACGCCGGATACCGTCAGTCCGATGGGATCGGTTGTGACCTTGCAGCCAGCCAGTGCAGTTCCCCTGACCAATTCTCTAAGTTCTAGCGCGGTATAAGCAGCATTGATGGAGGTGGCCAGGCCGGGGCGAATTTCTTTCGGCCAGGTGGTGAGCCATAAGAACCAGCGCACGAACACAGACATATCCCGCTTCAGGTCCGAGACGAAAATACGGCCGCCCGGCTTGAGCACCCTACCCAGTTCATCGAAGATGCCGCGAGGCTGTTCCCATTCGTGCAATGATCCAGTGGTGAAGACCGCATCGAAATGATCGTCTGCAAACGGCATCCTGCTGCCATTGCTAAGCACATATTCTGTACGGGCGGCCAGGCCATATTCCCGGGCATTGCGTTCCGCCAGGCTGATCATATCGGGACTGATATCGAGGCCGGTCAGGCGGGTCGATCCGGTCTTTTTCAGCCATTCCAGGCCCACATAGCCCGGCCCGGACCCGAGTTCCAGAACGTGACCATGCTGGATGCCGCTCTTGATGATCGCGTTGGTCTCGATCCAGCCCTTATCCCGCATGCCCCTTTGGAACTGGTCATATATCTCAACCAGAAGCTCTCCCTGGATGCCCTGGTCGGTCTCCTTCACGCGTGGTTTGGTCATCGTAATTTCTCCTTTGAACGGAATATATTGAAATAAAGTTTGAATATACAAGTTTGTATAATTTGGCAAAAAAAAAAGAGAACTAGACGAGCCCGCCTTGCTCGATTTTTTTCAACACGGCGCGCATCCAGGACAACTCGGCGGCAAGGTGAGCGCGTGAATGCTCAAAGATCGCCACTGCACTGAGGGGGATGTCGGGTTGCAGCATTTGTTCCTGCTGGTGGGAATCCAAATATTGCAGTGCTCCTTCCATTTCTGCCACACGCCGTTGTAAACAGACCTTGATCTCATCCAGGGGCAGTGCATTCATAAAGGCCAGCCCTATGTCAATGGCAAAATATTGGCGCTCCGGCTCACTCCAGACTTCTCGCAAGAGCCGTAAGAACTCCGCCCTGCCCGCCTCCGTAATTTGATAGATGCTGCGGGAGGGACGGTTACCGGTTTTCTCGGTTGCGATCATCTCAATCAATCCTTCCGCGGACAATTTTCCCAAGGCAAAATAGATCGAACCAAAAGCAATGGAGGTCCAATCGCCCATATGCTCTTCGATGACCTGCTTGATCTCGTAGCCGTGTAGAGGCTGATCGCGCAATAGACCGAGAATAACCAATCGAGTTGACATTCTGTGCTGATGAAATTTAGATTATATACAAGCTTGTATATTCTAACATAATTCGTGTTGTTGTCAAGGATATGTATAAAAAAAGCCCCTGACTGGCTGAGGGGGGCAGCCAATCAAGAGCAGTCATATTATACACGGAGGGGATACGATGTCAATAGAAAATTGTTGATATTTTGTTTGTCTCTTGTGTAGAACCTCTTGATGGGACAATTGCTATACCCGGTGGGTGCAAAAGGTCATAGGTCATGACCATCTGCTCCTTGAACAACCCGGCATAGGGCTAGAACCCACCGGCGACCATCCAGACTCCACCGGGCATGGGAATGCGCTGGAGGGGGGCCACCAGCGCGGGAATCTGGGCATCCACTTGTTTTCATGAAAGAGACTGAATGGATGAGATAGAGGCCATCGCTCAATTGAAAGCAGGCAACATGGCTGCCTTGCGAACACTGATAGAGATGTACCAGGTGCAGGCGGTTCAAGCAGCCGTCCTCATAACGCAGGACCGGGCTGCAGCAGAAGATATCGTTCAAAACGCTTTCTTAAGGAGCTATCAGCGAATTGAGCAGCTTGAACCCTCGCGACCATATCGCCCGTGGCTCCTGCGGATGGTAATCAACGATGCGCTAAAAGCGGTTGCCAAACAAAGGCGGTTGATCTCGCTCGACACGCAAGCAGACGTACCATACCATAAACTGGTCAAGCGGCTGGATGCCACGACAACCGAGCCGGAGGATATTGTCCAACGGAACGAGTTACGGAATGAGATCAAGCAGGCCATCAACAAACTTTCACCCCGACAAAGAGCCGTGATCATTCTACGCTATTATCTGGGCCTGAGCGAGCGCGAAATATCCAACGAACTGAACTGTGCCCCGGGAACCGTAAAATGGCACTTGAATATTGCACGGGAACGGTTGCAAACCCTGCTATTCCCTGTTATTGAGTAAAAGGAGGATGAGATGAAAGAAAATAATCATGCCCACTGGGCCATCCTGGAAATCGCAGAACAAGAAGCCCCTGGCAGTACGATCGACCTGCGGCCGCGAGTGGAGGCACGGGTGACCTCGACATCGGTTGGAAGAACGAAGACAATGACCAGGTGGAAAAGAGGGTTTGCATCCGGACCTGCTTTCTTATTCCTGCTGATTGGCTTGCTGATCGGACTGATGGCTTGTGTACCCCAAGCCCGGGCGTTCGCCGAAGACATTATTCAGCGCATGGGCATCGCGCTGGTGGATACCACCCGGTTCGACCAGCACACAAGTAATGGAGGTTGAAGCGACAGTAATTGCCAATACCCCGCCATCCCTCAGCGTCGATGAAGTTCGCAAGCAGATTGGTTTTCCCCTGCTATTACCGACTTGGCTGCCGGATGACCTGATCTACGTCCATAGAAGTATTACTACCGGGTATGACCCACGCAATTGGGAGGGAAGCGGGAAGCAGTTGACTGTCGAGTACGGCCGTACCGCGAATTTCGATCCTGCGAGCGGTTTCTTGTTCCTGCGAGCCAACGATGGGCCGATCGGCGCCCCACCACTGCTGGCGGAATCGCGCGAGCAACCGGTGACGGTCAATGGGCAGCCGGGAATCTACGTGCACGGTGGTTGGCGAGACGACGGGAAAGGCGACCCGAAAACAAAGCTGGGGATCCTACAATGGGACGACCAGGAAGATGACGCTTATCTCACGTGGACCCAGGGAGGAGTTACTTATCTGCTGGAAGCGCACAACTTGAGTTTGCAGTTAGGAGACCTACAGAAGATCGCGACATCGATGACAGGAAAATAGCCAAGACGGAATTTGGGCACTTGAACTTTATCCCGTACGCGGCCTGAACCCGGGATCGGGCTGCGGCCAAACCAAACCAGTGGTGGGACGGAGTGGAAGTCGAACCCGGTACTATCCTGCTCTTGTGGAAAGTGATCACGCAGCCTACAGGTTCCCGGTTGCATTCCCGATGGGTTGGGGCTAGAATTCACTCCAAATGGCCGCCTTGCTGGTACAGACCAAACTCTCGCTTCCATACGCCTCCCCGAAGCAATTGCCCCGGCCGCACCTGGTTGCGCAGTTGGAGGCAGGCTGGCAGGCCGGGCAGCGCCTGGCGCTGGTAACGGCCCCGACCGGCTCCGGGAAAACAACCCTGCTGGGCGAGTGGGCGCGCAGCACAGACGCAGCCGTGCGGCGTTTCTGCTGGCTGGCTCTGGACGAGCAGGACAATGACCCGGTGCGGTTCTGGAGCTACGTTGTTGCGGCGCTGGAGGTGCGGCTACCCGGCCTGGGCCAGGCGGCCAAAGCGCTTTTGCAGGGAGACCCGCTCCGGCCGGCGCCGATCGAGCAAGTGCTGACGCTCCTGATCAATACCCTGGCGCAGGAGAACACGCCGGTGGTTCTGGCGCTGGATGACTATCACGTCATCCAGGACAAGCGCATCCATGCTGCACTTAATTCCCTGCTGGATAAAATTCCACGACAACTTTACCTGGCAATTGCCAGCCGCAGCGAGCCGCAGCTAGACCTGGCGCGCAGGCGCGCCGCCGGGCAATTGACTGAGCTGCACCTGGAGGCGCTGAGCTTTACGGAAAACGAGGCGGCGGCGTTCCTGAATTCGGCCATGCACCTGGAGCTGTCGCCGGAGGAAGTGGCGGTCCTGGAGCGGCGCACCGAAGGCTGGATCGCCGGACTGCAACTGGCGGCGATCGCCTTGCAGTCCATCCTGAAAGGGAGCCCGGCATCGCAGGCTGACCATCCACAACTGGCCAGTTTCATCCGAGCGTTTGGCGGCAGTCACCGGCACGTGCTGGATTATTTGAGTAGCGAAGTGTTGCAGCGCCAGCCCACCGAAATCCAGGCCTTTTTACTGGAGACTTCTCCTTTGGAAAGGCTGTCGGCTCCCCTGTGTGATGAAATCCTGCAGAGCACTGGCAGCCAGGCCATGCTCGAAACCCTGGAACGTCTCAACCTGTTCCTCATTCCCCTGGACGCCGAGAGACGCTGGTATCGCTATCACGCCTTATGGGCAGATGTCCTGCAAACCCGCCTGCAGAGAGACCATCCGGAACAGATCAGCCGGCTGCACGGGCGCGCTTCGGCCTGGTTCGAACAACACGGGTTCACGGTGGAAGCGGTCACCCACGCGCTGCAAGCCGGCGAGGCAGACAGGGCGGCGAATCTGCTCGAACCGGCTGCCAAAGCCATGGTGATGCGCGGCGAGAGCAGCCTGCTGTTATACTGGCTGGATAAACTGCCCCCCGAAGCCATCGACCGCCGCCCGGAACTGATTTTTGCAAAGGCCTGGGCCTGGGTCGTCAACGGCCAACTGGACGAAATGGAAGCCCTGCTGGAGAAGCTGAACAACCGCCCCGGGCTGCCCACCGCCCAGGGAGAGCTGGCGGCCATCCGCGCCATCGTTGCCACCGTCCACCAGGATATCCCGACCATCCGGCAACAGGCTGCGCTGGCTTTGCAAACCCTCCCAGACGAAGACAGCCCGATCCGCGCAGCCCTGGCGCTCAGCCTGGGAACGGCAGCAGCTTTGTCAGGCCAAGCGCTCCAGGCAGTTGACCTGCTCGAGCAGGCCATCCAGGCCAGCCGGCGGAGCGATCAGTCGATCATCCGCCTGGTGGCAACCAGCACCCTGGCCCAGGCATATGAGCAACTGGGCCAGTTTGATCAAGCCGCCCGGCTGCACCACCAGGTGATCGCGCTGGAAAGCGACCCATTCCTGGGAAACCTGCCCCTGATTGGAATGGGGTACGTGGGTCTGGGGGGAATCCTGAACGAACGACTCCAGTTCGAGCAAGCGGAAGCGGCTCTGGAAAAAGGATTGTCCATCGGCAAGCACTGGGGCAGCCCCGATATCCAGATCGGCGGCTATTTCAGCCTGGCGCGCCTGCGCTATACGCAGGGCGACCTGGCCGGTGCGCTGGAAATATTGGACCGGCTCGAAACCGAATTCCTGCACGCCAGTCCCCTACAAGAACGCGACCATATCCTGTCCGTGAAAGCCCGCATCTGGCTGGCGATGGGACAGCTTGCCCGTGTGGAGGCCTGGGCGCAGGCCAGCAAACTGGACGAAGACGGGCCGGTGCCTTTCGCCGAAGAGCAACAGCAATTTGTGTTGGTGCGGGTGCGATTGGTCCAGCGTGAAGCCGAGCGGGCACTGCGGCAGCTTGCCAAGCTCGAACAAAATGCGCGCACCGACCAGAGAGTCAGCAGCTTGATCGAAAATTACCTTCTCCAGGCACTGGCACTGGTCTGGCTCGGGCAGCCCCAGCCTGCCCAGACCGCCCTGGAAGAAGCGCTGCGGCTGGGGGAACCGCAAAACCAACGGCGTGTTTTTGTGGATGAGCCGGAGCTGCTGCCGCTGCTGCAAACCCACCTGTCCCGGCAGCCGCAGGACCATTTCGCATCAGGCCTGCTGCAAGACTTCGAGCGCCGGGCGGCTGCACTCCAGCCTCAGCCCAGCCTGCTCAGTGCGCGCGAGCTGGATGTGCTGCGCCTGATGGCCGCCGGTCTCACGAACCAGGAGATCGCCAGCCGGCTGATGGTAGCACTTTCCACGGTCAAGAGCCACGTCAAAAGCATTTTGATGAAGCTGGAAGCGGAAAATCGCACCCAGGCAGTTGCGCGTGGCCGGGAACTAAAGATATTGTAAATCCCCCCAGCCTTTCCCTCTTTGGAGGGATGCCATTCCTCCTTCTACCCGGTAAGATTTGCCCATCCATACGAGATGGGTATTTTCATTTTCGAGGAGATGAACCATGAAAATCTTAATCGTTGGCGCTGGCATCGTTGGAACCATCTACGGCTGGGCGTTTGCCGAAGCCGGACATGATGTCACCCACCTGGTACGCCCCGGCCGCGGCGGGATGTACCCGGACGGCATAAATATTGACATGTACGACGTACGCAAAGGCCATAAAAGGGACTTCCTGGGCCACTATCCCATCCGCCTGACCGAGACTGTCCAGCCCTCCGCTGGCTGGGATCTGGTAGTTGTCCCCACCAAGCACTACAACTTGCTGGAAACGCTCGAGCAGGTCCTCCCCCAGACCGGGGCGGCCGATATCTTCCTGCTGACCCAGAATTGGGCAGGAACCGCCGCGATAGACGTCCTGATCCCGCCTTCCCGCTATGTTTATGGCGACGCCAAGGCCGGCGGCAAATTCGAGGGCAACACGCTCGTTGCTACCATTGCCAGCGTGGATGTCGGCCAGGTGGATGGACGCCACGACGCCTGCCTGGACAAGGTCGTCGGCCTATGCCGTCCAGCGCAGATCGGGGTTGGCGTTCAGGAGAATATCCTGCACTACCTGTGGGTACAGTATGCCATCACGGGCGGACTGTGGCCAAGCCTGGTCAAGGGCGGCAGTCTCGCGGCAGTGCTCAATGACCAGCAAATTGGCGGACAGGCCATCCAAGCCGCCCGCGAATGCATCGAAGTCGTTGCCCGGCGCGGGGTGGATATTAAAAAATACCCCCAGACAAAAATGTATATGAACAATTCCCCTGCTGCCCTGTGGGTTGCCAGCCTGGCGATCAAGTATATGTTCCAGCACGACAAACTGGTCCAGCGCAGCTCAGCGCACGGCCTGGCGGATGCCCGGGAAGTGAAAACGTTCTACTACGATCTGCTCAACACCGGCGCAGAACTGGACGTTTCCATGCCAGCCATGCGCGCCTTCGAGCCAGATATCCAGCATTTCAATCCAAAGCACGAGTAACGCTCCGAGATTTGCGAAATGGAAATCAAACCGTTGAAACGCTGAAACGCAACCTTGGCAGGCAGAAGAAAGAGAATATGGTCCTGTTCCAATTAGCCGGCCAAAGCACCTTGCGGCTTATGCCTTCGCCCGCCGGCCAACGGTCACCAACATGAACGCGCTCATGGCCCGGCGCTGGGCCTGGACGTCCAACCCGGCCTGCACAGCCATGCCGCGCACGGTGGCAGGATCCGTCTGCCGGCCATGCGGGTGGATCCTGCCCAGCCCCAACGGCATGAGGATGTCGACCAGCACGAAGTACCCGGCGGGGCGCAGCACGCGTGCGATCTGCCTGACGGCCTGCGGCTGGTCCTGCCAATGGTGAAAGGAAATGGTGCTCAAGACCAGGTCAACGGAGGCATCCGGGAACGGCAGGGATTCCGCCAGGCTGACGTGAAACGCCGCAGCGGGGGTCAGGCGGCGGGCTGCCTCGACCATCCCCTCGGCCGGGTCAACGCCGATCAAGTGCGCGGCCGGCCAGCGCAGGTGGGCCTTGCGCAGCAGCCGGCCGGTGCCACAGCCGATATCCAGGATGGTTTCGGGCTGGAACCCGGCAGGAACCGCACGCAGGGCCAGCCGGTGGATGCGGTCGAAGAAAAGACCCTGGAAGAAGGAAGCTTCATAGGTACTGGAACGGCGCTCAAAACTTTGCACATCTTCGGATTGATTGGACATTTTCGGCCTTGGATGAAATGTATTCGATCGGGTGGCAATTATACTTTATCAAAAGCGTTTTTTCACCTTGACAGGCCAAAGAGGATTGGGTAAAATCGCCTGGTAAGTTAATTAACGCTAACTAATAAGGAGCTGGTGGTGGACGGTATTGGGCAACAGGATGTGCATATAAAGCATGCCAGGATGCACGGGGAAGAACGCAAGGCCCTGATCCTGGCACAAGCAAAAAAAGTCTTTGCCCAGAAAGGCTACCGCGAAGCCAGCACGGGAGAGCTCGCCCGCGCGAGCGGAATCACCGAGCCGATCCTTTACAAACACTTCGGCAGCAAGAAGAAGCTCTACCTGGCCGTGCTCAACCAGCTCGGCGACCAGTTCCTGGAACGTTTGCGCGGTCTGGTGGAACGCAGGGCAGCGAAGGATGTGTTTGACAGCCTGAATAGTTTCCTATTGGATTACCGTAACGCGGCCATGGCAGACCACGACAATATCCACCTGCTCTTGAGTGCCACGCTCGAGTCAAATGACCCGGATGTCGCACAGATCACCCAGGCGCATAACCGCGTGATGTATGCGCTGGTGCATGGCCTTTTGGAGCAGGCGCAAAGCCAGGGCCTAGTATCCAGGCAACTAGACCTTTCCGCGGCCACCTGGGGGTACCTGAGTTTCCTGTTTGCACTTCAATACCGGGCAAAGGCGAACATATTCGAAGAATACAATGAGCAAACCATTCGTGAAATCAACCGACTCTGGCTCCAGGCATTAAGAATTGGGTAATGTCTTTTTTTAACCCAATATATTAGCTAGCGTTAGCTATCTTTTCGAAATCCCATTTTTGGTATCTTCTCAATAAACCGGCAGGAGGAACGCACATTCCCGCCCCCGGATCATTGGGATAGGACAATTCTTTCAATCAAAGGAGCAAGTGCCATGAAAATATTTTTCGAGGACCAAAATTTTTCGTTCGAGTTCTTGCGATTGCTGGGCGAAGCGATCCACGGTGGATCAGACATAAACGAATGTTTTGCCACCGCCTCCCGCATCCATGAAGGAGACTTCGAAAGCTGGTACCAGGAATGGAACCGGACCGCCGAACGGATCCACCAGATTGCGGAGACCTGCCTAGCGAAAGGCCATAGGGTGAGTGCCAGGGAAGCATTTTTACGGGCTTCCAACTATTACCGCTGCGCCGAATTCTTCATGCACATGGAAATCGGGAAGCCGGATGCGCGTGCGATGGACACTTATGAAAAGAGCGTCGCCTGTTTCAAACAGGCCATGCGGCTTTTCCCGTTTGTTTGCGAGCAGGTCAAAATTCCCTATGAGGGTACCAGCCTGCCGGGGTACTTCTACCGGGCAGACCAATCCACCGGCCCGCGTCCCACCCTCCTAATCCACGGCGGGTACGACTCGACCGGAGAAGAGCAATATTACGAAACGGTGCCGGATGCGCTGGAACGCGGCTATAACTGCCTCGTCTTCGAGGGACCCGGGCAGGGCAGCGTCATCCGCTGCCAGAACCTGCCTTTCCGGCCGGACTGGGAACAGGTGGTCATTCCGGTGGTGGACTACGCCATGAGGCGGGTGGAAATCGATCCGAAACGGATCATCCTGATCGGGAAAAGCCTGGGCGGTTTGCTGGCGCCGCGTGCCGCGGCCTTCGAACATCGCCTGGCAGCCTGCATCGCGATAGATGGGCTGTATTCGTTGATCCCAAGCAAATATGGGCAAATCATCCGAAAAGCCGGAACGTCGCTTTCAGAAGAGCAAATGAACGCATTCCTCGAACAAGAGATGCACAAGGACAGCAACGTCCACTGGGCCATCAGCCAGGGGATGTGGACCATGCAGGCCAGTTCACCCTTTGATTGCGCCCAGAAGATGGGACAATACGCACTGGACGGGGTGGTTGGGCAGATCACCTGCCCCACTTTAGTCTGCGATGCAGAAGAAGATCACGCCTTCGCCGGGCAGCCCCGGATGCTTTTCGAGGCGCTGCGATGCCTCAAAACATATCTCCTATTTACCGCGGATGAGGCGGCCGAAGAACATTGCCACGCGGGTGCAACCCTGTTGCTCAACCAGCGTATATTTGACTGGCTCGACGAATCGGTGTAAGACTGGCCCTCCGGGAAGCCCCGGTATAATCAAAAAAGCCGCCTCCGCCATGGTTCTGAGCCGGGCATGATTCGCGTGCTTTGTCACGAAAGCCGCCGGTGGCGCCGTGACGATGCGGGAAATGAGCGAGCTGATCGAGGAAGCCCCTGGGAAGTACGGCAACATCGCCGGCAACCTGATGGGCCTGCTAACGAAGGAGGATATCGAAAGCCTGACCGCACAGGTCCCCCCGGGTGCGTCGGCCTTTGTGATCCTGTTCGAGCATGCATGGGTGACCGGGCTGGCGGAAGCGGTCCGTCAGGGCGGCGGGGTGGTCTTCTCGGGCGGGATGGTTTCGCATGATGTGTTGGCGCATGTCAGCGAGGAACTGGCTGCCGCCGGAAAGGAGGGGCAGAATGCCTAGAGGATTTGGTGGTGGTTTCAACCGACGATGAGTTCACCCGTGAGAAGAACCGGCTGCTGGGACGCTAGCAGTCTGTCGGAGAACCCCATTCGAAGCCATTTTTACCGCGAAGCCCGCCAAGAAAACCTTTAAGATGAAACTCAGCCAGTATGCCCTGGCGAAGGATATCCATGTGCCGGCGCGCCGGATCCAATGAAATCGCGAAAAAAACGGCTGAAGCCGTTACTACAGCTTCAGCCGTTCATTTTTGCATTCACCTGCCCCTATTACCTGATACCCTTATTACCTGCCTCTGCCTCTTAGCAAGTCCAGCAACCCCCCCGGTTTCCCGGGCTGGTTTTCACCCGCAATTCCCTCGGCACGTGCCTTGGCCAGCAAGGCAGCCAGTTCTTCTTCGGGGTTGCGGAACTGCATGGCGTACAGGCGGGCGTACAGCCCATTCTGCTCCATCAGTTGCTCATGCGAACCCAGTTCAATGATGCGCCCGCCATCCAGCACGGCAATGCGGTGGGCCACCTTGATGGTGCTGAGGCGATGGGCAATGATGACCGTGGTGCGGCGCTTGGCGTGCATCAGGCGATCGAGTGCATCCTGCACCAGCTCCTCGGACTCGTTGTCGAGCGAGCTGGTGGCTTCGTCGAGCAGCAGGATGCGCGGGTCTTTCAGGATGGCGCGGGCGATGGAAATGCGCTGGCGCTGCCCGCCGCTCAGGTTGGCACCGCGCTCGCCCACAACGGTCTCGTACTGCCTGGGGAAGTCCAGGATGAAATCGTGGGCGTTGGCGGCCCGGGCGGCTGCGAACAGTTCGTCTTCCGTGGCATCCAGGCGCCCATACAAGATGTTTTCCCGGATGGTCCCGCCGAACAGGATGGTCTCCTGCGGGACGATGGCCATTTGGGAACGCAGGCTGTCCATGGTGACCAAGCGCAGGTTCTGCCCGTCGATGCAGATCACACCTCCGGTCGGATCGTAAAAGCGCGGGATCAGGTTGAAAATGGTGCTCTTGCCGGCGCCGCTCGGACCGACCAGGGCCAGGATCTCCCCGGGTTGAATATCCAGGGATACCCCTTGAATGACCGGGGCATCGTCTTCATATCGAAAAGAAACATCCTGGAAGGTGATGCGGCCTTCGCCGGGTGGTAAAACCAGCGCGCCGGGTGCATCCTGCACGGAGGGGTGCGTATCGATGATCTCGAAGACACGCTGGACGCCCCCGATGGCAGCGCGCAACTGTCCGTAGAGTCCGGCCAACCCGCCCAGGCTGGCGGCAATCGTGATGAAGTACATCAGGAAGCCGGTTATCAAAGCCAGGGTAAGCCGCCCGGCGATCACTTCGCGCCCGCCGTACCACATGACCGCGGCGATGGAGCCAAAGCCCAGGAACAGCATGAGGGATGAAAAGCCGGAATTGTAGACTGCCATCTGGAGGGAGGCGCGAAACGTTTTTTCCATGGCGCTGCCATAACGCTTCGATTCATAGGTTTCCCGGCCAAAGCTTTTCACCACACGCACACCTTGCAAGCCTTCTTCGGCCACTACCGTCGAGGCGGCCAACTGGTCCTGGACGCGCGTGCTGACCTTCTGGATGCGGCTGCCAAACAGGAACGCCACCAACAGGATGACCGGCACCAATGCCAGGATGAACAAGGTCAGGCGGGCGTTCAACGTCAGGACGATCACGATGGAACCGATCAGCGATACAGAGGTGCTAAGCAGCGTGGTAAGGTTGCTGGTCAACATGGTACGCATCATGGTCACGTCGCTGGACAGGCGCGAGACGATATCTCCAACCCGCCGGTTGGCGTAAAAGTCGAGCGACAGGCTTTGCAAATGGTCGTACAAGGAAGTGCGCAAGTCGTAAACGATGTGCTCCCCCACGTAGGCCAGCAGGTAGGATTGAAAGAAGGAGAATAGCGCCTGTAACAGGAAGATGCCGCCCAGTAAAAGGGCCAGGTTGTTGAGCGGGCCGAAGCTTTTGGACTGGGTGACGGAAGTAAGCAAGCGCACGATGACCAGCGGAAAGGCCAGACCGAATCCGCTGGAAACCAACAGGGCCAGGACGGCCAGCACCATCCTGCCCCAATAGGGCTTCAGGTACGTAAACAGGCGGCCCCATTTGACCGACTTGAAGGAGACGACGGGTTCATTTTGCATATGGAGCGGATTATAGACCTTTATTACGAATTAAACCATTGCCCCAGTCAGGGGCATCAGGGGTTTCTTAAACGAAATTCTTTTCACCGCGAAGGAAGCTCGCGAAGCCTTTTTATACTACGGCAATCCACCCCCGATGGAAATTTTGGACGGTGAAGAAATCTCCTTCATGAAAACTTTCACCACCTCCGGATCGAACTGCAGGGCGGACTGCTGCCGGATATATTGGAGGGCTCTATCTTTGGACCAGGCTTTCCGGTAGGGCCGGTCGGAGGTAAGCGCATCCCAAACGTCCACTACTGCGAAAATACGCGCGGACAGGGGGATCTGTCCTCCTCTCAAGCCGCGCGGGTAGCCCGTGCCGTCCCATTTCTCGTGGTGGCAATAAGGGATGTCGAGCGACTGCCGCAGGTAGGAGATCGACGAAAGCATGTCATAGGCGTACTGCGGGTGCTTGCGCATGACAACCCATTCGTCTTCCGCCAGCGGGCCGGGCTTCAGCACAATATTATCCGGCACACCGATCTTGCCAATATCGTGCAACATGGCCCCCCGGTAAAAATTGACCAGGTCCTTATCGTTCACTCCCATGGCCCGGGCAAGCTGCACGGTCAATTCGGTCGTGCGGCTGGTATGACCTTCGGTATCCTGGTCGCGCAATTCCAGGGCACGCGCCCAGCCCTCCAGCGTTCTTTCATATGCCATGCTCATTTCGAAATTGGAAGTTTGCAGGTTGTCGAATAATTCGGCATTATCAATTGCTATGGCAGCCTGCCCGGCCAGGGTTTCCAGGAAATCGTATCGATTTCGGACTCAAACTTGACCGGTTCACGGTGGAAAATTTCCAGGACACCCTTGATCAGGCCTTTGGCAACCAGCGGTATGCCTGTATAAGCCACAAATTGTTCTGTGGATAGATCGGGGGAGCGCTGCAGGCCATCCGGGCCGGCGTGGATGTCAGGGATATTAATCACCCGCCGCTCCCGCACTACCTGCCAAATGTAACCAGCACCATAGCGGAGTTGGATGTG
The DNA here is from genome assembly GCA_963746015.1 of uncultured Chloroflexia bacterium. Lineage (GTDB taxonomy): Bacteria > Chloroflexota > Anaerolineae > Anaerolineales > Villigracilaceae > UBA877. The sequence goes on from CAVUZS010000002.1 coordinate 133,317, forward strand.
TCGAAGCGTTTGGACACAGAAACCGCGCTCACAGGAGAATTTGAACGTCTGTGTGGCCGCGTTGAAAAGTAATATGTCGGCAGCATGGAAACCCAACTGCCCAAGTAACTGGTCCAGCAGGACACCCAGGGTCATGTTAATGTCGAAGCTGCTGCTGATGGCCAGATCGACCTTGCGCATCGCCACCAATTGCTGGACGCGCGTCTCTGTCTGCGAATTCAACCGGCTATGTTCGAGCGCAAGAGCGGCCCGCTCGGCGAAAACGCTCATCAGGTGTTCGTCATTCGGGCTGAAGGCGTTCCGTTTCGCGCTCTGCACGTCGATGACCCCGATCACATTACTGCCTATTTTGAGAGGGATCACCAGCTCAGAGCAGGCTGCATCCCAATTGGAAATGTAGTCCGGGGCCGCAGAAACGTCCGGAACGTTGATGGTCTCGCCCGAACGCAGCGCCCGCGCAACCAGGCCCGATCCATCCAGGGTCAATTTGGCCTGTTTAACCTGGTTTGCATACGGCCCGACCGTGACCAAACGGATCAATTCCTGCGAGTCCGGCCGGCGGATCAATAAACTGCAGTTGTCCTGACCGAATTGCTGCTGGACTACTTCGACGATCTTGCGGGCCTGCTCCTGAATATTCAAGGAGGTCCCCGAGATCAAGGAATCGGAGGCCCTGTAGAGGCGGGCCAACTCCTCATTGCGCTGGCGCAGTTCTTCAGTCTGCCTGGCCAGCTCCTGCTCGGCGCGTTTGCGTTCGGCCAGTTCCTTTTGTACTGCAGCATACAAACGCGCTTTCTCAAGCGCGATTGCCGACTGGCTGGCGAAGGTGGTCAGAAGGGTCAGTTGATCGCGGAAATTAGCCGGGCGCAGGCTATGCAGGTAGAGCACGCCCACAATGTGAGCCTCGATCATCAACGGCAGCCCAACGAAAGATTGGATCCCCATCGCCACGATGCGTGGGGTGGCGGCGCGCGGGGCTCCATCTCCGACCCAGGGCTGGGTGGAACCGTCTGCTCCAATCTCGTCCACCACGACCGGCCGGTGCGAGCGGATAATCCAGCTCGTGAAACCTTTCTTCCTGGCGCGGAAGTCAATCGATACTACGCCCGACAGATTTTCGATGCCCCGGCTGATATGGCCGGCTTCATCCACCAACACGACACTGGTGAAATCGGAACCGACCACTTTACCGGCCAGCGACATGACCTCGACCAGCACCTGGTCCAGGTCAAGAGAGGTGGCTACGGCCTGGGAGGCCTGGTTGAGGGCAACCAGTTGCTCCATCCTTTTCTTCAACGCCTCTTCCGCTTGTCTGTGCTCTACACGCAAGCGCTTGTCTTCCCTGGCGCGCACGACCGCCTGTCCCAGGCGCGCCAGACGGTCTTTGATCATGTAATCGGCTGCACCCTGCTTAATGCACTCGACGGCGACTTCTTCGCTGATGGAACCGGTGACTACGATAAGCGGGATATCAAGGTGGCGTTCTTCCAGCAGGCGCAGTGCGCGTAAAGCGTCGAACTGCGGCAGGCTATAGTCAGCCAGGATAACTTCGAGAGCAGGATCGAGGTGCGCCAGAAAATCCGCTTCGGTCTCCACGCGCTGCCACTGCGGGTCAAACCCGGACGTATGCAGTTCATGCAGCATCAGCTCGGCATCGACTTCCCGGTCTTCGAGGATCAAAACCCGCAATGGAGTAGACATAAGCCCTCTTGGATTTTAGAGTGTGGATTTTTGATTGCAGATTGCGGCCCGAATCCGCAATCTGCAATCTAAAATCTCACAATTTGGGCGGTTGGTTGAGCAACAACCAATACAAGCCCAACTGCCGGACGGCCTCGGTAAACTGCTCGAAATCCACCGGCTTGGCGACATAACTGTTCACGCCCAGGTTGTAGCTATCGGTGATATCGCGTTCCTCACGTGATGAAGTAAGTACAACCACCGGGATGGCCCGCGTGCGCGGGTCAGAGCGGATCTGCCTCAACACTTCCAAGCCATCCACTTTGGGCAGTTTCAAATCGAGCAGGACCACCTTGGGGCCGCTTTCCATGTCGCGCCCTGCAAAGGCGCCCTTGCCGAAGAGGAAATCAAGGGCCTCGGCCCCATCGCGCACGACCTCGATGTGGTTGGCAATGTTATTTTTCTTCAAGGCGTGGAGGGTCAGTTCCACATCGTTGGGGTTGTCTTCGACCAGCAAGATTTCAACCGAGTTCATAATCATAAGAGCCTCCGGATTGTGGATTTTAGATTGCAGATTTTGGATTTTGTTGCTGGCAGGGCTGCAACAAAACCGAAAATCCTACATCGTAAAGTAGAATGTCGCGCCCTGGTCCACTTTCGCCTCGGCCCAAACGTATCCGCCGTGACGGTGGACGATGCGCTGCACGATCGCCAGCCCGACGCCGGTGCCCTCGTAATCTTCGGCACGGTGCAGGCGCTGGAACACTCCAAAGAGCTTGTGAACGTACTGCATGTCAAAGCCCACGCCGTTGTCGCGCACATAATAGATGGCAGATTGGGGATTCGAGATTTCAGATTGCAGATGTGAGATTGCAGATGGAGGCAGGTGGGAGGCCCAATCTGCATCCTGTGACCTGAAATCTTCAATGGTCAACCACCCTACCTCGATCCGGGCTGCTTCGCACCGGCGGGTAAACTTGAGCGCGTTGGAGAGCAGGTTTATCCAGACCTGTTTGAGCAGCGCCGGGTCGGCCTGGCAGGGGGGAAGATCGCCGACCGAGATCTCCACGTACCGGCCGTGCTGCTCGGCGCGCAGGCTCTCCAGCACCTCATGCACCAGATCGGCCATCGCGACGGACCGTTTGGCAAACGGCTGGCGTCCCAGGCGCGAGAAGGCCAGCAGGTCATCCACCAGGTGGCCCATTTGCCGGGCGTTGTCGCGGACCAATTGGAGATAGCGCTGCGCCTCCGGCGCCAGTTGGGGAGCGTGCTCATCCATTAAAATGCGTGAGAAACCGTCAATGGCGCGCAACGGGGCGCGCAGGTCGTGGGAGACCGAATAGGAAAAGGCTTCCAGTTCCTTGTTGGCGGCTTCCAGTTGGGCGGTGCGCTCGATGACGCGTTGTTCCAGCTCGGCGTTGAGTTTTTGGATCTCTTCCTCGGCGCGCTTGCGCCCGGTGCGCGTTCTCAACGTTTCTATCCCATACGCCAGGTCGCCGGCGAGTTCCGTCAATAATGCGACTTCATCCGCGTCAAAGGCATCCACTTCGGCGGCATAAATATTCAAAGCGCCCAAGGTTTGCTCATTGACGCTCAGTGGCATGGCGATGGAAGATACGTAGCCGCGCTGGAGCGCGGCTGCGCGCCATGGCGCGTAATCTGGATTGCCAGGGATGTCGCGCACAATGGATGGTTTGCCGGTACGGATCGCCAGGCCGGTGGGGCCGCGCCCGCGCGGGGTATCTGCCCAGGTAACGTCCAATGTTTCCAGATAGCCCTGCTCGAACCCGGCCTGGGCAACCGGGCGCACGCCTTTCTTTTCGTCCGTCTCGGCAAAACCGACCCAGGCCATCCGGTAGCCGCCAACATCGACAACCGTACGGCAGATTTCACCCAGCAATTCCTTTTCTGCGCGGGCGCGCACCAGCGCCTGGTTGCAGGCGCCGATCATGCGGAGCGACCGGTTCGAACGGCGGACTTGCCGTTCGGCTTGTTTGAGCCCGGTAATATCGTGCACCGTCCCGACCAACTGCGTGCATTGGCAATCTTCGTCGAAAACCGGGGTTATATTTACTTCGCCATAGCGGATGCCGTTGGGATATTCAGAAATTTCCTCCCATTGAACGGTCTGCTTTGTGCGAACAGCTTCTTTGTACTTTCCCAACACCAGTGCCTGGGCCGGTCCGGGGATCACCTCCTGATAAGGCTTGCCAACAACCTGTTCTTCAGAAAGGCCGGTAACTTCCAGGAAGCGTTTATTGACGGAGACAAAACGGAAGGCTTCATCCGGCTCTACCGCCAGGATGAAGAGCACGTCAGACACAATGTCATAGATCTGGGAAAGCCGGGTATCCGTAGTCTTCATGCCAGCACCTCATGAAAACAAATCGAACAACAAAATTCCCTGAGTATAAATACTATATCACGTATTGCGATAAAATTTTCATGAAAATTGGGCAGCAATTCTCAATATGAAAACCGATACCCAAGGGATAAATCCCTTATTTTTTCATCACAACCTTCAAGAAATCCTGGGTGATCCTGGCGGTGACTCCCCACAGGAGCTCGCCATCATACAGGTGATACCGGATGACCGTAAACGGACGAGACATGCCAGCCAGTTTGAGAGGCTGCTCGTCCCAGTTGGCGCGCTCGGCCAGCCAGGACAGCGGGATGGTGAAAACGCGTGCGACCTCGGCCGGTTCCAGGCGGAACTGGTACGGCCACGGGATCACCCCCACGACGGGTGTCACCCGGTAGCGGGTGATTGTGATGCTGTCGTTCAGCCGGCCGAGCAGGCGCACTTCCCCCGGCTCCAACCCAATCTCCTCGCCGGCCTCACGCAAGGCGGTCGCCTCGGGGGTGGACTCGCCCAGCTCACAACCGCCGCCGGGGAAGGATACCTGGCCCTTGTGCTGCTCGACCGAATCCGTGCGACGGGTAAAAACAAGCTGCCATCCGCCCTGCCAGCGGACCAGCGGGATCAAGACGGCCGCGCATTTCAGGGTACCATCATCAATCCGCCCGGCAAAACCATCCATCGAGGCGATCGCGCCGGGATGGTAAGATTCTTCCAATCTCCGGGAAATGTGCTCTTCGGTCAGAGTCAAATCCATAAAAGTTATCCGATATATCATCCACCGGGAAAGAAAATTAATTATTTCCGGAAAAAAGCAGGATGAGAGTTATTATATTATGAACAGTAGAATTTTGGAGAGTGTGATACTATTCTCAACCGAATGGGCCACCACTCTGTAATGACAAGGTTTCCGGAGAGTTTAAAAGAACATGCAATCGAACTTCATTAAACCCCGTTATGATGCCGGTGGATTTGCAGCCCTGCCACAGCGGATTGCAGGGCACCTTTCCGCCAACAACTACGATGCCGTGGTGTTGTTCCTGATCGATGGATTCGGCTGGCGTTTCTTTGAAAAGTTCCGGGAGGCGCCTTTCTTTAAGCAGACCGCCGGAAAGGGAAGCGTTACAAAACTGACTTCGCAGTTCCCTTCCACGACTGCCGCGCATATCACCACCATCCATACCGGCATGCCGGTGGGCGAGCACGGCGTTTTTGAATGGTACTACTACGAACCCACCCTTGACAGGGTCATCGCTCCGCTGCTCTACTCTTTCGCAGGGACGCCCCAGCGGGATACGCTCAAACCGACCGGAGTCCGACCCACACATATTCTTCCAACCACGAGCCTCTATCGCCCACTCAAGAAACAGGGTGTGGCTGCCACAATCTTTCAGCACCGTGAATATACCCCCTCGACTTACTCGGACCTGCTTTTCAGCGGGGCAAGGGCGGTTGGCTTCCGGACCTTGCCGGAAGCACTGGTGAACCTGGCTGGCAGGCTGTCCGAAGCCAGGCCTCCGGCTTATTTCTTCTTGTACTTCGACCGGATCGACGCGATCAGCCACGAGTACGGGCCCGAATCCGCCCAGACGACCGCCGAGATCCTGGTCTTCCTGATGACGATGGAGCACATCTTACTGAAGGCGCTGAACGGCAACCACAAGAAGATCCTGTTCCTGCTGACCGCTGACCACGGCCAGGTGGAGACGGATCCTCGAACCAGCCTCTATTTGAACCGTGAGCCGGCCTTTGCGGGGATCGAGAGATTCCTCAAGACCAACGCCGAGGGCGGGCTGATCGTCCCGGCCGGTTCTGCGCGTGACTTTTTCTTATATGTCAAACCCGACGCACTGGATGAAGCCCGGGCTTTCCTGGCCTCCCGGCTGGAAGGGAGGGCGGAGGTGCGCAAAGTTACGGAATTGATAGCGGAGGGCTATTTCGGCCCGGTCATTTCCCCGCAGTTCCGCGGGCGCGCCGGGGACCTGGTCATCCTGCCCTACCAGGGCGAGGCGGTCTGGTGGTACGAGAAGGACAGGTTCGAGCAGCGCTTCTACGGTCATCACGGCGGACTGACGAAGCAGGAGATGGAAATCCCACTGATAACATGGGAAATGTGATGTAAAATTGAGGCACACGTACCCTGCCACCGTCGCAAATGCGCCGGTACACCTGTATTCACTTGGAGGAACTATGACTTATCATACCGTAATCTTGCCGGCAACCTTGGACGCGATCCGGAAATGCGCTACACTCCGGCTGGCCAGGCCGTCACCAATTTTTCCATCGCCGTAAATGACGATTACACCAACAACAACGGCGAGCGTGTAAAAAGGACCATCTGGGTGCGCGTCTCCGCCTGGGGAAAACAGGCTGAAAGCTGTAACCAGTACCTCAAAAAAGGCTCCAAGGCATTGGTGGAAGGCCGTTTGATCGCCGACCAGGCCACAGGCGGACCGCGCGTCTGGACTGGACAGGACGGCTCCACGCGCGCATCCTTCGAAGTCAGCGCCAATACGGTGCGCTTCCTGAGCAGCCGCAGCGAGGCGGCCGAACCCAGCATGGGCAGCGCACCGGCGGCGGCTGAAGAAGGCATGCCTCCGGCCGGAGACGAAGGCGATATCCCGTTCTAACCCGAAAGAGAGGCCAGCATGGCCCTGCCAGCACCAAGACCTGTCACGAACATTCCCATCGAGATCCCGCCTGAACTGCAGCCGGCATACGCCAACCTGGCACGCATCGCCCACGCACCGACGGAATTCGTGCTGGACTTTGCGCGGCTCCTGCCAGGCGATTCCAAGGCCATCGTGGCAGCGCGCGTCGTCATGAGCCCGATGGCATTCAAACTCTTCGTGCAGGCAGTCAATGAGAACCTGGCACGCTACGAGGCCAGTTTTGGGAATATAGCCATCCCGAGCGGCGGCGCCTCCCTGGCCGATACGCTCTTCAAGCCTCCCCACCCGCCCGAACCGCCCCAGGATCCGCCAAGAGAAGCCGATAAATAATACATGGAAAAACTCGAAAAGATCGCCGAAGAAATCCGCCAGACTTTTGACACCCTGACGGCGGCGCGTGACCAAGCGCTGACGCAGGCGCGTGCGCTGACGCGTGCCTGCGCTCTATCCATCCGCGCCGTCCACCGAGATGAAACGGATAGTGATGCAGTCCCACCTGGAAGAGGCCCGCCAGCTTGCGAATGCTTTACGAACGGACCTGGCGGATTATCCTGCCCTGTTCTATGCCGGTTACACGCAAGATTCCCTGAAAGAATTTGCCGAGGCCAGCATCACCTGCGCGCTGATCCATCACGAACCTCTGCCCACACCCGAAGAACTCGACCTGCCTGCGCCGACCTACCTGAACGGGCTGGCAGAGAGCGTTGGAGAGATGCGCCGGCGCTGCCTGGATATGCTCCGCCAGGATAATTCCGCGGAAGCCGAACGCCTGCTCAGCCACATGGACGATATTTACTCCATCCTGGTGACGATGGATTACCCGGATGCCATTACGAACGGCCTGCGCCGCCAGACCGATATCATCCGCGCCATTATCGAGCGGACGCGCGGCGATGTGACCTTCAGCCTGCGCGGCGAAAAACTGGAGCATTCCATGGCGCGTTTGAGCAAACAATTGACAGGATCCGAAGCGTTACCGGGGAAAGCGCCGCTGGCCTTTCCGCCCGAACAGGATTAAGGAACATGCCTCACAACGGCCGCCGCCATCGCCTGGTGCTTTACACCCATATGCTCACCCGCTGGTGGAAATTCTCCCTGGCCATCGGCCTCATCCTGCTGGCGCTGGCGGCGGGATTATGGTTCCTGCCCACCCGGCTGCCGGAATACCATATCCTGATATTACCAGACTTGACAATCTGGGCAATGGCGGGAGCCGGCGGGTATGCGGTTTTCCTGGCAGTTGCTTTGATTACCATAAGCAAATTCGCCTACGTCCAGCCCTGTCCAACCCACCTGCGCCTGGTAACGCCTTTCCTGCGAATGAATATCTCCTACCGGCGCGTCCGCCAGGCTTCCAGTGTGGAAATGCAGCACTTGTTCCCCATTTTCAAGTACAAGGGTTGGCGGAGCACGCTCCTGCGTCCTTTGGCCCGACAAACGGCCATCGTGCTGCAAATGAACGGCTGGCCGCTCCCGCATTGGGTCTTGGGCCTGTTCCTTTCTCCGTTTTTCTTTCCGGACAAAACCTCCCGCCTGGCCCTGCTTGTACCAAAGTGGATGGATTTCAGCATGGAAATGGAAAGTTTCCGCAGCGCCTGGTTTGACTCCCAGCACGAACCCGCCGGTACTCCCCAATCCGAGCTGCTGGCAAGCCTGGCGAATTCTAGTAGATGAACATCTATTTTGCCTGTTCCATCACCGGCGGGCGGGATTTTGAACCGGTCTACCAAGCCATCATCACGGCGTTGCTGGCAGATGGGCACACGATCCCGACCGCGCACTTGGCCGATCCAGGGGTAAAGGCGCTGGAGGCGGTCGTTAATCCGCGCGAGGTCTATGAGCGGGATGTAGCCTGGATCAACGGCTGCGAGGCGCTGGTGGCCGAGGTCAGCACACCCTCGCACGGCGTCGGCTATGAGGTCGCGTACGCGTTGAGCATCGGGAAACCGGTTCTGTGCGTGTACCAGGCCGGCCAGCCCGTCTCAAAGATGCTCACGGGGAATTCGCATCCCAAGCATCCGGGTGAAATCTTACCAAGACAGTGATAATGCGATCACAATCATACGCTCTTTTCTACTGCAGGGGATCGCTTCCCTGGAATGAGGATACATGCGAATGGTGATTGTGAACATTATCACGAATTTGGTATGACTTTCCACCCTGTCTGACACCCGGCAACTATATTATTATCCGAAATGGAGACCGGTAGCGAAGATACTCCAATTTGTTCATCACTGTCTCCTCCTTTGGCGAATGCCTCCGCAGAGTAGCTCCACTCTGCGGAGGCTGTTTGCGTTTAAAGGAATCGTTCGGTTTTTGGGGTGATAGGCAGAACCACGGTAAATGTCGATCCATGCCCCAGCAAGGATTCAACCCAAATACGGCCCTGATGGCTATCCACGATGGATTTGACGATGGCCAACCCCAGCCCGGAACCACCCACGCCTTTGGGAACATTGCTGGCGCGGTAGAATTTTTCAAAAATATGCGGTTGGTCGGCCGGCGGGATACCCGGGCCATTGTCGGATATCCGAATGATGACCTGTTCCCCTTGCACTTCCATCTCAACAGTAATATCGCCGCCCTCGGGTGTGTATTTGATGGCGTTTCCGATCAGGTTATCCAGCATCTGGCGCAAGCGGATCGGATTTCCACGGATCGGGGGAATATCCATTGGCAGATCAAGATGGACATTCAGGCGTTTTTCCGAAATCTGTCCGCCCAACGTATCAAGCGAGATAGCGGAGAATGCCTTCCAGGGGCACCACTTCATTCTGGCTGTCGAAGCCAGCTTCGATACGGCCGAGCTCCAGTAAATCGTTGACGAGAGCGGTGATACTCTCCACACTGACCTGTACCCGGTGGATGAATTCGCGCTGCTGGTCATTTACCGGCCCGACCCGATCCAGCAGATCCACATAGCCCAGGATGGCCGTCAAAGGGGAGCGCAAATCGTGCGAGACGGTATTGACAAACTCATTCTTAAGGCGGTCCACCTGCTTCAGGTAGGTGATATCTTGCATGGTGACCGCTATCCCGATACCGGGGATGGCAGTATATTGTGCGGACAGGACCCGCCCGTCGTCAAAGACAATTTCATGGTGAGGCACAGGGTTATCCACACCTTTGTCCAACAAGGCTTTCAAATCCGGGATGAGGCAGTATTTCTGTCAACCGGCTTTCCATTCACGTCGTCATCCTGCCAAAGACCAAACGTCCGGCGCACGGCGGCATTGATCAAAAGGATATTGCGTCTTATCGTCTAAAATGATGACCCCATCTTCGATGTGTTCAAGGATCGTATCGAATTTCTGCAATTCGTCCACACGCTGCTGGAGTGAGGCGGTTGTGAGCTTGACCTCCCGCCTGGTCCAGTCACCAATGCTGATTGGCGCGCTTGATGCTGTTTTCCACCGTCTTCTTGATGTCATCTATCCGCAACGGCGCAAAGAGACAATCACTCACCCCGATATGGATGGCTTTCTTAACCGCTTCAAGGGAAGTCTCCCCAAAGAAAAGCAAGACCGGCAGGGTGGGAAAACGTTCCAGCAGGGAGGCGGCAATCTCCAATTCGTCTGTCTTGGCGAAATTTTGGCTGAGGATCACCAGGGCAGGTGAAGATTCCTGCAAGGCTTTATCAAGCGCAGTACGGTCCCGGGCAACGGCCGTTTGAAAAGAACCCGCAGCTACCGCCCGCTCAAACAATTGCAGGATTTGCTCATCATCAATCGCCAACAGGACCAATTCAGATTTTGCCATGGTATCAACCGTTATCTCATTGAGGGGTGTCCATTCGATTGATGCAACCGGTTGGTCGTGGATAATCGTACGGCCCGCTGCAAGGACGACTGTGCCGTTTTCAGAGCTTTCTGCTGTTCAGAAGACAATTGCCAATTTTACCAGTAAGCATCAAATCAATGGGATACGTGGCCGATTGCAACAAGGATTGCATTTCCTGCTGCAATTCCTGTAGTTGCTGCCCCTTTTTCTTTTCGCCTGCCTGGGCATTATCGGCGCCTTCCTGGAGAGCGCGGAACAAATGCGTGTTGACAAGCGAAATCGAGGCATAGTCAGCCACCGCCTCCAGCAGGGATTGCATGGTGCCCTCAAAAGGCCGGTCGGCTTTTCGGACAACCACCAGCAGGCCGATCACCTCCTGGTGGATCTTGACCGGCACCGCCACAGCCGAAAGCCCCAGCGAAGACAACTTGAACCGTTTGAGCGGCTCGCCATTGATGGCAAGCGTTTCGCCGGAAAGCGCCACCAGCGAACTGACCCCATCGTCGAGCGGTTGGCCCATTTTCTTGGCCCAGGAGTCGGGCAGGTTGCGGTGCGCGGTCAGGACAAAAGTCCGCGTGCGCTCGTCCCGCAGTGACAGCCAGCCGTAATCTGCATCCGCAACATACACCATCCCCTCGACAATTTTATCAAACAGCACACGCTGATCCGTAATGGAAATGACCGCTTTTCCAACGGCAAAAATGGTGGTCAGTTCGCGCACGCTGCGCTGAAGTTCCTGGTTGGTTTCCTTGAGTTGCAGATCCAGCCGCTGGCGGGCGCGGCTCTCACGCACCTGCTTGAGAGCCCGTTCCACGGCCGACACCACTTCCGCCTCGCGCGCCGGCCAGAGCAGATAATCCGTCCCGCCCAGCCGGAAAGCCTGGATGACCTTGTTTTCCTGGCCTTTTTCAGCAATCACGATGACCGGGACCTGCAGCCCCTGGGAATTGAACGCCACCAGCAAATCTTTTCCGCTCAAACCAACCAGGTTCAGATCCACGATCACCAGGTCCGGGGCGGACTGCGCCGCCTGCAGGATGGCTGCGCTGGCATCATCGGCCACCTGGACCTGATAGCCCAGCGGCTGGAGAGCCTGGCGGGCGATCAACTCGCGTGATATCAGGGTCACTTTCAACGAGTAAAATGCGTTCAGCGGATTCGTTCATACAACTCTTATCATAGCACAATTGTCCAGAGTACGTGAAAGACAGCACAAATATTGTAACACTTTAAACTGGAAGGATATTCATTTCGTGTAAAATAGTACCAATTCCGTTTGGAGAGGAGCATGCATGGACAACTTCCTGTGGTGGCGCGACGGGGTCATTTACCAGATCTACCCGCGTTCCTTTGCGGACGAACGGGGACGGATTGGGCGACCTGCCCGGGATCATCTCCCGCCTGGATTACCTGGCCGACCTGGGCATGGATGCATCTGGCTCTCCCCCATCTATCCCAGCCCCGATAAGGATTTCGGCTACGACGTCAGCGATTACTGCAATATCGACCCGCGCTATGGCAGCCTGGCCGACTTCGACCGGCTGGTGGCAGAAGCGCACGCGCGCGGCCTGCACGTGATCATGGATATGGTGATGAACCACACCTCCGACCAGCATGCCTGGTTCCAGGAATCCCGCTCCAGCCGGGAAACCCCGAAACGGGATTGGTACATCTGGCGGGACCATCCCAACAACTGGCAGGCCTCCTTCGGCGGAAAAGCCTGGGAATACGACGCCGCCACCGGCCAGTATTACCTGCACCTGTTCACCAAAGAACAACCGGATGTCAACTGGCGCAACCCGGAAGTCCGCCAGGCGCAGTTGGAGGCGTTCCGCTTCTGGATGGAGCGCGGCGTGGATGGCTTCCGCCTGGACGTGTTCAACGCCTATTTCAAACATCCCGACCTGCCCGACAACCCGCCCAAATTCGGACTGCGCGGCTTCGACCGCCAGCGCCACATCTACGATATCGACCAGCCGGAAATGCTGCCCCTGCTGAACGAACTGCGCGCCCTGCTGGATTCCTACCCGGAGCGCTATGCGGTCGGCGAGACCTACCTGGCCACGCCGCAAAAAACCGTCTCCTACTGCGGCCCGGACAAGCTGCATGCCGCCTTCAGCTTCGATTTCACTTCCAGCGAGCTGAGCTATCCCTGGAACCCGGGCTGGATCATGAAACAGGTCGCCCGGCGCGAGCAGACCTTCAACGCGGCCGGGGTCTGGCCGACGACCGTCATGAGCAACCACGACCTGCCGCGCGCCGCCAGCCGGTATGCCCAGGGGGAAGAGGATGCCCAGGCCAGGATCGCCATGGCACTGCTGCTGACCCTGCGCGGTACGCCCTTCATGTACTACGGCGAAGAGATCGGCATGCGCGACATCACCTGCGCCGCAGCGAGATCCTGGACCCGCCCGGCAAAAAATACTGGCCCATCTACAAAGGGCGGGATGGCTGCCGCGCCCCGATGCAGTGGGATGCCGATGTGAACGCCGGCTTTTCCACCGGCCAAGCCCTGGCTGCCGGTGCACCCGGATTACCCGCAGCGCAACGTGGCCAGGCCAGCAGGCGGACCCGGGTTCGCTGTTCCACTTCACCAAAGAAGCTGCTCAGCCTGCGGAAAGAATATCCCGCCCTGCACGCCGGCGATTACACCGCCCTGGAAAGGCGCGGCAAAGTACTGGCCTACCTGCGCAGCACGGCCGGACAGACCGTGCTTGTGGCGATCAATTTCGATGGGCGGGCGGCGGAATTTATCCCGCCGGACGGGAAATGGCGGGTGATCTTTGGCGTGGACGGGGATGCGGCAGAGGCAGTGCTGGCGCCGCATGAGGTGCGACTGATGGTTAAAGAATAATAGATGCGTCCCATCAAATTGAAATGCGGCGGACGCAAATTATGAAACGACTAGGAACAATGGCACGTTTGGGGAGATGGGCGGAGGCATGACCAGTTTTGTCATCGGTCGTGTGACTGCCAAGTTTCCATGTCTCTCCGGAATGTTCCGCAGGGCGGTTTTCGTTGTACAATAGGATATCGCCTTTTTGGGGATCCCCGTTTTCGGGAGTTGGGTGTACGGGGGTTTCCGGTAGCTTTTTCTGTTGTTCCTCTTTGTGCTCCTTCGTGCCCTTCGTGGTGAGAGTTTTTGACGCTCAAATTGGAATGTAACATTGTCGAGCTATTCGACGAGAATCTCTTCCTGGCCTTTAGCTCAAGGAGAATAAATATGGATGAGATAATAATTCCGTTAGATGGGAAAGAGACCAAAATAACCCTAGAGCATATTGATACAAAAAAACTCAAGCTAGATGAACTAAACCCAAGAATCAGCTTTTTCAGAGATAACCAAGTTACCGATGGATTGACAGAAGATCAGATAGTGTTTGCATTGACAGAAAAGAAACCTGAAGCCTATAGGAAACTAAAGGATTCAATACATAATAATAAAGGAATTATGCAAGCTATATGGGTAGAGCCTATTGAAGAGGGAAATTATAGAATAGTAGAGGGAAATTCCAGGTTTGTGGTTTACAAACAGCTACAACAAGAAGAACCTTTTGAAGAAAAATGGAAAACAATCTTAAGCTATATATTACCGCATGAAATAAGCGACGAACAGAAAAATTATATAAGACTCCAGTCTCACTTGAGGGGTACAACTGAATGGGATGCCTATGAAAAGGCAAAATATTTATATAGACTTTGGTATGAAGATGGCTGGTCTGTCGCCAGGCTTGAAAAACAAACAAAAATGACGGAGAAACAGATTAAAGAAAATATTGAAGCTTATAAAATTATGGAAGAGCAATATCTACCGTCTCACGGAGATGATCCGAACGAAGTGAGTAAATTTAGCTATTTTGTAGAGTATGTTAAGGATAAAAAACTACAAAGGCTGATGGAAAAAAGTGTAAGAGATGTTCGAGATTTTTGTGATTGGGTTGCCGACAAAGAGAAAATCCCAACAGGTCAGGATGTCAGAAGGCTACGGGATATTTTTGAAAATGATGAAACCAAGAACGCTTTTATCGGCAAGGGATTTGATGCCGCAATGCAAATTCTTGAATTTAAGAAACCTCATCTAGTATCTTCTTTTTATAGAGACATAGAAAATGTTATTGAAAGTTTAAAAGAGATTAGTGCTCAAGAGCTTGATGAGATAATTAACGAAGAAGACAGTGAAAAAGAAAAAATAATTCGAGACCTAGCAAAATGGAGTCAAAAGGTTGTAAAAATAATTACGACCGAAAAGGAAAAGAATGGCATCCGAACGTCATAATTTCATTGTGTCTGCGATAGCAAGAAAGATGAGATCCAATGGATTCGAAATAATTTATTTAGATGGAAAACCTCAAGATATCGGAACTAAGGGGTTTGATATCCCGCCCAAAATCATAAACCATAAACCTGATATCGTTGGCGAGAAGGATGGTTTGTATTTCTGTATTGGTGAAGCAAAAACTTGGAATGATATACATTCTGATAGAACAAAAAATCAAATAGTTGATTTTCTTGAAATTGTAAGACAAAATTCTGGAAATAGATTAATCCTAGGAATTCCGCTAAATGCCAAAGATGATTTAGAACGATTATTGGTGAAATTGGGGGTTGCAAGCCAAGAACAACTTGAATTTGTATATATTCCTGAGGTACTTCTACCTTATGAAGAAGATATATAACTTTGACTATACTCCAAGAACAAAGCCTTTTCCTCATCAGGTGGAGGCGATTGACTTTATTTCAAAAAGAGATACAGTACCTCTTTTTGATGAGCAGGGACTTGGAAAGACAAAAATAGTAATTGAAGCCTTATGTAATAATATGGGACAAGGAATTATTGACGGAGCATTGATTATCTGTAAAAAACATTTGATCGCAAATTGGAAAGACGAGATTGAAACCCATAGCCATTTAAATTACATTGTGCTCAGAGGTAGTGCGAATGAAAAGGGGATGAATTTTATGGGGTTTTCGCATTTCTATATAATAAATTATGAGAGTGTTATAGGAGAAGTTGAACGGCTAAAAATGTTTTTGCGAATAAGAAAAATGGCTATCATATTGGATGAATCACATAAAATAAAAAATCCCAATTCGAAAACGACTGAGGCCATATTCGAGTTGAAGGATCTAGCCAAAAAACAAATCATCATTACTGGGACCCCAATTGCAAACAAACCAATAGATCTATGGGCTCAGTTTTATTTCTTGGATAATGGAAAGCTCTTAGGAAATGATTTTAATAAATTCAAGAAAGAATATTCTGTAAATTTGAGAAGTGAAAATATACTTGAACAGGAAGACAAGTTCAATAGTTTACGAGAGATTATTTCATTAAATTCAATCAGAAGGTTAAAACAAGATGTCTTAGAGTTACCCGAAAAAAAATACATTGATAAGTATGTCTATTTAGGAGGGGAACAAAAGAAAATTTATGATCAGCTAAGGGATGAACTCTTTATTGAGATTACAAATATTGATGGAGAGAAAGTAATTGATGAATCAGATGAAATACTGAAGAAATTATTAAGATTAGCACAAATCGCCAGCAATCCATTTCTAGTTGATAAGGCATATACCGAGACACCTGCAAAATTCCCTATACTAGACACATTAATTGAAAACATTTTAGATAATAAAGAAAAAGCAATAGTTTGGAGTTGTTTTGTAGACAACATTAAAATATTATATAGAAGGTTCAGAAAATTTGGTTCTTTAATGTTATATGGTGAGATTCCTATTGAAAAACGAGGAGAAATAGTAAAACAATTTAGAAATAATGACGAATTTCGCATCTTAGTTGCCAACCCCGCAGCAGCGAAAGAAGGCTTAACCCTTACATCTGCCAATAATGCAATATATCTCGATAGGAATTTTAACTTAGTTGATTACCTTCAATCTCAGGATAGAATTCACAGAATAACTCAAACCAAAGAGTGTAGAATTTATAAACTTATTGCTAAAAACACCATTGATGAATATATTGATGAAATCATCTACAGGAAACACAAATTGGCTGAGTATATTCAAGGTGATATTGATAATATTGAAACTGACCAAAGTTTGACAAAGGAAGAAATATTAAATATCCTAGGAGGTTCTAAAAATGGATAAAAAAGGCAAAAACGAAATCTCGGTAATTGGGCAGAAAATTCAGACCAAAATTGAAGAAATTGACATATTTAAGCTAAAGTATTGGAAAGAGAACCCAAGAGTAAATGCTATCATTAGTCAAAAATATAAAGATAAGGCTATTTCAGATGAAGAAATCGAAAGCGAATTATGGGAGAAGGATTCTGTAAAAGAGTTGTTTAAAGATATCGAAAGACATGGTGGTCTTATAGATGAAATATTAGTCAAAGAGAATATTGTATTGGAGGGAAATTCGAGATTATGTGCATATAGACACTTATATAAAAGGGCGGAAAAGAAGAATGATGAGAATGAAATGTTGAAATGGTCGTTTATAAGAGCCAGAATAATACCAAGCGATACTTCAGATCAGGTCGTATTTTCAATTCTCGGCACTTGGCACATTAAAGGTAAAACTCGATGGGATACTTATGAAAAAGCTGCTTACTTAAAAAGGATGAATATTGATTATGGCTATTCATTTCAAGAAATAGCCACATCAATATCAGAATCGGAAAAGTTTGTTAAAGATAATATTGAAGCTCACGATTTAATGGTAGAAAACGACGTCTATACTTTAGAGAAATTTAGTTATTTTTATGAATTAGTAAAAGGAAAAAACAATTCTAAGAATTCTGAATCGTATAAGAAAGAGCCAGAAATAGTTGCTAGAGTAATTCAGACGATAAAAGATGGGAACATGAAACGTGCAGAAGACATGAGAAATTTACCCAAAATATTAAAAGACCAAAAAGCAAAAAAATTATATTTAAATAAAGAGATTGACTTTGAGGAAGCTTTGGATGTTTCAAAAAGCAGGCATCCAGAACAAGGAGATAGTTTTTATAATCAAATCAAAAAGACAACAAAGCTATTACAGGATTGTCCAATAGGTAGAATAGAAGAAATTAAATCTGATGGTCAAAAGAAATATATTATGAAAGAACTTTACAAAGAAGTAAACAGTTTTTGCAGAAAGATAGAAATAAAAAACTAGATGAAAAATATTCTTCTTATTGAACCCGATTACAAAAACAAATATCCGCCTCTAGGTTTGATGAAAATATCAACTTTTCACAAACAAAAAGATGATCGGGTAGTTTTCTATAAAGGATGTTTGCAAGAATTAAGGGAACAACAATGGGATAGAGTATATATATCTACTCTATTTACTTTTCATTGGAATAGAACTATCGAAACTATAAAATATTATTCCAAAAGCGTTGGTGATCCATCTGATATTTTTGTTGGTGGCGTAATGGCTACATTGATGAAGGATGAGATTCGAGATGAAATAAAGGTAACTGTCATTGAGGGCTTACTAAATCAAAAAGGAAAACTAGGATATAACGACGATGACACGATAGATAACATTCTTCCAGATTATTCAATTATTGATCAAAAAATCAATCACCTTCTAAAATATTCATACCCAACAAATGATTCTTACATTGCCTATGCTACGAGAGGTTGTATAAGAAAGTGTCAGTTTTGTGCAGTTCCGATTATTGAACCCGAGTTCACAAATAGCCTATCAATTGCCAGCCAGGTAAATGCTATTAAGGATAATTACGGAGAAAAACGGCATCTGCTTTTATTAGACAATAATATTTTAGCCTCTAAGAAGTTTCCGGAAATAATTGAAGAAATAAAATCAATTGGTTTTCAGAAGGGAGCTAAATTTATCCGAAGAACAAACGGAAAAAATATAAGTGTTAGAAGAAATGTAGATTTCAACCAAGGTATAGATGCAAGGTTACTTACTAGAGAAAAGATGGAATTATTATGTCAGATTGCTATTCGACCTTTACGAATAGCTTTCGATGATATCAATAATAAAAATTTATATATAGAAAAAATAAGATTGGCAGCAGAATACGGTATTGATACAATTTCCAACTACATATTATTTAATTTTAAGGATACCCCAGAAGACTTCTACAAAAGATTAAAAATCAATATTGACCTTAATGAGGAATTTTTGCAAAAAGGCATCAAAAGCCATATTTGGTCGTTCCCGATGAAATATTCTCCAATAACTGGCGGGTTTAGTAAAAACAGAAAATATGTTGGAGAACATTGGAATCAAAAATATCTAAGAGGAATTCAATGTATATTATTATCAACTCATGGAGTAGTTGGCCCCAAAAAGAAATTCTTTGAAAAAGCGTTTGGGAAAGATGTAAAGGAATTTTTAAATATACTTACCCTTCCAGAAATCTTCATAATTTATAGAAATCGTCATCTTTATAATGGTAACGTGAAAGAACTACGGACGAAAATTAGTTTGCTAGACGAGGAACAAAAGGACAATCTCACAAAGATAATATTATCTAATAAATATGGAAACATTTATAATCAAACAAAAGATGAAAGTATCCTAGATATTTTGAAGTTGTATAGTACTTCCTCATGAAATCTATATTCACCAGAAGTGCCACGCACCTGGCAGGTGCGTGGCACTTGCCTTGCTCCTCGAACCCGCAAAAACAAGAGGCATGTGGGGCTGTCCCAAAAGTAAAGGGGCAGCCCCCCTTCGCGAAAAAGGGGAAAATGTGATTCAATAGGGGCATGAAAAAAGGAAACGTAGTCTTCAAAGCGTATACGATGGATCAGCCGAGCTTGCTACCTGCGGATTTGGAAGAGTTGATTCCGGCGGATCACCTGGTACGGGTGGTGAACCGAGTGGTGGATGCGATCGACCTGGATCCGCTGATGGCGAAGTATGCAGGCGGTGGGACGAGCAGCTACCATCCGAGGATGATGTTGAAGGTGCTGGTGTATGCGTATTGTGAAAAGGTGTTCACATCGCGGCGGATCGAGAAGGGGCTGCGGGAGAATGTGAACTTCATGTGGTTGGCGGGCGGGAACCGGCCGGACTTTCGGACGATCAACCGGTTTCGGGGGGTGGTGATGAAGGGGGAAGTGCGGGAGGTGTTCACAAGAGTGCTGGAACTGCTGATCGAAGAGGAGTATGTGAAGTTGGAGAACTACTTTGTGGATGGGACGAAGATCGGAGCGGATGCGAATCAGCACAAGGTAGTGTGGGCGAAGAAGACGCACAAGTACAAGGTACGCCTGGAGCAAAAGTATCCAGCAGTTGTTGGACGAGATTGAGCGGGAGAACGAAAAAGAGAATGAAGAATATGGGGATAAAGACCTGGAAGAGTTGGGAGGCAAAGGGGGCATTGACGCCAAGAAGTTGCAGGCGAAGGTAGCGGAATTGAACGAGCGATTGCGTCAACAACCCGAGAACAAGCCATTGCAGAAGGCAGTGAAAACGCTGGAAAAGGAGCATCTGCCTCGTCTGGAGAAGTACGAGAAACAGGAAAAGACTCTGGATGGTCGCAGCAGTTACTCCCAGACCGATCCGGATGCCAGCTGTATGCGCATGAAGGAAGATCGCGGGGCAGAAAAGCCCTGGCCTCGTCCGGCTTACAATGTACAGATCGGGACGGAAGGGCAATTCGTAGTGGGATATTCGGTCCACCAACGCGCCGGTGATCCGGGCTGTTTCATCCCCCATATGCAACAACAGCATTGGCCAAACGGACAGAAACCCAAGGCGGCTTCAGGCGATGCGGCCTTTGGCAGCGAAGAGAATTATGCCTATCTCAAAACAAACCAGATGGAGAATTACCTCAAGTACAACACTTTCTACCAGGATACCCACCCGCCTCGCAAAGCCGAACGAATCCAGACACTCAGTTTCCGTTCCGAGAATTTTCCCTATGACCTAGACCGAGATACTTTTACCTGCCCGGCTCACCAATCCCTGACCTACCGGGAAACCCGTCCTTACCGTACCGAGAATGATTATCTTTCCGAGCGACGGTACTATGAGTGCTCGGCATGTGGAACCTGTCCGCTCAAGCCTCAATGCACCCAGGCCAAGGGCAACCGCCGTATCCAGGTCAGTTTCAAACTCCGGGAATACCGCCAACAGGCCAGAGAGAACCTGCTTTCAGAGCAAGGGATTGCCTTGCGAAAACAGCGCTGCATCGAGCCCGAAAGCACCTTCGGGGATGTGAAACACAACATGGGCTTTCGAAGGTTTCACCTGCGAGGCCTGGAGAAGGTCGAGACAGAGTGGGCTTTGGTATGCCTTGCCCATAATATGCGCAAACTGGCGGCCATCTGACCGCCAGTTTTTTTTGTCCCCGCCCATTTTCGGGCTTTTACCCCTCTTTTCCACCTACTTAGACTGCCTTTTTAGACAGCCCCACATGATCCATCATATGGGTTCTTGCACCCGCTGGGTTCATCGCTACCGATTCACCAAAGGTAAGGCACGAGGCGGTAACGGACCTTCTGCGTGTATTCCACGTAGCCCGGCAAACCTTTTATCAGGAGCTTCTCCTCGTCAAGGATTATTTTTAACTTTAACCGGAGTAAAGTAGGTCCTCATTAACTCCCAGTGAGGTCTGACTCCTTTTTTATCCTTTACGATTAATTTAAGTTTGATCAGCTTCTCGATATCTCTTTGCACTGTCTTATCAGTCAGACTTGCATATAGTTCGGCGATTTTTGGCGAAATATGCCGGACCTCCTCTAAAGGGGTTACTTCATTTTTCTCGCTTAATGCAAGCACAAGCGTTCTTCTTCTCTTATCCTCAGCGCGATCTTTATCTGCGAAACTGTAATGCACAAAGTTGATCCAATGAACATGGGTTTGCTGATACTGAATAATATCTATCTGCTCCTTAAGGCCATCGACAAAACCCTGGAGCGCATATTTTATAAAATTCAAAATATCTCCGCCTGATTTGGAGGATATATCCAATTGGCGATAATATTCACTCCTGGTGCCATTGTAGTGATTACTCATGAGATGAGCTGAGGCAGCCGGCACACCGACGGAAAGAAGGATTTGAAATTCGATCAACCTGGCAGTTCTCCCATTTCCGTCCGCGAACGGATGGATCCAAACAAAATACAAATGCGACATTATCGCTTTTAATATTCCAAAAACGAGTTCCTGTCCTTCGGGAGCGGTAAACTCATCGTTTAGCCAACGAACATATTTTTCCAGAAGATATTCACAGTCTTCAGCCGGCGCGCCTCGATAACTACCAACCCCAACCGAATACCGGCGGATTTCACCAGGCACCACCTCTTTATCCATGGGAAGGCCATCCAACACCAATTTGTTAAATTCCTTTATACTCCGCACCTCGAGTTTGGTAAAATCTTTTTCGAGTACCCGATTCCCAATAATATTGTAGGCTTTTACTACATTGTCGATTTCTTTCCCCAGGTATTCCTTGGAAGGGGGAAGTTCCAGGTTACCTTTTATGCGGCGATCTACTTCTTCTTCCGATAACGTGTTCCCTTCGATTGCCGTAGTCGCCAGTGCCCCTTTGACCAAAGACACATGGAATAGGGTTTTCTGCACCTCTGGCAATAGCGGGGCACCAATGACGTGCAAACATTTTGATTTTGCCTCGCCTAAAAGAATCCAGGCCTGGTAGTCTAGAACTCTGGAATTAAACTGAAAGGTTAACCAAGGGTGAGATTTCAGGTAAGCCCGTTCATTATCTTTAATAGTCATAACTCCTCCATTCTGATTAACTTGTCCAAAAAGTTGTCTGTAAAGTTGGAAAAATAGTTGTCCAATATCTTGTCCAATTATAAGCCAAAATCTTTTAAAAATCATTAATATTTTCTATGAAACTTTGAAGAAGCTCCCAATCAGTGCATTTGATTAAAAAAGAAAACGTCCTTTCGGACGCTCTCCGATAGCCACTGGCTATCCACCTCCGCTTGACGGATTAACTATATTATACATGCAAGAAATCAATTTTCAAGAAGGGTTTTCGGAAAAGTCAAAATTTACACCCTTCTTCTCCGTTGGAAGACAATATGGTTTCCTGAATATATTTATGGCGGCCCAACCATCCCCGCAATCACATTCGAAATCCTCCAAAAAACCGGCGCGCTTTCCGAGTCCGCGCTTGCCCCGAGCACAGCCAAAGGGTCGGGTTGACCCAGGCAGCGCAACCTGACCGGTTGGAATGAGAGAGAGGCCAAATATGACATCCGGGAATGGAGCCCGGATGGCGAGAAAATGGATGAAAGCGTGACACTATCTAGAGAAGAATTGCCGGCCCTAAAAGAGTTGCTGAATAAAATCGAGTTGTAAACGGTTTGACCGAGAAAGAGATTAAGATCGTGGAAGGCAGATAAAAATGACCGATGAAATCATCCTGTATACTTCACCCCAAGGCAATAAACGGGTCGCAGTCTACTATCAAGGCGAAACGGTCTGGCTGACCCAAAAGCAAATGGCGGAACTTTACAATGTAGAAAGAAGCGTCATCACCAAACACCCGGGCAACATTTTTTCCGAAGGGGAACTGCAGGAAGATTCAGTTAGTGCAATTTTTGCACATACTGCCGAAGATGGCAAAACCTACCAGACCAGTTTCTACAACCTGGATGCAATCATTGCCGTTGGCTATCGTGTCAATAGTTATGAAGCCACCCGCTTCCGCATTTGGGCAACCCAAACACTGCGGGAATTCATCATCAAAGGATTTGTGCTGGATGACAAACGCCTTAATTGGATTATGCCGAAAACCAGGCTGCCCATCATGTTCCTATGAAGATGACGGAATGGGTAAATAAGCTGGATGCTTTTTTTTCAATTTAACGAATATGATATTCTGAACGACGCCGGCCGGGTCAGTCATGAAGTTGCCAAAGTATTGGCAGAGAAGGAATATGAAAAATTCCGCGTGGAACAAGATAAATCATTTGAGAGCGATTTCGATAAGGAAGTAAAGAAACTCCAGCGCAGAAAGCGCGGATGCTGACTACCCAGGAAATGGGCCAATACCCGATTACCTTTATACCCAATAGATCACGAAAACGTAGTAACGGCTTCCTTGCAAAAAACGCAAGACTGCGCAGTCGTTCGGCCAAAAAGCAACTACACAACTCTATTCGGATCGACTTGACAAACTAATTATATTAGTTTATAATCTATTGTAATTAGTTAATGGTATCGAAAGGAGATCCAAATGAAAACCCAATATGTAGAAACCAATGGAGGGCGCATCGCCTTCGATGAACAGGGCGAAGGGCCGCTCGTGCTGTGCGTGCCCGGAATGGGCGACCTGCGCTCCGAATACCGCTTCCTGGCGCCGCAACTCGCTGCAGCCGGATATCACGTGGCGACGATGGACGTGCGCGGGCACGGTGAGACAAGTGTGCCCTGGCCGGATTATTCCGTCGCGGCGATCGGTGAAGATATGGCGGCATTGATCCGGCAACTCCAGGCAGGGCCGGCAATCATCATCGGAACGTCCATGGCGGCCGGCGCGGCTGTCTGCGCGGCGGCCAGCGCGCCGGAAATAGTGTCCGGGCTGGTATTGATGGGAGCGTTCGTGCGCGACACGCTGCCGCAGTGGCAGCGGACGCTGCTGTTCCAGCCCATCTTCAGCCGCCCGTGGGGATTGGGCATGTGGAGGCGGTACTACCAATCGCTGTATCCGACCAGGCGCCCGGCAGATTTTGCGACCTATACCGCCGGGCAACAAACCAACCTGCGTGAACCAGGGCGCCTGGAAACATTGCGCGCCATGATGGTGGCCTCGAAGCGGGCTTCCGAATCCGCCCTGGCGAGGATCCAGACAAGGGTTTTGGTGGTCATGGGCACGCGTGACCCGGATTTCAAGAGCCCGCAGGCGGAAGCACAACTAGTGGCTGGGCGCCTGCACGGGCAGGTAATGATGATCGAGGGTGCCGGACATTATCCCCACGTCGAGATGCCCGGGCAGACCACTCCGGCGATCCTGGCGTTCCTGCGCCACGAGCAGGAGGCGGGATGACCCGCCGGGCCGGACTCGACCAACCCGCCGTGATCAACGCAGCGGTGGAACTGGCTGACCAGGTGGGCCTGGAACAGGTCACCCTGGCAGCCCTGGCCAGGCGCCTGGGCATCCAGGCGCCTTCGCTATACAACTTCGTGGACGGGCTGCCCGGCCTGCGGCGTGAACTCGCACTGCGGGGCTTCCGTGAATTGAACGGGCGACTCCAAAAAGCTGGAGTTGGAAAAACCGGCGATGAGGCGGTCGTCGGGATGGCGGAGGCCTACCAACTCTTCGTGAAAGAGCATCCCGGCCTGTATGCCGCCACGATCCGTTCGCCTCGAATTACCTATCCCCAGGACCCGGACCTGCAGAAGGAAGAACAGGGACTGTTGGGGCTGCTGCTGGCCGTAATGGCGTCATATGGATTGGAAGGCCAGGCGGCCATCCACGCGACGCGCGGCTTGCGGAGCCTGCTGCATGGCTTTGTCACGCTCGAAGCCGGGGAGGGGTTCGCCATAGCGGTGGAAACCGATGCCAGTTTTCAACAACTGGTCAGGGTCTACCTGGATGGGTTGCACCAGCAAAAGCGGACGATGTCACATAAATGAGCAGACGGATGGCCGTCGTTTTTTAGTTAAAGGAGCAACTATGGGTTCGAATCCGGTCAATCTGGGTGTCAGGTTCCTAATGGAACTCGGTGGATTGGCGGCGGTGGGTGCCTGGGGCTGGCAACAAGGAGATGGACTGTGGCGCTTGGTCTGGGCCATCGGACTTCCGCTCGTCGTGGCGGTTGTCTGGAGCGTTTTTGCAGTGCCGCATGATCCGAGTCGCTCAGGGAAAGCTCCAATTCCAATCCCAGGTCTCCTTCGTCTCATCCTGGAGTTGGTTATCTTCGCTTTTGCGACCTGGTCGCTCTATACCGTCGGAGTGACAACGCTAAGCGCAATCTTTGGCACGCTGACCATTATCCATTATTTGCTCTCGTACGACCGCATAGGGTGGCTTATCAAGCAATGACCGTTAACGTGAAAGGGGCGAAGCGATATCAAGGCGTACTGGCCAAAACCCAATAGGCGTTCATAGTGTACGTTTTCAGGGTTGTATTTTCCCGGCAAATCGGTATACTGACATTAAATGGAAAATTTCGTATACATCCCCGGAGACGAACCGGAAAAATACACTCCCCTGGCGCGCTACCTGCCGGCCGTCCCGCAGGGCGTGGCGGCGGCGTTCCTGGCACAGCATGTCGGGCCAGACGGGCTGCCGGGCGGTGCCTGGGTGCTGGACCCGTTCGGCGCCTCGCCCCAACTGGCCGTCGAAATGGCCGCGCAGGGCTACCGCACGCTGGTGGCGGTCAACAACCCGATCACGCGCTTCCTGCTCGAGATGGCTGCCCATCCCGCCCTCCCAGGCGGACCTGCGGGCCGCGCTGGCGGAACTGGCCGCCGCCCGCAAGGGGGACGAACGCCTGGAGACCCAGCTCCAATCGCTGTACCTGACCGAATGCACCAAATGCCAGCGGCAGGTCCCGGCGGAAGCCTTCGTCTGGGAACGCGAGAGCGGAGCCCTGGTGGCGCGCATATACCATTGTCCGTGCGGGGATGCCGGCGAATATCCCGCCACCGAAGCCGACCAGAAGCGCGCTGCCAGCCTGGCCTCCACGGATGGCCTGCACCGGGCGCGCGCCTGCTGGAGCGCGTGGCCGCCCCGGACGACCCCGACCGCCGGCACGCCGAGGAAGCCCTGGAATGCTACCTGCCGCGCGCCGTCTACAGCCTCATCACCATCATCAACAAGCTGGACGGCCTGTCGTTGAGTCCCGGAGCGCCGGCGCGCCCTGCTTGCGCTCGTCCTGAGCGCCTGCGACGAAGCCAGCGCGCTGTGGCCGCATCCGGACGAACGCCCGCGCCCGAAACAACTGGCACTGCCGCCGCGCTTCCTGGAGAAGAACGTCTGGCTGGCCCTGGAGCGGGGCGTGGAGCTCTGGTCGGGCAGCGGGAGCCCCATGCAGGTGGTGAACTGGCCCGAGCTTCCGGGAGAAGCCGGCGGCCTGTGCCTGTTCGAAGGGCCGATGCGGAACCTGGCGCCGCGCCTGAAGGAACTGTCCATCGCGGCGGTGGTGACGGCGCTGCCGCGTCCCAACCCGGCCTTCTGGACCCTCTCGGCGCTGTGGGCCGGCTGGCTGTGGGGACAGGCGGCCGCGGCTCCATTCAAGTCCGTGCTGCGCCGCCGCCGTTACGACTGGAACTGGCACGCCGCGGCCCTGTACGCCGCCCTGAAGAACATTTCCGACCGGCTGCCGTTGAACACACCCCTTTTCGCGATCATCCCCGAACTGGAACCGGCCTTCCTCTCGGCGGCCCTGCTGGCGGCCGCGGAAACCGGCCTGGAGTTGAGCGGACTGGCGCTGCGCACCCGCCACGACCCGGCCCAGGTGCTCTGGCACCGGCGCGCCTTCGCCCACGAGGAGAAGGAACCGGCCGATATCGACGCCGAGGCGGTCCGCCAGGCGATGCAGCAAGCCCTGCAGGAACGCGGCGAACCGCTCCCCTACCTGTACCTGCATGCCGCCGGGCTGGCTGCCATGGCCGCCGACCATTCCCTGCGCTGGCGCCCGGAGGCCCTGGCGCAGATCCACGCGCCCATCCAGGCGGCCCTGGCCGGACCGGAATTCGTCCACCAGTCCGAGAGCCAGAATCCCGAAAGCGGATTGTGGGCGCTGAGCGGAGTGGGACCGCCAGGCCGACAGCCTGCCTGACCGGGTGGAAATTGCGGCGGTGCAATTCCTGCAGAAGCATCCCGCCTGCACATTCCGTGACCTGGAGAAGGCCCTGAACGGCGAGCTGCCCGGCCTGCTGACGCCTTCGCTGGGACTCCTGCGCGCCGTACTGGCTTCCTACGCAGTCGAGACAGGCGGACGCTGGAGCCTGCGCCCGGAAGATGCCCCGGCTGACAGGATCGCCGACCTCGAAAATAACCGGCCAGGCCCTGGCCAGCCTGAGCGCACGGCTGGGCTATACGCTGCAGCGGGAAAGTCCCGCGCAGCGGGGTGAAAAAGACCCGCGGCTGGTGGAGTGGCTGGAGAATGGGCAGGTCATCTATACCTTCCATCTGATGGCATCTGCGCTGGTGGGATGGCTCCTGCGCCAGGACCCGGAACCATCCATACCCAGCTTCCTGGTCCTGCCGGGCGGGCGCGCCGGCCTGCTGGCCTATAAACTGGAGCGTGACCCGGGCCTGCGTTCGATCGCAGAGCGCTGGCACATCCTCAAATTCCGCCACCTGCGCAGGCTGGCCGGGATGGGCGGGCTGACACGCGCCCAGTTCGAAAAAGAATTCTCCGGCGACCCGATCGAGCCGCCCGAGCAGATGAAGATGTTCTGATTCTGCCGGTCTCATCCAATTTGGGAGCCATCCCTGCCTGCGCCAGCCCTGCACCGACCGCACCTGTACCTGCGGTACTGGCGCAGGCAGGACGGTGTACCGCAGGTACAGGTGCGAGAGCTTGGAACTTTCGCAGGGAATTCGCTTGCCTTCAAGCCTTTTCAACCCTATAATTGATTTATCATGCTGAACAACATTTTCAAACGCCTTGGAGCCGCCTCGAAATACGTGGTGGTCGTGGCAGCCGTGCTGGTCTTTATCGGCTGGTTCCTGTACACGCCAGTGGGTTTTTGGGGCAAGCTGGATGCCATCGCTTATGCCGTCTGCCACCGCCTGGCAACCCACTCCTTCGCCATCGGGAGCCTGCAACTGCCCCTGTGTGCACGCTGTTCGGGCATGTACCTGGGCGCGGTGACCGGGCTGGTCTTCCAATCCATCCTGGGATGGAAGCGCGGCAAGGCGCCGCGTTGGGGCATCATTGCAGTGCTGGTGGTCTTTTTCCTGGCCTTTGGGGTGGACGGGGTCAATTCGTACCTCTCCCTGCTCAAGCAGATCCGCCCGGGAATCCTGCCGCAGATCCCCAACCCGTACATAACCACCAATACCATCCGCCTGATCACCGGCAGCGGGATGGGCCTGGTGATCGCCGCCATGCTCTTCCCGGCTTTCAACCAGAGCATGTGGAGCGATTACGACGATACCCGCTCCGGCCTGCCGGGCTGGAAAGCCTTCGGCGTGCTGGTGGGCATCCAGGCCGTCCTGGACCTGCTGGTGCTGAGCAGGAACCCGGCCGTGCTTTATACGCTGGCATTCATCAGCGTGCTGGGCGTGGTGCTCCTGCTGACGATGGTCTATGCGATCGTCTGGGTGATGATCACCGGGCAGGATAACAAGTTCACCAAAATGCGGCAGATCTGGCTGCCGCTGTTGGCCGGTTTCACCGTTATGATGATCCAGACCGCCGGCATCGATATGCTGCGGTTCTGGTTGACCGGCACGTGGGGCGGTTTCCCGCTTGGTTAGAAGATCGCCGGAGGGCGGTCCGCCGTGTTGTAAAATGCCGGTTTGAACCGCGAAGCAGGGAAGATCACGAAGATTTTTAATGGAGTTGAATATGGATGCGCTTTTCGGGATCATGTCTGCATTTGGGCTGTCGGCCAGCGCCGGGCTGAACGCCTACATCCCGCTGCTGGTGGTGGGCGTCATCGCACATTATACGGACTGGATCAAGCTGACCCCGCCCTACGACCTGCTGGCGAACCCCTGGATCCTGATCCTGGTCGGCATCCTGCTCATCATCGAAATGCTGGCCGATAAGATCACGGTGGTGAACCACATCAACGACATCGTCCAGACCGTCTTCCGGCCCGCGGCGGGGGCGATCGTTTTCGCCGCCAGCGCGCATGCCCTGACGGGCGTCAACCCGCTGCTGGCGCTGGCCTGCGGCCTGCTGGTGGCCGGTAGCGTGCATACGGTCAAGTCCGCCGCCATCCGTCCGGCGGTGACGGCAACCACCGGCGGCACAGCCAACGTGCCGATCAGCCTGGCCGAGGATGGCATCGCGACGGTACTCTCCATCCTTTCCATTGTCATCCCGGTGCTGGTTGCCATACTCCTTATCATACTTATTGCGATGATCATCTGGTGGTTTTGGAGGCGTGCCACCCGGAAAAAACACCCGGTTATTCCTCAGACGAAGCAAATGAGAAAGGAGTAAGAAAATGGAAAAGAAATTTAAGGCACTTAGGTTTGTAGGCACAGTTTACAAGGTTATCGGCATTATAGCTGGAACGCTAACAGCCATCAGTGCACTTGGATTCTGTGTCATGAGCATCCTTGGCGGCTCGCTAATGAGCTCAGTCTTTAACAGCGTTAATAATTACGGTGGTGGTAATTCCTCCGGGCCGGCCGGATTTTTTGGCGGAATTCTTGGCGGCGTCATCATAGGAGGCATTATTTTGCTTTATGGAGGGATAACCTCAATTACTTTATACGCCTTCGGTGAAGGTATTTATTTGGCGATCGGTATAGAGGAGAATACCCGCACCACAGCCTTTCTGCTTCAACAGCAAAAACAGTAAACCTGCTACAGGTATAGCATCGTAGAGAGCTGCATGCATCTTTGGTTTGTATAGGTGCGTATACAAAATGCATGGTAATTGCTCAAGCCAGCCTTGCCTGCGCCAGTACCGCAGGTACAGGTGCGAAGGTTCTATTTCTGGAAAAATTGCGGATAAAGCCAAGTTTTTCGCTCATAATTAATGCCAGGATACGGCCAAACCTTCGCAAGGGTGAGCAGCTACAACGCATGTTAATGAACCCAATTTGAAGGAGAGAGAAATGGACCAACAATATTCCCCGCTACCACCCGGAACCCGCACCAGTACGATGGCAATCGTTAGCCTGATATCGGGCATCGTATCCTGGTTCCTGATACCCTTTATCGCTGCCGTTGTCGCCATTATCACCGGCCACATGGCGAAAAAAGAGATCAGGCTGAGCAACGGCCTGCTCACCGGCAACGGCATGGCAACGGCCGGACTGGTGCTTGGGTATATCATCCAGCTTGGCCTGGGACTGTGCGTTTGCATCGTGGCAGCCGTCATGCTGGCACTTGGCATGACCATTCCCTTCATCGGCAACACGATCCATTAGCATTATTTGAGAATTGCTACGCACCTGGCAGGTGCGTAGCAATTAAAAGCTCAAAAAATTCATGCAGAATTCATGGAGATAGTATAATATTTCATATACTATGAGCAACCAACCTTCCATCAGTTCCGAGGCCCACCGACGCGACATATTGGCCAGCGGGCACGTCGTCCCGGAACAATCGCGCTGCATCCAATGCGGGGTTTGTTCTTTTAACTGCCCCATCGGCATCGACGTCCGCCGGCACGCCTGGCTAGGCAAACAAATCGAAGATTCTTACTGCCTGACCTGCGGCGAATGCGTGGAACGCTGCCCGCGCGGCGTGCTGCGTTTCGAACGGACCGAACTGTTCATCCGGAGGGAAGTATGAGCCGCTACGTCATCATCGGGATGGGCGTGGCCGGCATTTCCGCCGCCGGGGCGCTGCGGGAAGTTGACCATTCCGCCGACATTACCTTCGTTTGCGACGACCCGTTCACCTATTACTCGCGCCCGGGGCTGGCCTATTACCTGACCGACGAGATCCCGGAAAAACAGCTCTACCCTTTGGATGCCAAGGATTGGAAAGCGCTGAATGCCCGCATCGTAAAAGGCCGCGCCATCGGCCTGGACCCCCGGAAGCACCTGCTTGAAATCAAGAATTCCGCCTCGATAAAGTACGACCGACTGCTCCTGGCAACCGGGGCGGCCTCCCTTTCCCTGAACGTGCCGGGCGAGAATCTCAAGGGGGTGACCAAGCTGGATGACTTCCAGGACGCACGCCAGGTGCTTTCGCTGGTGCGCCACGCCAAAACCGCCGTTGTGGTGGGCGGCGGGGTCGTTTCGCTGGAATTGGTGGAAGGACTGGTGGCACGCCGCGTCAAGGTGCATTATTTCCTACGCGGCGACCGCTATTGGGCCAACGTGCTGGATGAACAGGAATCACGCATCATCGAGGCCCGGCTCGAACACGATGGCGTAACCCTACATTACCAGACGGAGATCGCCGAAATCCTAGGCCGGAAAGGCAGCGTTGCCGGCGTGCGGACGAAAAAAGGCGAGACCATCCCCTGCGGGATCGTGGCAACCTGCATCGGGGTGAAACCGAGGATGGAGTTGGCACAGGCGGCCGGCATCGCCACGGAGCGGGCCATCCTGGCCAATGAATATTGCCAGACCAGCGACCCGGATGTTTTCACAGCCGGGGACTCGGCCCAGGTGTTCGACCCGCAAACCGGTCACGCAATCGTCAACAGCCTGTGGACCCCGGCACGCATGCAGGGCCAGGCAGCGGCCCTGAACATGGCCGGACAAAAGCAGGCCTACCAGAAGACCGTCGCGGTCAACGTCCTGCGCCTGGCCGGGATCATGCTGACCATCATCGGCTCGGTCGGCAGCGGGCGGGACGAGGACCTGGTCAGCGTGGCGCGCGGCTCCAGCGAAACCTGGCTGCAACTGCCCAATACCATCGCGATGGAAAGCGGGAGCGAGGTCAGTCATTTGCGGCTGATGGTGGGTGAACGCGCCCTGTTGGGTGGGCTGGTGATGGGCGACCAAAAGATTTCCCTGGTGCTGCAGGAAATGGTGGACTTGCAGACCGACATTACTCCCATCCGCACGCAACTCCTGCATCCGAGCGCCTCGCTCGGGCAAGTATTAATGGACTTCTGGACGAGTAACAAGGAAAAGACAGTGTCAAGTGCCGCGTGACAAAGTACCTGCGTACTTTGCAGGCACATGACACGTGACACCGGAGAACGGTTCCATAAAAGGAGGTAAATGGGACGGAGCAATAAAGAACTCTGGCTTGCCTTGCTGGCCATTGCCGTCATCACGGCCATTTACGCTTTTGTCGTGAACTGGTACCGCGCCATCCCGGCGGCCGGGAGCCTGTTCGGCCACCTGATCGGCGTGGTCGGCTTCCTGCTGATGCTGTGCACGGAGACGCTGTACTCCTACCGCAAACGAAGCCGGAAAGCCCGCTGGGGCTCCATGGCAACCTGGCTCCAGTTCCACGTCTTTACCGGGCTGGTGGGGCCATACCTGGTGCTCTTGCACACATCCTGGAAATTCAGCGGCCTGGCCGGCGCGACCACCCTGCTGACCGTCCTGATCGTGGTGAGCGGGTTCATCGGACGATACATCTATACACGCATCCCGCGCACGCTGGACGGGACCGAGATCGCGACGCCGGAAGGACAGGCCCAGGCGGCCGCGTTGGTGCGATCCCGGCGCTTGCTGGCAACCTGGCACGCCATCCATATCCCGATCGGGATGGCGCTCTTTACCGCTGCATTCATTCACATTGGCGCGGCGCTGTATTACGCCACGCTCTTGCGATAGAGGTGAGATATGAACAAGAAGCGGCCCGGCTTCTTGAATGCATACGGGGTCATTGCAGCCGGATTGACCATCCTCATTGTGGTTGGCGTCGGATTGGTGGCGCAAGGGCTGCTCTTCAGCCCCGGCCCGCTCAACGGCATGGCCGGGCCTGCGCTGGGCGGCGTGACTTCCCACGCCGATCTCAGCAACCGGTGCAGCAGTTGCCACGCGCCTTTCTGGGATCCGGCCGGCATGGCCGGGCGCTGCGAGGCCTGCCATACGGATATCCCCGCTCAGTTGGGCGACCCATCCAAATTGCATGGAAACTTACAGAAAAGCAACCCCAACATAACGGTCTGCTGGACCTGCCACCATGACCATCTCGGGCCAAACGCCGCATTGACCGACCTGAGCAAGGCGGATGTTTCGCATGAGGCCTTTGGGTATGCCCTGACCGCCCACCAGGTCAAGTCGGATGGAAGCCCTTTTGCATGTGCAGACTGCCATCCCGCTACGCGGGACAATCCCGCTACGCGGGGCATTACGGTCAGCTATGCCAAGTTTGACGTGAGCGTATGTGCAACCTGCCACGGACAGATCAAGGCCGACTTCATGCAGGCGCACATCCAGGCCTATGGGAGCGGCTGCCTGGCCTGCCACGATGGGGTTGACACGTACGGCCACACCTTCAACCATGCCCTGGTTGCCTTTCCACTGACCGGGAAACATGCCCAGGCCACCTGCGGACAATGCCACACCGGCGCCCGCACGATTGCGGACCTCAAGGCCACCTCCCAGGAGTGCAATGCCTGTCACGCCAAGGACGATGCGCACCAGGGCCAATTGGGCACAAACTGTGCGTCCTGCCATACCACGACAGCCTGGCTACCGGCCACATTCGACCATAACCTGGCAGCCTTCAAGTTGACCGGCAGCCATGCCAGCGTGCCCTGCACCAGTTGCCATGTCAGCGCCGCCTTCAAAGGCACGCCAACCGATTGTTACTCCTGCCATAAAAAGGATGACAGGCACAACGGGCAGTTTGGAACCGCTTGTGACGCCTGCCACACTCCGAATGGGTGGCTGCCGGCCACTTTCGACCACAGCATTTTCCCACTGACCGCGGGACACGCCGGGCTGCCCTGCACCCGCTGCCACACCATCGCCGGGACGTTCAAGGGTCTTTCCACGGCCTGCGCGGCCTGCCATGCCAACCCGCCGTTCCATGCCGGGTTATTCACCGGCACGCCCTGCAGCGCGTGCCACACTACGTCTGCCTGGCTGCCGGCCAGGTACACCGGCCCACACCCAGGCGGCTGCGATGGGAACTGCATCGATCACGGCGGCGCCTCCTGCCGGGACTGCCATACCGTGACCCTGATGACTGCCACCTGCACGAAATGTCACGACAGTAACAATCCCGGCGGTGGGTAGTCGATGACAAGCAAGTGCTAAAGTGCTACGCACCTGGCAGGTGCGTAGCACTTCCCGCTGAAAACGATTTTTGCAGTTCTTCCAGCGCGGCAGCGCGCCCGTGAGCGCGTCCCGGCGTCCAGGGCCAGGGCGGCGAATTCGTCTTCATCCAGGACGGTCTGCGCGCCGTCCGGGGAGACCCACAGATCGAGCGCCAGGTCCACGTACGAAATCCTTTCCTCGCCTTCCCATGCCGCCGGTTTAGCGATGTTGCAATACCAGCCCTTGAGCCGGTCATCCTCCCGGTCATGGATCTCGAAAATGTTGTACCAACGATCGGTGTAATACGTTTCGAGGAAGCGGTCGCCGCGCCGCAGGATGGCATCCACGACCGGCGTATCAGCGCGGTCGAAATGCGCTTCCAGGATAATTGCGCCCGGCTCCCGGCGCAGGAGCAGCCCGCCATACCGCCAGACTTCCCGCCCGGACGGATCCCTTTTGATAACCGTGATAGATGGGTTCATGACAGGCATTGCAGCGCCTCCGCGGATACCTGGAGAGCGATTTCCTCCCCAATGATGGGAGCTTCAGGAAGATAGAAATACAGGTGGTCCGCCAGCACGACCTTGAAGCGATCCTGGTAAAAGACCACGTCTGCCACACGCCCGGCCAGCCAGCCGGCTGCCTGTGCACCCGCCTGCCCCGCCGCCTGCCGGACACCGCCGGGGCGCAGCAACAGGCTGACCTTATCACCGGCGTGATGATCGTGCCGGCAGGCCAGGCTGAAAACACCGGCGGGCGTTTCCACACTGCCGTCCGGCTGCACCCGGCCTTCCAGAATATTCCCGACATCCAGGAAGCGGGCTACCCAGGCCGAACCCGGCTCCGCCCAGACTTCCGCCGGTGTACCGGCCCGGACAATTTCGCCATCGTGCAGCAGCAGGAGGCGATCCGCCAGTTTGAAGGCTTCCTCCTGGTCATGGGTAACGTAAATGGCCGGGACAGCCGGTGGTGTGCAAAATATCCCGCAGTTCCTCCATCAAGCGTTCGCGCAGGCTGCGGTCCAGCGCGCCCAGCGGCTCATCGAACATCAGCAAATGCGGGTTGGGAGCCAGGGCGCGTGCCAGCGCCACGCGTTGCTGTTCGCCGCCGGAAAGATCCGTGACACGCCGGTGCTCGAACCCGGCCAGGTTGACTTTCTCCAAGACGCTGCGGCAGCGCGCAGTTCAATTTCCGCCGGCGGCAGGCCCAGCATCTTCAGGCCAAAGGCCACATTCTCCAGCACGTCCATGTGCGGGAAGAGCGCATAATCCTGGAATACCAGCCCAAAGCCGCGCCGGTGGGCCGGGACGGAGGCCAGATCCTGCCCTTCCCAGCAGACCTGCCCCTGCTCGGCGGTCTCCAGCCCGGCGATGATGCGCAGCAAGGTGGACTTGCCGCTGCCGGAGGCCCCCAGCAGGCAAACGGTCTCGCCGGCCGCCACGGTGAAGGAAATGCCGCGCAGGAGCGGGGCGCCTTCGTATGATTTATGCAGATTGCTTATTTCAAGCATGACAAGCTTTCTAGGTAGCATCTCAGCCAGTTGCAAGCGTTTCTGGCTGAACTTACAAAACCTTCGCAGTTACATTCGCTAAAACTCTCCCGCTCCGGGCAAACGCAGGCGCTCGATCAGCAAAATGCCCAGTGCCGCAGACCACCATCAGGATCGTCGCCATGGCCATGGCCTGGCCATAATTCAACCCGCCCGGCTGGGAGAGGAAACGGGCAATCGCGATCGGCAGGGTCGGATATTCCGGGCGGACAACCAGCGAGGAGGCCCCAAACTCGCCCAGCGAGATGGTGAAAGCGAACACCGCCGCCGAAAGTGTCGCCCGCGCAACGATCGGCCAATCCACGGCGAACCAGACCCGGCGCGGCGAGGCCCCCAACACGGCCGCGGCCTGGCGCAGCCGCTCCGGGATGGAGGCCAGGGCCGGCTGCAAGGTGCGGATGACAAACGGCAGGGCGATGATGGTATGGGCGAGCGGCACGAGCAGGGGAGAAGAAACCAGCACGAACTGCGAAGCGAAAATGGGTTTGTTGAAAGTAATGATGAGGCCCAGGCCAAGCGTTACCGCCGAGGCCCCCAGCGGCAGCATGAGCAGCGGGTCAAGCAGGCGCGTCGAGCCGCCCGGGATGGGCAAGCGCCGCGGCAGCCGGGAAACCGAGCGCCAGGGAGAGGATCACGGTCAACGCGGCATAGCCGAGGGAATTGCCGATCGCCTCGAACGGAGGCACATAAAAGATCGAGTCGTTCCGGTTGACGAAAAGTTCGCCATAGTAATCGCCGGTCAGCCCATATTGCACCTGGCCGCGCTGGCCTGCATCGGCTTCGAGCCGTAAAACGGAGCGCAGGGGCAGGGCAGAGAGCGGCAGGACGTAAAAAACGAACAACAGCATGGAAAAAATGGCAACGAAAAACCGCTGGGGCAGGCTGTGCGGGCGGGCGGAGGATTGGCACGCGGCGCCACGCTCACCACCGTTCGCGGCAGGAGCCGGCTGTACAGGATGGAAAAAGCCAGCGTGCAAAGCAGTTGAATGAGCGAAAGCAGCGCCGCCAGCGGCAGGTTGAAGAACGACACGGCCTGCGTATAGATCTCCACTTCCAGCGTGGAAAAGCCCGGCCCGCCCAGCAGCAGGATGACGCCGAAACTGGTGAAATCGAAGATAAAGACCAGCAGCGCGGCGGCCAGGATGGACGGGCGCAACAGCGGCCAGCGTGACCCGCCGGAAGACCTGCGCCGGGTTCGCGCCCAGGGTCCGGGCGGCCTGCTCCAGGCGCGGGTCGAGGTGGGCGATGGCGTTGCCAACGATCCGGATGACAATGGTGGTGTTGTAAAAAATGTGCGCCAGCAGGATGGCGCCCAGCGTCCCGGTAAAAACAACCGGCGGCAGTCGCCAGCCCGAAGAGATGCATCA
The DNA here is from genome assembly GCA_963746015.1 of uncultured Chloroflexia bacterium. GTDB lineage: Bacteria > Chloroflexota > Anaerolineae > Anaerolineales > Villigracilaceae > UBA877. The sequence continues at coordinate 170,459 of CAVUZS010000002.1, forward strand.
GGCCCAGGTTCACCCAGCCGCGCGGGCCCAGCAAGGCAGTGAACCCGGCCGCCACCACCACGGTCGGCAGCATGAACGGGATGGCCGTCAGGGTGCGCAGGAAGCTCTTGCCGCGGAAATCGTAGCGGGCAAACAGAAAGGCAGCCGGCAGGCCGAGAGCCAGCGTGAGCAGGGTGGATAAAATGGATTGGTAAAAAGTAAACAGGCTGGTGTCACGAATAACCAGGAACGAGTTGGCCGGGATGGCAAGCCAGCGCGGCCGGGTTGAGCCCCACCCACAGGATGCGGGCCAGCGGATAAAAGAAAAACACACCCAGAAAGATGAAGACACCCAGCCAGGGGTAAAGCGGCCTGTAACCAGGCGGATGACGGCTGCCGACGAGCGGCCCTTTCGGGCGTCGTCTTGAACGGCTTTCATGGAAAAATCACTTAGCCGCGCCATGTATCACCGGATCAATGCAGGACTGCCTGCGTCCAGGCCTGCGATCCACTGGATCGCGGTTGGCGGCGATCACCGCCGGGTCAAGCGCAGCCGACTGCGCCGGGATCTGGGCATATTTCATAAACACATCCGGCAGTTTGGCGGTGGTATTGACCGGGTAAACGTACATCTGCAGCGGCATATCCTCCTGGAACTGCTGGCCCAGCATGAAGTCCACGAATTTCTGGGCCAGGGCCAGGTGCCGGGTGCCTTTCAGGATGCCGACGAACTCGATCTGGCGGAAGCAGGTACCCGGCCCGAGGATCGAGCCGATGGGTGAATCCGTCAGCGGTGTCGTGGCATCGACCACTTCCGCGGCCGGGCTGGAGGCATACGAAACCACCAGCGGCTGCGGGCCGTGCCCGGAAGAGCCGCTGAAATTGGTGTAGTAGGCCGTCTCCCAGCCATCCACCACGACCAGGCCGTTGGCGCGCAAGCGACTTCCAGTAATCCAGGTAGCCGTTGGTCGCCGAAATGCTGGATCGTGGCCAGCAGGAAGGCCAGGCCGGGCGAAGAGGTGGCCGGGTTTTCCATCACCAGCAGACCCTTATAGGCAGGCTTGGCCAGGTCTTCCAGCGTCGCCGGAACCGGCAGGTTGTGCGCGGCAAAATAGGCTTTGTCGTAGTTGATGCAGACATCGCCGTAATCCACCGGCAGGGCCCGGTTCTGCGGATCAAGCTTGAATTGGGCGGGAATTTGCGCCAGCAGCGGCGAGGCATACGGCTCGTAAATGCCCGGAGTCGAGGGCGCGCGAGAGGAAGGTGTTATCCACGCCGTAGAACACATCTGCCAGCGGGGCATCCTTGGTCAGGATGGCCTTATTGAGCGCCGCCCCGGCATCGCCGCTCTTCAGGAAAACGACCTTGACATTATTGGCCTTTTCAAAGGCCGCGATGACCGATGCGCTGGCGGCAAAGGAATCATGCGTCATGACATTCAGGGTGACGGGGCCTTTGGGAGCGCAGCCTGCCAGGATAAGCAGGCCGAACAGCATAAGAAGGGAAAAACGTTTCATAGAGTACTCCTTATCTGGACTTCAATTCAAGTCAAGTTTAATTAAACCTTGACGGCGGTGGATGACCAGCAGCAGGCCGGACTCAGGGAGATGACGGCAGTCTTCTGAGACCATCTCATTGCTGATGCCGCGCGTCCTATCCGGGAAGAGCGTCTCTCGTGCAAGGGCCAGCGCAGCCCTTCGGTGGATACGCCTGTCACTTCCCCGCCCCAGGGGAGCAGGGAAACGATGTCGGCAGGCTTTCCATGGACTTCGCAGCGGCTGCGTGTGAAAAGAGCTTCCTCCACCCCATCATCCAGGCGGATATCCAGGTCTGCCAATTCCGGCTCGGTCAACAGGGACAGGTTGCCGAGCGTCTGGTCGAGACGGCCGCCCAGCGCGCCGACGATCATTATTTCGCGATACCCAGCGATGTGCAGGCGTACCGTAAGGCCAGTTCCAGGTCGGTCTCGTCTTTATCACGCGGATACTGCCGGATTTCGACGCCTTGCGCCTCCAGCGCCTGCCGCGTCCTGCGGCCCCAGCGAGTCCAGGTCGCCGATGACGACGGAGGGCAGCAGCCCGAGCGCCAGGACATGCTGCGTGCCGCCATCCGCGGCAATGAGGACATCGCCGGCCTGGATCAACGGCGGGCAGAGGCAATGTGGGGTAGGCTGCCATTGGCAAAGATGATGAGACGGGGCATAAAACAAAAAATCCTCCGCCGGGGAGGATAGTTGCCACAGAAAACAATCCCTCCGCCGGTATGATCCGGATCAGGTTCTGCGGGTCGAGGCTCCTGGCCTCCTCTCAGCCCGGCACACGGGCTCCCCGTTCAATTTTCAAGAGTGAGTATACGGCGGCAAAAGCCGCCTGTCAAGACAAAAAATATTACTCAGTCTTTTCGCGCCGGAAGTCTACGAAACGATAGCCGACGCCGCGCTCGGTCAGGATGTATTTGGGGTTGGCCGGGTCCTTCTCCAGTTTCTGGCGGAGATAGTTGATGTAGAGCCGGACATAATGCGGTTCATCCCGGTATTCATAGCCCCAGACCTTGGCAAGCAACTGGTCGTGCGAGATCACCCAGCCGGCATTCTGCACCAGGTGGTAGAGCAGGCGGTATTCCGTGGGGCGGAGTTTGACGATCTTGCCTTCCAGCCAGATCTCGCGCCGGTCGAAATCGATCTTCAGGCGCTCGTCGATTTCGATCAAGCCGTGCATCCCACCGCTCGGGCCCTTCGGTGCGGCGCAGGACCGCCTTGACGCGGCTGACCAGTTCACGCGGGCTGAAGGGCTTGGTGATGTAATCATCCGCGCCTTTTTCCAGGCCATGTACCCGGTCATCTTCCTCGCCCTTGGCCGTCAGCATGATCACCGGCACGCTGCTGATTTCGCGGATCATCTCCAGCACTTCAAAGCCATCCAGGTCAGGCATCATCACATCGAGCAGGATCAGGTCGGGAGTGGAATCGCGCAGGCGTTGCAAGGCCTGTTTTCCATTAAATGCTTCCGCGACCACAAAGCCGTCATGTTCCAGATTCAGACGGATGAAGCGTACCATGCGTTCTTCATCGTCAACGATTAGAATTTTGCGCCGTTTCAATGATTCTTCAGCCATGTTCACTCTCTCACGAAGCCGATGATGCGTTCTTCGCCTTCACTGGGCATAACCTCGATAAAAGAGATTTGGGCAAGCGGCCAGATAACCTTTACGACATCATTGGACAGGTATTGCACATCCTTCCCATCGCGACGGCGGGGGCTATTGACGACAATCAACGTATCGGTTGCGCCAGGCAGCTCGTCCAGTTCACCGACGATCGGGTCTTCATTTGAGATATGAATAACAACAGTATTTGCCATATGATTACGACCTTGGTTAATCGATCAAGACCTGTATCTTGAGTTTACCCAGGTAAATCAGGTCTCCGTGAGAGACGGGCGTCTCAATATAAGGCGACAACCGGACGCCATTCAAATAGGTGCCATTGGAGGAACCCAGATCCACAACAACAATCCGGTTATTAACCAATTTGATGGCCGCATGCAGGCGCGAGACCCCATTGGCATACGCATTGTAGGAGGAAAGGTCAACATCGGGGACAATCGGCTGCCCTTCAGCGGAACGCCCCAATGTAAACTCGGTCCGGTCCGCCAATGGCAGGATTTGACCACTTTCAATGATATGTAGAGAAATCCAGGATTGCAGTGGCACTGCCGGGGTGAGGCCGGAATTTGATCGGTATTGCGTTCGATCTCCTTGAGAGTCTCAGCGGTTTGGATCTTATGGGTATTGAGATGCGTACGTCAAACAATTGTGCTCCACATTTACTGCAATAAATGGCGCCATTAATTTCTTGGTGCTGACAATTCGGACAAATGATCATTTTTCTTCTGCAATTCTCCCTGACTTCAACAGGGCTCTCGTCCCATATTTTATCTCTTTCCCGCCTTGTTGTGAGAACGACTTTTCCCGTTGAAGGTTTTCGGCTTCCATCAGGGCTGTCTTCGCCAGTCCACGTTCGCCTTGTGCAAGCAGATGGGTCGCCAGGCGGGTCAGGTGCTCGGCTGCCTGTTCGTAATCGCCGGCAGTGGCTTCCAAATGGGCCTGCTCTTGAAGACGGTAAAGCTTCAGCCGTGAAAGAGCATCCACAATCTCAACAGGTGGAGTGTCCAGGTTCATTCCAGTCAAGCACGGGACGAACAAGACGGATGGAAACCGGCTCCTGGAGGGGTGATTGGCCCGTCAAAAGCACAAAAACCTTGCCGTCAAAAACGGTGGCGGTCGTTTGCTGGAGCGCCTCCGGTTGAATGACAAATTCCATGAGTATTTTGAGGCTGCTTTCCCAAACAATCGGTCCCATCATGATGGGGCTTTCAAAAGAAAGCAGTCCGGCCTCCGGCTGTAAACGAAAGGCGTAGCGCAACTCAATCCCTGCCAGGTTGGTAAACTCCAGGCGCGTCTCTTCGGCATATGCCCTTCCAAGCTGGTTGAACTTATCCAATAAAGCATGTTGAATATCCTGTGGGCGAGGAACATACATGCTACTGCCGCCGGTAATGGATGCCAGTTTGTCCAAAAAATTATCGTTCCATTCAGAACCGATGCCCAGACCACTGATCCCGATACCCCTGCCCGGCCGCCTTTTGAGCAAGGTTAAACAATTATTTTCATCGCCATACGTGCGGCCATCGGTGAGCAAAATAATGTGGTTTACCTGGGAGCGGCTTATATTGCGGATGATTTCATTGTATCCCCTGTTCAAGGCCCGAGAAAATCTCGGTTCCGCCGGAGGGTTGTAACATCTGGATGCGGGCTTCCTGTTTGCCCAACTCCGTAATATGTGTGGCCGGAGATAAGGGTTTCGGCGCGATCACTAAAGGCCACCACGGAAAAAAAATCCTGTGGTTTTAATTTATGCATGATCCGGATGGCAGTGGCCTTGACAACATCCATATTACTGCCCTGCATGGAGGTGGAGCGGTCAAGCACCAGGCACAGGTTTAGAGGAGGCTCAGGGCGTTTTTCCATCATCAGGCGGGACGGAGAACTCCATCATGATATAGATTATCTGTGGCTCATTCAGGCGCAACAGGCCCTGGCGGCTGAAAAATATCTTCTGCTCCAACAAAATCTTCGGGGCTTTTTCAGGAGGCAGGGTAGCATCATACCTGGCGCGCTTTTTTAGGTTGGAAAGGACTTCATAGGCTTCTTGAACACCCAGAAACAACTCCGTTTCACCCGGAGCAATATTCTTATCCGGATGGAGACGTCGCGCGGCCTCAAAATACGCCTGACGGATTTCTTCAGGCGAAGCATTGCGCCGTAATCCAAGAAGAGTGTAATAATCCTGCTTATTCATCATCGTAATGATTTATGTTTTAGAGTTGAACCACAATGACACTGATATTATCCGGTCCGCCAGCTTCGTTGGCTGCATCCACCAGGCTTTGACATGCACTTTGAAGATCCTTTGCAGTAGTGACAAGGTTGAAAATGGTGCTATCAGAAAGCACACTCCACAGCCCATCACTGCAAAGGAGCAAATAGCCAGCCTGAGGGAATGGAGCAGGTGAAAATATCCGGCTCGAGAACCTCACCCTGGCCAAGTGCACGATATAAAACATTCCGTTGTGGATGGACGGCCGCTTCTTCAGGAGAAATCTGGCCGAGTTCCTCCAGCCGTTTAACCAGCGAATGGTCGCGCGTCAGGGCCTCTCCGCCTCCATATGGATGGATGGCATAAGCGCGGCTGTCACCGACATGACCAATCGTCATTTGTTGGCCAAGGACAAGCGCAGCTGTCAGGGTGGTGCCGCTTCCAGGAGCCGCCTGTGTTACGGCCCGTTGTGCATCATTGATGGCAGAGCGCATCAATTCCTGAATCGATTCATCCATGCCTGAGGAAGGGTTGACCAGATAAGGGATGAAAATGCTTCAGCAAATAACCTGCCAATGTCCGGGCTGCCGCGGAACTGGCAACTTCTCCATATTGATGGCCGCCCATACCATCAGCAACAATATACAAACCGAGCGGATAACTGCTTTTTTCACCGCCAATTGCGATCGAAAGTGCAAAAATACAATCTTCATTATGGTCGCGCTGTTTGCCAATGGATTGCCCGCAGCCATATATCAACTGCTGCGGTTCCATATGCTGAACATTTGCCAGTAATCCTTCAATCTGGCTTTCTGGTAAAGGTACTGTATTAATATCAGAATGTGCCGATGCGGGCTTGGTTTTCTTAACGTGCAACCAGGTAAAGATATCCTTTTTCACAATAGTCTCCTTGGAGGATCAGCCCTTTAGGCAAGCAAAGCATAAAGAAAATGATCGACTGAACCAGTATAAACGATATCGTCATAAACCAGTGGGGTTCCAGTAATGGGACCTTTCGTGGCGAATTTCCAGCGCAATCGTCCAGTCCGATACTCGATGCAATACAAATTTCCATCCACTGACCCGCAATAGAGTGCATCTTTATATATTGCAGGCGAACCGCTCACCTGATGATCGGTCTTAAAACGCCAGGTTTCCTTGGCAGTGTGAATATCGATGGCATAAATATTCCCATCCGCAGAGCCAACAAAAATCAACCCATCCATCAAACATGGCGAGGAGATCGAACCTTTGCCCATGCGGAAACGCCAAATGACCCAGCCAGCATGCGCATCCAGTGCATATAAGGTTCCATCAAGGGAGGTAAAGTAAACAACCCCATCTGCCACCCATGGCGAAGAAGTGACAGCCATTTTGGCTTTATAGTGCCACTTGAGTTGCCCGCGGAAATCCACACAGTAAAAATCCCCATTTTCGCTGCCGGCATAAACCATATCTTGAGTCACAAAAGGGGTCGAGCGCACCGGTGCAGCCGTATCGAATCGCCAGGCTGCCCGTCCACTCAGCAGATTAACCGCATGGATGCGCTGGTCATCCGAACCAAAGAAGACGTGCCCCTCGGCAATCCGCGGCGACGAGTGGACACGCCCTTCCGTATAGTACGTCCAGACGATTTTTCCGGTACGGCCGCTGACCACGTGCAGGAGTTTATCTTCCGAGCCGATAAAGATATTATCCTCATAAACTGCCGGCCGGGTAACAACACCGCCATCGGTGGCGAATTTCCATTTCAACGTGCCATCGGCAGCGTTTATGGAATAAAGGTTATGATCGTAAGACCCAATATAAATACTGCCGGCATAATACAATGGCGCGCCGCGTACTTCGTCTTCACATTGGAATGACCAAAGCGGCTTGATGCCACTTTGTGATTGAATGGATGCCGTTGTAGCACCGACCCGGTTCAAGATGCCGGTCTTGCGTCCTGCCGCCATCAGGGCTTCTTTCATCGCTTCAGCACTTGGGAAACGGTCTTCAGGATTATATTGCAGGGCCGTATTAATAACCGCTTCCAATTCGGCTGAGACGGCCGGGTTGATCTTGCGCAAGGGACGTTCTCCGAAAGAGAAAGGCGGCTCAAGGCGTGGATCGCGGCGGGAAAGGGCGTGGTGCAGCGTGGCGCCCAGGGCATAGATATCGGCCAACGGTCCGGCTTCGCCGCGATATTGTTCCGGCGGAGAATACCCTTCGGTTCCGATCATGGTCCCTTTTTGTCCAACCAGGAACGGCTTGGCAATCCCGAAATCCACCAGCACAATATGGTCCTGCAAATTGACCATCACGTTGGAAGGCTTCATATCCCGGAAAATGATCGGGTCAGGTTTATGATTATGCAGAAAATTGAAGAACATCGCATAACTCAATTGCCCAGCCCAGGACGCGTTCCTCTGTCAGGAAACCGGGCGTTTCATTAATCATGGCTTCGAGGTCCTTGCCATTGATGAATTCCAGTGTCAGGTAGGAACGATTTCCTGAACTGAAATAATCATAAATGCGCGGGATGGAGGGGTGGTTGATGGCAGCCAGAATATTGGCTTCCCGTTCAAAATTCTGGACGATGGTCTTCCGCACCAACGAATCGGGAGCCCGGTTGATCATTTCCTTTACCGCGACCAATTTAACGACATTGGGGAAATGCTGGTCGCGGGCAAGGTAAACCGATCCCATCCCCCCCACTCCAATGACATCCTGGATCACATAACGATTAACCAGGATTGTTCCCGAAGCTAACTGAACATTTTCTTCTTCCGGTTCATTTCCGATCGGCGCGGTAATCTTATGAGTTTCCAGAGTTGCCTCCTGAACATTCCGAACTATACGAATTATAGCCACCCCGGGCAGGAATTGCAACCTATCCGACCTTGCATATACACACCTTTGGGGCAAAATACAGCGTGGAGTCCTCCATTGAAAATATTGGCCATCAGCGATATGGTAGTTGACCGTCTCTACTCGGCACAGGTTGCAGAACGCTTCCACGATGTTGAGATGATACTCGGTTGTGGCGATTTGCCGTACGAGTATCTGGAATTTCTGGTCACTTCGATGAACATCCCGCTGCTCTATGTGCCCGGCAACCACGACCCGGCATATGACCGAGAAAAACCATGCTGCATATGCGGAAGGCTGCGATAACCTGGACCGGCAGGTGCGGTCGGTAAAAGGGCTGAATATTGCCGGAGTTGGCGGCAGTATCCGCTACAGGCCGGGGGGGCCCAACCAGTACACACAATCCCAAATGTATTCCCGCATGATCTTCCTTCATCCCCAGGTTGCTCTGGTATCTTCCGCGACATGGGAATGTGCTGGATATCATGATCGCGCATTCACCGCCGCGTGGCATACACGATGATGACGACCAGGCGCATGTTGGTTTTTCGGCATTCAAGGATTTTATTCAAACCTTCAAACCGCGCTATTTCCTGCACGGGCATACCATGGTGTATAAGAGCAACCTCGTAGCGACCGGTAACAAAGGTGGGAACAACCACTGTCATCAATGTTTATCCCTATCGTATTATCGAGATCTAAATATCCATGTGACAGTCACTTTAAGGCAGTGATTGTCCCATCCATTCTCGGATAAAATATACCCTTATGGATATCTGGCGTTTACTTATCACTCCTCCGGCCCACGGCGCATGGAACATGGCTGTTGATGAAGCCATCCTCGAAGCCATGGGAAGCGGCAAGTCACTCCCGACCCTGCGGTTGTATGCCTGGGAACCGGCCTGTCTCTCGCTCGGCTATGCCCAGCCGCTCACCGATGTGGATATGCCCCGCCTGCAGGCGCGCGGCTGGGAAATGGTGCGCCGTCCCACCGGCGGCCGGGCCGTGCTCCATACCGATGAATTGACCTATTCGGTGATCGCCCGCTGGACGAGCCGCGCGTGGCCGGGACGGTGCTTGAATCCTACCGCCGGCTGGCACAGGCACTGGTGCAGGCGCTCAACCTGCTCAGCGTGCCGGTCGAGGTGAATGAAAATGCCGCCGCCTCGCACGGCATGCTCGGCCAACCCGGTCTGCTTTGAAGTACCCTCCACGTATGAGATCACCGTTGGTGGAAAGAAACTGGTCGGTTCGGCGCAGGCCCGCCGGAAGGAAGGCGTGCTCCAGCATGGTCCCTGCCGTTGACCGGCGACCTGACGCGCATCATCCAGGTGTTGGCCTTTCCCGACGAAGACTCCCGCAGCCCGTGCAGCCAGGCGCCTGCTTGCCCGGGCAACAACGGTGGAAACCGCACTGGGGCGAAGGGTATCCTGGGAGGAGGCCGCCCGGGCATTTGTGACGGCTTTCAAGTCCGTGCTGGCCCTGGAGCTCCAGCCGGGCGAGCTAAGCCCTGCAGAAATACGACGCGCCGAAGAACTGGTGCAGATCAAATATGGACGCCCTTCATAAAAACCAACCACCCTTAAAGAATGGAACTTTTTAAGGTATTTCCACTTGTCTTCTCGAGGAAACCGAGATAAGATGAAATTGTGAAGGGGAGAACAATCCCCGCAAAATCTTATGTCTCATGAGAGGAGAGAATTTTATGAAGAAGATGTACCTGTTCGTTTCGTTCATGGTTGCAGCAGCCATGCTGCTAACCGCTTGCGGCGCCGCCGCAACTGCCGCGCCGGCCTCGGCATTGCCGCCGGCTACCGTCGCAACAGCCGCACCACTCGCTCTGCCGACCGCCGTCCCGCCGACTGCTGTTCCGCCCACGGCAACTCAAGCACCCACAGTGGCCCCAACACCAATACCCCCGATCTGCAACCCTCTGCCGGATGCCATGACCGCTCCCGCTTCCGGCCAACTCGGCGCTGCGGATACCCCCATCACGATGGCTTTCGTACCATCCGGTGAATCCGGCATCATCGCCACCGCCAGCCAGGCCATCGCCGATTGCTTGAACAAGATGACCGGGTTGACCTATACCATCCAGACCGGCACCAGCTATGCCGCCGCCATCGAAGCGATGGGTGCAGGCAAGGCCCAGGTCGGTTTCCTCAACACCTTCTCCATCCTTGCGGCACAGGCGAAATACGGGATCATCCCGGCCCTGATCAACCTGCGCAACTATTCCACGAATGATCTTGATCCTGATAAAGCCCTGGGAGGCCAGTTGGAACCGTTCTACCGCGGCCAGTTCATCGCCAACGTGGCTTCGGGCATCAAGACCTTCGCAGACTTGAAGGGCAAGACCTTCTGCTTCGTTGATCCGCTGTCCACCTCGGGTTATATCGTCCCGCGGATTGTGCTCCTGGCCAATGGCATCAATCCGGATACCGACTTCAAGGCCACCGTGAACGCCGGATCCCACCCGAATGTCGCCATCGCCGTCTACAAGGGCGACTGCGATGCGGGCGTGACCTATATCAATGTTCTGACCGATGCAGCCACCAACCTGCAAGGCACCTATCCTGACATCCTGACGAAGGTGACCGTCTTTGCCGATACCGACCGCATCCCCAACGATGGCGTCCAATACATCAAGACCTTCCCTGCCAACCTGCAGGCGATCACCACCGAAGGCTTGCTGGCCATGGCGCAAGGACCCGGGCGGCAAGGCGGTGCTGGCCAAGCTATACGCCGTCAATGCCTTCCAAAAGATCGACTCGACCTTCACCATGTATTCTGACTTCCATGCAGTTCTCAAGAAGGCCGGCGTCGATCCCGCTTCTCTGATCAAATAACGTTTCATCTTTAGCCTGGCAGGCATCATAAACCTGCCAGGCTTTTCTTTTATTTTCATTACGATCAGGACATTCCTATTTCGCCATGTTAAAAGTTGAAAACCTCACAAAAGTCTATCCCAATGGCACCCAGGCGTTGAAGAACGTCAGCTTCGAAGTCAAGGATGGCGAGTTCCTGGCGGTCATCGGGCTGAGCGGATCGGGGAAATCCACCCTGTTGCGCTGCATCAACCGTCTGATCGAGCCAACCTCCGGGAAGATCATCTGGAACGACCAGGATGTCACCGCCGCATCCAGGTGCCGAGATACGCAAGATCCGCCGGCAGATCGGCATGGTCTTCCAGCAGTTCAACCTGGTGAAACGCTCTTCGGTCATGGCCAATGTGATGTCCGGCCGGCTGGGATATGTCAATACATTTTCCAGTTCCCTGCAGCTTTTTTCCAGCGGAGGACAACCAACGCGCCCTTGCCAGCCTGGAGCAGGTTGGCCTGGTCGAAAAAGCGCATGTCCGCGCCGATTCGCTTTCGGGCGGCCAGCAGCAACGCGTGGGCATCGCGCGTGCCCTGATGCAGGAGCCCAAGCTGATCCTGGCGGATGAGCCGGTGGCTTCGCTGGATCCGGTCTGGCGCATTCCATCCTGAAATATCTTGAGCAACTCAATAAAGAACGCGGGATCACCGTGATCTGCAGCCTGCATTTCCTCGACCTGGTGCATCGCTACGCCACCAGCGCAATTGCCCTCAAGGATGGCGAACTGGTTTTCCAGGGACTGCCAAAGCAAATTGACGATGCGCAATTCAAAGCCATCTATGGGCAGGAAGCCGAACGTGTCTCCATCATTTGACCGCCGGCGTGGACTTCTGCTTCGTCTCATTTCACATGCTACCCCAATTCATAAAATAAATCATTCATGGCAAAAACAGAAAACTCCACCAAACCAGCCATCAACCCCATAGTTATTGTATTATCTTCCCTGATCCTTCCCGGGCTTGGGCAGTTCCTGTCCAAAAAGCGGACACGCGGCTTTATTGATCTTCATAACGACCGTGATCCTGGCCTACCTGATTAACTGGTCGCTGGTTCACCAGAACATCGGAAAGATCAGCCTTGGCGGCCTGGTTACCAGTTGGCTCTGGCTGCCGTTGATCCTGTTCTGGGTCTGGAATGTGCTGGATGCGCGTGCACTGGCGGCACAAAAAACTTTCAATCCGCCCTTGGATTCCTTTTCGCAGCAATCGTCCTTTATGTGATCGCCTGGAACGTCACCGATGTCAGGCTGAACCGGCTGGTCGAGCGTTTCAACGATGCCCGCACCGTGGCGACCAACCTGCTCAACCCCGACATGATCACCATGACCGTCAATGGCAATGATAAGATCTGCGCCTGGAGCTGCATGTACACCTACATCGGCGACAAGCTGGCAGGGCGTCCGGTTGCCGGCCCAATCCGGGCGAGCGATAACCTGCTGCAAATCATCGGCAAGATGAAACTCGTGCCGGCTCCCAAGTGGCAGGTCAGCCTGGGCCTGGCAGCACCGGGCAGCAAGGTCAAGACATTTGTCGCCGGTTCCATGCTCCAAACCATTGCCATGGGCCTGATGGCACGCTATTTTCCACCATCCTGGCCATCCCGATCAGCTTCCTGGCTGCCCACAATATCATGTCACGTCTCCCGGGCGGAACAGTCATCTATTACGTTACGCGCACCATTCTGAATGTGGTGCGCGCCGTCGATACGATCGTCTGGGGCCTGATCGTCATCGTCTGGGTCGGCCTGGGGAGTTTCGCCGGGGTGATCGCCCTGACCATCCATTCGATTGCGGCCCTGGGAAAATTATTCTCCGAGGAGATCGAGCACATCGACCCCGGCCCGGTCGAGGCCGTCACTGCCACCGGCGCCAACTGGATCCAGATCATCCGTTATGCGGTCATCCCGCAGATCGTCCCTTCCTTCCTGGCCTATTCGCTCCTGCGCTGGGATATCAATATGCGCTCCGCGACGGTCATCGGATTTGTGGCCGGCGGTGGCATCGGCTTTTTTGTGGTCGAAACTGTCCGCATGGGCGGTTACCAGCAATATGCCACTGCACTCTGGGCAGTGGTGGTCGTCATTATCCTGGTGGATTACATCAGCGAGAAATGGCGCGAAAGCATCCTGAAAGACCAGCCCCAAAGAGACAAGCAGGAACACCGTGTCTGCGCGTGCCTTGAAGATCGCCTTTTACGTGATCCTGGGATTGCTGGCCTTTATCTATTGCTGGAATTTAAGCGAAATCAACCTCCGGGATCTATTCAGCCCCGGTTCAAACTTTGGTCAACTGATCAAAGATTTCGTGACGATTGATCTCTCCTCAAGTGTATTACAGCCTGTCATCCAGCAAATGATCGTCACGATATTCCAGGCATTCCTTGCAACCACTCTGGGCGCTTTAATTGCCTTGCCTTTCAGTTTCCTGGCTGCCAAAAACCTGACCGGTCGCAGCCGGCTGTCCATCTGGATGTATTACTTGACCAGGGCAATCTTCAATGTCCTGCGTTCGATCGAAGCGCTGCTGTATGTGGTCATTTTCATCTTCTGGGTCGGCATCGGTCCGTTCGCCGGGATGCTTGCACTGGCAGTGACTTCCTTTGCGTTGATCGGCAAATTGTTCTCGGAAGCGATCGAAAACATCGACCCCGGCCCGATCGAGGCCGTCACTGCCACCGGCGCCAACCGTTTTCAGGCCATCGTCTATGCCATTCTGCCGCAGATCGCCCCGCCTTTCATTTCTTACTTGATCTACCAATGGGATATCAATATCCGCATGGCAACGATCATTGGTTTTGCCGGCGGTGGTGGCATTGGGCTAACCCTGACCACCTTCTTTGGCTCTCTGCAATACCATAAAGCCGGAACCGTGGTGGCGTGTATCGTGATCGTGGTGGCATTGATGGATTTCGCCAGCGCGAAGATCAGGCAGGCCCTGATTTGAGGCTCGAATAATCCGAAAGGATCCACTTCCTCGAATACCCGTTCTCGATCATGATCATGCCAAAACCTGTTTTTATCAAAAAACAGGTTTCTTTTTAGCATGGTAAAATCCCGCCCATGTTCAAACGGAACGCTTAAATTGTTCTGCGATCATCCTGCTCGTATGCATCCTCTTGGCTCTGCTCGTTTTGATTGTTCCGCGTCTCGTCACCGCGGACTATGCGCGCGCGGCAAGATTTATTCCGCCGCGGATGTCCCGGTCCGGCGGGTCGCCATCGTCTTTGGCGCGGGGCTGTGGCGGAACGGTTCCCCCACCCCGGTGCTGGCGGACCGCGTTACCGCCGCTGCGAACCTGTATTTTGCCGGCAAAGTCGAAAAGCTGCTGATGAGCGGCGACAACCGCTTCGTGGATTACAACGAACCGGAAGCGATGCGGAAACTGGCCCTTTCGCTGGGCGTGCCCGACGAGCGCCATCGTCCTGGATTATGCCGGGCGGCGCACGTACGATACCTGCTACCGGGCCAAAGCCATTTTCAAGGTCGATCAGGCCATCCTGGTGACGCAGGCTTTCCACATGCCGCGCGCCATTTATACTCTGCAACCATCTCGGCGTAGACTCGATCGGCGTCGAATCCGACCTGCGCACCTACCCCAAATCATCCGTGCTATACTGGAACATCCGCGAAACTGTTCGCCACGACTGCGGCGCTGTGGGATGTAAATATCGGCCACCCCGTGCCGGTGCTGGGCAAACAGGAGCCGATTTTTCCATGATGTATAATGGCCAGAGAGGTTATGATGTTATCCATAAAAGAACTTCAAGCACAATATGTGACCAATGAAACTGGCAAGAAGGTAGCAGTTATTTTGCCTATTGAAGAATTTGAGGAGTTGTTGGACGATATTGAAGATCTGGCCGTCCTTGCTGAACGGCGCGGTGAGCCCACCATTTCTCATGAAAAGCTCATGGCGAAGTTGAAACGAAATGGCCGGATATAAGGTTGAATGGAAACGCTCGGCGGCAAAAGAACTGGAAAAACTGCCTCGACAAGCGGTCAGCCGTATCGTTGAGGCAGTTAGAAATTTGACGAGTAACCCATTCCCAGGTGGAACCCGAAAACTGGCAGGCTCAGAGCAAACCTATCGAATCCGCGTTGGAGTTTACCGGATTTTGTACAGTGTGTATGCTGATAAATTTATCGTTGAAATTATTCGGGTAAAGCATCGCAAAGATGTGTACAAGAGGTGAAAATGACGCGTGACCAAGCCCTTGCCCTCGTCCGTGAATACGTCAAAAACGAAGACCTGGTCAGGCATATGCTTTCGGTTGAAGCTGCCATGCTCTTCTACGCCGAGAAGTTCGGCGAGGATGCGGAGAAATGGCGCGTCACCGGCCTGCTGCACGACTTCGATTGGGAAATCCATCCCACCCTTGAAGAGCATCCGGCTGCCGGGGAACCCATCCTGCGCGAACGTGGGGTGCCCGAAGACATCATCCGCGCCGTACTCTCCCACGCCGACCATACCGGCATGCCGCGCCAGACCCGCATGGAAAAAGCCCTGTATGCCTGCGACGAAATCACCGGCCTGGTGACCGCGGTCGCGCTCGTCCGCCCATCCCGCTCCCTGCTGGACCTGGAGGCCAGTTCCGTTAAAAAGAAGTGGAAGGACAAGACCTTCGCCGCCGGGGCCAACCGCCTCGAGATCGAAAAATCCGCGGCCGAGTTCGGCATCGAGCTGTGGGAGCATGTCGGCAATGTCATCCTGGCCATGCGAAAAATCGCCCCGGAATTGGGGCTGGTCGGGAATATCCACCCATAGCGCGGCGCGTTCGGAGGAAGCATGATTCTCCAGGGCAAAGGTTTCTTTACCATCGACCTCTCCGAATGCGAAGGCGGGCAGCCCGCTGCCATCCTGGCCGCCGCCCAGGCCGCCGGCCTGAGCCATGTCTTCGTCAAGATTGCCGACGGGGTGAAGGCAGCCGGTATCGATGCAGCCGAGGTTGATCTGACCGCGGCGGTTGTCCAGGCTTTGCACGCAGCCGGGATCGCGGTGTGGGGTTGGCATTATATCTACGGCGGCGACCCAGCCGCGGAGGCAGCCATCGCCATCACACGCACGCAGGCTCTCAACCTGGACGGTTACGCGGCCTACGCCGGGGAGGAATACCAGCAGGCCGGCATGTCCGGCGCGGCGCACCAGTTCATGACGGCGCTGCGGGCTGCACTGAAGCTGCCGGTTGCATTGAGTTCCTACCGCTTCCCCAACTACCACCCCGTATTTCCCTGGTCCACTTTCCTGCCATTCTGCGACCTGTACATGCCGCAGGTGTACTGGGAGCAAGCCCACAACGCCGGTGTGCAGTTGCGTGAGTCCATGCGCCAGTGTGAGGCCCTGCCGAATGCCAGGCCTGTCATCCCCATCGGAGGGACCTATGGCACGCCCGCCTGGAACCCGGCTGTCGAAGATATCAACGATTTCCTGCAGACCGCCAAAGACCTGGGACTCGCGGGGGTCGATTTCTTCGACTGGGCTGCCTGCCGCACGCAACTGCCGCTCCTGTGGAAGGCGATCACAGGTTTTGCCCGGCCCACTGCATTGCCAGACAGCCTGCCTGTTCCGGATCCTCTCCCCATGCCCGATAACCTCCCCCTTCCCGATTCTCTTCCCATTCCCGATGGCCTCCACACCCCCGATAGCCTTCCCACTCCCAATTCTCTTCCCATTCCTGATAGCCTCCCCGCTCCGGAAGCCCCCCCCGTCCTCTCACCGGATGCCTTCGCAAGCCTGTTCCTGGCCGCCCTGAATAGCCGCGACCCTGCGCAGGTTGCCGCCCTGTATGACCCGTCCGCCAGCCAGGTCTGGGCAAACCAGGTTCAGCGCAGCCTCGCTTCCATCCAGGCCGGCTTTGTCGCCTTTTTTGCCAGCCTGCCCGCCGGGGCAGTCTTTAAACTATCCAATGCGCAAATTGAGGGCAATACGCATACCGTTGTATGGAAAGCCGGCCCGCTGCACGGTGAGACGATGGCCGTACTGAAGGACGGAAAAATCATCCTGGACTACACCTTCATTTCTTGAGTTGACTGTTATGAAAATAGGTATAAACGTCCCGCAGGGGTTGAAAAAATATCAGCTCTTACGCAAACCTGCGGGAGGATGTTTTCATCCTTCGGGGTGAACCCTGTTCATGAAAACTCCGTGTTAAATCTTCTCAGACAAAACGGAAGAGCCAGTATTTTTGCGGAGGTCATAATGGTGGAACAACCAGTACACCTCGCTGCCGGAGAAGGGCATAAGGAGCATGGGCGGCATTTGCATGGCGCCCGCCTGTGGTTGGCACGTGCGGCCTATATTGCCCTGTGCGCACTTATCCTGACCTTCTTTTTTGCCGGTTTGCCGGCTTCCATGGATGTCTGGAGTAAGGGAGGCATTGGCGTATCCATCAGCCAGAACAAAGACGGCAGATTGATACTATCCGTTCCGCCAGCCAGCGACGCCGCCGGCGCGGGCATCCAGAACGGCGATGTACTGATAGCCATCAACGGAACCATGCCGGATAGCGCCGCGCAGGCCAACCAGATGATAACCGGCAAGGTGGGTAAATCCGGTCCAGCTAACGGTCCAGACCGGCAGCACTGCGCCACGCCAGTATTCCCTGATCTTTGCAGGCGGATTTCTTCATTTGCTGGCCCAAATGGGTTTATCCCTTCAGTTCCTGGTCATCTACAACACCGCCACAAGCAGCCTGTTTTCTCTGGCTGTCATTCTGGCCAGCCCGCTGGTCTTCCTGCGCCGTTCAAAAGACTGGCTGGTCATCTTGGTGGCTTTTGCCATGATCGCCTTCGCGGCGTACTTTATGACGCCTGTGGGATATGGGGCATACCAGCTTCATGAGAGGTTCATGATCAATTTAATCTATGTTGTCGGAATGGCATCCATGGTGACCGTCTTTTTCATCTTCCCATCCGGCCATTTCGAACCACGCTGGACCCGTTGGGTGGCCATTTTTCTTTTTATGCCGGCAGTGTTGGGTTTCCTAAACCTGCAAACCACATACAATGTGCCGGCGAATGCGCTGATAGACTTTTTCATCTGGGTTGGTTTCTTTGCACTCGGCACATATGCACAGGTATATCGCTACCGGCGCGTCGCATCGCCGGCGGAACGCCAGCAGACCAAGCAGGTCGTGTTTGGTGTGGTGGCGTGTTTCGCCATTATCATCACACTCGACCTGGTTACCTTTTTTTATGCCTACCGCTTAACGGATGCACAATTAGTTTTATTTTACCTGATCGAAAAAGCGGGGGCGACTCTGCCGGTGCTGGTTTTGGACTTGAGCTTCGTGTTCGCCGTTTACCGCTACCACTTGTGGGATACGGACCTGTATATCAACCGTACACTGGTCTATACCCTGGTGACATTGTTCCTGATGCTGGTCTGGATTGTGACAACCCGTGTGTTAAATTCTGCTTCCCAACAGTTCCTCAACAAACAGGTCGGTTGGTTGAGCGCCCTGCTATCCAGTCTCCAGGTTGCCGCCATTTACAAGCCGGTCCGGACATGGGTGGAAAAATGGGTCAATAGCCGTTTCTACCAGGACCGCATCGACTACAGCGAGGCGCTAATCGAACTTCAGCCGGAAATGTGGAACTACCTGACCCCCACCGACCTGTGCCATACCCTGGTAACCATCGTCCCGGCGCTTTTACAGAGCGCCAGTGGGGCAATGTTTCTCCAGGATAGAAATACGCTGACACTGACGGAAGTCCACAATATCCATCCTTCGGAGGCGTATAAGTTCCGTTTTTCCGAAGACACCTTGAAAAAACTGGAAAATGCTACTATAGTCAGCCTGCACGAAGATGGCCCATTTGCGATGCTGGTTCCGCTGACCGTTTCCCGCCTGAAAGTAAATGACCTGGTTGGCGTCCTGGCGATCGGGCCGCGTATACAGGGCCGCGGCTACTCGCGTGACCACCTGGCCGACCTTACCGCCCTGGGCCGGAATGCCGGAACGGCGCTTTACATGCTGAAATTGAACGCGAAGAAGCAGGCAAAAGAAATACCGTCCGTGGCAGCCGGCTGACCCATCCGGCCCCATGCGGGACGATCCCGAATTTCATCAAGGAGATCTTATGTCACCACGCGCCGCCAAGCCAAAACCAGTTGTCAAGCCGATCCTGAAATATCCCTGGCCAATCGTGACCGGTGTCCTCTTCGGCCTGCTGCTGGCGCTGACCTTATTCTTCCTGATCTATGGGATCTCTCCGGAAATTGACAGCCATATGCTTGGCAGCGTTGGCATTTCCATGGAAACCAATTCGGCCGGGCAGGTTGTCCTTTACCCAACGCCCGGTTACGATGCCGCGAAAGCCGGGGTGCAAAATTTCGACATCCTGCTCATAATCAATGGCCTGCCAATCGGCACGACCACGGACATAAACCAGCAGTTGAGAGGCCAGGTGGGCCAGCCATTGACGATCACCGTCCGTAAAACCGATGGCAGTGAAAAAACGTACACGCTTGTCCGCTCATCGGACACTCAGAAGATACTGGACGAAGCCAAACTTTCGGTCGGCGCGCTGGCGGGATACCTGACGGGTCTGCCCTTGCTGGTCGGGTTGGGATTCGCTCTCCTGGGCACATTGGTCCTGCTGCGCCGCCCCACGTATAGCATTTTTATTTTGACGGCATGTTTCCTGGTACTGGTCCCGTACAGTCTGAACACGGTCAGCGTGTTGTTGCAAGGCGTGATCCGCGCCAAACTGGAATGGCTGTACAGCCTGTTGAGCGTTGCCGGTCTTGGCCTGGGCAGCCTGCTGGTCTTCGTTTTCCCGAACGGTCACTTCGTTCCAAAATGGATGCGCTGGGGCCTGATCGGTGTGGGCGCCTGGGCCATCCTGTATGCGATTGCCCTGATCGACCCGGTCTTTCTCCTGGGCGCATGGAAGAACCTAGTCTGGATCTTTATCATCGCGCTGGGGCTTGCCTTTCAGGTGTACCGCTACCAACATGAGCCCTCCGCAACGGAACGCCGGCAAATCCGCCGGATGGCAATTGCCCTGCTGGGAGCCCTGGTCGTTTACCTGGTGATATGGCTGCTCGTCAACTTCCTGCCGACGGGTGCATTCAGCAATGCCGGCTGGGTCTGGTTTTACATGATCTCGGAATTGTTGGAGGATGCCGCGTTCGTCTATTTCGGCACCAGCCTGATGCTTGCCACGCGCAAGACGGAATAGCCGCTCTACAGACCATTTGATTTACAACGGGAAGGATCATGAACCTACCACCCGAAGACGCCAAACTCTTTTTTGAACTCATGTGGGGTTTACAGTACTATGTCAACCAGCAAAGCGGAATTCTAAAAAACATCCCGTCGGCTGCAGAATATGCCAAATTGCCCACCCAAAAAAAACTCAAGGTACGCGAGACTCTCTGGAAATCGCTTGGCCTGATTGACGATTACGTGAAGGAAAATCCCGAATCGCTCACCCCGGAGCATCTGGAAATTGTCGGCAGATTGTCCCATCGTATGCGCTTCCGGCCATGGTGGATGCCATCCTGCTGCCTTTCAAGGGCCGGATTATCTACGATGGGTTGCTGCAGGGCTACAATGTCACCTTGGGCGGCGGATACCGCTCGGATTTGAATTACATTTACTCGGTTGCCAAGCAGAAAGAGCGTATCATCACGACCTTGGAACCAAGCCTGGTGCAAACAAAACCTGCCACTCTACCGTTGAAGCGAAATTGGCTGCCTCAACTGGAAGAAATTTCCTCTACAGCTTCAAAACTCAAGGGTGAAACCGCCCTCCAAAACGCGGCCTTCGCCCTGCTGCGTGCCAGCATTGAAATGGCAAAATGCGCCGAAACCAACCCGGATGACCTGGAGGCGCTTTTTGCAGGATGGCGAAAAATCCGCAAAGCGACCACACGCCTCTCGAATGTCATAGATATCGAAGCGGAAGATTGAACTATTTCCTTACGAAAGGTCGAGATAAAAATGCCAGCCGGGAAAGAAGGTTCAAATAATAATGGGGCGATCAAAGTGTTACGCACCTTGAAGGTGCGTAGCATCTCTACTCCGGAACCTTCTTCCTTATTACCTTTTTCCTTGCTACCTTCTTACTCGTTTCTTCCTTCTTCCCGGCCATTACATACCTCTCCACTGCCCAGGTCTCGGCAAGGCCCAGCACGGCATCCCCGGGTTTCACCTCCACAATGCTCTCCCCGCGTACGGCTGAACGCTTGCGCAGCGGCGCGGCGTCCAGGCGGGTCATCTTGGGGGCGGCCTTGGCCAGGTGCAGGGTGACAATATCATTTTTCCTGCCGGCTGCCAGCCCGGCCAGCGTGACACGCGCCGGCAGTTCCCAGCCGATCACGCCCTTGCCGTAGCGCCCCTGCGCCGGGAAATCCTTCTGCTCCACCCGCTTGGCCTTGCCGTCCGAGGCGACCAGGAATATCTCGCCTTCGACCGGCAGGACCTGCGCGCCAACCAACTCATCCCCCACGCCCAGCTTGATGCCGTTCACTCCCGCCGCGGCCAGCCCCATCGGGCGGACTTCCGTCCTCGCTGAAGCGGATCGCCATGCCCTGCGCCGAAGCCAGCAGGAGCTCCTTCTTTCCGTCTGTCAGGGCCACCCAGCCCAGGCTGTCGCCGTCGTTGACGTTCGCCAGCCGGAAAGTCTGCGCGGAAGGTCCCGGCAATTCACTTATCGGGCTCTTTTTTACCATGCCTCCCCTGGTTACCGTCAAAATGAAAAAGTCTGACAGGTCAGACTTGTAGGACTTGTCAGACCTTCTGGCCGGCAATACGAACGCCGCCACCGGCATTTCGTCCGCCTGGAGCGGCGACTGTTTGTTGAACGGGTTGCCGTCCGCCAGCTTTTCGGCCTCCGGCAGGGTGTGCGCGGCCACGGCAGCGGCCATTCCACGCGCGCTGGCCAGGTAAAGCGTATCTGTGGCGTTGGCCTTGACCAGCAGCCGGGGAGCATCCGAGCCGGAGAGGCGCGGCGGCTTGTCGTCGTGCGTGCGGGCGATCGTCCCGTCGGCGGTCATGCCGATCCAGACCACCTGCTCTTTGACCAGCTCGGCGGCTGTCAAGGGAGCCTTCCTGGCCTTGCGGCCTTTCAGGCTGACGATCTGCGTGCGCCGGCGGTCGCCGTAGGCGGCCTTGACCTTGAGCAGTTCCTCGGAGGCCACGCCGCGCATGCGCTTGGGGGATTTGAGCAGGCCTTCCAGGTCCTTGATGAGTGCAACCGTCTCCTTATACTCCGTCTCGATCTTCTTGCGTTCCAGCGCGGCCAGCCGGCGCAGTTGCATTTCGAGGATGGCGTTGGCCTGAAGCTCCGAAAGCTTGTAGCGTTTCATCAGCCGGAGGCGTGCCGTTTCCACGTCCGGGGAATTGCGGATCAGGCCGATGATCTCGTCCAGGTTTTTCAGGGCCACCAGGTAGCCTTCCAGGATGTGCGCCCGGGCCCGGGCGCGTTCCAGGTCGAACTCGGCGCGGCGCTTGATGACCGCCAGCCGGTGGTCCAGGTAGACGCGCAGGGCCTGTTTCAGGTTCAACAGGCGCGGCTCGTTATCCACCAGCGCCAGCAGGTTGATGCTGAAGGTGGACTGCATGGGCGTGCGTTTGTACAAGTCCGCCAGCACCTTTTCAGGCGCAATGTTCTTGGTCAATTCGATCACGATGCGCAGGCCCTGCCGGTCGGACTCGTCCCGCAGGTCGGTAATGCCTTCCAGGTTCCCGTCCCGAACCAGCTCGGCAATCCGCTCGATCAGGCCGGACTTGTTGACCTGGTAGGGCAGCTCGGTGACGATGATGCGGCTCTTGCCGCGCTCCATCTCTTCGACGTGAGCGTTGGCCTGGATGGTGACGCGCCCGCGGCCTTTGCCGTAGGCCGCCTCGATGCCTTCCTCGCCTTTCTGTTCGATGATGATGCCGCCGGTGGGGAAATCGGGGCCTTCCACGAATTCCATCAGGTCAGCGACGTTGATATCGTCGAGTTTTTCCCAGCGCTCGAGCATGTAGACGCAGGCATCCACCACCTCGGACAGGTTGTGCGGCGGGATGTTGGTTGCCATGCCAACGGCAATGCCGGTGGCCCCGTTGACCAGCAGGTTGGGGAGGGCCGAGGGCAGCACCGCCGGCTCGGTGAGGGTGCCGTCGAAATTTTCGGTAAAGTCGACCGTATCCTTGGCAATGTCGGCCAGCAGGTCCAGGGCCGGGGCGGCCAGGCGCGCTTCGGTATAACGCATGGCCGCAGGCGGGTCGCCGTCCACCGAGCCAAAGTTGCCCTGTCCATCCACCAAGCAGGGTGCGCATGGAAAAATCCTGGGCCATACGCGCCATGGCTTCGTAGACGGACTGGTCGCCGTGCGGGTGGTACTTGCCGAGCACCTCGCCGACGATGCGGGCGGACTTGCGGTAGGGGCTGTCGACGCGGATGCCCATATCGTACATGGCGTACAGGATGCGACGCTGGACCGGCTTGAGGCCATCGCGTGCATCCGGCAGGGCGCGCGCCACGATCACGCTCATGGCGTAGTCGAGGTAGGCTTGCTGCATTTCATGGTCAATATCTATTTTACGGACGAAGCCAAGATCCATGAGAGTCTCCCAGCCCCTCACCCCTGCCCCTCTCCCAAGGGGAGAGGGGAAAGGGGTGAGGGGAAATTATGTTCTAATTGCTATCTTACGGGGAAAGGGGGTTTGCGTCAAGGAGGCAAGGGATTTTTTACCGCGAAGTAAAGAAGAGCGCGAAGACAACCTTAATAATTCTTCGCAAGCTTCCTTTCTTCGCGGTGCGCTGTTTGAGGAGGTGGAGGCGGCCCTGCGACCGCCCCGAACCTTCTATGGGGTGAACGTAAGCGTCTTGCTCAGGCTGGTGCCCGCCAGGCCATTCTGTGAATAGACGGTGACGACGGCTTTCATTTCATGGCCGGTCGGGTTGTAGGTAAATTGGCCGGGTTCCACGGTCGTTGTTTCTCCTACATCGCCCGGATCCAAGTTTTGCGCTTCGCTGCTGGCCGTGCAACCGCTGTAGCTCTTGAAGGAGTCGCGCGTATGCGTTGTGACGGTGGACGTAACCGTATCCGTAACCACAATCTTGACGGATTCCCAGGTGAGGCTGCCGGTATTGGTGATCTTGAATGTGAATCCGTATTGCCCGGTGCAGGTTTCCATTTCCACATAGGAAACGTTGAACGAGGGTGGGGGCGTCGGAGAGGGAGTTGGCGAGGGCGGCGGGGTGATGACCGGCAAACCCTGAGAGTTCCCGGTGACGGTGGCGTACTGGCTCCACAACCAGCAGGTGGAGGCCGGGTTGGCCGGGTTTTGGATGATCCAGAAACCATTGTCGGCGGCCCGCCCGACCGCCTGGGCAGTCTTGCCAACTACCAGGATACTCAGGATGTCATAGGGATCGCCCGGGCCGGAGCGGCAGTTAGTATTCACCGAGACGCTGACCATCGAGATGGAGGGAGTGAGGGTGGACGTCGCGGTTGGCGTAAAGCTGGGGGTGAAAGTGAACTGGGGAGTGGCGGTGGGCATGGCGGTCAGGGTTTGCGCGGCGTTATTAGCAAGCGCGGCGGCGGCCTCGGTGGCGGCGACCATCCCGGCCACCTGCGTCTGTATGTCCGCACTGGCAGCCGTCGGGGCCGGATTCGTAGCATTGGCCACGGGGGTTCCGCCCGGCAGGTTACAGGCCGGGAGGAGAATTATGAGGACCGATGCAATTATCGTAATGAATATTTTTCTGGACATACTGGCTCCCTTCTTTCAAACCAACCTTGCGAAGGTTAAGGTCCTGGCAAAATTGCGGATAAAACCAGGATTTCCACTGATTACATCATACAGTTTTTTGAGCCAAAAAACAACCCGTTTTAAGCAAGTGCTACGCACCTGGCAGGTGCGTAGCACTTCTAAAGATACTTTTGGGATCGTTCAGTCCGAAGAACCGGTGTCCTGGATCTCCGTCCACTGGGAGGAGCCGGCCTGTTTGAGGGCCTGTTCGGTCACTTCGAAGCGGCCATGGACGAAGCCCGTACCGGCCGGGATGAGCTTGCCGATGATGACGTTCTCCTTCAACCCAAAGAGCGGGTCGGTGGTGGCGCCGATGGCCGCGCCCGCCAGCACCTTGATGGTGTGCTGGAAGGAGGAGGCCGAGAGCCAGGAGTCGGTGCTGAGGGAGGCCTTGGTCACACCCAGCAGCAATTCGTGGAACTTGGCAGTGACTTGCCTTCCGCCAACAATTGCTCGTTGACCTTCTGGATCTCCAGGCGCTCGACCGCGTCGCCGGGCAGGTAGCGTGACTCGCCCGGGCGGATGACCTGCACCTTGCTCATCATCTTGCGGATGATGACCTCGAAATGCTTGTCGTGGATGTTCTGGCCCTGCGAACGGTAAACCTTCTGGATCTCGTTCAGCAGATACATCTGTGCGGCCTCGCGTCCCTGCATGCGCAGGACGCGGTGCGGGTTCAACGAGCCTTCCGTCAGCGGCTGGCCGGCATCGACGTGATCGCCCTCCTTGACCAGCAGGCGCAGGGTGGTCGGGATCTCGTGTTCGAACTCCTCGCGTTCCTCATAGGAAACCAACACCTTGCCTTTTTCCACGCGGACCCTGACCGGCATGTTCTGCTGCAATGGTGGCGTCGTGCAAGCGTGGCGATGACATCGCCGGCCTTGATCTCGTCCTCGTCCTTGACCTGGACGGTCCACTCGTCCGGTACGTCGTACTCATCGTGGATCATCTCGCTGTGTTCAACATGAACCAGGCGCAGATCGGCATACTTGTCCGATTGGACGATGTGCACCGCGCCCTTGATCTCGGAAACGACCGCTTCGCCTTTCGGCATCTTGCGTGACTTCGAAGAGCTCTTCCACGCGCGGCAGACCGGTGGTGATATCGCCGCCAGCGGCCACACCGCCGGTATGGAAGGTGCGCAGGGTCAGCTGCGTGCCAGGCTCGCCGATGGACTGGGCAGCCACGATCCCGACCGCCGAACCCATTTCGACCATGTTGCCACGGGCCAGATCAATGCCGTAGCATTTGGCGCAGATGCCGTGGGTCAGCTCGCAGGTCAGGGCGGAGCGGACCTTGACTTCCTCGACCCCGGCCAGCGGCGATCTTGCTTGGCCAGCTCGTGGTCGATCGGCGTCGTCCCGCTCGGCCAGCACTTCGCCGGTCTTCGGGTCGATCACACGCTCGGCCACCAAGCGCCCGTACAAACGCGACAGCATGGATTGGCCGGCCACGTCGTCCTTGCGGCGGATCCAGATGCCCTCGTGCGTGCCGCAGTCGTGTTCGTTGATGATGATATCCTGGGCAATGTCCACCAGGCGGCGGGTCAGGTAACCGGCATCGGCGGTGCGCAGGGCGGTATCGGCCAGGCCCTTGCGGGCGCCGTGGGTGGAGATGAAGTATTCCAGGGCCGTCAGGCCCTCGCGGAAGTTCGAGCGGATCGGCAGCGGGATGATGCGGCCGGCCGGGTCAGCCATCAGCCCGCGCATGCCGGCCAACTGGCTGATGGGGCCAAAACCGCCCTTGGTGGCGCCGGAGTTGGCCATGGTGGCCAGGTTGCCATCCGGGTCCAGGTAGTTCTTGACCGCCTCGGCAACGTCGTTGGTGGTCTGCTGCCAGATCTCGATGATGCGCTCGTTCTGTTCCTGTTCGGTCAGCAGGCCGCGCCGGAAATCGCGCTGCACCAGTTCCACTTCCTTGAGGGCCGCCTCGATGATTTCGGTCTTCTCGGGCGGAATGGTAATATCGCGACGGCGATGGTGGTGCCGGAGCGCATGGCAAATTCAAAGCCGATGTCCTTGATGCGCGTCGGCGATCTCGGTGGTCACTTCCTGTCCGCAGAGCTCATAGACTTCGGCGATCAGGTCCTTGACGCCGCCTTTTTCCAGCTGTCGTTGATGAACTGGACCTTCTCGGGCAGGATGCGGTTGAACAGCACGCGCCCGACGGTGGTATCGATGATGCGGGATTCCGCGCTCAGGCAGGCGGTCGCCTTTGTCGTCATACCAGGTGGTCAGGCGGACCTTGATCTTGCTGTGGACATCCACCTGGCCCAGCTGGTAGGCCAGGTCGACTTCGTCCATGTCGGCGAAGGCGCGTCCATCGCCCTTGTGAGCGCGGGCATGCTCCATGGTCAGGTAGATAGACGCCCAGCACCATATCCTTGGACGGGCCGATGATCGGCTCGCCATCGGCGGGTTTGAGCAGGTTCTTGGAAGCCAGCATCAGGCGGCGGGCTTCCTGCACCGCCTTTTCAGAAAGCGGCACATGCACGGCCATCTGGTCGCCGTCGAAGTCAGCGTTGAAGGCGGTGCGTGACCAGCGGATGCAGTTGGATGGCCGAGCCTTCGATCAGGATCGGCTCGAAGGCCTGGATGCCCAGGCGGTGCAGGGTGGGCGCACGGTTGAGCAGCACCGGGCGATCCTTGATGACTTCTTCGAGCACTTCCCAGACCTCGGGGCGGTTGCGTTCGATGAAGCGGCGGGCGCCCTTGACGTTGGCGGCATAGTTGTGCGGATACCAGGCGGGCGATCACGAACGGGCGGTACAGTTCCAGCGCCATGGTCTTGGGCAGGCCGCACTGGTAGAGCTTGAGCTGCGGGCCGACCACGATCACCGAACGGCCGGAGTAGTCCACGCGCTTGCCGAGCAGGTTGCGGCGGAAGCGGCCTTTCTTGCCCTTGAGCATGTCGCTGAGG
This sequence comes from uncultured Chloroflexia bacterium, assembly GCA_963746015.1. Lineage (GTDB taxonomy): Bacteria > Chloroflexota > Anaerolineae > Anaerolineales > Villigracilaceae > UBA877. The sequence continues at coordinate 198,211 of CAVUZS010000002.1, forward strand.
GACTTCAGCTCACGGCGGCCGCGGCGGGAAAGCGCCTTGCCGCGCTGGGAGTTGTCGATCAGGCTGTCGACCGCTTCCTGCAGCATGCGCTTCTCGTTGCGGACGATCACGTCCGGCGCGCCCAGCTCGAGCAGGCGCTTGAGGCGGTTGTTGCGGTTGATCACACGGCGGTACAGGTCGTTCAGGTCGGAGGTGGCAAAACGGCCGCCATCCAGCTGCACCATCGGGCGCAGGTCGGGCGGGATGACCGGCAGGACGGTCAGGATCATCCATTCGGGGCGGTTGCCTGGAACGGCGGAAGGCCTCCACCACTTTCAGGCGGGTGGTGGCCTTCTTGCGCTTCTGCTTGGACTTGGTGGTGCGGACTTCTTTCCAGAGCTCCTCGGCCAGCTTGTCCAGGTCGAGGCGGCGCAGGATGTCGTAGAAGGCTTCGGCGCCCATATCGGCGCGGAAGACCTGGCCCCAGCGCTGCTTCAGCTCGCGGTAGCGGATCTCGCTGATGAAGGTGAACGGGCGCAGCTCCATCAGCTCATCGCGCTGGCGGGCGATTGGCGTCGTGGCTGGTGGAGGTCTGGTCTTCGAGCTGGGAGCGCAGGGCGTTCCATCTGCTCGTCGGCTTCCGCCTTGAACTTGTCCGCTCTCCATCTTGACAGTCTTCGAGCGCCCGGTTGCTGCTCGTCCTTGAGCTCGTTCTCGATCTCATCCAGGCGCGTCTGGACGATCTTCTGCACCTTGGCTGATGTGCTTGTCGCGCCGACCTTGTCGCCGGCTTCCAGCGATCACCGTGCCGGTGCTGCTCGAAGACGACCGCCTTGTTGGCACATTGCCCTTCTTCTCCTGGAAGAACGTCTCCAGCTGCTGGCCTTCCTGGATGATGGGTTCGAGCTTGGCGGCGGTCTGTTCGTCGTACTGCGCTCCAGCCCGGTCTTCTTCTGCTGGAGCTCGGCCAGGGTCTTGTCGCGGCCGATCTTGATCTCGGCGATCTTGGCATTGATGCCGGCTGGCCTGCTCGCGCTCGGAGACGGAGATCTCGTCCTCCAGGCGCTTGAGGGCCTTCTGGCGGGCGTCCTCATCCACGTAGGTGACGATGTATTGGGCAAAGTAAAGCACCCGGTCCAGGTTGCGGCGCGAGATATCCAGCAGCATGCCCAGGTAGGAGGGGATGCGGCGGGTGTACCAGATGTGCGCCACCGGGGTGGCCAGCTCGATATGCCCCATGCGCTCGCGGCGAACCGACGAGCGGGTCACTTCCACGCCGCATTTATCGCAGATGATGCCTTTGTAACGGGGATTTTTATATTTGCCGCAGTAACACTGCCAGTCGCGGGTGGGGCCAAAGATGGCCTCGCAAAACAGCCCGTCCTTTTCCGGTCTAAGTCGGCGGTAGTTGATCGTCTCGGGTTTGAGTACTTCGCCGTACGACCAGGAAAGGATCGTCTCGGGCGAAGCCAGACTGATGCGTAATGAAACAAGTCCCTTGGTTTCCACTAGGCCAACTCCTCATCTACGTATACTAGGACCTGCAACTATGATTATCCTGGCTGAAGCCCGCCAATGCCAGAGACAAGCAAAAGCAAGCGCTTAGAAGCCTTTTTGCTTCAAGCGCTCGCCATGGGGTCGCAGATTTTGGTTATTTCTCAACGGTGTGAAGTATACCTGTTTGGTCATATTTCGTCAAGGGAAGAGAGGAGGGGAACGGGAGACCCTGGAAGAAGCTGGCGGGCCACCAATGAAAATAAACTTTGAGGCAATCAGCGAGAGAGCATCGCTTCGATCTGGCCGGCGTATTCATTCATAGTCATACGCACCGAGCCCAGAGTGGCATTTCGGGTGACTGCCACGACCCAATAATATGAGCCATCTCCGATAAACCGGGAAAGGATATAGGCTTTGTCGGAAGTGGTCAGGTTATCGTCCACTTTGCCCAAACCAACTTTACTGCAGACCTTGGCGGCTAATTCCATTACCTTTGAAAAGCGGGCCGAGGCATCCATTGTGTTGAAATTTGGGTCGATCGAACTGCCAGCGATCGAGAGGCCATCCTCCATCCCCACCACATCCGTGGAGATGAAGTCAGCGCCCAATTCGCTTCCGAACTTCAGGATGAGTTGATCAAGTTTAATCATCGATTTATCCTTTTTGTTTATAGGTGTTTCCTTCGCCCCATATGGAGAGGGCAACTTAATGCCATGGGCGATCGACCTGACCATCCAGACTTAAACCAGGCTATAACGGGTCATCGCTTTCGAAAGCCGTTCAGTATATATTTTACTGATCAGGCGCATGTTTCCCAAGTTGCCGGTTTTACGGTTTACAATCATACTTAAATAATACTGTTTCCCTGGCAGGAAACGCATAAGCAGGTAGGCGTTTTCAGTTGTAATCAGGTCGTCTTCAACGATGCCTGCCCCAAGTTTTTCCACCGAGGCGTCCACCAGCTTGAGAAGAATGGTCATTTGGGCGCCAAATGTCTCCAGGTCAGCAATCCTGGAGCTGGCGTCCGAGGCAAGAATGAAACCATCCAGGCCAACCAGGCAAGAAGCGATATAGCCAGTGACCTCACCGCTGATCTCCTTCAGTATTTCGTCCAGATTTATCATTTTATGTACCTCCGATGGGTTATCTGGCCCAGATGAGACCAGATTGGCTTTGCGTTCATTTTCATCAAGACGCCGGGCGCCTTCCAGCAGCAATCCCGACCAGTTGCGGGTGATGGAGGTTCTCGGGGGCTTGATCCCGGTTTCCAGGTCGAATATGCCATCTTCCCATTGAAGGATCTCATAGACCACATCATCTCCGGTTTTGTTTCCGAGGATGGCATGGGAGACATTTCCATCCTCAAAATAAAGGATGGCTTGCTGACCGGAATGTTCGATCTTGAGCTGGGCCGTTTTACGATCCTGACAATTATGCTGGATCAAATCGGCGATGGTCATATCGAGTAAATTACCTTGCATTCCCATAATGCCTACTCCCAAAAGGTTTTCCAGATGCGGCGGATTTCCATCACCGCGCGATTCGTTGCTCGACGGTAGCTATGACCTCGAGAGGGAACAACGATTGCCAGGATCAAACCATACTGATCGACTTGAAAAGGACGGCAGACAAGATGCTGTCCATTAATATCATAAAAAGAGATTTCATCGGTTTCTGCCATGCCGAGTTGCTTGCTCACTTGAACAGCCGCCTTTTGGATAAAAGCTACAACCGCAGATTGGCGCTCAGGATCCATTCCAGTAGAGGCTGCCCAGGCAATTGCCAGCCCTTGATAATCAGTCAATACGGATATTGGGAATTCACCCTCGGAGTTGATCTGAGTTAACAAGTTGTTCAATTGGGTCGAACCGGACAAATGATCCATTTTCACACCTTATGCATAAGTGGATTGTCGTTGTACATTGGTTATGACACTGCGAGTAATTGCTTTTAGCGTGTCCAAAACTCCTACGCCGTTCAAAGCTACGGCAGGGAAGCTCAGTAGGTCCTGAACACGTAATAAGTACTTCACCTCGGCTAACGCCAGAGCCCCAAACAGGTCTTGCTTATTACACTGCAAAACAATGGGTATATGCTCGATCGACAAGTTATTAGAGATCATTTGAGATTTCATGTCGTGCCAGGAGACAACATTCGCATTGGCGCGCGTCGGAGCCGAGTTGGCCACAAACACCACGCCATCTGCCGCGCGCAATACCAGTTTGCGAATCCCTTCGTAGCGAACTTGTCCGGGAACAGTGTAGAGGTGAATTTTTGGAGTCAGCCCGCTGACCTTGCCGAGTTCCAGTTGTAGAAAATCAAAGAACAAGGTACGATCCTCATTCGTTTTCAGAGAGACCAGTTCGCTGCGGTGAGCAGCATCAACGCGCCTGTGAATTTGCTCCAAGTTGGTGGTCTTTCCACTCGAAGCGGGCCCGTAATAAACAATTTTTAAGTTCAGCTCGCGCAATTGCCAATTTATATACATGCTCTAATCATGCCAAATTGAGTCCAGACCGTCATTGATCAAACCATTGAGTTTATCTTCGCTCAAGTTTAAATTTCAATTCTTCCACCTGTTCCGGACTCTTTGCGACCACCTCCGACAATAAACGACTGGCTTCCAGGATAATCAGCCGCGCCCATCCAATTGGTACTTCTTTATGGATCCTCATAAAAAGAACCATATGGTTACCCACTTCGGAAATGAAAGAAGTTGCTTCCGGACCTTCGCGAAGGACTAATTGTGCATGTTGATATTGACCTGTTAAATGAGCTATCTCCTGGCTGGCTGCCAAATCACCAGCAACAAGCGCCCCCAGCGCATTCAGGTCAGTCTTTCCTTTATCCCCTTGGACAGATATCAGGTGTCCGCTCCGTTCGGCCAATAAAATAAATTGGGCCGGACATTTTTCCATCAATTCACTTAGGAGCCGATTGACTGCCTGGTCTTGCGAGGGGGTGAGACTTAACCCCCTGGGCATCTCAGTAGAGACAAGAGAAGCGTTTTTTTTCATCACCTTTCCATTACGCCCTTTTTACCGGTGTTGGCTGCCTGGTCATTGCCTAATATTTTATCCAATTCTCCATTGATGACCTGCTCAATGTCGCCGAGCAAATTACCCGGGCTTGAATATTTAGCATTGGTCAACCCTTCAAGGAGCGAGGCCGCGGCAAGCTTGGCATAATACCAAACCAAGCCGAGACGACTACTGGAAGAACCCCGGTCAATAAGAATGATGAGCAAGAACTGTGACCCGATATTGATCGCATACAAGCTTTCGGATTTCCCTTCACAGTACTCCAGGTGGACAGCATCATCGAAATCATTTATCGTTCTTCCCGCCTCGGCAAGGGTAGCAATACTGCCGCTAAGGAGAGAGGCTATTCGAGAAATATCGAGTCCCGTGTAAAGGCCCGTACAAGCAATGGTCCTTCCTTCCCGATCGGTCAGAAAGACACAACGCGCAGCGACATCATTTCCCAATTGATCCAAAACCCGGTTCAATTTGCGATAATCATCCTCGGAAAGAACAAATGACCCGCCTCGACCTGATCCGCTTGTTCCAACAGCCTCTTGAACAATTTTGAGAAATGCCTCCATCTCCAATGGTTTGGCCAGATAGCCAAAGACATTCAAACGGGAGGCTTCCGCCTCCATATCAGAATCAGGACCAGCCGTCATCAGGACGACACGAGTACCTGGGTGTAGCATTTGAACCTGGTGCATCAATTGAAGACCGTTCATTCCCTCCAGGTTAAAAGTCTGTGACAACCAGGTCAAAAAGGTGCTGCTTGATCTGCTCGAGAGCAGCTTCACCATTTGGCACGGCGATCATATGATAATCCTGTCCAAGCTGATCCAGGCCGTCTGAGATGACAGTCGATGTGCTCTCTTCATCGTCAACGATCAGAATCCATTTTTCTGACATAAGAACAACCGCCGATTAATTATTATACTTTAAGTTTGACCAGATAAGATCGCAAACCTACAAGGAAGGGGATTAGGGATTTTAGATTTTTGATTTTAGATTTTTGATTGAGGAATGAGGATCGGCACGAATAATATGCGCTTTTTTTCGAAAACGAAAAAAAACGAATAGTCTGTAGTGGCCCAGGTAATCCCGCGGAATTGCGCCGCGGGACAGGTGAGGCAGGCGAACGCGAAGAAGGATAAAAATGCACCAAGAGCATGAAGCCCCCAAACCCCCAAACATCCTGTTGACTTTACCAGAATCCGACCTATAATGAAAATGCAAACCGTTTCACCTCGCAGGCGGAAAACCGGTCAGGAAGAAAGCATTCAAGCCGCTGACAAGCTGTCAGCGGCTACCTGTTTGTTCCAAACAAGGAGGAACCCTATGACTAAAATTTCGTCGGGATTGAGGACCTTGTTCCTGGTCCATTTTGTCCTCGGGCTCGTGGCCGGCCTGCTATACCTGTTCATCCCGGGAATGTTCATGGGCTGGTTAGGTATGGTCGTCCAAGATGAATTTCCTTACCGGATCATTGGGGCGGCAGTTCTCGCCTTTACCGCCAGTTCCTGGTACAGCTATCAGGCGGCCGAATGGGAAAGGGTGAAGATCGTTATCCTGGCCGAGATCGCATGGACGGTCCTGAATGTGCTGGTGGGCCTGTTTGGCCTGATCTTCAGCGGCTTACCGACGACCGAATGGATCAACGTGATCATTATGGCAGGCTTTGGAGCCGCGTTCATCTATTTTTATAGCAAGGAAAACGTTCGGTAACTTGTGAATATGTCCGCCAGTCCGCCAGGGGGCTAAAGCCCCCGGCTCAGGTTACAAAGTCCGCTAAAGCGGACTGAACACCTGCCTGCAGCGAACCATAAGCTGATAGGGACACCCCGGCGAAGATTACGAAACAAGATACCGAATGCTTCCATTAATCATTATTGATAGGTGACCATCGTCCAGCTCCAGGCCAGGTGAAACGGATTGCTATGTTTTCTTTACTACCCGGTTATCTGTGAAAGGAGAAAATTATGAAAGCCGAAGGAACCATTGTTATCAATGCAGCGCCTGAAAAAATCTGGCCGTACCTAGTAGAACCTGAAAAAGTGCTGCTTTGGTCCAGCACTTACAAGAAATTCGAGTATACCGGTGAGCAACACAGTGGAGTGGGGGCCCGAATTTACCTGGAGGAAGAAGCAGGTGGGCCACCAATGAAAATAAACTTTGAGGTAACCGAGTGGGAGAATAATAAGAGCCTCACCCTGCAAATGGTTTCAGGCAGCGGAGTAAAGTCATATAAGCAAACCTATCAACTCGAGAAGGTAGAACCAGGCTGCCAGTTATCTTTCATGGAAGAAGTGGAGCTTCCCATGGGATTCATCGGAAAGATCATCGGTCTTCTTGGTGAAGGGATGTCGAGGTCGACCATTCGCAAAATACAGCAGAAGCTGAAATCCCTCGTTGAAGCCTGAGGGTTGGTAGTGTTTGAAAGGGGCAACCAAATGAACAACAAAAGAACATTTCAATGGGTGATAGTTTTCATTATGGGCGCATTAATATTAGCGGGCTGTGGTGGAACAACGGCAAAGCCTCCCGTCGCTGGAGATTGGGCAGCAACAACCGACTTTGGTAAAATGGTTTTCACGGTCGACGCGACTGGCGTAAAGATAACAAAAATGAGCTATCAATTTGCGAACTGGAAATGCGGACCTACAACCAATTCGGGGACAATAGAGATAACATCGGAGTGGCCCATAACCAGTGGAAATTTCACGAGCAGCGAAAGTCTCGATCCTGAAAATAACCAAACCATGACCTTCAACGGAAAGTATGATCCTCCCAATCAAAAATTTACCGGAACTTGGGCGGAAGTTTCCTTCGGCGCCAACTGTTCCGGCACGTGGGAGGCTAGCGCGCCCAAATAGTCTTGTGCAAAAGACTTCCGAAGTCTCAAAGACTTCGGAAGTCTGAATGCTTGGAGTGGAGGCCGGAGAAAGCATCTTTTTTTATGATCCCCTTTTCGTAAAAAAAGATTAATCCGGTGGAATCTATCCAGCATTGCTGAAAATATCAACAAACTTGGAGGGGTGGACGAAGGGAATATCATTCCCAGAAAGATAAATTTTAAAGGTGATTCTTACCAACCATCCTTGTTCGATGAGTTTTGAAAACAGGCACATTTCCGAAAAAAAGTGTTACTATATCCACCAATGTAACAGAAGTAGTGCGAAGGGCTTTGGTCCACACCGATTTATCAGCAAATGCACAATAAATGAAATTAAGGCGCGCCGGTTCAGCCGCTATTGCAAACCAAACCAGTGGACGAATTACAACATATGGAGAAAATAAATGGATACCAATGATCCGGACCGCTCTGAAAGTGAAATAAGCCTGCTCAAGCGGCGCGAGATACAGGCGCCGGTCAGCGCGCGGTTGCTGCGCGGGTTCATCGACGAGATCGGCTATGAGAGAGCCATGCAAGTGGCCCTGGCAGCGATCCAGGAGGATGCAACGCTGGCCGGAAAAGCCATGGCCGAAAAATACGGCGGGAACGGCGTGAAGGAACTGGCACGAGTATTGAAAGAAGTCTGGGCCGAAGAAGACGCCCTGGAATTCACCATCCTGGAAGAAACCGATGACCGATTGAGTTTCGACGTGAGGCGCTGCCGGTATGCCGAAATGTACGAGCGGCTGGGCGTGAAGGAGTTTGGCGGATGCCTTTCCTGCAGCCGGGATGCGACATTCATCAAAGGGTTCAACGCGCGCATGAAGCTCATCAGGACGCAGACGATCATGGAAGGAGCACCGACGTGCGACTTCCGATTCAGTGACATCATCCTTGCCTGTGGAGTAAAGCCAGCGGCCGGATGACGTCAGGGTGTTTCCAAGCAAAAACGAGATACCATGGAACAATTTAATCCAATAACACCAGCAATCCAAACAGAGCTGGTCGCATTTGCTCAAAGCCTGGTCAGGATAAAAAGCATTTCCGGACAGGAAGGGGAAATCATTCATTTTATCGAAAATAAAATGAGGGCGCTTGGATATGATGAAGTGCGCATCGATTCCATGGGGAATCTCCTGGGAAGGATCGGCAGCGGCGGAAAAGCGATCCTGTTCGATTCGCACGTCGACACGGTGGCGGTAAACGACGAAGATAAATGGGACATACCGCCGTTCAGCGGTAGGGTCGTAGAAGGACGCCTGTACGGCAGAGGCTCGGTGGACATGAAATCGGGCGCGGCCGCCTCCATCTACGCCGGCGCGGCCGCAAAAAAAGCCGGGTTGGCCTCCGGCAAGACGATCTACGTTTCGTGCAGCGTGTTCGAGGAAGACTGCGACGGGGAAAATCTGAAGCACTTGTTCAAGGAATTTGACCTGAGGCCGGACTACGTGGTCATCTGCGAGCCGTCCGACAATAAAATCGCGCTCGGGCATAAGGGCAAGGCCCAAATCATCATCAAGACACGCGGGGTCTCGGCGCACAGCTCCGCGCCCGAAAAGGGGAGCAATGCCATTTATGAAATGGCGGAAATCATCCAGCGGGTCGAGCAGACGAACCTCGATCTCATGAAAAAAGAGGGACCGAAGGGCAGCCTGGTCATGTCACGCATCTCCAGCACCAGCGCATCCTTGAATGCGGTGCCTTCCGAGTGTGAAGTCTACCTGGACCGGAGGATGATCCCGGGAGAAACGCAGGAGGCCATCGAGCAGGAAATGGAGCGACTCATCCGGGGGAAAAATGCGACCTGGGAAGTGGGGAGGCTGCATCGAAAAAGCTGGACGGGAATGGAAATCGCCTACGAGCCATTCCACCTGGCATGGAAAATCGACCCGGACCACGAACTTACCAGGGCCTGTATTGCGGCATATTCCGAAAATTTCGGGAGCGAACCGAGCGAGTATGTTTCTTGGGATTTCAGCACCAACGCAGTCACACCGGTAAGCATGGGGATAGCCACGATCGGGTTTGGGCCGGGGGAATCCAAGCTGGCACATATGCGCAATGAAAGTTGTGAAGTGGCGCAGATACCGGAGGCATGCGGTTTTTATGCAAGGGTGATCCAAAAAATATGAAACAAATCCGTTTGATCGCGCTGACCGGTGCCCTGTTGCTCAGCGCATGCGGCGCGGGCCCTGTACCCGGACCTGCGGCCACACCCACCGCGACAGCGACGGACACTCCCATTCCCGCCACTGCTGCATCCGCACCAGCCGGGTCGGCCGTGCCCGACTTTGCGCATATCATCGTGATCGTCTTCGAGAACCGGGAATTCGATTCCGTGATCGGCAACAAAGCCCTTCCCAACTTCAACCAAACTGCCGCCGCCAACACGCTGCTGACCCAGTATTATGCGATCACCCATCCCAGCCTGCCGAACTACCTGGCATTATTCGGCGGGGATACCTTCAAAATCACGTCGGACTGCACCACATGTTTCATCCAGGCTACCAGCCTGCCGGACCAGGTCGAAGCGAGCGGGCGGACATGGCGCGCCTACCTGGAGAACATGCCCACACCCTGCTATGTTGGGGACGCGGCGCCGTACGCGCAAAAGCATGACCCTTTCATATATTTCGACGACATCCGTCTGAACGCCACACGGTGCGCAGACTCGGTCGTTCCGCTGACCAGCCTGTCCGACGACCTGGCGGCCGGCACGCTACCAAACCTGGTCTACATCATGCCCAACCTGTGCAATTCCGCCCATGACGCAGCCATCGATCCATTCTGCGGGTTGAGCGTGGCGGACCACTGGCTGGGAGGCATGCTGGCAGAACTATTGGGTTACCTGGAGCCGCGGGCCGCCTCCGAACCCTACCTGATCATCCTGACCTGGGACGAGGGCCAGAGCAATGCTTCCTGCTGCGGACTGCCGGCAAACGCCGGCGGGCGCGTCGCAACTATCCTGATCTCTCCGCTGGCCAGGCAGGGCTTCCAGGATGCCACCCCATACACCCATTATTCCCTGCTGAAGACCATCGAAGCAGCCTGGAACCTGCCTTACCTGGGCAATGCAGCCAAAGACAGCAATGGATTGATCCTCGCTCCCTGGAAGTAGCCCCCGAGGGCATGATTAAACCGGGGGTAAAACCGATTTGCGCTTAAGCTCCAGACAGGAAAGAGACAATGGGGGATAACGCCGCACTCCAGGCACCCTTTCGACACCTGACCCATTAATCCTATTGGCACTGCGCTATATATTGGATATTATTGGTAATGTCTATATAATTAGAGGACATTCGGTAACTGTCTCATCTCTCGCCGCCGGTTGAATTTCCGAATGTACACAATTGATCGAGCAAGAAAGAAAGGCGAAAATGCAAACCAAACTAAACCCATACATAAACTTTAAAAGCAATGCGCGTGAAGCCATGGAGTTCTATAAGAGCATCTTTGGCGGCACGCTTAAGATGAGCACATTCAAGGAATTTCACGCCTCGCAAACCCCGGGCGAAGATGCCCTGATCATGCATGCGGAGCTGAATATCGCCGATGGGCTCATTTTCATGGCTTCCGACACTCCGGAGCGCGTGGAGTATCGTCCCGGAACCAACATAGCCATGTCACTCACCGGCGACAACGATGAGCAGTTAAAAGCCTACTTCCGAAAGCTTTCGACCGGCGGAGAGGTCAGCATGCCTCTCAAGACGGAAGTCTGGGGAGATACGTTCGGGATGTGTACGGATAAGTTTGGGGTCAACTGGATGGTGAACATCTCGGCCAAAAAGATGTGACGCTCGAAACGAAGGTCTAGTCTGCTAATTTAACCGGAGATGAACAGAGATAAACGTCAGGAGAAAAAACATGGCCACTATTTCGAATGTAGCAGTCATACGGAAAATGTTCGATCTGCTGGAAAGCGGCTCGAGCACAGACCTCGATAAAATCTTCGCAGCCAATTGGGTCAACCATGACCCTTCCCTGCCGCCCATGCAAGGGTTGGAAGGCGCGAAGCAGTTGATCGCCTTATGGAGCGGCCTGACAGACCGCAAGGTCACGGTCGAAGATAGCGTCACCGATGGGGATCGGGTTGCGATCCGTTTCAAGCTGGCCGGCAAACAAACCGCCGAATTCATGGGGATCGCCCCAACCGGGAGATTGGTCAATGTCAGCGGCACGGGTATTTTTCGAGTGGTGGATGGGAAAGCCACCGACAACTGGGTGAATTTCGATGCCCTGGGGCTGCTCCAGCAGTTAGGGGCCGTCCCGATGATGCCCATGCCAGCGAAATAACCATGGTGATAAATATCCGCACGTTCGAGGGCTACGAGCCGAGAGCAGTGGCAACGGTATCCGTATCGATCCCTGTTTATCGGGCGAGGCGGGTGCAGTTGTCAACTACACGCATATCTCAGGCGTTGTTATCATGCTCCACGGTTATGACGACGTTCCCTTTTTTGTGCCCCTGATCGACGTACCGGTGCGCCTCGGCGACCTGTTGCAACGGATAGCGCCTGTCGATGACCGGTTTGATCTTCCCTGCCACGATCAGCTCTTTTAGGAATGCGTAATACTCGGTTTTATAACTTGCCACCGCAGTTATGACCTTCTTCCCGGAGGCCATGGGAGTCCATCGCCCTCTGATCATCCCTGAAACGCTTGGATTGCCCAAAATATAGCGACCGTTTGGCTTCAATACCCCGACGCTCCCTGAAAACGAACTGGTGCCTGCCACGTCAATGATCACATCGTAGGTCTCGCCCCCTTGGGTGAAATCTTCCCGTGCGTAATCGATGACGTGGTCTGCACCGATCGAGCGCAGCATGGCGGATTTCTCCGCGCTATCCACGGCCGTCACTTCGGCCCCCAACGACCTGGCGATCTGGACGGCATACGTCCCTATGCTTCCACCTGCGCCATTGATCCAAAACTCTTTGACCGGATCGAACACCTGCCACCCTAAGAAAATGCAAACCATTGATCCCCCCCAAAGGGATCGTGGCAGCTTCCTCATAGGTCATACTGGCCGGTTTGAGTACAGGGTATGCTTCAGGCAGACAGACGTACCCGGCATACGCACCAAGATGAAACATGCTGGAAGAAAATACCTGGTCGCCTTTTTTAAGCCTGGTTACTTTCCTGCCAACTGCTTCGATTTCCCCGGCAAGCTCCTGCCCTAGAATGGTTATTCTTTTCGGTCTTACGAGACCCACATAGATCCGCAGCGGAAGGCTAAACCAGACAGGCAGTTTGACTTTGAACCTGCGGAGTTCGCAGTCCGCGGTTGTTACTGTTGTGGCATATATTTTTACCAGGACTTCATTGTCCCTGGGAGCCGGTTTTTCCACTTCCCTGAGCTGAAGGACATCCGGTGAACCATATTTTGTCCATACTATCGCTTTCATTTTTCTGGCCTTCCTGATGTACTTGATTGTAGTCCTTCCTGGATTCGAACTGCAAGCCAAGCCGGCACTACGCACCCGGCGGAGGCCGTGACAGGGGCCTCCGCCGATGTGCAGAGTGTTCACACCGCGGCAAGGATGCGCTTGCCTGGCTTCACAGTCTTCACGCCAACCACGAGCAGGTATATGACCATCGAGATTTCTGCGATTGCTGACGGGATGACGATGAAGGCGTGAATCTTCAGGCCGAAGTCAGGGGCCAGGAACTGCGCGATCAAGTCCACCAGGTAGCAGACGCCCCCCCCGGCCAGCAGTACGCCCAGCCACTTGGGGAACATCCCGGATGACTTGTAAGCGAGATACCCCAGCGGCACAAGCCACAGGCCAAAGAAAATCTGCGCGATGAAGATGCCATAGTGCTGGATGTCGAGCAGGAGCAGCACCAGGGCATTCGAACCCGCACTGCCGAAAGCAGCCGCAAAGGCACTGCCGGTTGCGACCCGCAAACCCTCAAACTCGAAGACAGTATTAATGGACCCGATGCCGGCGGCAAGTGCGACGAGGACCAGCATTGCCCTGGCCACACTCTTGCTCACATGGTTGAGCAGCAGGTAGAGGGTCAGAGCCAGGAAGACGAAGAGTGCCTGATCCAACAGGTCGGCGAAAACGCCCATGCGGACAAGTCCGGAGTTCGCGACAACATTCCCAGCCGTGGCGGCCGCGTTGCCGGCCACGTACATTTTGGGTTCCACAAATCCTTCGGCAAAGCCGCCGACGATGGCGAGGAGCAGGTAGAGGACACCGGCGATTCTCGCAAGACGCTTCGGTGAGTTCATGGTGGTGCTTTCGTTTGTGTTCATTTTTTCTCCTTTTTTGAACGATATGATTGAGTTTCATTGAATTGGTTTTGAATAAAACTGTGGCCGCCATCCTGTCAATTTACTAGCCGGGCGCATCCGCCTGGCCGGCTTCAACGCGATTGACCGAAAGCAAGGGCATTCCCAGATCACGCACTTTCTTCAGCAATCCATACAGCGCAGCCTGATCAACCACCGGGCCGGTTAGAAGCGTATCGCCGTTGTCTTCCAGGGTGATGGTCAGACCCTCAAACCAGTCTGTCCAATGATGGCCCAGGTGGCCCTTGACCCTGATTTGATAGAACGATGGTTAATCTGGATCGGTTTTTTGGTCGGGTTTGTTTGACATTACTCTGTACCTATTGCGGCCGGTTAAAACTGCCTGTGCCGCTTGCTCAATATACAGGTAATATACCTGCGCCACGGTGTCACCGTATAGACACTTTGGTGTTGGTTGAGGTGTTGTTCTGAATTATTGAGGGGGGAAGGTTGATGAATACTGATACTTGCACTTATAACAGACCCAGCTCGCGGGCGCGGACTACCGCTTCGGTGCGCCTTTGAACTTGCAGTTTGTCATAAATCCTGCGGTTGTGCCCTTTGACTGTGTCCAAGGCGAGGAAAAGCCGCTCGCCAATCTCACGATTCGAGAACCCTTGGGCAATGAGTTGGAGTACTTCCAACTCGCGCTGGCTCAACGGCTCAATCATCCTGGAACCCGGATTGCCGATCCTTGATTGCGACATGGCCTCCGGTCGCGCAAAAGCAGCCAATAGTTTCCCTATGTAACCGATCAGTAAATGATCCCGGCCGGGCGCTTGCTTTTCAATCCAAAATCTACAATCCAAAACCAACAGCCGCATTGGCTCGCCTTCATCAACGAAGATGCGGATAAAGCCGGCCGGCGCTGCCAATGCCAGCGCATCGCCCAGCAGTTGCACAGCATTGTCCTTTTCGCCATGCGCGTGGAGGGCCACCGCCTGTAGAACCATCCCCTTGAGCCGTTCATCCTCCCAACCCTTGGCTTCCATTTGCTGACAAAACGGTACCAGCACTGCCAGTGCCGCGGAAGCGTCTCCCTGAGCCAGGTATACCCGGGCCCGGCAGATGGGAATTTCGTGCGTCTCGGCCAGGTGAGCGGCTGCCGCCAGATTGCCCTGGCGCAGCAAGGTGAGCGCTTATGTGGCAGCCACCGCAGGCATCAATTGCGTGAAGTGATGCAGTTGCACGAACTGGTCGGCCTCTGCCAAAATGGCACTCGCGCCCGCCATATCTCCCCGGGTAAGTCTCAGGCGGGCGAGCAACACCTGACAGGCTGCGGGTGTGTCAATATTTTCCATCTGCCGCGCCAGTTGGAGGCCCTGCTGCGCGTGCCGCTCAGCGGCATCCAGGTCGTTCCACTCGTAATATATCCGGGCCAGGCCAAGATATGCCTCGCAAGCACCCGGCAGCGGCGGCGCACCCGCCAGTTGCAGGACGCGCTCGTAGTGCTGGAGCGCTAATTGGAGCCGGTTTTCTGTCTCTAATACCTGGCCCAGGCAGATGGTCGCCCCCAAGGTGACCATGATATTCCCGCTCGCCTGGCTGATCGCGATCGCTTCGGTAAAGGCCTGGCTCGCCGCAGCCCGCTTTCCCTGGAGCTGATAGGCGTACCCCAGCGTCCAGGCCGCAGTCGTGCGGACAGGCAGGTTGTCGGGGTGCAGATACTCCAGGGCGCGAAGTGACTGGGCGAGGATGGCTTCCACCTGGTGTTGATTGATGGCCAACATGGCTCGAATGGCGGCAATTTGTCCGAGGAGGTCCCGGGTCTTGTCAGCCGGCCCTTCGATTGTGCCCGGGACAGGCCCGGTGCCTTGCAAGGCGGTTTCAGCCGCCCGGAGTTTCTCTTCGATGCTGCCGGCCGGTTGGCCGGCCATCGTTAAAGCCAAGGCATATGTTACCCACAAGGAGGGCCTGGCATTCAAGGTCGTCGCCGGAAGTGACGCCAGCCACTCCATGACAGGGGCCATCGCACCCCGAAATTGCAGCGGCATCCCCTCGCCTTCCATCAGACGCGCGGCGCGCTCCACGTCATTGGCGGCTACCGCATGGTGAAACGCTTCTATCTCCAGGCCATTGTCTTCATACCACCGGCTGGCGCGGATGTGTAGTTCGGCCATGACCCTATCTTCAGTCTCTGTGGAAGAGACGCTACTCTGTTGCAGTCTTTGTCTTAGCAAATCAGCAAAGAGATGGTGATAGCGGTACCAACGACGCTCGTTGTCCAAGGGAACGATGAACAGGTTGGCGTGTTCGAGATATTCCAAGGTTTCCTGCCCGGAAGGCGATGGGGCGCGCAGAACGGCATCACACAGAGGGCCGCACAGGCGGTCGAGGATCGAGGTGCGCAGCAAGAAGGTCTGGACGGTTTCGGACTGCTTTTGCAGGACCTCTTCCACCAGGTAGTCCAGCACGAAATGGTGGCTGCCGGCGAAAGATTGGATGAAGCCGGCGGTATCCGGGTGCCCCTGCATCGACACCGGCCCTCGTAAGGCAAGCGCGGCGAGTTGCAGGCCAGTGATCCAGCCTTCGGTGCGGGCTTCCAATGCGGCGCTGTCTTGTTCCGAGAGGTTCAGGCCCATCACCGGGTTGAGAAATTCGGTGGCTTCGGAGGGGGTAAAACGCAGGTCGGTGGCGCGTAACTCGGTCAATTGGTCCCGGGAGCGTAACCGGGCCAGTGGTAGATGTGGATCTTCCCGGGTGGTGATGACCAGGTGCATCTGCGGAGGCAGGTGCCCGAGCAGAAAGGCGAGGGCATTGTCAACCGGCCTGGCATCGATAACGTGATAGTCGTCAAGGACCAAGATGAAATTGTCCGAGATAGCGGCGATTTCATTGAGCAAGGCTGTCAGAATCAATTCGGCGGAGGGTGGCTGAGGGGATTGGAGCACACCCAACACCCCTGCTCCGATATTCGCGGCAATGGTCTGCAAAGCCGAGACGAAATAAGTCAGAAAGCGCGTGGGGTCGTTATCCCCTTCGTCCAGCGACAGCCAGGCGGCAGGCCGCCCGCAACCGGCGACCCATTCGCTGACCAGGGTGGTTTTACCAAAGCCGGCGGAGGCAGAGACGAGGGTCAGTTTGCGGCCCGCAGAGAGGCCTTCGTTCAATCGCTCGATCAGGCGGGGGCGCAGGACAACTTTAGGCCGAGGCGGGGGGATATAAAGCTTCGTAGCCAAAATTGGCACAGACATAGCTCAATTATAACCACGCTTTCCGCTCTCCCGCTCGCGGTCAATGCGTTTTTGCATTGCAGTGTGGCTCCGGCGCGGTTGAAACTCCTCAGTACTATGGAAGTCCTGCCGGACTGCTTGTGCACGAACCCCGTAGGGTTCCCGCGTATTGAGCCGGGGCTTCAGCCCCAGCGGAGCCAGGAAGCCTTGATTACGGGATTAAATAATTTAAAATTCATAAGCGGACTCAAATATCCAAGGACCTACGGGGCTGGTTTCTGATCCTTTACGCCCTTGATCAAAAGCCACAGCGTAAGCCCAAATTCTGCAATAAAACCAACCGCATAACTTGGGTAGGAATATACTGCGTAGCCGGGGAAAAGGAAGAACTGAAAAAACCAGACCAGAACGCCAAAACAATCGATCATCAACAATATGCCTAAAACCCTGGGAAGGAAACCCGACTTGTACACCAGGTAACCCAGGGGGAAAAGCCAGGTGCCATAAAATACCTGGGCAATCATAAATCCATTATTGTAAAAATCGATAAATCCCATCGCCAGGGCTTGCAGTTGATTCGCCTGGAATGCTTTCATGGCACCGGCACTGTTCAAAAGCAGCAGAGCAGCAAATAGATTAAACGCATTCATACATTGAATAACCACTCCGCCCAGGTTCAGTAACAGGAACAGTAAAGCCAGGCCCTGGTTTACCGGTTTTAATAGCACGTATAAAGTCCAGGCCGCCAATAGAAAGAACACAGCGGAGAGAATATCGCTTATAAAAGCGACCCGGAACAGCCCCTCGGAAGCCATAATATTTTGGGCTGTTGCTGCGGCGTCTCCGGTAATAAGTTTGGAGCGAACAACCGTCGCGAAGATGGTAGCTGCAATGTAAATAAAATACCAGAACCCTGCCATTCTTGCGATCTTATTGATCGAGTTCATTCTTATCGCTCCTGTGATTTTTGAGAATGTTTGGGCAAAATCATTTTTGGGCTTCCCTAGACCCAATTCCATGCATACCAGACAGCCAGTGCATTAAACACCAGCCCCACCATGATCAAAAATTTGTCATAAGCGGAAGGGTAGGTGGGCAATCCAATGAGATTAAAAACAAATCGTGATGACCACCTTGCCCCGGGCGTGTCCTTCCCCAAGATAGCGGAGTGCTTCGGCAGCCTGGCTTAACGGGTACTGTCGATCGATCACGGGTTTTACTTTGCCGGCCTCAAGGAGCTCTTTCATAAAAACCAGATCCTTTTGGTTCGCTTTCGCCGTCAAGGAACCCATTTTCTTGCTCCCGGTACCGGAAAGCCATGGGCCCAGGAGCAAAGCCTGGGAAACTTGGGCCATGGAACCTCCGGCCATGACATACATGCCCCCGGGACTCAATGCGCGCCGGTAATCGAAGATCGAACGACTCCCATTGGCAGCCAGGATCAGGTCATACTGCTGCCCATTTTTGGTGAAATCTTCCCGGGTGTAATCGATGACATGCTCTGCGCCAAGCGAACGCGCCATGTCCAAATTCCGCGGGCTGCACACGGCAGTGACTTCCGCCCCGAAGTACCTGGCGAGCTGCACTGCAAAGGTGCCCACCCCCCCGGAGGCGCCATTGATCAAAACCTTTTGCCCCGGCCGGATCTGCCCGTTATCGCGCAGGCCCTGCAGGGCGGTGACTGCCGCCATGGGTACGGCCGCGGTTTCATCAAAGGATAAATTGGTTGGTTTCAACGCCAATGCCTCTTCACTGGCACAAACATACTCGGCAAGCCCGCCGCAACCATAGAAAGCCAAGTCCCCGAAC
Organism: uncultured Chloroflexia bacterium; assembly: GCA_963746015.1. Lineage (GTDB taxonomy): Bacteria > Chloroflexota > Anaerolineae > Anaerolineales > Villigracilaceae > UBA877. Next base: position 216,883 of record CAVUZS010000002.1, read on the forward strand.
ACCTCATCCCCTGGCTGAAACTGCTTGACGGTTTTGCCAACCGCTTCGATCCGCCCGGCGATGTCAGATCCGAGGATCGTGTTTTTTGGTTTGGGAAGCCCGAACGCCAGGCGGGCCATGAACGGTTCCCCTGTCAGGCGATGCCAGTCCGCATAGTTCAAGGAGGTCGCATGGACTTTAACCAGCACTTCATTGTCCCGGGGAGCGGGTTTTTCCACATCTTTTAATGCAAGAACATCCGGGGAACCGTACCTTTCATATACCATTGCTTTCATTACTTAAATCTCCATTCCTTCTGCGTTACTTATTAAACGTGGGATTGGCGCGATTTATTCGGTTCAAGTAGTAATTCTTAACCGCGAAGAAAGGAAGGCCGCGAAGCTTTTTATGAGGTACATGGCGCTTTTCCAACATGCACGGTTCGATCCGCAAAGTTTGGAAAGGGCTTGGCTAACGTTAAGAACAATTTAAAACCGGTGTGCGGCTCATAGCCAGCCGCGTAACAAGGGGGTATGATATAAGCTGTGGCGCCAGAATCGATTGGTTCACGAAAGGAGATTCAAATGGCTATTCAAAATGACCGGAACAAGGTGATCATCGATGAGTTTCGGGCCAACGCCGGCAAGGTCGGCGGCCCGTTCGCCGGCAGGACGCTGCTGCTCCTGCATACCATTGGCGCAAAGAGCGGGCAGGAACGCATCAATCCGGTCGCATATGTCACCGATGGGGATCGAACTCGTCATCGTCGCTTCCAAGGGCGGCGCCCCGGCCAACCCGGATTGGTACCACAACCTGCGCGCCAACCCGCTGGTCACGGTGGAGACCGGCACCGAACAATTCCAGGCGCAGGCCGAGGTTGCGGCGGAACCGGAACGGGCGCGCCTGTACAAAAAAATGGTCGAAATGATGCCCGGCTTTGCCGATTATGAGCTTAAGACAACGCGCAAGATCCCGGTGATTATTTTGACACGCGTTATGTGACGGTCACCTTAAAGGTGACTGTCACATGAGTTTTCTTTTTGGAAAAAAGGTAAAATAAAATCATTCACTACATGCAGAGGAGTGATCTATGGAAACCATTGATTTTATCCGGCAATTGGTCGCGGCGGCCCGCCGCCAGACCGACAAATCGATGAAAGATATGACGGTCGAACAATTCAACTGGACGCCGCCCGGAACTGCCAACCCGATCAGCGCCATTTTCGTCCATTTCCTGAACTCGGAGGATTCCTTCGTCCAAACGCTCATGCAGGGGAAACCAAAGCTTTGGGACGAAGGCGGCTGGGCCGAGAAAACGGGTGTGAAGGTCCCGCCCGGGTATAGCGGCGGCTGGGAAGAGGTCAAACAGTTGACCCTGGCCCTGGAGCCCATGCTGGCTTACCAGCAAGCCGTGCGCGCCGCCACGGAGGCCTACCTGGAAAAGCTGACGCCGGCCGAGCTCGACCGCGTGGTCAAATCTGCGCGCGGGGAGCGCAGCGTGGCCAGCATGTTTATCCACGTGGTCAACCATGCCTTGATCCATTCCGGGGAGATCGGCGCACTGAAAGGCATCCAGGCAGGCAAAGACTCGCAGGTTTAAAAGGATGGGCTTTGGAAAGCCATCGCGCAATTTCGAATACATAAGAGGGCATTATGTCTGCGCAAAATAACACCCCCGGCATTCAATCCGATGAAGCAAAGCACTTGACCTTGCATTTACTGGAAGAATTGTTTGGCGGGGTTTCAACGCTGAAAATGGACGTTCGCCTGTGGGACGGGACGCGCTGGCCTGATGATAGAACGCCCCACCCTGCCACGCTGGTCCTGAAAAACCCGGGCGCCTTGCGCGCCATGCTGTTGCCCGGCACGGAAGTTGGCCTGGGTGAAGCCTATCTCTACGATGATTTCGACGTCGAGGGGGAGCTCGAGTCGGTCTTTGAAATGGCAGACCATCTGGCCGAAATAACCCTAGGTGGGCGCAAAAAGCTGCGTGCCGCCGGCGACCTGCTGCGCCTGCCGTCCGGGAAGAAGCGTCAGCCCGGCAGGCGCGGGCCGGCCCGGTTATCCGGCAAGCAGCATTCCATCGAGCGCGACCGGCAGGCCGTCACTTATCACTACAACGTCTCCAATGATTTTTACGGCCTGTGGCTGGACCGGCACATGGTCTACTCGTGCGCCTACTTTCACTCGGCCGACGAGGATTTGGAGGCCGCCCAGGAGCAGAAACTGGATCTCATCTGCCGTAAACTACGCCTGAAGCCCGGCCAGCGCTTGCTCGACATCGGCTGCGGTTGGGGCGGATTGGTAATGTATGCCGCCCAACATTACGGCGTGGACGCCTCCGGCATCACCCTCAGCCAGCCGCAGGCCGACCTGGCCAAGGAACGCAGCGCGGCTACCGGGCTTTCCGATCATTGTCGCGTGGAAGTGCGTGATTACCGCGAGCTGGACGACCCGGATGGCTACGACATCCTGGTCAGTGTCGGCATGTTCGAGCACGTGGGCGCGGCGCTGCTGCCGGCCTATTTTGCCCAAGCCTGGCGGTTGCTCAAACCCGCCGGTGTTTTTCTCAACCACGGCATCGCCAGTCGCGCCACCAACAGGCCGGTGCACGGCCCCACCTTTAGCAACACGTATGTCTTCCCGGATGGCGAACTGGTGCCGATCAATGTCACCCTGCACGCCGCGGAAGAATCGGGCTTCGAAGTGCGGGATGTCGAGAGCCTGCGCGAACATTACGCCCTGACTCTGCGTGCCTGGGTGCGCCGCCTGGAAGCCCATCACGAGGACGCACTGAAATACGTGGACGAGCATACCTATCGCGTCTGGCGGCTGTTCATGTCCGGTTCGGCATATGGCTTTAAAGCCGGAAGCCTGAACCTGTACCAGGCCCTGCTGGTAAAACCCGGCGAAGGCGGCCAAAGCGGCCTGCCATTGAGGCGCGAAGATTGGTATACGCCCCGAATTAAGTAGCATCTGTTTGCAAATTCGCTCTATAGACCTCCACGAAAGCCTGTCCAATTACAGAGAGGAAAACCTTTGGTTAGCTTGACTAAAACTTATCTTCTTCCTTCAAAATTAGGGGTTGATATTATATAAGATATTGCCTATAATACTATCGTGAGCGTTCCAAACATAGTGATTGACACCAATGTTGTAATCGCTGCCCTTCGGTCTAAACGCGGTGCGTCTTCAAAATTGCTATCGCTGATTGGAACAAAGAAATTTGAGATTCACGACTCCGTTCCACTGATCCTGGAGTATGAAGACGTCCTCCAACGCCAACGGGAAGAAATCGGTCTTTCTCAAAAAGACATTTCCGCTTTGATTGATTCTCTCTGCGCATTAGCCCATCACCACGAGATTTATTTCCTTTGGAGACCATCTCTTCCTGATGCGAATGACGAATTGATCCTGGAACTGGCAGTTTCCGCTCACTGTGGCTTCATCGTTACACACAATTTGATAGATTTCAAGAACATCGAGAAGTTCGGAATAAAAGCAGTAACCCCAGGAAAGTTTCTACATATTATTGACGAGGTGTAGTATGAGTGCCCTGAGTTTACGTTTACCTAAATCCTTACACGAGCAACTAAGAGAATTGGCCCAAGAAGATGGCATCTCGGTCAATCAATTTGTCATGCTGGCTGTGGCCGAGAAAATTGCGTCGATTTCTACAATCGAATACCTTGAAAAACGTGCCAAGCGCGGCAGCCGGGAAAAATTGCTTGCCATTCTCAACAAAGCTCCCGATATCGAACCTGACGAATCTGACAAGTTGTAATGGGGGCTTCCAAATGGCAATTGCTCTTTCTGAGGAAAAGACATGAGCGGCGTAAAACGCTATATTCAAGAGCGAGCTGGAGGCGATACGGGATTCGCAGAGAACTATGATGTGGGTTATGCCGACTTCAAAAATGTGCCTTTCCCTATTCATCCCGGTGAAGTTCTGCTTGAGGATTTTATGAAGCCGCTCGGCCTGACGCAATACCGGCTGGCGCATGATATCGGAGTCACGCCCATTCGCATCAGCCAAATCGTTAATGGACAGCGTGCAATATCGGTTGATACCGCCATGCGCTTGGCTCGCTATTTTGGAACGAGCGCGGCAGTCTGGCTTCGTTTGCAAGTTCGCTACGATCTGGAAGTCGCCCAAGGCCCATTAAGCGAGCGCATCAACCGGGAAGTGAAGGTTTTGCGCCAGCCTGCAAGTCGGGTATAGCATCGAAATTTGCAATAATTCGGAGAATCCCCCAAAATGGGCAAGCTGATCGTCGTTGTTGGCAACAGCGCTGTTGGCAAAACAACCCTCACGGAGGCATTGCGTGCGGCGGGAGATTTCGCCACCGGCCTGGAAGAACACGCAACCCGTCCATTCCAGGCCCTTTTCAAAAACGCTGCCGGTTATGCCCTTGCGAACCAGATCGACTTCCTACTGCTGCGCGCCGAGCAGGAGCGCCAACTGCGCGCCCAACCCAAGACCGGCATCCAGGACGGCGGGCTGGAGATGGATTTTTTCGTTTTCACCCGCCTGTTCCAGCGCAAAGGCCTGCTCTCGACCCAGGAATATCGCCTGTGCGAACGGCTGTTCGCCCAGATCCGTTCGTCCCAGCCGCCGCCCGAAGGCATCCTGTGGCTGACCGCTCCCCTGGATGTGGTGGCAGAGCGGTTCACCCGGCGCGGCCGGCCGCTCGAGATCGCCACCCGGGACGACTTACAGGCCACCCAAGCCCTGCTGGACGATTGGCTGCAACACGTCGACCCGGGCCGGATACTCCGCATTGACGCAACCGGGGACGATCCCGGTTACCAAGGCTGCCTGGCGGAAGCGCTTGACTTTATTTCAAAACGATGAAGGGGAGCCTTATTCGAATTTCAGCATCTGCAAGACATCTGCCAGGCAAGCCGCGAACATTTCATCCATGATCTCCTGCGGGACCTGGTAGCGGCCGCCAAAGGAGCCATCGCCATAGACCTCCCGGGCGGCCTTGGCATCCAGGATGTCCGAGGGGACGTGCGGCGGCACCTTCTCCCCTTCCGGCAGGCCGGCCACGAGGGTGAACGGGAAAGCCTCCAACCAGTTGGCGTGGGATGGTTTGAGCTCGTGCCGCAGGGCCACTTCTTCCACGCTGTGGGACAGCCACCAGGCGTACCACTGTAAATCAAGGCCTTCGAGCTGGTTGGCAAGTTCCCCCAGGCGCATCTTGACGCCGGTATTCCCGCCATGCCCGTTCAGCACGAGGATGCGCTTGAAACCTTGTCCGTAGGCCGAGCGGATGAGGTCCTCCACCACGTCCATCAGGGTGGAGAGGCGCAGGCTGAGCGTGCCAGGATAGTCAAGAAAATACGGGCTGGAGCCAAAGTTCACGGGCGGGGCCACCAGTACGCCGGTCTGCTGCGCAGCCGCGTCCGCCAGGGCCACGGGATTTTAACGTCCGACAGCAGGGACAGGTAGCCGTGCTGTTCGCACGCCCCCACCACCAGGATCAGGCGGTCATCGTGCTTGAGGTATTCTTCCACGTCCATCCAGTTCAGGTCTTCGATGCGCATGAGGTCTCTCCGTTCATGTTCAAGATCAAATCTGCGGCAGGTTGTTTTTGCCTGCCAGCAATTATACCTGCGGCTGAAGTGCTCCTTTGCCTTATAATGGACGGGATGCCATCCAACCCAGAACCTCCCATCCCAGCGCTTTTCCTCGAACGCATGCGGCGTCTGCTCGGCGACGAGTTTGCGGCCTTTGCCGCTGCGCTCGAGCAGAAGCCGGTCAGCGGCCTGCGGGTCAACACGCTGAAGCTGTCCCCGGAAGAGTTTGCCAGACTCTCTCCCCATCCCTCTGGGGGAGAGGGTGGCCTGGTGTGATTCTGCATTTACCCTCGCCCCTGACCCCTCTCCCGATGGGGGAGGGGCAAAGGTGGTGGAACCCGGCAAGCATCCCTACCACCTGGCCGGGCTGTACTACCTGCAGGATCCGTCTGCCATGGCTCCGGCCGAACTATTGATGGGCGCACCTTTCGGCACGCAACAAGGCTGCGCTTCCCTGCAGCCGGCCTCCAGCCGGGGCATGCGCGTCCTTGACCTGGCGGCGGCCCCGGGCGGGAAGACCACCGCCCTGGCCTGCCTGATGCAGGGACACGGCCTGCTGGTGGCCAACGAGATCAAGGACAAGCGCGTCGGGCACCTGGCATTCAACGTGGAACGTTGGGGCGCCGGGAACGTGGTCATCACCAACGAAAGCCCCGAGCGGCTGGCCGACCATTTCGGGGCGTTCTTCGACCGGGTGCTGGTGGACGCGCCCTGCTCGGGCGAAGGTATGTTCCGCAAAGACATGGGCGCCCGGCGGGACTGGTCACCCGGGATGGTGGCAGGCTGCGCCATCCGCCAGCGGGCCATCCTGCGGGTGGCTGCCAAGCTGGTCAGGCCGGGCGGGTACTTGCTGTATTCCACCTGTACCTTCGCGCCAGAGGAAGATGAAGAGACCATCAGCGGACTTTTGGATGGGCTGCCGGAATTCGAAGTGGTGGAACCGCCGCTTTTCGAAGGATTCATGTGCGGACGCCCAGAATGGATGAATCTAACCGCGGCCCCGGATGAAGACCAGTGCGGGACAGGCGAACGCAAAGGAGAAAAGACTGGAAAAGGCGGTGCGGCTGTTCCCGCACCGCATAACGGGGGAAGGACATTTCGCCTGCCTGTTGAAACGGATCGGATCAGCAGGTGGGGAAACGGATGGGGGACCCGACCGGCTGGCGGAGCCGTCGCGAGCGCAGGAACGCCTGTGGCAGGAGTTCAGCGCGGAAGTGCTGAAAGTCGATTTCCCGAGGGACAGGCTGCGAGTGCGGGCTGAGCGGCTGTACTTCATCCCCGAGGCGCTGCCCGATCTCGGTCCTCTGCGCGTGCTGCATCCGGGAGTCTGGCTGGGGACATTCAAGAAGGAGCGCTTCGAACCGGCGCATCCGCTGGCGCTGTCCCTGCCGCGCGCAGGGGCAAAAAAAGAACTGGAACTGGCCGCAGACAGCCGCGAGCTGGCCGGATATTTGCGCGGTGAAACCATCTCAGGCGAAGGCGCGTCCGGCTGGACCTTGGTCAGCGTGGAGGGCTGGCCGCTGGGATGGGGCAAGCGCGTCCAGGGCGTCCTCAAGAACCATTACCCGAGAGGTTGGCAGATCTATTCGTGACTCTGCCGGAAAAACAATCAAAACACGAAGGCCACTAAATATCATGGTTATTTCTTAACCCCGCTGTCGTGGGACGAGACCCACCCCAAACTGATGCGGCCGCGCTCGGGCTCGATCTTAAGGATTTCCAGGTCGAGGATATCGCCCACCTTGAGGAGCGTGCCGTGCGGGATGTGGGACTTGTGCAGCAGGCCGTCCTGCTTGACGCCGATATCCACGAAGGCGCCGAAGTCCACCACGTTGCGGACGGTGCCCTTGAGCGTCATCCCGACCAGCAGGTCTTCCGCCTTGAGCACGTCCGAGCGCAGGATCGGGGCGGGGGCATCGGCACGCGGGTCGCGCCCCGGGCGGACAAGCTGCTCGAGGATATCCTTCAGCGTCGGCAGGCCGCAGCCCAGTTCGGCGGCGAGTTTGTCAGGCGGGATCTGCGCGACCAGCGCATCCAGAGCCGGTTTGCGCTCGGCGATCGAGGCTGCGGGGGAAAGCCCGGCGCGTGCCAGGACGGCTCCGGCAACTGGCATACGATTCGGGGTGGATGGCGGAGGCGTCCAGCGGGTTGGCGCCCGCGCGGATGCGCATGAACCCGGCGGACTGCTCGTAGGCTTTCGGCCCCAGACCGGAGACGCGAGCGCAACTCGTCGCGGGAACGGAAGGCACCGTTGGCATCCCGGTAGGTCACGATGGAGGTGGCCAGTTTCGGGCCAATGCCGGCCACGTGGGTCAGCAGGGCCGGGCTGGCGGTATTCAAATCCACGCCGACGGCATTGACCACGCTCTCCACCACCCCATCCAGCGAGTGCTCGAGGGCGGACTGATCCACGTCGTGCTGGTACATGCCGACCCCGATGGACCTGGGGTCGATCTTGACCAGCTCGGCCAACGGATCCTGGGCGCGCCGGGCGATGGAGACCGCCCCGCGGATGGAGACATCCAAGTGCCGGGAACTCCTGGCGGGCCAGGGCCGAGGCCGAGTAGACCGAGGCGCCGGCCTCGTTCACGATCAGATACTTGGTGGTTTCGGCATGGCCGCGCGTCAACTCGGCCACCAGTTTCTCGGTCTCGCGCGAGGCGGTGCCGTTGCCGATCGTGATGAGCGTGACATGATGGCGGTTGACCATTTCCTCGAGGGTGCTCAACGCACCGGCCCAGTCGTTCTTGGGTTCGTGCGGGTAGATGGTGCCGGTATCCAGCAGTTTGCCGGTGGGGTCCACCACCGCCAGCTTGGTACCGGTCCGGAAGCCGGGATCCAGGCCCAGCACGGTCTGGCCAGCCAGCGGCGGTTGGGAGAGCAGGGCGCGCAGGTTGGTTGCGAAGACATTGATGGCATGGCCGTCGGCCTTCTCGGAAAGCTCCCGGCGCACATCCCGTTCGATGGCCGGCAGCAGCAGGCGCTCGGCGGAGTCTGCGATGGCCAGGCTCAACTGGTCGGAGAAGGGCGAGAGGATGTCCTCCTGGAACTCGGCCGCAATGGCGGCATGCCAGTCGCGCTCATCCATCTCCACGCGCACCTTCAGAATGCCTTCCTTCTCGCCGCGGTTAAGCGCCAGCACCTGGTGCGGCTGGAGGCGGTCCACCCGCCCTTCAAAGGCATAATACGAGGCGTAGACACCTTTCTCGTCCAAGGCGTCGGCGACTTTTTCGGCGATGCAGCACGGCGGACTTGAGCGCCTTCTCCCGGGTGGCGCTGCGCACGTTGGCGTTGTCGCTGATGGTCTCGGCGACGATGTCACGCGCCCCTTGCAGGGCAGCCTCGACCGTGGTCACCTGCTCATTGAGGTACGACTCCTGGACGATGTCTTCCAGGCTGCGCTGGGTCAAGGGCTGCTTGAGGATGTGTTCCGCCAGGCCTTCCAGGCCCTTTTCGCGCGCGATCATGGCACGCGTGCGGCGCTTGGGCTTGTAGGGCGCATACAGATCTTCGAGGGCGGTCATGGTCCCGGCGGCCTGGATGGCTGCCTTGAGCTCATCGGTCAGTTTGCCCTGTTCTTCGATGGATTTCAGGATGGCCAGGCGGCGCTCGTCGATGGCGCGCAGGCGGACAACCTCATCAGCAACGATGCGGACCTGTTCGTCGTCGAGCGTGCCGGTCATTTCCTTGCGGTAACGGGCGATGAAGGGGACGGTGTTGCCCTCGTCGAGCAGGCGGATGGCGGCCTCCACCTGGGAGGGTTTGACGTGCAGTTGGGAGGCGATGGTTTCGGAGTAGGTCATAGGGTCTCGGGGAAATTGGATTGGCGGGGAATTTTACCATTAAGGACAGTCTGATAGTCTTACAAGTCTTACAGGTCTTACAGGTCGGTGACCAGTGACTAGCGACTATTTGACTCTTCCGCATCCGCACTTCCTTCTGCTGCCAACCCAGCCTGCTCCGCCAAAAGTACGCGGGCGCGGTCGTCCTCGCTCGGCTCGATGCGGCGGGCGAAGGTCAGGTAGCCGGTATGGGCAACCATGCGGTCGGTGGGGCGCAGGCGGGTGGGTTCGGGCTTGTAGTAACGCATCAGGAGCTCGCACACTTCGATGAAGGCAAAATGTTCACGCCGCAGGGAATAGAGCAGTTTTTCCACCTGGTTGAAGGTGGGCACCAGGTTGCAGAAGAAGCCGCCCGGCTTGAGGGCCGGAGCGCACCTGCCGGATGTAATCCCAGGGGTTGGGCACATCCAGGAAGAGCCGCATCCACGTCCGTTTCGGTAAAACCATCGGCGATATCGCCCAACTTGAAATCGACACGCCCATCCAGCCCGAGGCGCTCCAGGTTCTTGCGCGCCAGGGACTGGAACTCCGGGCGGCGCTCGTAGGTGACGACGTGCCCCTGCGGACCGACGGCGTAGGCCAGCGCCACGGTCATGGAACCGGAGCCGGTGCCGGCTTCCAGGACGGTCTGACCCGGCCCGACCGACATGCTGGTCAGGATGAAGCCGATATCCTTGGGATACATGATCTGGGTGCTGCGCTTCAGGTCCACCAGCAGGTCGGCCAGGGAGGGCTGCAGCATGAAGAACGGGCTGCCCTGGTGGCTGAAGACCTGGCTGCCCCAGGGCTTGCCGATCAGTTCATCGTGATACAGGATGCCGCGATGGGTGTGGAACGACCCGCCGGGGATGAGCGGGAAGATGAAATGCTTGTGCCGCAGGCCCACCAGGAGGGCCAGGTCACCGGGCTGGGAATGGGTGGTATTCAAATTCCAGGGCATAGGGCAGGGATAAGGTTAATCAGGGGATAAGGGATAAGGGGATCAGGTAATCAGGGATCAGGGATAAGGTAACCAGGGGATCAGGGCTTGAAGATATTTGGTAAAGAAATCTGCGATGGCATTGTAGCAGGTCACGCGGTTGGCGTATTTCAGGACATCGTGGCCTTCGTCTTCGAAGAGCAGGAGTTCGATATCCTTGCCTTTTTTCTTCAGGTCAGCCACCAGCTCCTCGGACTCTTTCGCCACCACGCGCGGGTCGTTGCGGCCCTGGATGACCAGCATCGGGCAGGCCAGGGCATCCAGATAGGTTTTGGGGGAACGTTCCTGCAGGAAGGCGCGTCCATCGGCGGTAGCCGGGTCGCCCAGGGCAAGCTTGAAATAGGGCTTCCAGGTCTCGGGGATGCGCTCGGAGAAGGTCAGCAGGTCGTAGGGGCCGAACATATCGCAGGCAGCCGACCACAGCTCCGGGTGGCGGCCGGCCATGGTCAGGGTCATGTAGCCGCCATAGGAACGTCCCACCACGGCGGCGCGTTTCACATCCAGGCGCTTGATCCTTCGGCAGCACCTTCGTCATGGCATGGACGTGGTCAAGGCGATCCTGCCCGCCCCAGTCCCGGTCGACCTGCTTGGTATAGTCCAGGCCATAGCCGGTGGAACCGCGCACGTTCGGCACGAAGACGGCGAAGCCGCGCAGGGTCAGGAACTGGATGAGCGGCATCGAGAACCAGGCAAAATCCGGGCGCTCCTGGCCCTGCGGCCCGCCGTGGATGTAATAGACCAGCGGGCGCGGCCCTGTGAAGCCAAGCGAACTCGGCCGGCAGGTACAGGCGGGCCGAGACGCGCGTGCCATCGAAAGAGACGAACGAGGCATCCTCGCCTTGCGAGAGCTGGCTCTCCGGGATGCCCAGGATGCGCTCTTCGGTGTGCATGACGATGGTCAGGCGGTCCTTGGCTTCGACGGTGTAGATCTGGGTCGGGCTGGTGGCGGTGGAGAACGACAGCACGAAGCGGTCGCCGGCCTTATCGTAATAGTAATGCTCCAGCACGCCGCCGGCCAGGTCGCCATCGCCGACAATGACATGCCTGAGGGACATGGCTGCGTTTCTCTTCGTTGTAGATGCCTTCGTAGAGCCAGGAACAGCCATCGATATTAAAGTGAACGGCGTAGTGGGTCGCCCTTCAGATGGGAAAGCTCCATTAGTTCGCCCACGCCGGTATGGACGAGGCCCTCCAGTTTGACCGGTTGGATCTCAGCCGGGCCGGGCGAAGTCGATCAGGCCCAGGCTGTAGCGGTCATCGAACAGGGCAGTCGTCAGCAGGGCGCCGTTGCCGCCGGGCGTGAATTCGGCCGAACCCAGGCCATTCAGGGGAACCGTTTCGCCGGGCTGGCGCTGGTCGAGCGGTTTGCCAAGGAGCAGGCTCTTCCGGCCGTTCTCCAGCAGGTATAGGACGCTGTCGCCCATGGTGTACTCGTCGGTAATAAAGACCTTCGAGTGATCCTCGAAATGCCCGGACGGGATGACGCCCCATTCCGATTCGTCCAGCTTTTCGAGTCCCGTTCGTCTGCAGGTCGCCGCGGTAGGCGGCCTGGATGGGCTTATCCTGCTGCTCGGCGTTGAAATAGACGATATTCCTGTCGATATCGCATTCGCCCAGGTGCAGGCGGTAATTTTCGAAAAGCTTCGCCAAAGGCCGGTTCGGGGAAGCCGCCTTCGAGAGGGATCAGCATGGGCTGGTAATTCTCGTCGCCATCGTGGTCGAGCATGACCAGGATCTTATCCAGGCGTGGGAAGACGAAGAACGAACGCCCGCCGACCAGGTCCGGGTTTTGCATGGCAATATGCGGCGGCAGGAGCGGTTCGGGGACCGAGCCGCCGTAGTACATGCGCGTAGAGGCTCAAGCGCCCGGACAGGTTGCTGATGAAGTAGATATGACTCCCCGACAATTTGCGGGGAGAGGTGCAGGCGGGCGGAGAGAAACGATTCGATCCTGGGTTGCATGAAAGGTCCTTTTTCGAGTAATATTATCATGAAAAGAGGAGAAGGGATTAGAGAACAGAGATAAGGGAAGAAGGGAGAAGGAAGAAGGGAATCATTAAACACAAACACCCGCCTAAAAAGACGGGTGTTCTTAATCCAATAAATTTTTAGCGTTTATCGCTAACTGCTTTTGCCTTGGAGCGAAGTTTTTCCATTTTGGGCAGCAACGGATAGGCGATCAAGCTGCCTGGCAAGCAACTCTTTGCCCTGTTTCGTCCATTCCATTGCCTTGCTGCTTACGCTGGTCTTAATCTGACCAGCCTTGGAGCCAACCTGCCCTGAAACACTTTCCACCGTGGCAGTTGATTTGTCACGCAGCTCGATGGTCTTGGTTTGGATGAGTTTCCGGGTATCTTTCCCTGATTGCGGAGCGAACAATAGCAATGTCACGGCGCCAACCAGGCCTCCAAGCATTATCCCGGCGATAAATCTGCCTGGATTTTTCACACCAGTTTGCTGTTCCATTTCAAATGTGGTCATTTTTCTCCTTATCTAGTACCTGCGAAAGAACTCCAATAAGGCGGCTATTGTATCATAAATATTATCTTATTTACCGCAAAAAGCCAGCGACGACATCCCCCATTTCTCCCCCCTGTTCCGCGGAGAACACACGGAATAGATCCCTGCGTGCATCCCCCCCACGAGGATCCCATTCGGGGACGATGTGATACGCGAAAACCCCCAGATAGTTGCGGGGAGGCGGGAGGTGATATATACTGGAGGGTGGAGAGGAAATTGATCTATGGCATATAAAAGTGGGCGGGCAGGAACAAAGGATGAACGATGTCGCCTCAAAAGATAGCGATACCCCTGACTGCGAGCCAGATCAGGCACACTGCAACCGTCATGGCCAGGGCGTTCGATGGTGATCCCTTTTTTACTTTCAGCATCCCGGACGCCGCCAAGCGAGGGCGTGTCCTGCCATGGCTGTTCGAAAGGTCCATCCGTTACGGGTATTTCTACGGCAAGGTGTATACGACCCCTTCGCTCGAGGGTGTGGCGCTGTGGCTGGGGCCCAAGCATGCCAGCCTGGGAGGGATGGGGATCGCGCGAACGGGCCTGTTCCTGCTCCCCTTAAAGCTGAAGTGGCAGGAGTTGGAACGCTGCATGCGCCTGTCGAATTATGCGGACCGGCTGCATAAGAAGTCGGTGACCGGACGGCATTGGTATTTGTACGGACTTGGCGTGGAGCCATCCCTGCAAGGCCAGGGAGTGGGGGGCGCCCTCTTACAACCGGTGTTGGCACAGGCCGACCGGGAAGGGCTGGTCTGCTACCTGGATACGAACAACGAGAAGAATATCCCATTCTACGAACGGAATGGGTTTGCAGTAATAAGCCATGGGCAGGCAATTTCCAACGGACCGCAGACCTGGGGCATGCGAAGAAAAGGGATCAGGGATAAGGAAGAAGGGATCAGGGACTAGGAATCAGGGGGAAGGGGGAACAATGGGTGGGTTATTAATGTGATTTTAAGGTCTTGACGGAATTTCACCCGCCAGATAAAATGTGCAATGTAGGTGGTAAGTGTTCGTGCTGGAATTCGCAGGAAGCCGGCCCAAGAGCAATCCACAAGGGCCGGTGTTTTTTAAAGATGACATTGTTGCAGCACCTCGCCCGCACTGAATACCGAACACCGTCATCCTATTCTTTTTTGTTCACAGTAAGGAGAAGCAATAAAATGGCAGAGCGTGTGACCGGTACGGTCAAATGGTTCAATGCGTCGAAGGGCTTCGGCTTCCTCGCACGCGAAGGCGGCCCGGACGTTTTCGTCCACTACAGCGCCATAGAGTCCGAGGGGTTCCGCACCCTTCAGGAAGGCCAGCAGGTCGAGTTCGAAATCGAACAGGGACCCAAGGGCCTGCAGGCAGCGCACGTCAAACCCCTGTAATCTCCCTCAATTGAACCCAAAAAATTCCTCCCCACGCCGGGGAGGAATTTTCTATTAGTGCGGCTCCGTATGTGAGAGGATTTACTTGCGGGAGACGACTTCCACCCGGCTCAACCATTCCCCGACCAACAGGAAGAGGGCGCTGCCGAGGGTGGCCATGCCGGTATTGATCGGGCCGACGGCGGCAAAACTCCAGCCGATTGCACCGCCGACGAAATGACCGATCCAGAACCCCAGCCAGGCCAGGATGACATAAAGGAACAATTTGTTCAGGCTGCCGCCTTTCCAGAAGTGGAAGGCGGTGCCAAAGGCAGAGGAAAGGACAATCCCGAAGAGAATGGCAGGAAAAGTCATGGGTTAAGCTACTGAGAGGTATTATATCAAAAGGAAGGGAAAAGGGAAAAGGGAGAAGGGAAAAGGGAAAAGGAATAAGTAACGAGGAATAAGGAAAAAGGAAGAAGGAAGACGCATGGCGCGAGTGGGTCACAATTCTTGTGCGCTCAAAGGATCAGGCCACCGCCGAGAACGACCTCACCGTCATAGAATACCGCCGCCTGGCCGGGGGTAAGGTCCCGCTGGGGCTCTTCGAAGCGAACCTCCGCCCTGCCCCCATCCAGCGGCGTGATCACGCGCCCAGGCTTCCCGGGCAGTATAGCGCGTCTTGACCTGCAGGCGCAGCGCTTCCTTGGGCGCTTCCCCGGCGATCCAGTTGACAGCCTGGCAGGTCAAACCGGTCCCACCAAGCTCGGCCTCTCCGCCGACGACGAGGGTATTGGTGACGGTATCCTTCGCAAGCACATACAGCGGGACGGACGAAGGGACGCCCAGGCCTTTGCGCTGGCCGATGGTGTAATATGCCAGCCCCTGGTGTTCGCCCAAGGTTTTGCCATCCCGGGACAGGATCGGGCCGGGATGGGCGATGCCGGGGGCATTGCGGCGAATGAAGTCCCGGTAATCCTGCCCGGCCAGGAAGCACAGGTCCTGGCTTTCCGAGCGGGCCGCCAGTCGGCAGGTCGAAGCTCCGGGCAAGCTCGCGGATGGCGGGCTTGGTGTACTCCCCGACCGGGAAGAGGGCATGCTCCAGCCGTTCCTGCGTCAGCACATGCAAGACATACGACTGATCCTTGGAACGATCCACGGCGCGCAGGAGTTGCTGGCTGTCCATCTGCGGCGGTGCGCTTGCGGGCATAATGACCGGTGGCGAGATAATCTGCGCCGAGCGCCAGGGCATGCTCGAGCAGGAAGCCCCACTTGATCAGCCGGTTGCAGACCAGGCAGGGGTTGGGCGTCAGGCCCTGGGCATAGCCATCCAGGAAAGACTGGACGACCGTGGAATAGAACTTTTCTTTCACGTCAACGGCATAGAAGGGGATATCCAGGATGGCAGCCACCCGGCGCGCCTGCGCCATGCGATCCGGGGTGCAGCAGCGGTTGGAGTCTTCCTTGCCCGGCTTCACTCCACAGGCGCAGCATCATGCCGGTCACGTCGTAGCCCTGCTGCTTGAGCAGGGCCGCGGCGACCGAGGAATCCACACCGCCTGACATGGCAACAACAACTTTAGACATTATTCACCAGAAGATAATTTAACCGGAGATAAACGGAGATGAATGGGATAAGGCGACATTTCCTACCGGAGATGAACAGAGATAAACAGGATAAGGTTAAGGAACATCAGTGATTTGTTACCTTCCAGTTGGGAGAGGGGTGGAGATGGCGAACCTGGATTGTGTAATCATATCAACAGATTTCTGCCATCGACACCTCGTTCATCATGCTCAAAAACGTTCATCCTCGTTCATCTCCGGTGCAATTCCCTGGCCTTTTGCACCAGGCCTGGCAGGGCATCCAGGAACGCCTCCACCTGCGCGGCGGTCGAATCCTTTCCGAGCGTCACCCGCAGGGAACCCAGCCCCCACTGCGGCGGCAGGCCGATCGCCGCCATCACCTCGCTGGGTTCGGGGTTGCCGGTCTTGCAGGCCGAGCCGGACGAGCAGGCAAACCCGGCCGCATCCAGCAGGGTCAGGAGCAGGTTGCCATCCATATCCTTGAAGGCAAAACTGGCATGGTTGGGCAGGCGCAGCGTCGGGATGGCCGGTCAGGCGCACATCCGGAATTTCCTCCAGGACCCGGCCGATGATCCGATCGCGCAAGGGACGGACGTGGGCGGCGCGCTGGTCGCGCTCTGCACCGGTAAGCCGGAAGGCTTCGGCAAAGCCGACGATATAGGGCACGTTCTGGGTGCCGGCCCGCAGCCCGAACTCCTGCCCGCCGCCGGTCTGGGCCGGCAGGATGCGGGGTGCCTTTCCGGACATACAGCGCCCCGATGCCCTTGGGGCCATAGAACTTGTGGGCGCCCAGCGAGAGCAGGTCCACGCCGAGCTCGCGCAGATCCAACGGCAGATAAGCGGCCGCCTGGACCGCGTCGGTATGGAAAGGCACTTCATGCGCCCGGCAAACTTCGGCGATTTCCGCAACCGGGTTGAGCGTGCCGATCTCGTTGTTGGCAGCCATGACCGAGACCAGCGCCGTATCCGGGCGGATGGCCTGCTCGACCGCGTGCCGGCGAGACCATGCCGTATTCGTCCGTCTCCAGCCAATCGACCTGGAAACCATAATACCGTTCGAGTTGTTCGGCGGTCTTGCTGACGGCATGGTGCTCGGCGCGGGATGTGACGATGCGGTTCGCGCCGGTGCCGGCGCGGCGCGCCAGCGCCACGCCGCGCAAGGCCAGGTTATCAGATTCGCTCCCGCAGGAGGTAAAAACGAGCTCGTCAGGACGGCAGTGCAATCCGGCCGCGACCGTCTCCCGGGCGGCTTCGACGGCCGCCTCGGCGCGCTGGCCGTAGCGGTGCACCGAGGAGGGGTTCCCGAACATTTCGCTGAAATACGGCTGCATGGCAGCCAGCACGCGCGCATCCACGGGTGTGGTGGCGGCATAATCGAAATAGGTCAGATCAGACATTTTCTACCGGAGATGAACAGGATTAGGGGGGTTAGGGATTAGGGGATTATGGGGCAGAACATCAGGAGGTAATGACCTTGCTGCTCCAGCATTTTCTGCCGGTGTGAAGGGGATGATTATACCCCACGGGGCACTGGTACCCAAGGCAATCACATTTGGAGAATAGTTGCATCTCCTAACGTCGCCGCAGAATCCCCACCATCCACTGCACGCTTTGTTGGCTAGCATTTGGCATTCAACACTCCATTTGTTGGATTGACACTTTCTTCCTGTTCGCCTATGACTGCTCGCTCTTATCTAACTCTTCTTCGTCTTTGCACTCGGCTTGGGTTTTAGAGAACTCACATATTTGTAACTATTGGCAAAATAGCTTTTCAATTCTTTCGTGTCCATAAGTAAATCGTCCGGGACTGCCGTGTATTCCTTCATCACAACTCCATGTTGAACACAGAGTTCGGTCTTGTATTTTTCCAAGAATGACCCCAGTTCTTCCGATGGAAGCCGAAGAGCCATCCTTCCATCCTGAGTCAAAAAACTGAACATGTGACCGTTATGAGATGTATAAGGCATTGTGACGCCTTTGCGCGTTATGCTCGGAATTGTTGCGACTACCTTTTCGTACAAAGACAGCTTGATTGCGTATTCATCACTGGATGTTTTTCTCATGTTTTTTGTTCGCCTGTGAGTTTGGGAGTCCAATACAAGCTACTTGATTTCCATATTAGATTGCAATTATGCCAGCCAACATCTGGGTGTATTGCCTCGCCAAGGACCGGCACTCTTCCGAATTATTCATATTAAGAGAATCAACGGACCGGAAAAAATTTGGAGATAACATCATAAACAAGGTTGCTGCCATGATCTGGGAAATCATAAAGCGCACAACCTGCGGGTTCTGATGAGGATATTCCCGAAGGGCACGCGCGGCCACTTTTTCAAACAGCCTGTTCAATACCTGCGAACCAAGAGCATCCGTTTTTTTCTCGAAGACCACATCGTAGAGGTGCGCGGCGGTAATCCCCGGAAAGTGAAGGTTACCGTCGATCAGGTAGTACAACACATCCTCGAACGCTTCCAGGAAGGGCTGTTCCTGGTTTTCGATCGATGCGCTGACATCTTCCATCATGTGATTAATTGTCATGGACAGCGCTTCGTCCACCAGCGCCTGTTTCGTGCGGAAATAATAATTGATGGAAGCGATATTCATGCCGGCTTCCTCGGAAATCCTACGCGTGGTGAGCTTGTCGATGCCATATTTTTCTATGCAGGTCACCACCGCTTCGAGGATTAGTTGTCTGGGAGGAATCTTATCCATATTTCGTCCTTGGCGCCTATTGTACTCCGATAAATTGAATATAAAACATGCGGGAAAATGGTTCATTGGGAATTGTCATGGTCCATCCCCGTGTTTGGCGGCACAACGTAGTGCGAAATTAATTTCGCACTACACCTGGCGGCTTGTCACGACAATTTCCATAGAGCCGGGAAAATCGGCTGAATCAGCGCCATCCGCGTTCCCTTCTTAAGATGTAGGGTGGAGAGATAAAAAGTAGCCGCCGGCTTCGATCCCACACATCTGCTCCGAAAGGTCCCAGAGACGACGCGCGGCGTCCTTGTCCAACGCATAGCGGTCCGGAGCCTTGGGATGGCCATCCTTCCAATAAATTTCCGGGGAGGCTTGAATGGCCGGTTCCGCAGCGAGATACGCCACTCCCCTGGCAGACTGCTCCGGTGCAACTCCGCTGCGCCGGCGGAGGCCCCAAATCCAGCGCACCAGGCCAGGGTTGCCTTTGAAGCCCATCTCGGTAAAGACCAGGCCCGGATCCGCGGCGAAAGCCTTTGGCGTGGAACCGGCTCCCAGGCGCCGGTTGAATTCGGCCGTAAAGAGCACGTTGGCAAGCTTGGTCTGCTGGTAGGCCAGCAAGCAGTTATAGCCGCGCCGCAACTGGATGTCGTTCCATTTCAGGCGCGTATGGTAATGCGACCCGGAGCTGACCGTCACCACCCGGGCAGCGGGTGCAGCCCGGAGCAGCGGCAGGAGCTCATGCGTCAGCAGGAAAGGCGCAAGGTGGTTGACCGCCCACTGCGTCTCGAACCCCTCGGAGGTCAGAGTCATCCAGTATGTGAATGTCCCGGCATTATTGACCAGCCCATCCAAGGATCTGCGCGGGTACGCCGCCAACTTCGCCCGGATATCCCCGGCCAGCCGGCGAACCTGCGCCTGCATGGACAGGTCCGCCACGCAGTATTCCACATGCGCCTGGGGATGGGCAGAACGCAACTGACTCTCAGCCCGTGCGCAGCGCTCCGCAGAACGACCGACACCAATCAGGAAAGCCCCGCGTTCCGCCAGGAGCGCGGCGGCAGCCAGGCCTATCCCGGAGGTAGCGCCGGTCAAGACAAAGGTTTTCTCTTTTAGATCCATATCCATTCTCGATCTCCTATCCAGGCCGGATATTAATCCTAAAGACCTGTTTTGTCAACTGTTTTATACATATGATTTAAACGTTCGTTTGACAAATTTAAGGTTTTAAGGTATAAGGACGTATTTACTAAAGGCAAAACCTTCGCAAGGGTGAGCAGCTACCAAGACAGGAGTTCATTATGAAAAGCATGGTATTCATCAGTGGAGCCACCGGCGGCCTGGGAAAAGCCTTTGCCGTCGAATGCGCCAGCCGCGGTTGGGACCTTTTCCTGACAGATTTGAGCGCGGAAAGGCTGGCAAGCCTGGCCAAAGGTTTACAGAATACCTACGGCGTCGAGGTGCGCCAGAAGGACTGCGACCTGACCGACCTACCCTCCCGCTCGCGCCTATTCGAAACGCTCAAGGCCGAAGGGCTGCAATTCTGGGGGCTGATCAACGTGGCGGGCGTGGACTTCGAAGGCCCGTTCCTCGAACAGACCAGGGAGGCCATCCGTACCATCATCCGCCTTAACATCGAGGCCACGCTGGATGTAACCCACGAACTGCTTGAACGAACGGACCCCTCCAAGCCCTTCCGTATCATCACTGTAGCCAGCCTGGCGGCATTCTACCCGATGCCGGTCAAAGCCACCTACGCGGCCTCCAAGCAATTCCTGGTGGACTTTTCACTGGCGCTGCGGGACGAACTGCGCGGCCACGGGCGCGACGGTCACGGTGCTCTGCCCGGCAGGCATGCCCACCACGCCCGAATGCATCGATGGCATCGAGGTGCAGGGCCTGATGGGTCATTTGACCACCCAGAACATCGGAACTGTCGCAGCGAACACATTGGATCAGGCCCTGCGGGGACGCCCGGTGGTCATCCCGGGTCTCTTGAACCAACTCCTGCAAATGGCCGGCAGCCTGGTGCCTCCGATCGGCCTGGCGAACCTGATCGGGAAACGCTGGCGGGCCGCCTACCAGGAACGCATCCAGGCAGAAGCTGTGTAAGGTCCTGATAAAAAAGAGGAGACATGAAGGATGATCGCACATAATGCGGGCGGATTTCGCGCGGATGGGAAGGGAGTATTAATCACAGGATGCTCGTCCGGCATCGGACGGGCGACTGCCTTGGAATTGGCGCGACACGATTTCACGGTGTTGGCGACGGTGCGAAAGGAAGCCGATGCCGAAGCCCTGCGTAGTTTGAACGAACCGAACCTTATTCCCATCTGCCCGCTCGATCTTAACAACCTGGAACAAATTTCCGGCATAGCAGAGACAGCGGCGGCCGTGCTGGAGCAGCGAGGGCAAAAGGGATTGTATGCGCTCATCAACAACGCAGGCGGTGGCAGTGTCGCGCCGATCGAGTTGATGGATCTGGAACAGTTCCGGACCGAACTGCAGGTACGCGTGCTGGGAGCAGCGGCAATGGTGCAAACGTTCCTACCGATGATCCGCAGGGAAGGCGGCAGGATCGTGTGGATCACCACGCCAGCGACCATCCCAACACCGTACGTAACCAGTATCCATGCCTGCGATTTTGCGGTGACCTGCATCGCGCGGACGCTTGACATCGAACTCAAAGCATGGAATATCCCCAACAGCATGATCCGGTGCGGGGGGATCAAGACGCCGGCCGGGTTGAAAACCACAGCCGCCGTCGAAGCCCTCCTTCACATAGAACCAGGCGAGCTTGTGAAGCCTTATTCACAAGCCTTGCGGGAGTGGGGAAGAGATATGGCCAAGTTCGATGAAAAGCGAACGGATGCACAAAAGGTAGCCGATATCATTCTTAAGGTGCTGGTTGCCAAATCGCCAAAGAAGCGCTACTCGATCGGTCATATGGCGCAAGCAGGCGCTTTCCTGGAAACTCTGCCTCAACCGCTGACAGACTGGATCCTGAAAATGCGCTTCCGAGCCTAGGGGATTTTAGATTTTAGATTGAGGAATGGGGTAGAGAGGAGGGCGGAAGGGAGGCGAAATCTAAAACGACCTGGAACGATTATTGGGGAAGGGGATGATATAATCCCGCCTGCCATGGACCTGAATGTTGCCGGACACCAGACTGGCGGGTACACCGTCACCACCCCTGTCTACGCGGGGCCGCTCGACCTGCTGCTGCAGCTGATCGAGCATGCCGAGCTGGATATCACCGCCGTTGCGCTGGCGCAGGTGACCGACCAGTACCTGGCCTACATCCACCAGATGCAGGTGCCGGCGGATGAAATTTCGGCTTTCCTGGTGGTGGCAGCCAAGTTGTTGCAGATCAAATCCGAGGCGTTGCTGCCCAGGCCGCCGGTGCGGGAAGCCGGCGAAGAGGATCTGGGCGAGGCGCTGGCCCGGCAATTGCAGATCTACAAACGCTTCAAGGAACTGGCGAACTGGCTGGATGAACGCGAGGCGCGGCATCTGCGCACCTATCTACGGGTGGCTCCGCCCCTGAAAATCGAAGGCCGCCTGGACCTGTCCGACATCACCCTGGCCGACCTTCTGGCGGCTGCCGAAGACATCTTTTCCGAGGAAGCGGATAAACAGGCGCTGGGGACGGTCATCTCGGCGCCGCGCATCACCATCCGCGAGAAAATCAGCCTGATCGCCGAGCGGCTGGGGCAGAAATCCCAACATCCACCTTCAACAGTCTGCTCGGCCAGAAACCCTCCCGGCTGGAAGTGGTGGTGACTTTCCTGGCGCTGCTGGAACTGGTCAAACGCTACCGCGTGGCTGCCCGGCAGGCAGGGCTGTTTACCGACATCCAGATCGAAAAGATGGAAGACTGGGGAAAAGACGAGGAATTGGAAATCGAATTCGAGTAAATTCCGGAAATATCCGAAATCTATGTTAAACTTGGGCATTCCAACAAAAGGAGAATACCATGAGCATGGAAGGAAATGTAACCAGTACTCCCGAAGAAGACAAGGAACCCATTTATTATCGCTCCGAAACGTGTCACGCTTGGTCTCGGATACTCGCCAGTATTTTGTCCTGGATCGTCCTGGTCGGATTCATTGGCGGTGTCATCGTGGAAGTGATCAGCCTGCAAAGCCAGCTCACCACGCAAAACTTGACCATTGCAGGGCTGATCAAAGAACCATCCCTGTACGTGTTCCTGTTTGTCAACATGATCGTCCCGCTTTTGACCGGACTCGGCTTATTCGTGCTGCTCCAAGCGGCGGCAGTCGGTTTGAATATGCTGCTTGAAAATGATTTCAACGCACGCGATGCGAAGGGCAAAGGGTAACCCAGAATTCTCTTCAACGGACATCCTGCAAAAGGGAATATAAAAAAGCAATTTTCCGCTAATCCTCGCAAATTTGCACTAATCTATGAAAACAGGCGCGGATTACGTAGATCAACTGACCCGCAGGGCGCTGCGCAGAGTCCCTGGCTCAAAGTATAGAGCTCCGGCGCGGTTGACACCGCTCCTCACCTATGCCTGCGGCACGGTGCAGGCAGTACATGAAAGTCCTGTCGGACTGCTTGTGCACGAACCCAGGAGGGGTTTCCGCATATTGAGCAAGGGCTTCAGCCCCAGCGAAGCCAAGGAAGCCTTGATTATCAGTGGTATTCCACGGATGACGCAGGATAATTTGCGTCATCCGCTTTTAATTAAGGAGGGCTGAAACAAAAGAAGGATGAAATCCGTCTGGAATGGCAGCATATATCGTAAAATCAAAGCATGAGGAGATCATCCCATATGAATACCAGACAACCCTACACCCCCTTCAGGAAGCCTGCCATTGCGGTGAGCCTCGCCATGCTGGCAGTCATGTTGATGGGCTGCAACCTGCCGAGCACGCCGGCGGCCACAGCCACCCCCAGTCTGCCGCCAATCAGCTCGCTGCTGCCGCCGCTGATTTCGACTCCTGTGCTGCCATTCACCCTGACTTTCACTCCCAGCCTGATCCCATCACCTACTGTGACGACCACACCCGCAATAAGAAACATTGTTTTCAGCGCCGGCGCGACCGCGGCAGTGGATCAGACCAGCATCGACCCCAAACAGGTGCTGATGTATACCATCAACGCCGGGCAGAACCAACCGATGATCCTGAACGTCAGTTCGCCGCATAACGATGTGACGCTGGGAGTCACTGAGCCGGACGGCACTGTGCTGCTCGATCCCGCCAACAAATGGACGAACTGGCAATGGCGCCTGCCCATAACCGGAGTGTACACCATCCGGGTATATGGCGGGGCAACCAACGAGAATTACACGCTGACGACCAAGGTGGCCAAACGAGTTGCTTTCCCGACCGGATCAACCACACTCACGCTGAGCGGCTCGACGCCAAATGGATACGTGGTTTCCTACGCGCTGACCTGCGGGGCAAACCTGACGATGACCGCCAGCATCAACGTGGCGACCAGTTCGGCGTACCTGGATGTAATCGGGCTGGCAAGCGGGCCGCTGTTGAGTCCGGCTGCCAAGTCAAACTACTGGAGCGGGACTTTACCAGCCACGCAGGATTACATCATCGAAGTGATCCCGAATGGAGGGCAGGTGGTGAACTATACGCTGACGGTGAGTGTGAATTGAAATATCTTCCAAATGAATAAATATTATTGCAATGTAAGCATTCGGAAACTCAATGCTGTCGCCATGCCGCCGGGGGACTAAAGTCCCCGGCTCAAGATACAAAGTCCGCTAAAGCGGACTGAAAACCGGCTTTTAGCCGCTTTTATACCCTTCGGGTACAGGTGCCCTATCGGGTACAGGCGGGCGGCTTCCACGGAGCCTCAGAAAGGCAGAGCGAGTTACCGAATGCTCACTTAAATAAATTACGAGCAGCCGGATGGTTGCCCGTAATTTATTCCTTCAGAAATTCCATTAGCGCCCGGTTGAACTGCTCCGGCTGGTCTACACTGACGGCATGACCGGCATGCGGGATGAGCACCTGGCGAGCGCCGGGGATGCCTTCCACCAGCAATTTCTGGCGGGCGGGGCGAGACGGTGGAGTCATCCGCGCCGGTGAGCACCAGCGTGGGGGTTTTGATCTGCCCCAAGCGTTTCCTGGAATCGAACAGCCCCAAAGAGAGCATGGCCCTGCGGTAGGCGCGCGGGTCAGCGCGCCCAACCACGGCGATGTACATCTCGCGCAGAGCCTGGTCCTGCGGATCGGGGAAGACACGCCGGGCCACCACCTGCGCCTGGGCTTCCATCCCCAGCAGCAGGACGGCGGCGGAGCGATGCGCAAAATAGCCCCAGCCGTCCAGCGTCTCCGGGCGCAGGACCGAGAAGGTGCTCACCAGCACCAGTTTTCTGGTCAACTGCGGGAAATCCAGGGCAAACTGCTGGGCGATCACGCCCCCCATCGAAAGCCCGACCACATGCGCCGGGCCGGTACCCAACTCCTCCAGCAACCCGGCCATCTGCCCGGCCACCCGCCGGATATTCCAGCCGCGTCCATCATAGGGGGATCCGCCGAAGCCGGGCGCATCCGGCGCAAGCGGGCGGAAGCCGGCCTGGCTCAAGGCGGGCAATTGCAGGCGTCCAGGAAGTGCCATCCGCGCCCAGTCCATGCAAAAGCAGGACGGCCGGTTTTCCGGATGGATTGGGGTCAAGAAAATGCAGGCTGGTCATGCCCGGCATGGTCTTCCAGACCTGCTGGACATGCGCCCGGTCATGGCCGGCAACGAAACCGACCAGTTCCTGCAAAGTGGTCGGGCCAAAGATGGCATGCCGGGCCGGGCGGCGACCATTCGGCCTCCAGGCCGTCCAACAGTCCGAGCGTTTCCTTGCGGGCCGCGGTAAAATCAGCCAGCGCCTGGGGGCCATCCTGGTCTGCATAATGGCGTTCCTTCACCCAGACATCCGTGACTTCCCCAGCCAGGAAAGGATTCTGCTCGGCCAGCACCTTGCGGATGCGCGGCAGGTTGACTTCGCGTTCCACATCGCGCAGGTGGCAGATGATCTCGGTCAGGCACCATTCGCCGGGTGCGGGCGATGCGTGTCCAGGCCTCCGGAGGCAGGGAGGCGGTCAAGGTGGCAAGGGCGGCCGGCGTGGAACGCAGGTTGGCCAGCAGCGCCTGGGGGCTCTCAAACGAGACTTTGAGCGCCTCCGGGTCGGTCTTTTCGAGCCAGCCCGGAAGGACTCGAGCGGCCCCTGGGGCACGCCGGCCGGTTCCGCAGAAACTTCGCCGGTCTTCCGCACCCAGAAGACCGGCAGCCCGGCGGCCTGGGTGGGTTTGACTTCCCTTTCAATATCGTCGCCGACCATCACGGCCGGGTCATCCGGCCAGCCCAACTGCGCCAGCATTTCCGGATAATAGGCCACCGTCTCCTTGGTGAAGTGGAAGGTCTCGTAGGAGGTCACCAGGGCAAAGGGATATTTTTCCGGCGGCAGGCCGGCCCAGCGCAGGCGGTGCTGGATGGCTTTCAGCGGAAAAAGCGGGTTGGTGGCAATCACGACACGATGGCCCTGTTCGAAGGCCCAATCCACCAGGCGGACCGCTTCCGGGATCGGCGTGGTCAGGGAACCCAGCTTCGGAAATACTTCATCGTAGAAATGATCGATCCGCTCCTGCAGAACGGCGCGATCCACGTCGAGCCTGGGAAAGAAATGGGCATCGAAGACTTCCCGCAAGGTCAGGGCCGGGTCCAGGTTGGCCATCATGGCTTTTGTGCCGCCCATCAAGGCCGGGAGCATCACTTCCGGGGCAACCTTATCCGCCAGCGCAGCCGGAGAGCGCCTGGAAATAGGCCGGGATGAAAGCATCCATGTTGGTATTGAGCAGGGTGTCGTCGAGGTCAAGCAGCAGGGTAATGGGCATGAACGGTTCTCCTGCACGGACAGGGATTTCCCCCACCGGGCAAAGATTATTTTTTCACTTCAAATATGGGCGGGATGGGATGGCATTCCCCACAACCGATGTGCGGATCGAAGCCGGAGCGTCCGGTCTTTTCACAAAAAGCCGTCACCTTGACGCGCGGCTGGAAAGCCGCCGCAAGCGGGCGGCTCACTTCGCCGCGCAGGTGCATGAATTCGCAGGCATTGGCCCGGTCGATGGATGGGACCGGGCAGGTGCTGCACAGGCTGCGCTTCCAGGCTGCGCCGAGCAGGCGGCATTCTTCATGGTCGCGGCCGCGATAATAATCACCATAGAAATATTTACATTCCGAACCGGCAGGAGTTTTCATATATTATCAAACGTCCCGCAGTAGGCCTGCGGGACGTTTGCTTTTACACACGGGTGAGGTAACTGCCATCGCGGGTATCCACGCGGATGGTATCGCCTTCCTTGACAAAGTTCGGCACCTGGACTTCCACGCCGGACTCGAGCTTGACCTTCTTGGTGACGCCGGTGGCGGTATCGCCGCGCACCGAGACTTCTGCATAGACGACTTTCAGGTCCACGTTGAGGGGCAGTTCCACATCCAGCGCTTCCCCCTTATAGAAGGTGAGCTTGCACTCCATGCCTTCCTTCAGGAAATTGGCCGAATCGCCCAGGATGGCTTTCGGGATGCCGGGCTGATCGAAGGTTTCCTTATCCATGAAATAGTAGTTATCGCCATCATTATAAAGATACTGGACATTGTGGAAATCGAGGCGGGCTTCCTGGACCTGGCTGCCGGAGATGAAGGTTTTTTCCAGGGTGGAGCCGGTGCGCAGGTTGCGGGCTTTTATTTTAATGGTGGCATTGCCGCGTCCGGGCTTATGGTGGGCATATTCCAGCACACGCCACAGGTTGCCGTCGAGTTCGAAAGTGACACCTTTACGAAGATCATTTACATCAATCATAGGTTCTTCCTTTATCAAGAATTGCAAACGGGCGGGATTATACTGCCAACCCGGCAAGCATGGCAAGGGACATAATCTACCACTTTAAATCTACACTAAGGTACTAATGATGCTGCTCGGCATCCGGATGGTCGTGCAGAAGTTCAACCGCATGCGGCAGGACAGGCAGGATCACCTGCAAATTCTCCACGGCGGCCTTGGGGCTGCCCGGCAGGTTGATGATCAGCACCCTGCCCGCGGATGCCCGCCAGCGCCCGCGAGAGCATGGCATGCGGCGTGACTTTCAAACTCTCGAAGCGCATGGCTTCGGCCAGGCCGGGCGCTTCCCGCTCGATCACAAGGCGCGTCGCCTCGGGGGTCACATCACGCGGGGCAAAGCCGGTCCCGCCGGTGGTCAGGATGACATCCAGCCCGCCGTCATCCGCCCAGGCAGACAGGGTCTCGCGCAGGGCCGGCAGATCGTCCGGCAGGATGGCCGTCCGTTCGACTTTCCAACCCTGGGCGGTAACAAGTTCCACCAGCGCCGGGCCGGAGAGGTCCGGGCGTTCGCCGCGGGACGGAACGATCAGAGACGGTCAGAATGCCAAAGCGGAGAGACATGCATGATCCTATCTACAATTCCTTGGTGTAGGTATAGATGGTATCCATGCGTTCCCATTGACGCGTTTCATAGAAACGCATGGCGCTTATCATTATCAACCGTTACCATCAGATAACATTTCAGGCAGCCTTTGGCTTTCAAGCGCCGTTCCACTTCATCCATGAGCAGGCTGCCAATGCCCTGCTGGCGAAAGGCTGCCTCCACCGCCAGGTGGTAGATCAGGCCGCGCCGGCCGTCAAAGCCGCCGATGACCGTGCCGATCAGCTTGCCCGTCTGCTTCGGCCACCAGGAACAGGTCGGGGTCGCGCTGGAGCTTCTTCTGGATCTCTTCGGGTTCATCGGAACGGCGCACGTGAATCCCGGGGCCGGCATTTTCCCAGAGGAAACGGGCAGCCGGATAATCTTCGGGGTAATGGAATTCCCGCAACGTGATGTCGGTCACAGGGTCCGGATGGTCAGGAACGGAGTTTCTCGAAGAGTTCATTCGGCATATAGGGTTTGAGCAGGAACTCATCCGCTCCGGCAGCCAGGCATTCCTCGGTCTTGTCAATGCCGGAAGCCATGATGATCTTGATGCCATTCAAGTCCGGCATCTGGCGGATCTGGCGGACAATATCCAACCCGTTGCGGTCACCCAGGAAAATGTCGATCAACAGGATATCCGGTTTCGCCGTCCGGATGTTTTCCAGGATATCACCAGTCTTATCCAGCAGGGTCGCCACCTGATACCCTTCCATGCCGAGAAGGGTTTTCAGGAGCGCCACCATGGTATAGTCATCATCCGCCAGAAGTACTTTCAACATTCTTCTTTCCTCCCGCTCTTTTCCTGGGCCGCGAGGGTTCCTCGAGGGCTGCCTTCAACACATCATTGACCGTCTCGGCAAAGATAAATGAAAGCGCCTTGTGGACTTCCGCAGGGAGATCTTCAAGATCCAGGTTCATTGCGCTTGGGCAGGATGATGGTTTTCAGCCCGGCGCGGTGGGCGGCGATCATTTTCTCTTTGATCCCACCCACCGGCAGGACCTGCCCGCGCAGGGTGATCTCGCCGGTCATGCTGACACCTTTTTTGACCGGGCGGCCGGAAAGCAAAGACACCAGGGCAGTCGCCATGGTGACACCCGCCGAAGGCCCATCCTTGGGCTGCGCGCCCGCCGGGATATGCATATGGATATCGATCTTGTCAAAGAAATCCTTATGCAGACCAATCTCTTCGGCATGCGAGCGGACATAGGAAAGCGCCGCCCGGGCCGATTCCTGCATCACGTTCCCCACGGACCCGGTGATCTGGAAACCTTTTGCCCCGGGCATTTTCGTGGCCTCGATGAACAGGATGTCGCCGCCGAAAGGCGTCCAGGCCAGGCCGGGCACCACGCCGGGGATGGAGGTGCGGGCATCAATCTCCTCCGTCTCCATGAAGATGGGATGCCCGAGCAATTCCTTGACCACCTTGGGCGTGATCCTGGCGGATTGTTTTTTCCCTTCGGCAATGTTCGTCCCAATCTTGCGGCAGACCGCGCCGATGCGGCGTTCCAGATTGCGGACGCCGGCTTCGCGCGTATACAGGTTGATGATGGTCTTGAGGGCATCCTTGGTCAGCGATACTTCTCCCGGACGCAGGCCATTCTCACGCACCTGGCGCGGGATCAAATAACCCTTGGCAATGGCAATCTTCTCGCTCTCGGTGTAACCGGAGAGCTGGATGATTTCCATCCGGTCAAGCAGCGGAGGCGGGATGGTCTCCAACGTGTTGGCCGTGGTAATGAAGAAAACCTGGGAAAGGTCGTAGGCCACTTCCAGGTAATTATCGCGGAACTCGATATTCTGTTCCGGGTCGAGCACTTCCAGCAAGGCGGAGGCCGGATCGCCGTGGAAATCCATCGTCAGCTTATCCACCTCATCCAGCATGAAAACCGGGTTATGCGATTCGACCCGGCGCAGGGCCTGCAGGATGCGTCCCGGCATGGCGCCGATGTAGGTGCGGCGGTGGCCGCGAATCTCGGCCTCGTCGCGCACGCCGCCCAGGGAGATGCGGATGAACTTGCGTTCCATGGCACGTGCGATGGACTGTCCCAGGGAGGTCTTGCCAACGCCGGGCGGCCCGATGAAGCACAGGATCACGCCTTCGCGATCACGCCGGATCAGGTCTTTCGAAGGCTCGGCTTTCTCATCCTTGCGTTCCAGGCGCAGTTTGCGGACGGCCAGGAATTCCAGGATGCGTTCCTTGATATCCTGCAAGCCGTAATGATCCTGGTCCAGGATCTTGCGGGCATGCGCAATATCCAGGTTATCCTGCGTGCCCTGGCTCCAGGGCAGTGTGACCAGCCAGTCCAGATAGGTGCGGATGACGCCATACTCGGCCGCGGCAGTGGGCAGGCGCGACAGGCGGTCCACTTCGCGGCGGGCCTGCTTCTCGGCTTCTTCGGGCATTTTTGCCGCGTCGATCTTCTTGCGGAATTCCTCCACATCCACCGTCTGTTCGTCGTTTTCGCCCAGTTCCTTCTGGATGGCTTTCATCTGCTCGCGCAGGAAATATTCGCGCTGGACCTTCTCAATCCCCGAGCGGGCCTGGTTCTGGATCTTGGCGCCCAGGCTAAGCACTTCGGTCTCGCGCACCAGCAGGTCAACCAGTTTTTCCAGCTTGGCCTTGGTCGAATCCAGTTCGAGCAGGGTCTGGGCATCCTGCAAATCGATGCGCTGGAAATTGGCAATCGTATAAGCAGTCTGGAGCGGGTCTTCGAGGGAGGTGATGGAGGCCACCAGTTCGCGCGGGATGGAGGGGGTCAGCCCTGAAATCTGCTCGAACTGGTCGCGTGCGGAACGGGCCAAGGCATCGATCTCCAGCCCGGTCTCGACCGTCTCCGGAATGACCTCGATCTTGGCCTTGAGATACGGATCGGTCTGGACAAACTCGCCCAGGCGGAAGCGCGCCAGACCCTGTACCAGCAGGCGGATGGTATTATCGGGGACGCGGAACAGTTGGTGGACGGTTGCAATCGTGCCCACCGCATACAGATCCGCCGGGCCGGGTTCTTCGATATCCGGGTTACGCGCCGCCACCAGGCCGACCAGTTTTCCCGGTGTGACCGAGACTTCGTCCACCAGCTTGATCGAACGCATCTGGCCAATGGTCAGCGGGACAGCCGTCTGGGGATAGACAACCACGCCGCGCAGGGGCAGGATGGGCAGGACCTCCGGGTACTTCACCGTTTCCCCTTCTGCCGGAACATCGCTGCGCCGGGCTCTTTTTCCTGTTCGTCTTTTTTCTGCAGGCGCGTAAAAATGGACGGCAGGAACAGATCCTTCAGGGACTTATCTGGATCCTGGAGCCAGTCGGAAACTTCCAGATGACCGGTATACCAACGGGATGCGGACATAAGAGACAATCAGCCTTTGATAATGATATTGGTCGGTTTGAGCTTGGGCAGGATGACATTCAGGAAGCCGTCCTTGTAATCTGCATCGGCTTTGCTCACATCCACGCCCAGCGGGATTTCGACGGCGGTACTGAACTCGCCAAAACGGATTTCCATCTGGCGATAGGCGCGCCATTCCGGCGATCTCGCTGCGGACGCCGCTGATGACCAGGAAATTATCTTCCACGTTGATCGTGAAATCCGACTCGCGCATCCCGGCCACTTCCACCCGCACGACGAAACTGGCTTCCGTCTCGTAAACATCGGTCGGCGGGCTCCAGGCATAGGAATGAATGCTGACCTGCCAGCCGATGGCACGTGAACCGGCGAACGAACGTTCCATGTGAGAATCTGTTTTTCCAAGCAACAAAGACATAGTATCTCCAATTCCCCTCACTGCCAGCCTCTCCGATGGGGATCATCCCCGAAGAATGGAGAGGTGGGGTGAGGCAGGCGCCCCTACCGGGATTCGAACCCGGAACCTACTGCTTAGAAGGCAGGTGCTCTGTCCATTGAGCTACAGGGGCATCTTTCAAGCCACGTAGGGACGCAAGCCTTTATACACGCGCGGACCTGCGATCGTCTTCAAGATCGTCTCCGCCGGGCGGTTGAGGCGTGCGCCCAATTCCTCCGCCGACATGGGAGTGTTGCCGTTTGCCAGGAGCAGGCGGAAAATTGCCTCCACAAACACGGTGTGTTCGTCGAGAAAGCCGGCCTGCCTGGCGCAATGCTGGATAAGCGTGTACTGCAGCCCGTCCATCTGGCGAACTTCGGCAGTCTCCGGGTCAACCCAGTCAATCAACTGGCCTTCCGGCAGGTTCGCAAAAGCCTGCTGGTGTTCGGGGCACAACATGCTCTCCAAAGCAACATGCCAGTTTTCATCGTTGGCCCGCCACCAATCGAAATCGATGTGGAAGGGCATCTGGATGGTCGGCTTGACCAGGGAGAATTTCTTCAATTCACTCATCCTGGCCCTCCGTATCTGCCATGCGGAAATGCAGGTCGCCCACGTTTTTGAACTTTGGGTCACCCGCCAGGTAGGTCAGGAGCGGTCCCGGCGGGCAGCGGCGGATGATATTCAACGCCGAGTACAATTCCTGGGCGTGGACATGCCCCTGCACATTCATTTTTACCAACTCGCCCATCGTATCGGCAACCAGTTTTTCGAAGGGCAGGTGTTGTTTGGCAACCTGGCTGCTGGCTTCGTCGACGCCGGCAACATCCGGTACGGCGATCACCATGCGCTCGTTGAAATCGGTCGTGATGTTCTGCTTCAACATGGCAAAGACGATGCCACCGTCACTGCCAACCAGCACCGTCCGGATCCAATCGCGCATGGGGCGGCGAGTTTTTGCCGTGACGACCACCTGCCCCGGTTTTTTCCCTTTTGCCACGGAGATCAGGCTGCCGGGCATCAACCCATATTTTTGATAGAACTTACCCAGCCCGACCACATAACCATGCTGGCGCACCACCCAGGCGGGCATCTCTTCGTGCGAGGCCCCATCCACCAGCGTAAACCGGACGCGCGAGGTGTAGTAAGCGGTGGGGAACAATCCACGCACGCGTGCCGAAACTGGCAGTGTACCGGCCCGCCAGTGTGGATAACTCAGGCTGATCACGACTTCATTTCCATCCCCGGCGGGCGCCTGGCCCTGCGCCAACTCGTCGTCCAATTCGGATTCGAGCGCCAGCATTTCGCGGGTCATGCGGGAACGATCGTAGGGAATCTCGGTATAGCGTAACGGCGCCGGGATTTGCCGGACATCCTCCGGTTCGAGCCGCTTCAGGAACCAGAGCACTTCGCCGGCCGGGCCAACTTCATCAAAGCGTCCGTCTTCCTGCAGGGCATAGTTCAGGGAGAACTCGATCAGCTTGGGGTTGACGTTGGAGGGCAACTCCACCTGGTCGAGCAGCGCCCTGGTCGGGAGCGGTTTACCGCCGGCTTCGTCCAGCACCGCCTCGGCCAGGTTCAGGTGGCCGACGTTCACATCCACCAGCAGGGCACGCGGGAACCAGCGCCCGGCCACCTGCACGAGGGATTTATCCGCCTCCAGCCCGGTGGCGAGCTTTTGTTCAAGCTCCGCGCCGTGGGCGTTGAGGACATTGGCCGGGTTAAGCAACTGGTCGTCGGCGGAAATTTCCACGGGGCGATTCAGCTTGTGATCCTCCAGGCAGGCCGCGAACAGGCGCGCGCTCCCGTCGTCCAGCGCCACCTGGATGACCTCGAACTCGCCCAGGGTGGGATTCACACTGGGACGCGTGCCAGTGACCCGCCCTTTTTTCCAGTCCAAAGCCGGGAAAACCAGCTTCTCCCCGGTGGTATAGCGTTCTGCGGGCAGATAGATCCTGCCGTCCGATTTCTGTCCTTCGACCAGCGCGATGCGTTCGTTACGGATGCGCTCTTCGATCAAAATGGGGACGAGTTCGGCCTCGTTGAGGGGAATCTCCTTCTCAAAAAGATAGGTGCTGATAAATTCGAGAATCTTTCTTGCTGAGGGAAAAGGTCTGCCAGTAGTCCGGAGACAAAGTAAGGGGAGCGCCAGCCATAGCCTGCCTTGATTTTGGATTACCCGTGTGGGCATATTGTCGGATATAAAGATCCGTTATATATAATTATACCCCACCTTGACAGGCCATCTCGCTTGACTTACCATGCAAGCGTTCTTGTGGAAAGGCTATGCACATGACCACGCAAAAACAGGCCCTGGGCCGGTGGGGCGAAGAGTTGGCTGCCCGCTTCCTGGAAGACAACGGCTACACCGTGCTGGGGCGCAACCTCCACAGCGCTCACGGCGAGATCGATATCGTTGCAAGCAAGCAGGGAGCGCTCATTTTTGTCGAGGTGAAGACACGCAGTTCCCACGCTTTTGCCTACCCGGAAGCTTCCGTTACGCTGCGCAAGCAGGCGGCCCTGCTTTCCGCCGCCGAGGATTACCTGCAGGCGCATCCCGAAAGCGGCGATAGCTGGCAGTTCGACGTGATCGCCATCGAAAGGAAACCCGGCGGGAAGCCGGAGATCGTGCATTTTGAAAATGTCATTGGATAGCCCCTCACCCCTGCCCCCTCTCCCGACGGGAGAGGGGAAACCTCCCTTGATCGTCATCGTGGGGCCAACGGCGGTCGGCAAGACCGGGATTTCCATCCAACTGGCCGGGCGGCTGGACGGGGAGATCGTCTCTGCCGACAGCCGGCTCTTCTACCGCGGCATGGATATCGGCACCGCCAAGCCCACGCCGGAGGAACGCCAACGCGTCCCGCACCACCTGATCGATGTGGCCGACCCCCGCAGCACCTGGAGCCTGGCACTCTTCCAGCAGGCCGCCGCCGAGGCCATCGCCGCCATCCAGGCGCGCCGGCACCTGCCCTTCCTGGTGGGTGGGACGGGCCAATATGTCCATGCCGTGACGCACGGCTGGACGCCTCCGGCTGCCAGCCCGGAGGCGCGCCTGCGGGAGGAACTGGAGGCCGAGGCCGGGCTGAAAGGCTTCCAGGCCCTGTATGACGAACTGCAAAGCCTCGACCCGGCTGCCGCAGAAAAGATCGACCCGCGCAACCTGCGGCGCACGGTGCGGGCGTTGGAGGTGATCCGCCTGACCGGGAGGAAATTCTCCGAACAGCGCGGGCGGGCGGAAAGCCCCTACCGCCTGCTGACCATCGGGCTGACCCGGCCGCGGCCGGAACTCTACGCCCGCCTGGACGCCCGAATCGAGGGCATGTTCACCGACGGCCTGCTCGACGAGGTGCAGCGCCTACTCGATTCGGGCTGCTCGCCCGACCTGCCGACCATGTCAGCCATCGGGTACCGGGAATGCGCCGCCGTGCTGGCCGGCCGGATGGACGTGGAGCAGGCCAAAGTGGAGATGCGCCGCCTGACGCGCGTCTTCGTGCGCCGGCAGGCCAACTGGTTCAAACTGGCCGACCCATCCATCCACTGGTTCGAGGCGGGCAAGGTCAAGCTGGAGGAAATGGAGAAACTTATCTGCGCTTTTTTGAATGCGGGTGAATAGCTGTATAATCAAGATAATGTAGAAACCCTAACAAAACCGCTCCCGCCGCCGGCGGGGACGGCGCCTAGAGCAAAGCTGTATAATCAGGATGGGACTTAACCACAAAGTATCAGTAGATCACGAAAACGTAGTGACGACTTCAGTCGTTCGGCCAAAAAGCGACTAAAGTCGCCACTACAAATCCTTTTCGTGAAGTACTGAGTATACATAAACAGAGTCCACCCCGAAGGATGAAAACAGCGTCCCGCAGGCTCACGCGCAGAATTACGATTTTTCCAATCCGGCTCCGGCGGACTAAAGTCCTGCCTCAGTACGTGAAAGTCCTTCGGACTAGTGCTCGGCAATCGGATTGTAATGCTTTGCGCGCTGGTGCCTGCGTGGTTAATTGCCGGATAGACTCTCAATCCAGCGAAAGGGAACCTGCATGGACATGCAAATCAAGGAAGTCACCACCCTGAAAGAACTGAAAGCCTTCATCCGATTTCCCCTTCAGGCTCTACCGCGGCAACCCCTACTGGGTCCCGAACCTTATCTCGGACGACCTGAACACGCTGCGCCGGGACAAAAACCCGGCTTTCGAAACCTGCCAGGCGCGCTACTGGCTGGCGTATCGTGATGGTTCCATCGTTGGCCGGGTGGCAGCCATCCTCAACCATCCCC
Source organism: uncultured Chloroflexia bacterium (assembly GCA_963746015.1). GTDB lineage: Bacteria > Chloroflexota > Anaerolineae > Anaerolineales > Villigracilaceae > UBA877. The sequence goes on from CAVUZS010000002.1 coordinate 252,950, forward strand.
ACATCGAGAAATGGGGCCAGCGCTACATGCGCTTCGGCTGGCTGGATTTCATCGACGATCCGCAGGTATCCGCCGCCCTGCTCCAGACCGTGGAAGCCTGGGCCAAGGAGGCCGGCATGACCGCCGTCCACGGGCCGCTCGGCTTCACCGACATGGACCGGGAAGGCATGCTGGTGGAAGGCTTTGACGAGCTGGCCACCATGGCGACCTATTACAACCATCCCTATTACCCCGCCCACATGGAAAAGCTCGGCTATGCCAAAGACATCGATTGGGTGGAATACGAGATCAGCATGCCCGCCAAGCCGGACGAGAAGATCGCCCGCATGGCAGCCATCGTCATGAAACGGAACAAATTCAAACTGCTGGAATTGCGCAATAAGAAGGAACTGTTGGAGCATGCCAAAGAGCTGTTCCAATTGCTCGAAAAGGAATACAAGCACCTGTACGGCACCGTCCCGCTGACGCCCAAACAGGTGGACGCCTATATTGCCCAATATTTCGGTTTCATCACAGCCGGAATTCGTGCCGATGGTCTACAACGAGAAGAACGAGATGGTCGCCTTCGGGATCGCCCTGCCGTCGCTCTCAGCGCGCCCTGCAAAAAGCACACGGGCGGCTTTTCCCCTTCGGGTTCATCTACCTGCTGAACGCCCTGCGGAAGAACGAGCGCGCCGACCTGTACCTGGTGGCGGTCAAATCAGAATACCGCGGCTCGGGGGCCAATGCCATCCTGATGAACAGCATGTACGAAGTGTTCCGGAAACTCGGCGTCAGGAAGATCGAGACCAACCCCGAACTGGAGACCAACCAGCTCGTCCAGGGACAATGGAAATATTTCGAAACCCGCCAGCACAAGCGCCGCCGGGTCTTCATCAAGCAGATTGGATAAATAAAGAGGCGACTATGTTCGACTACACCCGCACCACCCGAACATGTTCTGTAAGTCAAATCCATCCCGGCCTTTCCCAGGCTATCCGGGAATATTTTCAAACACACCAGTTGGGCGATCCGGATTCGGGGACGATCCTATGCTGTGAAACCATTTCAACGCGAACCAAAACCCGGCAAGCTGGTCTCCTTGCTGGATGGGAACCCCGATACGAACATCCATCTCGCCATACTTCTTACCGCTGAATGGCTCATTTGGGCACGCAATGGCGATCAAACCGGTACCGTCGTAACCGGGGCCAAACTCCAGGTGATTAAAGTCAAAGCATTTGTAACCAGACGTACAAAAGACATGGAGTTGGAAGTATCCGGATTTATGTCAGAGACCAAGGAGTATGTGCGCGGAAACCTGGAGATGGGTCCGGATATAGCCGCGCAAAAATTCTGTGATGCAGTCGTACCGGCAGTCCTCAAAGCCAATCCGCCCGCCAAAAGTAAATTTCCCCGTTGGATGGGTGGCTGAAGAAAAGTGAATTATTATCCGTAGTAACGACTTTAGCCGTTCGGCTAAAAAGCAACTACAACGTCCTGCAGTCTGTGCAGGAAAGTCGCCGCTACTAAGCCATTTCGTGAAGGGCTGATAATACATCACCTTATAATGCGAATACCCTTTCGGGCACACGTGACACGAATGGGCGAATGGCGCGAATAGAACTTGAATCTTATTCGCGGAATTCGTTTATTCGTGAAATTCGCCCTGAGAATCACCCTCTACAGTATGGCAGCATGACTGGAACGAGTAGATTATGAGCAGCACAGACAAATCGGTGGCAATCATCGGCGGCGGCCCGGCCGGGCTGATGGCCGCCGAAGTGCTGGCCCAGGGTGGGGTACGCGTGAACCTGTATGACGCCATGCCGTCACAGGGCCGCAAGTTCCTGGTGGCCGGCAAGGGCGGGTTGAACCTGACCCATTCCGAACCGCTCGAACAATTCCTGGCACGTTACGGGGCCCGCCGCCCGCACCTGGAACCGCTGCTGAGAGATTTCGGCCCGCAGCAACTGCGCGATTGGGCGCGTAAACTCGGCATCGAGACCTTCGTAGGTACCTCCGGGCGCGTGTTCCCGGTCGGGATGAAGAGCGCACCGCTCCTGCGCCTGTGGCTGGCGCGCCTGCGGGCAGCCGGCGTGAGCTTCCACCCGCGCCACAAATGGCTCGACTGGGAGGCGGATCAAGCCCTGCGCTTCGAAACGCCCGGCGGGGAGATCTCCATGCGGGCAGATGCGCTGGTGCTGGCGCTGGGCGGCGGCAGTTGGCCGCAGACCGGCTCCACCGGCGCGTGGATCTCCTTGTTGGCCGGGCGTGGTATACCAGTTGTCCCGCTGCGGCCTGCCAACTGCGGCTTCGACGTGGCCTGGAGCGAGCATTTCCGGAAGCGCTTTGCCGGCCATCCAGTGAAATCCGTGATCCTTTCCTGCACCGGCGCGCAGGGGCAGGTCTTCCGCCAGCAAGGCGAATTCGTCGTCACCGAGACCGGCGTGGAAGGCAGTCTCATCTACGCCTGCTCGGCGCTCCTGCGGGACGGGATCGAGGCCGAGGGGCAGGTCGTCATCCGACTGGACCTGGCCCCGGGCTGGACGCATGAACGGCTGGCGGAACGGCTCTCCCGGCGGCGCGGTTCCCGTTCGATGGCCAGCCATCTCGAAAGGTCGATCGGCATGCAAGGCGTCAAAGCCGGGCTGCTGTGGGAGTTCGTGCCGAAGGCGGACTTCGCCGACCCCGAAAGGCTGGCCGAGCGAATCAAAGACCTGCCGGTCTCGCTGCTGCGGCCGCGGCCACTCGAGGAAGCCATCAGCAGCGCCGGGGGCGTGCAGTTCGAGGCGCTGGATGAGCATCTGATGCTGCATGCAATGCCGGGCGTCTTCTGCGCCGGCGAGATGCTGGATTGGGAGGCCCCCACCGGCGGCTACCTGCTGACGGCTTGTTTCGCCAGCGGTAAAGCGGCGGGATTGGGCGCGCTGGAATGGCTGGCGCATTCCTAATCACTTCCGTACGCCTACGACTATCAGAAATCGACAATTGCCAGCAGGGATAAACTGGGCTATAATTTTCTTACAAATCTTCTTTCGATAAGGATAAGTAAGATATGGACACCGTAACAATCTCATCGAAATATCAAATGGTCATTCCACGCGCCATCCGGGAAAAATGGAATATAAAACCGGGCCAAAAGGTCCGGTTGATCATCTATGGAAACCGCCTGGAGGTGGTTCCGGTGCGCGACATCAAAGAAGCGCGCGGCTTTTTGAAAGGCATGAGCAGTGATGTCGAACGCGACGAGGTAGACCGTCTATGAATGTAGTGGACTCCTCCGGTTGGCTCGAATACTTTATTGACGGCCAGAATGCTGACTTTTTTGCTCCCGTGATCGAAAATGCGGCCGATTTCGGTTTTGGTACCCACCATCAGTCTTTACGAAGTCTTCAAACGCATCCTGATCGAAAAAAACAGGGACGATGCACTTGAGGCCATCGCCCAGATGAAAGAAGGTCGCGTGGTTGACCTGGATGACAATCTGGCGTTGAGCGCCGCCGAGCTTTCTATTGCGTTGAAAATCCCGCTGGCAGATAGCATCATCCTAGCCACAGCCCGGGCCGGCAATGCCATCCTATGGACCCAGGACGCGCACTTTAAGAATATTGAGGATGTTAGGTACGTTGAAAGAAAACCATGATCATCGTCAGTGCCTGCCTGGCGGGGGGCGAATTGCATTGTGCACCAACGTCTTTATCTTTTCAGCCTGAACAGCCCTGACCCTAATCTCAAACGATTTACGATATACCGTATAAATCCTGCGGCCGGCAGGCCCAATTCTGCATGGACCGTTTTTGCACTGCGCATGTGCCGAAGCGCGCCACGGATATGCCCCTGTCGAAATTTAGCCATGGCACGCAGGAGCTCGATCTTCCATAACTGGTCTTTATAAGCCCCATAGGCGATCAAATCATCGGCATGGTCGAGGAGTCCCAGCGCTTCGGAGCATTTATTTTCCCGAATTAACAATTCCGCCAATTTTGTCTCGGTCCGGGCCTCTTGACGATCATATTGGCCTTGATATTTGCGAATAAGCGCCAGGCTTTCTCTAAAACAAGTTGTGGCCTCTTCATACCGACCCTGGAGGCCGACGATCTCCCCGAGATCCGCCAACGTGCCCGCCGAGAGAGTATCGGGGTCGCGCGTTTGACGGTGCAAGGCCAAGGCTTGCCAAAACATTGTTTCCGCCCTGGCAAGATGCCGATCATCTCTTTCGAGCCACCCAAGCACATTCAAGGGGCTGCCGAGCCACGGTTCCCCCGGGTCCACCTGGGCGATGACAAGCCCTAAAATACGTCTTGCCTCAGCCGCATTGCCCAGGGCGCGTTGACAAAGCGCCATCATGAAAAAACTTTCAAGCGCCTCAAAAGGCTCGCCAACCTGCTGATAGAGTTGATAAGAACGATAAAAATCTTCCAGGGCGCGTCGATGCAATCCCTGCCGATGCAAATTGTGCCCATTTGCGCCCAGCAAGTGGGCCAGCTCTTTAATATCTCCGAGCTTACCGGCTGCACAAATGGCCTCATCGGTCAAGCGCTGCAAACTTTCATGAACACCGATCGAGTCACGGGCCACAACGGTCGTGAACAAGCTGCGAAGTTTAACAATACCCACATAGTCTTGCCAGGCAACCAAGATATCGAGCACCCGATTGACTGCTTGCAAATCTTCCTGAAGAGCAGCCCCTCCGCCCCAGCCGGGTCGACCAAGCTGTTCTGCAAGATCTTTCAATTTTTCCCAATCGATTTCCGTGGTATTACTCATAGCATCTATCCGAAAATTATCGAAGAACCGCATTTTGAGCGAACTCCTCCTGAATTTTCGGATAGGTTCATAATGGATTCGAAGCCTGTTGCGTTTCGAGGAAATCAGCCAGGCTGGGAAAAATGGAAAAATTACCTTGCTTGAGATCACTATTGACAATCAAGAATCGCTCCTGGAGGATTTTCAATGGTTCATCTACGGATGCCAGTCCACGGGCCGTTTTACCCCATTGGAGCAAATTTTCGTAGTTGATCTGGCCGTGATGAGATTGTTTACGGATATGGAAAAGTAGCTGGCGGGCCTCCTGGCCAGAGCGACCCATTTCTCCCAATTCGGTCCAGCGCTCTCGGTAGAGGAAGCCAAGCAATTCTTTGCCAAATAACGTTGGTAGTTTTTCAAGGCGTGACCAGGTAGTACGGGCAATATCGCTCAAGACCAGTTGCATCAGCAAGGGAATACCGCCTGTTTTATCAATGAGATGACGAACATTTTCCCTGTCTTCCAAATCTGGCAGAAGTTTATTCAGACCCTGGTGTAATTGCGTGTTTGTATTAATATGCCAGCGCAAAAAATCCCTGGCAGTCTCTAGATCCTTAATAGGATTGAGACGGATAAGAAAGATTCCCGGCGTCTGATGGGTAATCCCAAGAATCCGGCGCGTTGTAACCAGAATACGCGTATCCCTACCGGCCAGCAAGCGGAACATGTTGAGCAAATCTGCTCCGGCGCGGACGGTCTCGAGATTATCCATCACCAGGATGGCGCGTCGCCCTTCGAGGCGATCCTTGATTTTGCGAACAGCCCCTTGCTGATCCGATTCTCCCAAAGAATATTCCAATCCCAATTGACTGCTTACTTTATGTAAAAAGGAATCAATATCACTGAATTCGGCCCTTTGCTCGATCACCTCCCCGGTAAGCGGATCGACCACCTGGGACTTGGCACTATCTCCCAGAAGAAGGTCGACGGCGTTGTCGCTATAAAGGCAGCGGATGATCTTAGCTGCCAGGGTACTTTTCCCCATACCGCCTTCCGCAGCGATCATGACAACTTCAGGCCCGCGGGGGTAGAGCATCGACCAGTAAATTTGTTGAAAGGATTCCAATTCCGGGGGAGTAGACGAGCGCGAGAGATCGACCTGCCCGCGGATGGGAAAATAACTGTGTTCCTTTTCAAGCAGCACGGTAAAGTAGCTGCCAAAGGCGGCCGATATCTTCAAGCGCTGCTGTTTCAAGTCGATAGCCTGGTTTCCACAATCCGGGTCAATCAAAGTAATATCTTTTTTCACTGCCTGTATTCCCCGTGCGCGGGTCCGATCAAGGAGCCAGTCCGGGATTTTCTCCAGAACCGCAAAGAGGGCCTGCACTAAAATGTTCACAAGCCGATTTTCCGGTTGGACCGCACGATCCGACTCCGCATGATGATCGGATAACGATGGCTGTAAAACTACCGGAATGGGGCCTCTTGCCGCGATATTAACTGTAACCGGAGCCAAACCGCCCAGGCTTTGATCCATGTTGAGCACTCCAGGGGATCTTTGTTCAGGCCCTGCTTCCACACGATCGACAGATTCCACCCATTTGGGATCGATCGAAACCGCTTCGGCGGAGTCCAGGTCCCTGAATCCACCGGCAGTAAGCAGTTGGTTGGCCTCAGCCAGAGTTTCGATCCCCCGACAATTGTAGAGCACGGCCACGATGGCGGTCAGCAGGGGACGATCAAGGTGGGGGTTCAGGTAACTCTTTCCATTCTCCCAGTTATTCACTGTATTTCGGGAAATGCTCAACCCGACATGCTCGAAGAGCTTATCTCCCAACCTGCCCTGCGACAGGGATTTCCCACTCCGCTTGTCGATCGTTCGACCCCGGAAATAACGGAGCATCTCCCCAAACGATGGTTTTTCCAGTGCTTGTCTCAGTTTTGCCTCCGCTTGCATGATTCTTTACGCATGTTTTCCCGATTTCCGACGCACTACTGTGCAATCGGTCGATGTAAACTGACAGCAGTTAGCTGACTAAACAGCACCTTTTCAATCCAATCGAAGCAGCGTTGCGTGTCGAGGTCAGAACACTGACCGGGCGCCCCACGAAACAAGACTTCCTATTGAACCCAAGGAGGTTCTCGATGACACGCAAGAAGATAGTAGCCATATGTCTGGCCGCCATGCTGGTGGTGGCGATGTTGGCCGCCGTGCAGGGATCGCAAGCTATCAGCCATGGCTCGATGGTCTCTGTCAGCCACACCAGCCGCATCCTGCTCGACGAAATCCCCACCCCAACTCCCACTCTCGGTGCGGGCACTAACTCGCCGAACCCGTCGGGCGGAGGGAACGGAGGCGGATAGTCAATCTCCGTGATTAGAAACCTGCCGGTGCAGCGTAAATTGTGCACCGGCAGGTGCTCGTTGAAACATGCGGACCTTAAAATGCGAATCTTATTCAACTATGGTATCCCTGTGCAAATAAAACTGGCCCAGTTATCGAATCTCTCACCCCGCCCCATGATTTCTCTTTGAGCTTGTGCCAATGCCTGGGCAGGCCGCAGACCTGCGATATAGTGGTCATAAAACACAAGCACAAGTTCAGCAGCCGCTTGATCGACAATGGGCCAAAGGCTGCCGATAACATTATCAGCGCCGGCGATCAGGCAAGTAGTGGGCAGATCTACATGTTCATCACCTTCATATACAAAGCTAGAATTGCTATTACAGGCTGAAAAGGTTACCAAGCCCGGAAGGCATGCCAAATCTCGCAACTGATCCAACCATATATCACGATCCCACAAAACCAGACCGCTTAACCGGCCGGTCAAAGCATCCGAGGAAAAGTGACTGGCAACGTGGAGCCACGCAAAACGCGATAGACCTTCTTTCTTATCCGGCGTTTTTTCCTTGCTCAGCTTCAACAAATTCTCCCAGGTCGCCTGTTCCTCCGCCAGAAGTTGTCCTCTCAGTCCCAGTTTCATGCGAAGGGCATTGATTTCACTCTCCACGTGCGGGAGGTCACGGCGCCTGCCATGAAAATCCGAGAGGCCCACCAGTAACCCATCCTCCCGGCTGGGAACATCATCCGAATTGTCCCTTTGCCAAAGTAAAGCCAGGCTTTGCAGGGACGGGACCACCGTTGGCACACAAGCACATGCCAGCGGTTCAGAAGTGAAATCCATCCGGAGGGCAGCCCATGGCACAACATGCAACCTCCGGTGAGGAGCAAGCAATAAATGGGCATCAGGAGCAAGGTATTTGACCAGGCTATTCGGGATAAGCAACTTGCCAAGCACATCCAAATCGCTTTGGAGCGGGGATTCAGAATTCCGCCGGGCTTTGTCACAGGCATCCAAGGCGATGTTACATCGATTCGAGACAGAAGAGCGAAGGACATCGCAATTATCCGGCGTCACAATAATGGTGATCAACTGGTCACCAACCAGATAATAGTCAAGTGCAACCCAATTTTTTTGGAGAACCTTATTCGCCAACTCCTGAAACAACAATACATTAAAATTATCGGGGGGCGCGATCGTAGACTTATAGCCAGGTAATGTTTGGCGTTCCAAGCGAGCTTTTACTATACTATACCGCTGCGCTTTTTCACTGAGTTTAGCGCGCATTTGGCGGTATTGGGATGTGGCTCGAGCCGGAGGCGAGTTATATGCAGACATCCTTAACCGATCCTGCAACAAGATAATTTCGGCCTGGAGATCATTCAGTTCCTGTGATTTTGCATTCCAAGCAGGTAGATTATCTGCCAATAACTGCCCAAGAAATGTAGAGGCCTTGCCCTGTTCAGCGAGAAACAATGCATCGGCAGCAAAACCGGCATTGCCTGCAAAGGAAACCAACCTATCAAAAATTCGAGATGGGCCTTGTAGATAAGATCCAACGAGCGTGGGCTGCCAGAAATTTCGCCGGATTCGAGCAAAGATTTCTGCGCCGCGCCGGTAAGCCTGGCGTGCCTGACCGACATCATACCGAGAGGCGGCCAAGTCCCCCAAGCCTATGTGCGACCTCCATTCGACCTCCGGCAATGCTCCTGCGCTTAGTTGCAGAGCCCGTTCAAAAGCATTTTGAGCCTGTTCGGGCTCCAGCATCAGGGCATAGCAATTCCCGCGGGCAACCAAGCTGGACGCCTGATCCATAAGCATGCCCATATCTTCAGACTCTTCCAGGGCGCGTTCCAGATTTGCCAGCGCGTCTTCATATCGTCCAATTTGAACCATGGCCTCTCCCAACAGACGTCGAGCCAAACAAGCCTGGGGACGCACCCCATACCGCACTGCGACTGCCAGGGATTTTTCCAAGCATTCAATTGCCTCTGCCTGCAGACCCTGCTGGAAGAAGGCGTTAGCGCGATAACTGTAAGCTTCTGACAACATGGCTTTTTGGTCTGCCAATTCAAAATTATCGACAGCTCGATCCAAATGCTCATGAGCAGTTACAGGCTGGCCTAATTGTGACCAAACGAGCGCCGTATACTCTTCACAGGTACCCAAACGAAGATGGCTTTCGAGAGATTTCAGGCGCTCAGCCGCTTGTTCCAGATAGAACAAGGCGTCCTGGTACCGACCGTTCTGCCCACAGGCTTTACCTAAATTAGTCATCGCGACTGCAGTAGATAACCTGGAACCGAGACTTCTCGTTCAAAGCTACGGCCTGCTTGAATTGTTCGATGCTGACATGCGGCCTACCCCTGAGGATATTCACTTCACCACAGTCATGCAGATTATCCGCCAATAAGCCGAGAACCCCATGTCGAATAAAAGCCTTCCTAGCATCCTGGTAGTGCTTGTCGGCGAGAGTCAAATCCCCGGTGAAAAGGCAAACCGTCCCAAGGTTGGTAATACACATGGCTCGCCATAAATCCAAACCACAATCAGAAAACAGGCCGATTGCCTTTCTAAATTGTTCAGTTGCTTCCGGCAGATCATCCGCCCTCAATAAATGGCAGAGCCCAGCCTGGTAATACGCCTTCGCTCTATCCACGGGCGCATTCATTTTGTCGAAGACTTTCCCGGCTTGCTCCAATTTGTCTAGCGCCTGATCAAACTGATCCTCGCGGCGGAGATAACTGGCCTGATGGAGCCAGCAACGAGCTTGATTCAGGTCGTCACCGCGCGCGAATAAAAACCGTTTGACTGGCCTCAATATTTTTCTTGGCCCGGTCGTAATCTTTAATCAGTATTTGAGCATAAGCGAGGGCGAGACGACAATGGGGAACGAATTCATCAAAACCAGCGCGCTCAAGATCCTCCAACGCTTTTGCCAGAGTTTGTGCAGCCTTAGCAAAGTCGGGTCTGGTCCAGGCCAATGCGTTAAGCTGCCAGTCGCAGGCAGCAACCCAGCCAGATTCGTTCAACTTTACGAAACCCAAGCGAGCGCGAGATATTGCAGTTGCGACGCGCTTGGGCTGTCCCCAATAGTTGGAGGCACAGCCAAGGTTCCATGCCGCCATCGAACGCACGAACATACTTCGCTTCTGTTTATTTGCGGCTCGATAAGCGACCCTAGCTAATGCCCAACCACGACGAGGCCTGGAGCTGGCAATCTCTTCAGCGCGTTCGGCTAAATCATTTAGAAGTGCTTCATCCAGGAGCGGGAGGCTTAATGTGAATGTAGATAAATCGCGGCCGGAAATCCGATCAGTCAACAACTCATCGGCGAGACCAAGGTAGGCTTGACAGGGGTCAGCATCATTCATTTCGTGAAATTACATGGCTGGTTCAACAGTCAGATTCAGTCCAGCATTGATATTCTTATTTTCGTTGTCGAAAATTACTATAAAGGGGATGTCAGGAAACCTTGCCCGCCCTTCTTCTGAGATACGGATTGTCCGGTTATACGTTCCCCATTGCAAGGTAGATTGAATTGGGAACCGCGAACGCCCAGAAGCCATCCCAAACGTCGCGGCGATATTCAAAAAAGGAGAAAGTGCTGCGTCATCAGCCTCGGAGAATGTGCATTCAAGCACGACCGTGTACAATACTCCCTCAACTTCAACTTCACTCCGTAGCAGGGTAAGCCATGGATCCTCATAAAAAGCCGGATCGGATCGATATGCTAACCGGGAGGGAGAAAATATGGCCTGTAGTTGTTCCATGGTTCGCTGCCAACTGACGCGCCAGCTATTTTTGCCTAGTTTCGTGACGATGGAATGGGGCAATGACTTAGTTAGAAATCCGAGATTTGGCTCACTTTTTACAGGCAAAGCGGCCAACTCATTCTCTTTACTTTTTTCGAAGGATTTCAAGGAATCAAGAAAGGCTCCTCTTAGATCGAGAATTGTTTAAGAATCTTTATAGAAAGTCGGGTAGCGCTTCGAAATATCGATCCCGTTCGCAGCCTCATACACCATAAGTGACAGCATTTCATTTTCCCCTGTTTCCATTGGCGAAGTCGGCAGATCAACTTCGGCCAAATCGTTCTCCAAACGTTTAATGGCTCTTTGCACCTTGAAGGAGCCGCGTTGATTTGGATCCTTACTCATTATTGTTATTCCTTTTCTTGCCTAGAATCTTTCGCAAGTCATCAAGGGCATTGAACTGTAGGTTGTAGATTGCACCTACGCTTTTGCCCATTTTTTTAGCAACTTCTTTTGGCGGTAGTTCCTCAAAATATAAAAGTTCTATCGCTTGTCGCCTCGAACCCGACAAGAGGGCAATGGCAGCTAATATATCATCCCGTTTGTCATTATGTTGCTCCAGGTCCTGATAACGAGGATCTACTATCTCCTCCAGAACATTATCGAACTCGATCAGATTTTGTTCTGGTACTTTCTTTTTCTGCCTCGAACTCCTAATATACCTTCGACACACATTTTGAATAATGACGTGTGCCCATGGTTCGAAATCAATGTCATAGGGAAAATGCGAGCTTACTAATGCCAAACCGGCTTCGTTAGCACATTCTTCAGCAATTTCCTGCGTATTCTTATTTGCATAAAAACCCTTTCTGACAAAGAAATTATATGACCACAACTGCATTTGTTTAAGTAAGGGTCTCCACACTTTTTCTGCTCGCTCAATTTGGATTTCTTTTATAAGCGGGCCCAATTCACAATACTTTTTTGCCAATTTCTCTATGTATTCTTGAACGCGGTTAATGTTTTCTCCGATAAAAACCTGTATACGATCTCTCTCCAGGTTGGCATATGCGATGTTTCGTATCGCAGCAGCAAATTCATCCCCTTCCTGTTTTGCCAAGGATTGTAAAGCTGTTTCTATTCCAGCTTCGATATCTTCAACTAGAAGGGTCATTCGATTGTCCCAATTTCCCGGAATGCGAGGATCATCATTTTTGTGACATCAGGGAATTAAAAAAAGATTTGCTCCAAACCCTGACACAGGGATCGAACATAATTATGACAATTATACAATGTTTACCAATAAAACAACCAAATTATATGAAAGATAACACCAGAAAGGTGGAATATATATCATGGAAGGGCAGCAATAACGGCCTAGAGTCACCGGCCTTGGGGAACCGGTGACTCTCTGGGGGAACTGAAGTGAGGAGCGGTGGAAAAGACAGCGCCATCGCCCTGTACGAAATCCTCAAAAACAAGAATTACCAGGTCTCTGCCGTGCTCACCACGATAACCGAAGGCTATGACCGGATCAGCCATGCACGGTGTGCAGCGGGTCCTGGCAAAATACAAGGATGCCGGCGTCGGCTCGGTGGTGTTTGGCGATATCTTCCTGGCAGGCCTACGGAAATACCGGGAAATCTTCTTGACAATCTCAACACTAACTATTATAATCTAACCAGTTAGTTATAAAACTAACTATATAGATAGAAAGGAAAGGATATGGACGAACCTGGAAGTAGACGCGGCAGGACCCACGATGCAGAAGGAGCACGCCAGGCAATACTCGACGCGGCTGAAGCGGTCTTCGCGGAACACGGTTTCGACGGCGCACGCGTGGATGCCATTGCAAAGGAAGCCGGCTATAACAAAAGCCTGCTCTTCCAATACTTCGGCGACAAGCTGGCCCTGTACAGCGAGGTGATCCGCCGGGCGGACGACCAAACCCGCGCCTTGCAAAACGAGGCGCTGAACACCCTGCTGAACGCCAGCGCCACCAATGACACGGGTGCGATCCGGAATTTATTGGGCATTTACGCAGCCTGGTATTTCGATTACCTGGTGGAACACCCACGCATCCAGCGCATCTACATGTGGGAACTGGCCGAAGGTTGGCAGACCTTCACCAAGATCCTCTCCCAGCGCGATTTCGATGATATCGACCAGTTTGGGCCCGTCCTTGCCAAACTGCAAAACGCCGGCCTGTTACGCTCGGACATCAACCCGCTGCTCCAGTTGTCGCCGGCTCTTTTCATGTGCCCTCTCTATCTTGCGGTGCTGCCCCTCTATAAAGTACTCATACCGGAGGCGGATTTTTCCTCTCCGGCCGAACTGGCACACGCCCGCGCCTTTGTCGTCGAATTCATCGTCAATGGGCTGCTGATCTCCCCCGCGGAGGCAAAGTCCAGGTAAAGGAAGTGCAATGCTGAGACGCACCTGGGTCATCACACAAAAGGAATTCATTCAACTATGGCGCTTTCCGCTGGTGCTGCTTGGCCTTACATTGGGGCCGGCATTGGAACTGCTCCTGTTCGCCACTGCCATAAACACCAATATCAAGCACATCCCCATGGTCGTGGCCGACCAGAGCCTGAGCGCAGCCAGCCGGGCGTACCTGAATGCCTTCACAAATTCTGTTTCATTCGATATCGTCGCGGCGGTTCCTGACCAGGCCGGGGTGATCCGCGCCATCGACAGCGGGCAGGCCAGCCTCGGCATTGTCATCCCGGCAGATTTTGCCACGCGGGTCGAGCAAAAGGACGCACATGTCCTGGTGCTCGTGGATGGTTCGAATTCCTTCGTCACACAGACCGCTTACAACAGCGTCGTGGCCATTTCACAGCAGTACGCCATCAGCCTGACCCGGCAGCAAATCGGCCCTTTGAACGCACATATCCAGATCCTTTACAATCCCGACCTGCAGGAGGTCTGGTTCCTTGTGCCCGGGTTCGGCGCTTTTCTTCTCTATGGCATTGCGCTTAAATTGACGGCCTTCGCCGTTGTACGCGAGCGCGAATCCGGCACCATCGAAGCGCTGCTGGTGACCCCTATCCGCCCGATCGAGCTAATGATTGCCAAGATGATCCCGAACCTGTGTGTGGCGGTCCTCGATCTGATTATCACTTTTTCCGTTGGAATGCTGGTTTTTGGCGTTCCATTCCGGGGCAGTCTCCTGCTTTTTGCAGTCCTGGCCAGCCTCTTTGCCATTGGGAGCCTGGGCCTGGGGTTGGCGATATCGTCCATTTCCCAGACCCAGGTGCAGGCCAATCAATTAGCCTCGTTGATGAATATCACCGTCATGTTCCTGAGCGGATTCTTGTTCCCTCTTGCCACTCTTCCGCCGCTCCTGCGCATGTTCGGCTATGTGATGCCGATGACCTTTTTCCTGCCGATCGTGAATGGCATTATCGCCAAGGGAGTTGGCATGAATGACCTGTGGACCCCTGTGCTGTCACTGGCTGCGCTGACCGTGGCGATATTCATCTTCGGCGCCCTGGCCTTCAGGCAAAACCTGGATTAGGAGCAGATATGCAATTCAACCTGCAACGTTTAGGCGCGCTGATCCGCAAGGAAACCATCCAAATCCTGCGCGACCGCCGTTTTATCCTACTCTTCCTCGGGCTGACCTTCGTCCAGCTTTTTGTCTATTCGTACTCCGCCTCCCGCACGGTTCATCATCTCCCCATGGCGGTGGTGGACCAAAGCCGCGACGCAACCAGCCGCGCTTTTATCCAGGCGCTGGTCAATTCCCAATATTTCGATACAACCATGTACCTGGACAACCAGGCGGAGGTCCTCCAAGCGATCGGGCGCGGCGAGGTGAAGGCCGGGCTTATCATCCCGCCCAATTTTGCTGCAGGTGCGGGTAAAGGCTCCGCCGATTTCCTGGTCATCCTGGATGGTTCGGACCAATATGCCGTCAGTTCCGGCTCCAGCGCGGCGGGCCTGGTGGCCCAAAGTTTCGGCCTGCAACTCTCAACCGAGACCCTGGCACGGCGCGGAGAACTGCCGGCCGCCTCCGGCGCACCAGCCTCTTTGCCGATCATGACCTCCACCCAGATCCTCTACAACCCGGGATTGAACGATAAATGGTTCGTCATCCCGGGGATCATCGGAATGATCCTCCAGACCCTGGCGGTCGAGCAGGCCGCCATCTTCCTGGTGCGAGACCGGGAGTGGGGGACGCTGGAGCAAATCCTGGCAACCCCCGTCCGGCAGTTGGAGCTGATTATCAGCAAGTTGATCCCCCTGTTGGCCTTATGCCTGCTGGCGCTGGGGATGAGCGTGGGGTTGGGAATTTTCTGGTTCGGAGTGCCATTCCAGGGCAGCTTCTTCCTGTACTTCTGGCTGGCCTTGCTCTTCATCACCGCCTGCCTGGGGCTTGGGCTGCTGATCTCCACGCGGGCGACCACGCAGTTCGAAGCAGAGACATCCAGCCTGGTTTTTATGTTGTTTGGCATGCTATTGACCGGCCTCTTCTATCCGCGCACTGGCATGCCGTTGATTCCCCAATTGATCGGGGACCTGGTCCCGTTGACCTACTTTATTCGCATCTCGCGCGGTATATACACGAAGGGGATCGGGCTGAATTTCCTATGGGGGGATGCCCTGGTCCTGGTCATCTACACCCTGGTGGTGGTCACGGTCGCCTCCAGGCGTTTCAAGATGCGGCTGGATTGATATGGGCGAAAGAATGAACGAATTTGCGATAACGACGCAGGACCTCCGGAAAGAGTTCAAGACCGGCAAGGACGTTGTAACTGCGGTGGACGGCATCTCTTTGCGGGTTGCGCCCGGTGAAACCTACGGCCTGATCGGTCCGGATGGGGCCGGGAAATCTACCACCACGCGCCTTATCCTGGGGCTGCTCACCCGGACGGCAGGGGAAAGCAGCGTGCTGGGCTATGATTCCATGCACAACATGTACCAAATCCGGGAGCGGGTCGGTTATATTGCCCAACAGTTCTCCCTGCCCCCGAACCTGACCGTCATGGAAAATATGCGTTTTTTTGCGGATATGCACGCTGTGGACATCCGGCAACAGAAAAAACATATCCCTGAATTACTGGCTTTTGCAGGTTTGAGCGATACCATCGGCAGGCTGGCCGGGAAATTATCGGGAGGAATGAAGAAAAAATTAGCGCTGGCGTGCAGCCTGATCCACGAACCGCAGGTGGTCATGCTCGATGAGCCGACCCTGGGTGTGGACCCGGTCAGCCGGCGTGAGTTTTGGAACCTGCTGGGAAACCTGCGGGCAGAAAAGGGCCTGACGATCTTCGTATGCACGCCTTATATGGATGAGGCTGAACGCTGCACCCGGATCGGACTGCTGTATGAAGGCAGGTTGATCGTGGACGATTCGCCTGCGACCATCAAAGCCAGGATCCCCGGGCACCTGCTGGAGTTTACGCCGTCTGTTTTTGCGCCAGCCATCCGGCTGTGTGAAGGGCTGGAAGGCGTATTGGAAGTCCAGACCTACGGAGACAAGCTGCACGTCTTTGTGGACAAAGTCACCAGCCGCAAGGCACAGATCGAAGCAGCCCTGGATTCGCAAGGCATTCCACACGACAGTCCACGCGAGATCGAAGTCCGCATGGAAGAGGCATTCATCAGTTTGATCCGCCGCCAGACCGGGCGCATTCCATCGAACCGGCTGCCGGCCCAACCGCCCGAGACGCAGGGAGCGCCCCAATGATGCCGTCCATTACACCGAACCAGGCGCCGCCCATCCTGGTCCAAAACCTGACCAAGCGTTTTGGGAAATTCACCGCCGTGGAAGACGTCAGCTTCAGCGTGCAGCCGGGAGAAGTGTTTGGCTGGCTCGGCCCGAACGGCGCCGGCAAAACCACCACCATCCGGATGCTGCTGGGATTGCTCAAACCGACCTCCGGCAATACGTTTGTCCTGGGCTTCAATTCCGCCACGCAATCGAAAGAGGTGCATGCCCACGTGGGATACATGTCACAGCAGTTTACTTTATATAACGATCTGACTGCCAGGCAAAACATCCGTTTCTACGGCGGAGTGCAGGGGCTGTCTTCCAGGGAACTGCAACAGCGCATCCCGGAGATTATGCACATGGCCGGGTTGGAAGGGCGGGAAAATGTGCTGACCGGCAGCCTGTCCGGCGGTTGGAAACAACGCCTGGCGCTCGGCTGCGCCATCGTCCACCACCCCAGCGTCGTCTTCCTGGACGAACCGACCGCCGGGGTCGACCCCATCAGCCGTCGCCAGTTCTGGGAATTGATCTACCAGATGGTCAAAGAGGGTGTGACCATCCTGGTAACAACCCATTACATGGACGAAGCCGAGCTATGCCAGCGGGTCGGTTTTATCAGTGGGGGCCGGCTGGTCGCGCTCAATTCCGTCAGCCAGCTCAAACTGACCCGCATGCGCGGCCAGGTGCTCGAGATCAGCATTTCCGATCCTGAAAAAGCCATGTTGATCTTGAAAGCCGCCCAGCAGAACAAGCAACTCCCGCTGGACGAGGTGGCTTTGTACGGGGCGCAAATCCACGCGGTCGTGCCGGATGCTCAAAAATATACAGAGGCTATTCAACGATTGCTCGCAGACGGGAACCTCCGGGTCAATTCCATAGCGTGGATCGCTCCCACCCTGGAGGATGTGTTCATCTCCTCGGTCAAAACAATTGGAGTTGAACAATAGCATTGATTCGAATTGCTCACGGAAAGGAAATTCGTTATGAACAAGAATCGAAAACCGAGGATTGTGATCGGGGTCATCTTCGTCATCGTCGTGATCGGTGCAGCCGGCTGGTATTTCCTGGCGCGCCCATCCGGTTCCTTGTCCGGAGGGCTGACGGTCGCCTGGAACTCCCTGGTACATCCGGCTGCTGCTTCGTCCGGGCCCCTGGCCGCTTCCGGCACCGTGGAAACGACGGTAATCTCCATCGCGCCGGAAGTGCCCGGGAAGGTCATCCAGGTAAACTTTCAGGAAGGCGACGTGGTCAAAGCCGGCGATACGCTCGTGCACCTTGACGATACCAGCCTCAAAATCCAGCGCACCATCGCCGCCACCGACCTGGAAACGGCCAAAATGACTTTGCTGCAGTTAACCTCGCCGGTGGCACTTGCCACTGCCCAGCAAACCATTGCCCAGGACCAACAGAACATTGATAATGCCCAGCAGGCACTGGACAACCAGAAATATTTCACCACCAACACCGAGGCCGTTCAGAACGCCCAGTCGGGCCTGGTGCTGGCCCAGAAAGCCCTGGAGGATGCTCAGACTGATTACAGCAAAGTCAGCGGCGACCCAAACTACAACACTCCCAAGGCGGCTGCCTACCAAAAACTGTATTCGGCGCAACTGGCCTATAATAACGCCCTTTATTTATCCAACCTGTGGACCGGCAAAGTCAACAACGACCAGCTCAACATCAAGGCCGCCGCCCTGGCCCTGCTCAAAGCCAAGCTCGCAGAAGACCAAACCCTGGTAGATGTTCTAAATGGAGGCGCCATCCCCGAAAATGCCACCGGGGCAGGGATCGTGGGACTGAAGCAGGCCAGGTTCAATGTCCAGGTGGCACAGGCCAATCTCGACCTGCTGGATATTCAGATCGGGAATATGACTGTCACTGCGCCGGTCGACGGCGTGGTAATGACGCGCGAGGCCGAGCCCGGCAGCGTGGTCACCGCCGGGGCCGAATTGCTCACCCTGGGCCGCCTGGATGAACTCACCATCACCGTCTACGTCCCTGAGGATAGTTATGGGAAGATCAAGCTGGGGCAGGCAGCCACCGTTACGGTTGATTCGTTCCCTGGTGAGAAGTTCAATGGCGTTGTTGATTACATTTCCGACCAGGCAGAGTTCACTCCCAACAACGTCCAGACCGTGGCAGGACGCCAAACGACCGTCTTTGCCATCAGGCTAAGCCTGAGGGACATCAGCGGAAAGTTAAAACCCGGCATGCCCGCAGATGTTTCCTTTGCGCTTAAATAATTACGGCAGTCGAGTAAACCACATGTTCCTCTTCGCCAGTGAGGTAGCATATGCCTCTTTAATTTAAGGAATCTGGCAGCACAGATAGGCATCGTATTTCTTGTCTATGCCCTGCCGTTGTTCCTTCCGGCGGGCATCCAGGCCTGGCTGGCCGGATGGACATTTCTTGTGCTTTGGTTTGGGTTTTGGCTGATCATGCTGGTATGGCTATCCAGGCATAACCCCGGATTGCTGCAGGAACGCATGCGTGTGAGCACAAAAGACCAAAAAGGCTGGGATAGGGTGTTTTCTGTCCTGCTCAATGTCACTGTGTTTGCATGGCTGCTTTTTATCTCCTTTGATGCGGTCCGCTTTCACTGGTCACCGGTGCCAATATGGCTTCAAACAGTTGGGATAATTATCCTGTTGTGCTCGTTCTATGTCTTCTTCCTGACGTTTCGGGAAAACTCCTACTTATCGCCGGTCGTACGCGTCCAAGAGGAGCGTGGGCAAACGGTGATTTCCACAGGACCCTATTACTTCTCCCCCTTCCCCCTTCCCCCTTCCCCCTTTATACTTCCCCTATGACCTACCAACCCTGGCTCTCGCATTATGATGCGGGCGTGCCGCAGCACCTGGATTATCCGGCCGTGCCGGTCTTTCACTTCCTGGACGAAGCCTCCCGGCTGTGCCCCGAGCGCGCCTGCCTGATCTACCGGGGTGAGACCCGCACCTACCGGGAAGTAGCCGCACAAACCGACCAACTCGCCGCCGGGCTGATTGGCCTGGGCCTCCGCAAGGGCGAACGCATTGGCATCTGCATGCCCAACTGCCCGGAGTTCGTGCTGGCCTACTTTGCCATCCTGAAAGCCGGGGCGGTGGTGGTGGCGATCAACCCGCTCTACACCCCGCCCGAGATCGTCCACCAGGTCAATGATGCCGGGCTGGAGACGCTCTTCTGCACCGGGAGTCTATATGAACGCATCCAGGCCGCCCGACCGGAAACCGGCATCCGGCGGGTCATCGTGAGCGGTGATGGGGCTGTCCAACCTGGGGATATGAGCCTTGAAGAGCTTTTCTCCACGAACAACACGAATAACACTAAAGAAAAAAATAAGAACTTCGCGCCCTTCGCGAACTTCGCGTTTAAATCCGAAATCGGCCCGGATGATGTAGCCCTGTTCCAATATACCGGCGGGACCACCGGCATTGCCAAGGCCGCCGTGGCACGCCACCGCAACTTGGTGGCCAACACGCTCCAGTTCAAGGCCTGGATGTCCACCCTGGAAGAAGAACGGGAGACTTTCCTGCTGGCCCTGCCGATCTACCACATCTACGGCATGGTCTGCGGCATGCTGCTGGGAATGGCGCTGCGCGCCAGCCTGGTGATCTTGCCCGACCCGCGCGACATGCCGGAGCTGCTCTCGGCCATCCAGGCATACCACGTCAGCTACTTCCCGGCCGTCCCCACGCTCTACAACGCCATCAACAACGCCCCGGTGGTGGCCGCCGGGCTGGTCGACCTGACCAGCGTCAAGGCCTGCATCTCCGGCTCGGCCGCGTTGCTGCAGCCAACCAAGAAGAAGTTCGAGAGCCTCACCGGCGGGCGCATCGTCGAGGGATACGGGCTGTCCGAAGCGCCCACCGCCACACACTGCAACCCGCTGCGCGGGGAGAATCGCACCGGCTCCATCGGCCTGCCGCTCCCGGACGTGGATGCAAAGATCGTCAGCCTGGAGGATGGCATGGCCGAGCTGCCTCCCGGCCAGGCTGGCGAGCTGATCATCCAGAGTCCACAAGTAATGCTGGGTTATCACAATATGCCCGAAGAAACCGCACTGGCTTTGCAGGATGGCTGGCTCTACACCGGCGACATTGCCCGCATGGACGCGGAGGGTATTTCTACATCGTGGATCGCAAGAAGGAATTGATCAAACCGGGCGGGATGGAAGTCTGGCCACGCGAAGTGGAGGAAGTGCTGGCAGCCCACCCCAAGGTGGCCGAAGCGGCGGTGGCAGGCATCCCGGATGCCTACCGCGGCGAGACGGTCAAGGCCTGGGTGGTGCGCAAACCCGCCGAGAGCCTGGAGGCGCCTGAGCTGCAGGCCTGGTGCCGGGAACGCCTGGCCCCCTTCAAGGTGCCGACCCAGATCGAATTCCGCAGCGAATTACCGAAGTCCTCGGTGGGGAAGATCCTCAAGAGGAAACTGATGGGAAACAAGCCTTAAAGACAATTTTAACCGCGAAGGAAAGAAGAACGCAAAGGAAACCGGCAAAAAAAGCTGCGCGTTCTTCCATTCTTCGCGGTTAAAAAGACGTTTACAATTACAACAACCTATTATCCGAAAGCCGGCTAGGCTGGCTGAGGCGTGCCGCTCACCTTGGGGAACGGCGGCGGGAAGATCTTCTCGAATTCCTCGCGGTTCAGCGACTCGACCTCGAGCAGCTTGCTGGCAATGGCATCCAGCTCGCGGCGGTATTTCTTCAAGATCCCGGCCGCCTGGTCATAGGCTTCATCCACCAGTTTGCGGACTTCCCGGTCAATCTGTTGAGCAATCGCCTCGGAATAATCGCGTTGTTCGGAAATTTCCCGGCCCAGGAAGATCAATTCCTCCTTCTGGCCGTACACCATCGAGCCCAGTTCGTTGCTCATCCCCAAGCGGGTAACCATGGCGCGCGCCATGCGGGTGACCTGTTCCAGGTCATTGGAGGCGCCTGAGGTAATATCGTCAAAAACAAGCTTCTCGGCAGCCCGTCCGCCCAAGGCTCCCGCCAGTTGGGCGACCAGTTTCTTGCGCGAGGTCAGGACACGATCATCTTCGGGACGGAACCAGGTCACGCCGCCGGCCTGGCCGCGCCCGACGATGGTGATCTTCTGCACCGGGTCGGCTTCCGGGATGGCGGTTACCACCACGGCGTGACCGGCCTCGTGATAAGCAATGATGCGTTTCTCTTCGTCGCTGATCAGGCGGGACTTGCGCTCCGGGCCCATCACGACCCGCTCGATGGCTTCTTCCAGTTCCGGCTGGCCAATGGCCTTCTTATTGCGGCGGGCTGCCAGGATGGCACCTTCGTTGATCAGGTTTTCCAGGTCCGCGCCGACGAAACCGGGTGTGCCGCGTGCAATGCTTCCAAGGTCCACGCTGGGGTCGAAAGGCTTGCCGCGCGCATGCACTTTCAGGATGGCTTCCCGTCCGCGCATATCGGGGCGGTCGAGCGTGATCCGGCGGTCGAACCGTCCGGGCCGCAGCAGGGCCGGGTCGAGGATGTCAGGCCGGTTGGTGGCGGCTACCACGATCACATTGGTATCGGTATCGAAACCATCCATCTCGACCAGCATCTGGTTGAGGGTCTGTTCACGCTCGTCGTGCGAGCCGCCCAGACCGGCACCGCGCTGGCGGCCGACCGCATCGATCTCATCCACGAAGACGATGCAGGGCGAATGGCGCTTGGCCTGGTCGAACAGGTCACGCACACGGCTGGCGCCCACGCCGACGAACATTTCCACGAATTCGGAGCCGGAGATCGAGAAGAAGGGCACGCCCGCCTCACCGGAGACGGCCTTGGCAAGCAGGGTCTTGCCGGTCCCGGGAGGGCCGACCAGCAGAACGCCCTTCGGGATGCGCGCACCCAGTTGGATGAACTTCTGCGGCTCTTTCAAGAACTCGACCACTTCCTTAAGTTCGTCCTTGGACTCGTCGATCCCGGCCACATCTTCGAACGTGACCGTGGGATGTTCCCCGCTGAACATGCGCGCTTTCGACTTGCCGAAGGCCATGGCCGCATTATTGCTGCCCTGCGCCTGGCGGAAGATGAACCAGAACAGTACGGCAAACAGGATCACCGGGAGGAGATATGATAACAGGGTCAGCACACCCGCCCATGGGCTGGGAGGATTGGCTTCGATGGCAACATTCGCAAGCTGGGCCTGCGTGACGCCCAGGTCCAATAACTGGGAAACCAGGGTGGTCTCGGGTTCCTTATGGGAAGTTTGCTCGATGGTGCTGTCAGCTTGCCGAGATTACCGTTAAACTGTTATCATTATTAACGATTATGCGCCCGACCTTGCCGGACTTAATCTCCGCTGCAACATCGCTGATGGTCAATGGTCCTTGCGCGGCTGGCTGCTTTTGAATATTGAAATAGACCATTGCCACGATGGCGATGAACAACAGCAGATAGATAATGTAGGATTGATTACGAGATTTCACTTGGACCTCCTGTCCATGAAGACAGATTATACCAACCTATAGACCTCTCTACCAGATTCAGGGAATATGTTATACAAAGTTCTAATAAATTCATTATGTGGTAAACTTAATCCGTTCAGGTGGCATCCAATGGCAGCAGAAAAAGCAAAAATCATCCTGTGTATCGAAGACGAACAAGAAATGATCGACCTCATCCGTCTAATCCTCAGCCGGCGCGGCTTTGACATCCGCGGAGCCAACCGCGGCGAGGAAGGATTAAAGATCATCCGGGAAGTACACCCTGACCTGATCCTGCTAGACTTGATGATGCCGGATATGGATGGCTGGGAAGTTTACCAGCAAATGAAAGCCGACGAAAAGACAAAAGATATCCCGGTCATCGTTGTCACTGCCAGGGCCCAGAGCATAGATAAGGTGCTCGGCCTGCATATTGCCAAAGTGGATGACTACATCGCCAAGCCTTTTAGTCCGCAGGAATTACTTACCAGCGTCGACAACGTGCTCGCCGGCAAGAAGAAGGCCTGAAATAATCCAACCGGAACGGGGCGAATTACCGCCCCGTTTCCTTAATTGTATATGAAAACCATCCGCATCGAAAACAAAAACCAGCCATTGCCTGCACCCTTGCAGGCAATTTATTGTGACAGCTTCCTGAGCCGCCTGCGCGGCCTGATGTTCCGCTCCAGCCTGCCGCACGAGGAAGGTCTGTTGCTCGTCGAAGCGCGTGACAGCCGCCTCGATACGTCCATCCACATGTTGTTCGTATACATGGACCTGGCGGTCATCTGGATCAACTCCAAAAATACCGTTGTGGATGCTGTGCTGGCGCGCTCCTGGCGGCCGGCCTACGCGCCTGCCCAGCCAGCCAGGTACATCCTGGAGATCCATCCCAGCCGGCTGAACGAGTTCAAAATTGGGGATCAGGTCGAGTTCCAAAATGGCTAAACGAATTACCGCTTTCATCCTGACTTTTCTCCTGCTCCTTTCGGCAATTCCAGTCTCCGCCCAAACCGCCACTCCTCCTCCGGCAGGACCCGTATATATTGTCCAGGCAGGCGATACGCTATGGAGTATTGCCAGCCAATTCGATGTCAGCGTGACGGATATCCAGGCCATCAACAATATGACCAGCACGGATATTTTCGTGGGCGACAAGCTGGTCATCCCCGGCCTGGCAGGGTTAAGCGGGACCTTGGTCACGCAGGCGGTGCCTTTCGGCGAGACCCTGCGCAGCTTGAGCCGTGAATACCGGATGGACCCGGCCACCCTGGAGAAACTAAATCACATCGTCAGCCCGACGGAGATATATGCTGGTTACGATCTGATCCTCCTGCAACAGGATAACCAGTCAGCCTGGACCTCCCGGGCCAGCCTGGGAAAGGGTGAAACCATGCTCGAACTGGCAGTCGAGGGTAGCACCAACCCCTGGAGCGTCGCGCAGATCAACGGCCTGACCGAACCTTCCACCGGCCTGCCCGGGGACGTGCTCTACTTCCCATCCGGGAGTTCCCAGGCGGCCCCCTCCGGGCTGCCGGCCAGTATTGTCTCCGCACAAGTGGATCCGCTGCCGCTCTTGCAGGGTTCGACCGCCCAGATCAAGGTGGTCAGTTCGCAAAATGTGAGCCTGGGCGGCCTGCTGGTGGACCATCCGCTGCACTTCTTCGCCACGGACACCAACACCCAGGTTGCGCTGCAAGGGGTCTACGCGGCGCTGGACCCGGGCTTGTATCCGCTACGGATCGACGTCACCCAGGCGGACGGCTCAGTCCAGTCATTCGAGCAGATGATCCTGGTGAATTCCGGGAATTTCCCGACCGACCCGGCGCTGGAGGTGGACCCGTCCACGATCGACCCGTCGGTAACCGGCCCGGAAGACCAATGGCTGCTTTCGCTGACCTCAGTGGTTACCCCGGAAAAGTATTGGAACGGGGTCTTCCAACTGCCGGTCGGTACCCCGTCCTGCATCCGGGCAGGATTCGGCGACCGGCGCTCCTACAACGGCGGGGCCTTCAAGGACTTCCACACCGGGATCGATTATGGAGTCTGCTCGGATACCCATCCGCTGGATATCTATGCCGCGGCGGACGGGGTGGTGGTCTTTACCGGCCTAAAGACGGTGCGCGGGAACGCCACGATCATCGACGACGGCGAGGGAGTTTTTACCTGTTACTATCACCAGTCGAAATTCCTCGTGTCGGTCGGGGATCACGTCAAGGCCGGGCAACTGATCGGGCAAATCGGCGCCACCGGGCGTGTCACCGGCCCGCACCTCCATTTCGAGGTCTGGGTCAATGGCATCCAGGTAAATCCACTCATCTGGCTGGCCAATGCCATCCCCAATTAGACGCAGGGGATGTGACAGCCACTTTGGAAGTGACTGTCACACCCAGGAGGAAACGATGAGCGAATTGACGACCTTCTTAAGACAGGCGGATATTTTCTACCAGCTCACGCCAACGCAACTGGAGATGGTTGCCAAGGAAATTTGACAGATGCAGAGCAAGGCCCGGATGGCATTGGAATACAAGACTATGTCTCTTCCTGCATGGCTGGGCAGGGCTGCGACGGAAGTTCTTGTTCTGCTCGTCGCATTAGGAGGAATTTGGCTGGTGAGCTGTGGCACCGCTCCTAACGCAGTTCCGGCTGCCTGCAAGACCGACGCGGTCGGATGCGCCGTCTTTTCCTCCGGCCAGACCATCAAGATCGGCATGGGCGCACCCATGACCGGCGATAATGCCGCTTTCGGCCAGGATATTTCCCAAGCCGCCAATCTGGCCGTTTCCGACGCTGGCCGGTTCAGAGGCTTCTCCTTCGAGCTGGACGCCCAGGATGACGGCGGTACCGCTGAAGGCGGCGCATCTGTGGCATATACGCTTGTCACCGACCCGCAGATCGTTGCCATTGCCGGCCATATCTCCTCCGACCCAACCCAAGCTGCCATCCCCATCTACGAAGCTGCCGGCATCCCGATGATGTCCCCCTCGGCCACCAACCCAACCCTGACCACCACCGGCTCCAAGGTCTTCAACCGCGACGTCTTCACGGATGCCGCCCAGGGTAAATTCGCAGCTGCCTATCTCTACAACAAGCTGAACGTCAAGAACCTGGCAATCATGCACGACGGCCAGGTATACGGCCAGGGCCTCGCCCAGGTCGTCAAGGACCAGTTCACCAGCCTCGGCGGCAGCGTGGTCGCCTTCACAGCCATCACTCCCGGCCAATCCGACTACAGCGCCCCGCTGGCCGACATCGCCTCCAAGAAATCCCAGGCGCTCTTCTACGGCGGTTACGCCGCCGAAGCCGTCGTCATCGTCAACCAGATGAAACAGGCCGGACTGACGGGCGTCATCTTCTTCGGCGATGACGGTACCTTCGGCCAGGACTTCCTTGACCGCACCGGCGCAAATGGCGAAGGCGCTTACTCCACCTCGCTCATCCCGCCCGCTTCGGATGCCAGGACCAAGTTCGACGCAGCCTACCTGGCCGCCTACGGCCAGCCCGCCGGCAAGCTCTCCCCCTACACCTGGACCGCCTATGACTCCGTGGCAGTTTTGATCAAGGCCATCGAGAGTGTCGCCAGCCTCGACAGTGGCAAGCTGTACATCCCGCGCGCTGCGCTGGTTGCCGCCGTGCGCGCCACCAAGGATTACCAAGGCTTGTCCGGCACGATCACCTGCGATGCCACCGGCGAATGCTCCGCCTCCGGCCCGGTCTTCAATATCGACCAGGGCGGCAAGTGGGTCCCGGCTCCCAAATAAGCTTTTTCACCTAAGAAGCCGTGAAATCGTCGACAGAAAACCTTGACCAATGGAAGATTCTGTATAATAATCCCTGCTTTAATACGCCGCGTAATACATAAAAAATTCCCCGCGTACCAATAAAATAGAGCACAAGTAGTTGCTTTACGAGCCATGATGAGCAGCACAAGCTCTCATCACCTTACTACAGTTTTACCTTAAAAGGAGGTGGTTCCAGACAAATCAACAGCCCGGTCGGCTTACAGCATTGCACCCCATGTGCGAACAATCATACCCGACTCAAACAAAATCTCTGGAGGAGAAATTTTATGAAACGCCTATACTTCGTTTTAGCCGCAGTACTCGTTGCCAGCATGGTACTGGCCGCATGCGGCTCCGCCCCAGCGACGCAGGCACCTGCAACGCAGGCACCCGCCACCCAGGCACCTGCCACGGCAGCACCCGCTACCCAGGCACCTGCCACGGCAGCACCTACCACAGCAGCACCTGCTACCCAGGCACCTGCTGCACCCGCTTCGGGTGTTCCAGCTGTCTGCACAGCCGACGCGACCGCCTGCGCCGTCTTTTCATCCGGCCAGACCATCAAGATCGGCATGGGCGCACCCATGACCGGTGATAATGCCGCTTTCGGCCAGGATATTTCCCAGGCTGCCAAGATCGCCATCACAGACGCCGGCAAGTTCCAGGGCTTCTCCTTCGAACTGGACGCCGAGGATGACGGCGGTACCGCCGAAGGCGGCGCAGCTGTCGCCAACAAGTTCGTTGCCGATCCGACAGATCGTTGCCATCGAAGGCCACATCTTCTCCGGCGCAACCAAGGCTGCCATCCCCATCTACGAAGCCGCCAACATCCCGATGATGTCCCCCTCGGCCACCAACCCCGCCCTGACCACGACCGGCTCCAAGGTCTTCAACCGCGACGTCTTCACGGATGCCGCCCAGGGTAAATTCGCGGCTGCCTATCTCTACAACAAGCTGAACGTCAAGAACCTGGCAATCATGCACGATGGCCAGGCTTACGGCCAGGGCCTTGCCCAGGTCGTCAAGGATCAGTTCACCGGCCTCGGTGGCACCGTGGTTGCCTTCCAGGCCATCACCCCCGGCCAATCTGACTACAGCGCTGCGCTGGCCGATATCGCCTCCAAGAAACCCCAGGCGCTCTTCTATGGCGGTTACACCGCCGAAGCAGTCGTCATCGTCAACCAGATGAAACAGGCCGGCCTGACGGGCGTCATCTTCTTCGGTGATGACGGTACCTTCGGCCAGGACTTCCTTGACCGCACCGGCTGCGAATGGCGAAGGCGCTTACTCCACCTCGCTCATCCCGCCCGCTTCGCCTGCCAAGACCAAGTTCGATGCCGCCTACCTGGCTGCCTACGGCCAGCCCGCCGGCAAGCTCTCCCCCTACTCCTGGACCGCCTATGACGCCGTGGCCGTTCTGATCAAGGCCATCGAAAGTGTCGCCGTCCTCGAGCGGTGGCAAGCTGTACATCCCGCGCGCTGCCCTGGTTGCAGCCGTCCGCGCCACCAAGGATTACCAGGGCTTGTCCGGCACCATCACCTGCGATGCCACCGGTGAATGCTCGGCCTCCGGCCCGGTCTTCAACGTCGACAAGGGCGGCAAGTGGGTTCCGGCTCCTTAATAAACTGGTGTCGCTAGTTCTTACGCTCCTGTTACTATAATTGAATAGATGGCGGGGCAAGCCTCGCTTGCCCCGCCATTTTGTTATTACCACTCCATCAATGAGGAGAAGGGCCATGCCCAACGCAAAATCGCCCGCCCGGCGGGTCAGTACGTATAAGATCGTACAAACTGTTCTTGGAATTTTATTCGCCGGATATTTGCTCTGGCGACTTTATGTTGTATTTATCGGCAATCCCGCCTACGGGCCTGATACCTGGGCCCGTTTCATTATTTCTGGCGTCATCCTGGGAAGTGTATATGCCCTGATCGCCATTGGCTACACCCTGGTCTATGGCATTTTACGCATGATCAATTTTGCCCATGGCGATATCATGATGGTCGGCGCATTTGGCGGTTATTTTGTCTTTGAAGCTTCAAAGCCATCCCCGCCCCCACACCTGGCCAACCCCAAATTGAACTTTTCTGGATGCAAATCCGATTCTTTCGGTTATCGTCGCTTTTATCGTCGGTGCTGCTGTAGCCGCCCTGGGCGGCTATTTTCTCGAGAAAATCGCCTACCGGCCTCTACGGGGCGCCCCGCGGCTGGTGCCGTTGATCTCCGCCATCGGCGCGTCCATATTCCTGGAAAATGCCGCGCAATTGCTCTTTGGCACCCAGCGGCGGGATTATGCCAACCCGGTCGTCCTGACACGCGGAAATGGTTGGAATCTCCCGATCGGGGGAACGACTGTCATCCTGCCCTATACAGGTGTGTTGACAGTGGTAGTCTCGATTTTGCTCATGGTTGGGCTGTATCTGCTGGTCATGCGCACCCGCCTGGGCCGCTCCATGCGGGCGGTGGCCGAAAACAAGCAGGTGGCCGCGTTGATGGGCATCGATGTGGATGGCGTCATCAGCCGGACCTTTATCATCAGCGGAGCGCTGGCCGGCGCGGCGGGTGTCATGTGGGGCATCCATCTCGGCCTGGTCTACTACTACGTCGGTTTCCTCCCCGGCATCAAAGCTTTCACCGCCGCCGTGTTGGGCGGCATTGGGAGCGTACCCGGCGCCATGCTGGGCGGCCTGTTCCTGGGATTGGTGGAATCGCTTGGCCCGGGCATCCTGGGAATGAGCTTCCAGCTTGCAGATGTGATCGCCTTTGGCATCCTGGTGCTGGTGCTGATCTTCCGCCCGACCGGTATTGTGGGTGAAGTCCTCACCGAGGAGAAAGTGTGATGAAAAAACAACTGCGATTGGCACTGAACGCCGGAGTTACCTTCGGCATCGTCACCATTTTCCTGTTCCTGATCGGCTTCACCGGCACATCCGGCGACCTTCTGGCGGATCTCTTCGGCAATAAAAACGCCAAGCCGTTCCTCGGCTTGACACCCCAGATGCTCAATATGCTCATTTTCCTGGCCCTGATTGGATTATGGGCCGGAGCATATGGTTCACGCAAAAGAAAAGGGCCAGACAGATGATCCCTGGGGACCAGCTCTGTTCGGCGGGCTGATCGCCGGTCTGGTGCACGGAATATTGGTTGGCGCCTTGGCGCTGCTGGTCGGGACACTTGAACCTGCATGGTGTACGGATCAACATGTACCTGGCCCAGCGTCCTGCCTGCCGCCATCAAACTGTTCCTGCTGGGGACAACCCCATCTGCAGGGCGCACTTTTCTATCTTGCATTCATTTACACTGACCGGTTTCCTGGGCGGGCTGTTAAGCCGTGGGGTCGGACGCGGCAGTTGGAGAGCCGGAGCATGGCGCCAACTGGAAAAACACCTGGGACGAATTTCAACCAGACATCTCTTCTGTCAAACAGGTACGCGGCAATCGCATCACCCGCTACGTCGTCTACGGCATGCTGCTGGTGCTGGTCTTCCTGGTGCCGTTGGTGGCCGGCCAGTACTGGAACTACACCATCGGTACCGTCTGTCATTTACGTACTGCTCGGCCTGGGGCTGAATATTGTGGTGGGCCTGGCAGGCCTGCTCGACCTGGGATATGTGGCTTTCTTTGCCATTGGGGCTTATACCATGGCCCTGCTGACCGCCCCCACGCCGCATCATCTCATGTGGAGCTTCTGGATCGCACTGCCGATCGGGGTTGTTCTGGCCGCCCTGACCGGGCTTTTGCTGGGCGCGCCGGTGCTGCGCTTGCGCGGCGATTACCTGGCCATCGTCACCCTCGGCTTCGGTGAGATCATCCGCATGTTAAGCACAAGCGATGTCCTGACTTCCTTTTCCGGCGGGCCGAAAGGTGTACCCAGCGTCGGCGGCCCGACCCTGTTCGGGAAACCATTCAACAGCGGAATCGATTTCGTCTACCTGATCTTCCTGGCAGCGATATTGATCATCTTCGTCACCAACCGTTTGCAAAATTCACGCGTCGGGCGCGCCTGGGAAGCCATGCGTGAAGATGAGACCGTCTCGCGTGCCATGGGCATCAATACGCTGACCCAGAAACTGCTGGCCTTTGCCATCGGCGCGGCCTTTGCCGGGTTGGGCGGCGCACTGTTCGCCTCCCGCAACCAGTTCACCGGCCCGGAAGATTTCACCTTTATGGTTTCCGTCAATGTGGTCGCGGTGGTGATCGTGGGCGGCATGGGCAATATCCCCGGTGTCATCGCCGGTGCGCTGGTGCTCAAAGGCTTGCCGGAAGTGCTGCGCGAACTGCAGGATTACCGTGTGCTGGTCTTTGGCGCACTGCTGGTGGTCATGATGCTCTGGCGGCCCGCCGGGATCATCCCGTCCTCGCGCCGAAAAATGGAGGTTGAAAAAGACACCGGGGTGACCGAGACCCCCGAAGAAGGGAGGGAAAAATGACCATCGCACTTGAAACCCGTTCCCTGACCAAGCAATTCGGCGGCCTGACCGCGGTCAACTCCGTCGACCTGGTCATCCAGGAAAATGCCATCTTCAGCGTCATCGGTCCAAACGGCGCCGGGAAGACCACTTTCTATAACTGCATCACCGGTTTCTACGAACCGGAGGCGGGCGAAGTCCTTTTCTACGGGAAATCGCTGGTCGGCCTGACTCCCGACCAGGTCACCTATCGAGGCATCTCGCGTACTTACCAGAATATCCGCCTGTTCGCCAATATGAGCGCCATCGAAAATATCCTGGTCGGCGAGCATTCCCGCCTGCGGGCTACCTGGGTGGAAGCAATTCTTCACACGCCACGCGTGGTGAAAGAGGAAAAAGCAGGCGGTCGAGAAAGCCCGGGAACTGCTGAATTTTGTCGGCCTGGTCGGCCTGGGAGACCAGTTGGCCCGCAACCTGCCTTATGGCGCCCAGCGCAGGCTGGAAATCGCACGCGCCCTGGCCAGCCAACCGCGCCTGCTGCTGCTGGATGAACCGACCGCCGGGATGAACCCGCATGAAACGACCGAAATGATGCACTTCATCCGCCGCCTGCGGGATGAACTGCATATCACCATCCTGCTCATCGAACACGATATGCGCGTGGTGATGGGAATCAGCGAACAAATCGCCGTGCTGGATTACGGCGCAAAGATCGCCGAGGGGACTCCCGCTGAAATCCAGGGCAATCCGCGTGTCATCGAAGCTTATCTGGGAAGCGGCGCGGCCTCCGGCCTGAATAACGCCGCTCCACAGCCCGCCTGATCGCGAGGTACTTATGCCAATGCTTGAAGTTCACGACATCCACACCTATTACGGCAACATCCATGCTCTCAAAGGCATCTCGCTGACGGTGGAAAAAGGCGAAATCGTCACCTTGATCGGTTCCAACGGCGCCGGTAAAACCACCACCTTGCGTTCCATCTGTGGACTGCAGAAACCGCGCCAGGGAAACATCCTGCTCGAAGGCGAAGATATCAGCCCTTTCAAGGCGCATGAGATCGTCTCGAAAGGCGTGGCGATGGTCCCGGAGGGACGCGGCATTTTCGCCCGTCTGACCGTGGCCGAGAACCTGGATCTGGGAGCCTACACCCGCCGCGACCGCGCCGCCATTCAGAAGGATCTGGAACGTGTCTACACCATCTTTCCCCGCCTGAAGGAACGCGAACGCCAGGTGGCCGGGACGCTTTCCGGCGGTGAGCAGCAGATGCTCGCCACGGGACGCGCCCTGATGACCCGCCCGCGCCTGCTCCTGATGGATGAACCTTCGATGGGGCTGGCGCCCGTCCTGGTGGAGGCGATTTTCGACGTGATCAAAGTGATCAACCAGGAGGGCACCACCATCCTGCTGGTGGAGCAGAACGCCCTGATGGCGCTCTCGATTGCCCATCGCGGCTACGTCATCCAGACCGGACAAATCGTCCTGCAGGATACGGCGGCTAATTTGAAAAGCAACGAAATGGTCCAAAAAGCCTATCTGGGAGTGGAATAAGCCTGTAAGTTCGGGGCGGCAGAAGAACTGCCGCCCCGACTGTTTTAAGAATATAATCCATCCATGCCAACCGCAGAGATCATTACCATCGGCACCGAACTCCTGCTCGGCGAGACCGCCGACACCAACACCCGCTTCATCGCGCAGACTTTGCGCGGCCTGGGCGTGGATCTGTACCGCACCCAGACGGTCGGGGATAATGCCGGGCGCATCGCCGGGGCCGTAAGCGAAGCCTTGCAGCGTGCCGATATTGTCATCACCACCGGCGGCCTTGGCCCCACCGTGGACGATCCCACCCGCCAGGCCATCGCCGAGGCCGCCGGCACGGCGCTCGAATTCCATCCGGAACTCTGGGAACAGATCGTCGCCCGCATCGCCCGATATGGACGCACTCCCACCGAGAACCAGAAACGCCAGGCCTACATCCCCAAAGGTGCCATCGTCATTGAAAATCCGGTCGGCACTGCCCCGGCTTTCATCGTGGAAACTCCTCACCCTCTACCCTCTCCGGTGAGAGAGGGCAGGGGTGAAGGGTTGTCATCACCCTGCCGGGTGTGCCGCGTGAAATGGAAACCCTGCTGGCAGATGCCGTTATGCCCTACTTGCAAAGACGGTTCAACCTGCACGAGATCATCAAAGTCCGTACGCTGCACGTCAGCGGGATCGGCGAAGGCGCACTCGACGAACAGGTCGGCGACCTGGAGGCGCTTACCAACCCGACCGTCGGCCTGACCGCCCACTCCGGCGTTGTGGACATCCGCATCGCCGCCAAGGCCGGCAACGATGCCGAGGCTGGCCGGATGATCGCAAAAGTGGAAAGGATATGCGCCGCCGGCTGGGAAAGGATATCTTCGGCGCGGACGGCGACACCCTGGAAGGCATCACGCTCGAGGCGCTGGCACAGCGAGGCTGGAGCCTGGCCTGCCTGGAAAGCGGACTGGATGGCGCACTGCTGAGGCGGATCGGGCAGGCAGAGCACCCGGCCTACCTGGGTGGAAACCAGCACACGGTCCAGGCCGGCAGCCTGGCGCAAGCTGCCGAGACAACCCGGCAGGAGTTCGACGCGGCAGCCGTGCTGGCGGTAGCCCTGGTCCGGCTCCGGCGAACGACAGGATATTTCCATCGCTGCCATCACTCCGCTCGGCCGGGAGGCAGCGGCAGCTCACTTACGGCGGGCATCCAAAGAATGCCGCCCGCTGGGCGGTCAATACCGCCATCGACTGGCTGCGGCGGATCACGCAGCAGGAGGGGTAGAACATGCCGCAAAATCGGCCAATACGAATCTGCGCCGCGCTGGTGATCGGGTTCTGGGTGATCAATCTCCTGCTCGGCCTGTTCATAGTGGCCTCCCTGCTCTGGATGAACCCATCGGTGAAGGCATTCTTCACCAGCTCCAGCCCAACCATGACGAAAACCCTCATGCTGGCAGCCACATCCGGCCTGTCTCCCACGCCGTCCCCGTCTCCAACAAATACTCCAACGCCCACTGAAACCCCGACCCCAACCATCTCACCCACTGAAACTCTGACGCCCATCCCCTTCAGCGAGGGGCCCGTCACGATTGGCAACTCGGTCCAGGGACGGCCCCTGGAGGTGTATCGTTTTGGGACGGGGCCAAACGAACGGATGATCGTGGCCGGGATGCACGGCGGGGACGAATACAACACCGTCCAACTGGCGGACCAGTTGATGACCTATATCAGCAAGCATCCCGAGGTGGTTCCCACGGATGTGACGCTTTTTGTCCTGGAAGACCTGAACCCGGATGGGGTGGCGCGGGCGCTGAACTATCTCGGGCGGGCCAACGCCAACGGCGTGGACCTGAACCGCAACTGGCCGGCCAACTGGCAGAAGGACTGGCCGCGCGCGGGTTGCTGGACGACTACCTACGTCACCGGCGGAACGGGCCCGGCTTCCGAGCCGGAGACGAAGGCGCTGATGGCATTCATCCAAAGCCATCACTTGGAGGCTTTGATCAACTACCACAGCGCCGCGTTGGGTATTTTCCCCGGCGGCATTCCCATCAGTGACGCCTCCAAGCGTCTGGCACAGGCGGTGGCGGCCGTGACCACTTACCACTACCCGCCGATTGATACCGGCTGCAAGTATACTGGAGGAATGGTAGATTGGACTGCCAACCAGGGTATCGCCTCGTTGGATCTCGAATTGACCAACCATACCGATACCGACTTCGATATGAACCTGCGGGTACTGAACGTTTTACTGAATTGGAAACCGTAAGCGTTAGTCGTAAATTGTGAAGAGGGGAAATGAATAGGGCCTTAGCGATAGCAAATAAGTTGGGTTCATGGATGTTTGGCTTATAATGAGGCTGGAGGCTGATATGGAAACTGTACGAGTATTTGTTGAATTACCACGCGACATTTTATCTGCCCTGCATCAAGACCCGGCAGGTTTTGTGCGCGAAATGCGCTTGGCGGCGGCAGTTAAATGGTATGAAAGCGGCACTCTCTCGCAGGGCAAAGCCGCCGAAGTTGCCGGTCTTACACGCAATGAATTCATTAATGCACTGAATCGCTTCAAAGTTACCCCTTTCCAATACGATGCCAAAGAAATCATCGACGAAGTCACCCATCGCTGAAAAGTGGGTCATCAATGCTTCGCCCATTATTGCGCTGTCACGCGTTGGGCAGATGGAGCTGCTCACCCGCCTACCCGAAGTCGCAATTATTCCGCGCCTCGTGGCGGATGAGCTGCTTCATGGGCCCGAGGGTGACCTCGCCCGTCAGGCGGTGGAAAGCGGCCTATTTCGGATTGTCAAAGCTCCCACTGCACCGCCCGAGCTCCTTGCCTGGGACCTGGGTGGTGGCGAAACCAGCGTCTTGGCCTATGCGCTCGCCAACCCTGGCTGGGTGGTTGTGTTGGATGATGGAGCTGCGCGCCGCTGCGCTCGCAGTTTTTCACTGACACTCACCGGGACGTTGGCAGTGGTCATTCTGGCAAAGCAACATGGGTTGATCGAATCCGCTGCGCAGATTTTACATGCCCTGCAAAAGGTTGATTTTCGCTTGGATGATAGCGTCATCCGCACTGCTCTAGCGCGCACAGCAAGAGAGGAATGGAAATAATTTATTCCCATTTAAAATAAAGGAGAGCAAATGACCAAACCTGCCCATCTTCTGCTTGTCAATGCGCTCGTCCTGAGTATGGACGAGGAAATGCACCAATACGAACCAGGCGCGGTCGCCATCAGTGGAGACAGCCTCCTGGCCGTTGGGAGCGAGGCGGACATCCGTAAAGCCTATACTGCCGCGCAAACCATCGATTGCGCAGGCAAAGTACTCATGCCGGGGCTGGTCAATGCCCACACCCACGCCCCAATGACCCTGCTGCGCGGCCTGGCGGATGATCTGCGCCTGGACGTGTGGCTGATGGGGTACATGATGCCGGTCGAGCGCGAGTTCGTCTCGCCCGACTTCGTCCGGCTGGGCACGCAACTGGCCTGCGCCGAACTGATCCGCAGCGGTGTGACCTGTTTCGCCGACATGTATTATTTCGAGGAAGACGTGGCCAAAGCCACCGCCGAGGCCGGCCTGCGGGCGGTCTGCTCGCAGACCGTGCTCAAGTTCCCCACGCCGGATGCGGCCTCGTACGAGGATTCGCTGGCGGCGGCGCGTGATTTCATCCAGCGCTGGAAGGGGCATGCCCTGATCACCCCGTCGGTCGCGCCGCACGCCCCCTACACCTGCACACCCGAAATCCTGCGCGCGACTGCCCAACTGGCCGTCGAGTTCGACGTGCCGCTGCACACGCACATCGCCGAGACCGCCCTGGAAGTGGAGAATATGCGCCGGGAGAACGGGATGCCGGTGGTGCCATACGTCAAGAAGCAGGGCCTGTTCGATGCCAAAGTGCTGGCGGCGCACTGCGTCCACATCGACGAAGGCGAGATGCGCACCCTGATGCACGCCGGGGCGGGCGTGGCGCACAACCCGTCCTCCAATCTGAAACTGGCCTCCGGCTTTGCCCCCGTCCAGAAGATGCTGGAGGTGGGCCTGAACGTGGGGATCGGGACGGACGGGGCGGCCTCCAACAACGACCTGGACATGTTCGAGGAAATCCGGCTGGCTGCATTCGTGGCAAAAGTCGTCAGCAATGACCCGACCGTGCTCCCGGCGGCGACGGCGCTCAGGATGGCAACCCGCCTGGGGGCACGCGCCCTGCACCTGGGGGCCGCTACAGGATCGCTCGAACCGGGCAAACGCGCCGACCTGATCCTGGTGGACATCTCCCCGCTGCACAACAGTCCACGTTTCCGCCGGGACCATGACAATCCCTACGCACAATTGGTCTACGCCGGGAAGGCCACCGACGTCAGCGACGTGATGGTCGATGGGAAATGGCTGATGCAAGACCGAAAATTGCTGACGCTCAATGAAACGGAACTGGTAGCTGCCGCCAATGAGTACGCCCGGAAGATCGACATCTTCCTGATAAACCGGGAACAGTCCGTCTTCTCGAAACTGGTGGCTCTGGGCGGCTCGGCCGAAGAGGAGTCCTTCGAAGTACAGGTCAAGGTCAAACTGGCCGACCCGGCACCGGTCCTGAAAGCGATCAAAAAGCCGGAAATCGAGATCCTGCGCAGGCGGCATTTCCACCAACATGATGCCTACTTCACGTTTGTCGATCCGGCCCAGGGCTGGCTGCGCTACCGCGAGGATGAGATCATCGACGAGAAGGACCAGATCACCAGTGTACGCGGGCGGCTGACCCTGATCGGGCCCTCCCGGGAAGACGACTTCGCTCACAATGTCCTGCTGAGCCGCATCCGCTACTTTGCTCCGGCAACCAACAGCCTGCGCTTCTATCGCGAATATTTCAAGCCCAGCAACGAGATACTCATCGACAAGGACCGCATGCGCTGGCTGGTGCGGTACAAGGACGAGGAATTCTTCATCAACCTGGACCGCGTCGATACCCCGAAACTGGGTTACTACCTGGAGATCAAGAGCCGCACCTGGAGCCGCCTGGACGCCGAAGAAAAAGCCCGCTGGACCACCGAACTGATCACCCTGCTGGGCGGGTCATTGAAAAGAACCATCACAAAGGATTACGTGGAACTGGCAGAAGGCAAGTAACGGAAATACAGCAGTCTGTCCATGAAAAAGTTTGGGAGCAGGGCAACGTTTTTTCTCGCAACGCTATGCGCAGTTGCTTTTGTCCTTACGACGGCGGCGGCTGTGCTGCTCGTGAATGTTGACCTTGGCCTGTTCAATGCCGGGACGTATGAGAATGCCCTGGTCCAGCAGCAGGTCTACACCCGCATGCCGCGCATCCTGGCCAAGCAGGTGGTCACGCTGATGGACAGCTCCAATGGAGAGCTGGCCTTTTTCCAATCCCTGAACGCCAGCGACATGGAAACACTCATCTCGGGGCTGCTGCCCCCGGATGAACTGCGCGCCCTGACTGAGAATTTCCTGGACCAGGTATTCGCTTATCTGAACGGAGACCAGGCTACCATCTCGATCTCCCTGGCCAGCTTGAAGCAGGGCATTGCCAGCCCGGCCGGAACGCAGGCGGTGTTCCAGCTTATCCGGAGCCAGCCGGACTGCAATTACCAGGTTCTATTGACCTTGTTGGCCGAATTGAGAAGCGGAAATGTTACCCTGGTACTGTGCCGCCCACCCGAAGAAGTGCTGACGCTGCTCTCCCCCCTGATCCAGGACATGCTCATAACTGCCTCCGCCCAAATCCCGGACAGCCAGGTGCTCTACCCGCCGGCGGGAACGCAACCCAACCGCGCTGGCCCGCTGG
This sequence comes from uncultured Chloroflexia bacterium, assembly GCA_963746015.1. Lineage (GTDB taxonomy): Bacteria > Chloroflexota > Anaerolineae > Anaerolineales > Villigracilaceae > UBA877. The sequence continues at coordinate 291,440 of CAVUZS010000002.1, forward strand.
GCGGAGGGCCGAGCGGATGGATCAGGTTGGCACGCCTGGTCATGCTTCTCAGCCCCTGCCTGCCGCTCCTGATGCTTATATTCATAACCCTTCTGGCGGTACGGACTTTAAAAGGCTGGCTGGGCTGGTGGGGCATCCCAATCTTCTTCAGCGGCCTGCTTTCCCTGGGGCTGGCACTCTCGGCGACGGCCTTTTTCGAGCAGGCCTGGCTCCTGCTACTGGCCAACCGTATCCCGGCATACCTGTCTCCGGCATTGGTATCCTTGAGCCACGATGTGGCATATGCCATCCTCCAGAAGCTAACGACCGGGATCACCGACAGCGGAATTGTCCTGGCGGTACTCGGCCTGGTGATGTGGGTTGGGTCAGGGTTTATCAAGAACAAACCTGATATTTCCTCTGCAACCAGCCACCCGGCAGCCTGATCTTTCACAACTCTTCCGAGGCCCAAAAATGAAACGACCGTTCCTTATGGACAGGGCGGGGATGTAAATACCCTCGGCATGTTTGCTTCTGTTGGCCTGACCCAATCTGACCGCACCCCCAAGCCTGCTCTGGCAGTCTGGGACTCGTTCCGAGGGCTGGACTTTCACCAGTGAGCAGATGATGACTTTTCAGGACACACGAGCCGGTGTTAGGCCGCACCGCGATTCGTTGTTTGAGCTTCGCTAGGTGAACAACTTACGTGAATATTTCCTTGTCTTTATAACCGAAACCTCATCACATATCACAATATCGTCCGTTAGATTCTGTATGCTCGGCCACTTCTGAAGTCTCGCGACCGACCTTATCATAATAATTCCAAAGAACACTTCCAGCCTTACCTACAATTGTAATAAAGATTTTAGCCTCTTCAGGAGGTTTGTTTCCAAGATGGCATCTTCCAGTCCAACTTTTCATCTTGGGGCTAAATCGTACGATGCACTGAGGCCAATATCCGAAGCCCTCAGGAGATTTATTCAGAAGTCTAGCACTATTAGGGGGTGGAATAGCAGTATAAGTACCAGAAACATCAAACCACTCCCCAACCTCAGAACCTTCTGTGGGAGAGAGTATCTTGAGTCCATAAGTCTCCCTTTCTCGTATTCCTTGCAAAAGCTCAATCTGTGCCTTTTAATTCATCTAGCTCTATCTTCCTTAAGATTCCGATATCTGGAACTGCCATATAGAAAGGGCTATCTTCCTCGCCCGCAAGCCTATCTTCTATTAGGCGATGCAACTCGCTTAACTTTTCCGTCATCAACTTTCCTGCTTCGTAGAATACAACTCGTACTTCATAAAGATCAAAGGGCAGAGTTGTACCCTCTAATGCCAGCATAATTGTTACATTCCTCCGCAATGCCATCCGCAAACCAAGTTCATAGTAAACATTGAGATTGAGGCTGCTAACCTCCGCTATCACAATATCTGCCTTATACAATTGTTGATAGACCTCTCGGGTAATAACTCCGCCGGAGAATTCATCTGCTCGTCTAAGATTCAGACTGACGTTAGGATGTTTGCCTTGATAAGCTCGAACAGCGTCTTTTATTTCATTGAACAGAGCTTCAAAATCAGCGGTGTTTGAAGGATCTTTGACCAATGGTTTTGTGCCAAAGGCTGATATTAGGAAACACTCATACTCTCTCTGAATAGTCGCCATGATATTGTGCTCCGGAAAAGCATCGTAACATAATACTGATTATTGAATTTGTGGCCTAACGGTTCGGCTCAGGCGCAGCGGCGGGACGAGCAAGGCATCTGAATGATTGTCGCGCCACTTCTAGCCAAGTGCATCCCCGCAGCGGCTTCGCCGCTGTCGCCTGGAGCCGTTGTTGGGTCACACAGTCTATCTATGTTCTTATCTTTAATAGTGAAGCTTCACTTTCATTTGTTATGTTTAATATACTAGCCACCTGACAGTTTTGTAAAAAGATGTTGATCGGCAAGCAAAACCGAGTAAATTAGGTTCCTACCACGAAACCGAATACTTGGAGATGCGGAATGCCGATCAACGAACTCTATCATACTTGGATGCGACGAATTTGTGAATTGCGGCCAAACCAAAGAATTACCCAGCAACGGAACTTTGTCTGGCTGATTGTAGGGATCTACCAAAGTCACTCGGTCTATTTGAGCAGAATAGCCGGAAAGATCCCTGGGCCGGCGAAGTTGGTGAGCATTGCTCGTCGCCTGAGCCGTTTCTTGGACAACCCGGCAGTCAATGTTCGAGAATGGTATGAGCCGATTGCACACCAATGGCTGGAAGCGCAATGGCGTTGTTTGAGAGATATCCATCTGATCGTGGATGGTACGAAAGTTGGTTTTGGGCATCAGTTGCTCATGGTCAGTCTGGCATATCGAAAACGGGCGATCCCGATTGCATGGACTTGGGTCAGCCATGTTCGTGGACACAGCAGTGCCTTCAAGCAATTGGCCTTGCTGAACTATATCAGGAAGCTCTTACCTGTCGGTGCAGCCGTTTTTCTGGTCGGTGACTGCGAATTTGGCTCGGTGGAAGTCCTGAAATGGCTCGATCAATGGCCCTGGTTCTATGTTTTACGCCAAAAATCAGACACTTGTGTCTGGTTGGACCAATACAACGAGTGGAAGCCGTTCGGCAGCTTCGTTCACGAGGCCGGTGAAAGCTACTGGCTCGGTGCTGGCTACCTGACCTCCAGCGAAATCTATCCAACCAACTTGCTGATCTACTGGAAAACCGGTGAAGAAGAACCCTGGTGTTTAGCCACTAACCTGCCCGACCACAAGATGGCTTTGAAGTATTACCGGCTCAGGATGTGGTGCGAAGAAATGCACGCCGACTTCAAAAAACATGGCTTCGATTTGGAAAGTACGATGTTACGTGATTTCTTGCGTCTCTCTCGCCTGACACTCGCGGTGGCCATCTTGTATGTCTGGTTGATTTCTGTCGGCGGACGTACCATTCATCAAGGCTTGCGACACCTGGTCGATCGGAATGACCGCCGCGATTTAAGCATTTTCCAGATCGGCCTGCGCTATATCCAAAGGAGATTGACCAATGCCTTTTCTATCTCTGTTCCGCTTTGTACCTACCTATGACATCAAACTGTCGGGTGGCTAGTTTAATATATACACATCTTTTTTAGGTGTCATCAGCGGTGAGTGAACTTCACAAACCAAGAAATATCCTCGCTCACCTTTAGGTACTGACAACAGTATAGGCTTGTCCGTAATTCTGAATGAAACGCCTTCCCATATTGGCATCTTTCCTGGCGTGGCCCAGTTTAGGGCGAAAACATTCGTCTGAGTCTTTTGTTCACCAATTCCTATGTGAGACTGACCATTCGGTAGAAATTCACTTGGGTTGCTGACCCTAAGCCCCTGATCGATGTGCAATCTGATAACGGCATACATTGCGGGTGTTGGAGATTGGTTATTGATCCCAAGATTCACGGTTACGGGATCTGAGTAATCACTGCCTTCCGCAAACTTGAGCTTTGTGCTTTGTGCGCCATCTATCGTCACTGAAATGTATAAATCTGGTGTATCGTTTCGACGAGCAACATCCCTCACCTCGTACTCTTCCATTGGGATAGACTCGAAGTTATAACGTTTGTAAAAGATATGATTCTCAGCCATATGTGGTGCACGGTTACTCTGAGGGACTGAAACTACATATATCACCCTCCCAGGATTGCTCCTTTTCAGTTCAATCTGCTTGATTCTTATCCCATCGACTTTTCTTTCAATTTTCGAATTAATAACTTGCTCTATCCACTCTCTTGTAACATCCTTCGGATCGAAGCCATCATCAATTCTCTTTGGTAGATTATTCTCCTCCTCAACTCCATATACCAAGGTTCCCCCCGCGGAATTTGCAAATGCTGATACATCTTTACTTAATTCCAATTTCCTGTTGGGGTCTCTCTTATCAAGAGAAGCACTTCGTTTGTAATCTAACGTAAGGCTTTCTTGGACATGTTCACGAATCAGAGATTCAATATCATCTTCTTCCCACTCCCATGGCTCTTTCATAGGTTATTCCTTTGGTCGAACGACCCAATTCACTTCTCTGTTATAGTATATGATCTCAACTTTATAATCTCCACTCTAATTTTTTGCGGCCCAACGGAATGGCTTAGCGGCGCGAGCGGAGCGAGTGTCCGGTGGAGCCGGTGTTTGGGCCGCGGTTTTAGAATTAACGCCAGATATAAGGAGAATCTTCCTCCTAAGCATCGGGGGCAGTATTGGCTGTGCCTACACTTATCTTTGCAACAGATAACTTATCAAATATTTTGCTAAATATATTGTCAAATACTTTTTTATCATTATCATTCTTTACTTGCACAGGTTCAGGGTATTTTTCAGAACGATTCATTATTTTTTCAATTAGTTCTTGTTCGACAATTTGACCAGAATAAGTTAAGCCCACCGCAGATAATGGAATCGGATATTTTCCGCGCCATATTGTATAAGTCGTCATTCTATACATGAATAGGAGTTCTTCGTCAGTAAATTTAGGCTTATAAATAGCCTCAACTTTTTTTAGTAGATTATTCAAGTTGTGTGAGTCTACGCCAAATAATACATTTATATTGAGGTATTTCTTCCTTTTTTTCTCTATAATAATTGGTGTTGAGGGAGAAACAGTTAATATAATTAGCGCTTTTATTGAGGATTCGACAGCGTACCCAGACGACAACATCCATATACTGCTTAAGCCGCTAGCTAAAAAATAAGTTGATTTATCAGTATTTTTCCCAGTATTCACATCTTGCTCTATAGTCTCTGATATTTCGACAAGATTAGCGTAGATTTTTTCTGAAGCTAATTTTAGAGATAATGCTTTTTCCTCCCATAGGGCAACACTTTTTGCTCGGAACTCAAAGAGATAATTCGCTTTTTCTGTTTCCCAACTCCAACTATTTGGCATGATTATTTTCCTTCACATAAAACCGTTTACTTGTGACTCAATTACTCTCCCTATGCTAGAAACGGTTAATAGGTTTATGTATAGCGGCCCAACTAGGTGCTCAGCCGTCGTTTGGTGGCTCAACAGCTTATGGACCGTGACGGTCGAATCACCGAAATTAATATAGGCATTAGGTGGTAATAGGTTAAAATAGGATGAGTATTTTGTAAAGTATAGCATAACCACAGGAAATGGCAATGCCCGAACCCAAGAAATTACTTGATCAAGTGTGCTAACAAGTGCGCGATGTCTTAAGATTAAGCATTACTCTTATCGCACTGAGCAAACCTACGTCGATTGGATTAAACGCTACATCATATTTCACAAGAAGCGGCGTCCAAAAGATATGGGCGCGCCAGATGTAAGTCACGCTTTAAGCGTGACCTACATCGTTCTTCATCTCACGGGCAATTATTCTGCTGGTGCTGCTCGAGCGTCTCGGCAAAGTTGTGCAGGCCGGACTTGTCACAACGGGCCTGGAAATAGTAGTAATTACTTTGGGCAGGGGAAGCGACGGCCTGCAGGGCCGCCAGGCCGGGATTGGAGATCGGCCCGGGCGGCAATCCCGGATGGACATACGTGTTGTAGGGGGAATCGACCTTCAGATCAGCCAGGCTGAGCGGGTTGGTCCACCAGGTGGCCTGGGCGGCATTATAGCCGAGGGCATACTGGACGGTCGGGTCGGTCTGCAGTCTCATGTTAACAGCCAGCCGGTTGTAAAAGACCGAGGCGATCATCGGCATTTCGGCATCCACCATGGCCTCACGCTGGATGATCGAAGCCAGCGTGACCGCCTGGAAGACCGTCAGCCCATGGCTGGCAAAACCGCTGCGCAGTTCGGGGGTCAAATCAGTGGAAGAAACTCTGCAGCAGCAGGAAGACCAGTTGTTCGGCGGAGGTGGTGCGCGGCAGGGTATATTTGCCGGGGGAAAGGAACCCTTCGGCAGAAGCGCCGGCGGGGCAGGAAGTCGGGGGGATCGGCGGGGGCGGAGGCCGCCGCCAGAAAGGCCGCCGGCGTAATCTCCAGGCCCGGAGGTGGGGAGGCTGGCGGCGATCTCCTCCAACCGCCAGCCGGGCAGGACGGTGAAAGTGACTTCGGTCAGCGTGTTGGATTTCAGCGTCTGGGCAATGTCACGGCCGGTCTGGGCCGGGCTGAGCCGGTAGGTGCCGGTCTGGATGACGGTATCCAGGCCGGTCCAGAGCAGGTAGGTGCGAAACGTCTGTGCATTGCGGATCAGGCCGGCCTCTTCCAGGCGGTTTGCAATCGAGGGGACGCTTTCACCCGGTTGGATGACAAAGGCCTGTTCCGCCCCGGCCGGGTCACGCGGCTGGGTCAGATCACCGGCATTCCAGACCAGGTCGAAGGCATAACTGAAGCGCTGCCAGGAATTAAGCGCTGGCCCGGGCGCGCCGAAAGACTGCCAGGCCAGCGCCGGAACGAGTAACGGCAAGCGCGACCAGACCCATGATAGCCAGCAGGCAGAGCAGGAGAAACCCGGGAAAACAGGAACGGCGACGTTTCATGGTTGCGGGTTGGCGTCCAGGTAGGATTGCAGGAGGACGGTGGCGGCCAGGTCATCCAGGTGGCCGGAGCGGTTTTTTCGGGCCGCGCCCATCTGGAGGCGGGCCAGGCGGGCGTCCTGCGTGGTGAACGATTCATCCCACAGGATCACCGGAATGGAGGTCTGCGTTTTAAGGGCTTCGGCAAAACGGACCGCGCGGCGGCCTTCAAAGGAGGGGTTGCCGTCATCATCGAATGACTGCCCAATAACGATCAGACCGGCCGTGTGCGAGGCGGCCAGTTCGGCCACGGCGGCGGCGTCCACCAGGCGCGCAACGTGTTCAGCACCGTCAGCGGGTTGGCGATGGTGCCGGTGGGGTCGCTGATGGCCAGGCCAATGCGTTTGGAACCAGGGTCAACGGCAAGGATTCTCATGGGAAGAAAATTTTCTCACCACCAAGGACACGAAGGTCACGAAGGAAGAAAGAAAAAAATTACTATCATTCTCCGGTGGAGACGGCGATGCGGAAGGGGACGACCGGCAGCCAGGGCCACCAGGCAGGCGTGACATGAATGGCAGGTGCGGCAGCCAGCCGCAATGAATCCGCCAGGCGCCGACCGGCCACGGCCGGGCTGCGACCCTGCATCAATTGGGTGGCCTGCCACGGGTCCAGCCGGGCACGCAGGAGACGCTGCGCCTGTAGCTTTCCAGTGCGTGACCCCATCTGCGTCCGTCACCGGAGCACCGCTATAAACCGTCGTCACCGCTCCGTTGAGGCAGGCTCAAAGCCGTCCGGGAGATTCGCATCCAGCGCCAGGCCGGCGAGAACGTTCACATCCGACGCAAGGGCATACTGCGCCTGGCACTGCAGGTTCAGTGTCAGGGAAAGTGTCGCTCCGGTCTGCCCCTCCGCCGGGAAATACGTTTCGGAGAGGACCTGTCCGACTGCCAGCGTGTCAGGGAAAATACACATCCCCCGCGCCGAGAGATTTCGGGAGAGAGGTTTTACACTGCGCCAGAATATCAGACACAAGCGCATCGCGCAGACTGGTGCGATCAGCGGCGGTCTGGATGGGCGCGGCGTGATCCGAGCCGCCCGTCGTGGGGCTGGGATTGGTTACCGCCAGGCTGGTGCCCAGGTCACCTTCGATGGCGACCAGCGCGCCGGCTGGCAGGTTCCCGGAAGAGCCCGCTTCCACCGCCTGGACGGGAATATCCACGATGTTGCCAACCCCGGCCGGCGCGACTCCGGCCTTGGCCGTGGCAAAGCGGGCCGGGGAATTGCCGGTGGTGCGGACGACCGTCCCGGCCAGGATATCGACCGTCCCGGTGCTCAAGTTGCGGAAGCGCACCAGGCCGGCGGCCGGGGTATTCGGGACGATGACCGAGCCGGTCACCGGGGCGGTCTGGCTCTGTTCGATGGTCGTAAAGGCCAGGCGGGCCGGCAGGCTGCCAGCCAGGGTCACCACGGCCACGTGCGGACTGGCGCTGAGGGAGATGGTCAGGTCTTGCAGACGGGTGGCGGGGGTTAATGCGACGATGGCGGAAGGGAAGAACAGGACCAGCAGGACCAGCACTGCCAGGACAGCCAAGGTAAAAAAGAACAGGCGGATGCCCACCCGATCGCGCCAACGCCCTTCGGCAGGAACGGCTTCGCGCTGCATACGGCGCAGGTCAGGGGTTGGGGCGCGGCGAACGGGGGGCTCTTGCGTATATTTCGCCTCCCAGGTCCTGCGCTGGGCAGTGGCAACCGATTTAAAGGTCGGGATGCCCAATTCACGGGCGGAGCGGCGGATATCTTCCAACGGGGCCACGATGGCAAGTTGCGCTCCCAACGTGAGGGCATGCCGCTGGAGCAGGCGCAGGTCGAGTGCCCGTCGTAAGACACGCGAGCGACGCGGGTAGACCAGCAGGATGCGCGGCGTTTTGGCCCAGGCCATCCGGTCGCGGATGGAGGTGACATCGTCGTGCGGGTCCAACTGGATAACCTGCGTCTTCATCGTCCTCCATTATAACGGGTGTTAGCAGTTAGCTATTAGCTATTAGCTGTTGAGTAATGGCGGCGGGCTGCGAAGGGGAAGAAGCTTTAGTTCACGCGAGTTGACTCAAAAGGATTAACATTGTATAAATGATGGAGTCGACATTCTTCAAGACGGAGAACCCACCATGACCGAAACCGAAGACTGGACCTCTGTAGATGAGACGATGCAACAATATAATACCGCCCGCTATTATGATTACCTGCTTGGCGGTTATCACAACTTCGCAGTGGACCGGAAGGTGGCAGACCTTGTCATCCAGGTCTGTCCTGATATCCGCCTGGGGGCATTGGCGAATCGAGCTTTCCTCCGCAGGACGGTAAAGTTCCTATGCCACCAGGGACTGGAACAATACCTGGACATCGGTTCCGGCATTCCAACCTCCGGCAATGTTCACGAGGTTGCTGAAAAGTTCGACCCGGCCGCCCACGTAGTCTATGTGGACATTGACCCGATTGCCGTGATCCACAGCCAGACCATTCTAAAGGACAACCCAAACGTCTCAGCCTTCCAGGAAGATATCCACAACATTGAAAAAATACTGGAACATCCCAGCTTGACGGCCTTGATCGATCTGCACAAGCCGGTGGGTGTCCTTATGCTATCGGTGCTGCATTTTGTCAAGGATGATGGACAATTAAGAAGGATCCTGCAGGTATTGAGGGACAGGCTGGCAGCGGGAAGTTACATTGTCATTTCCCATTATTCCGTCGAAGGCGCTCCCGCCGAAACCATCGCCCAGATTAACAGGTTGGCCTCCGGCGCCGGTTCCCCGTCGGTATCACGCACCAGATTGGAGACTGCCCAACTGTTCGACGGATTCGAATTGGTGGAACCCGGGGTTGTGTACTGCCCGCTCTGGCGCCCGGAAAGCCCCGAGGACCTGCTGGTTGACCAGCCGGAGCGGTCCATGGCATTCGCAGGGGTGGGCCGCAAGCCATAAAGACTGGCCGAAGAAAGAAGGATAGCGTGGGTCCAACAGCAGGTCCAAATTCCCGCCAGGATATCCAGGAAAGTCGCGCTGCCATCGCGCATCGATGGTACCTTGCGCTTTTATCTGCGGGCTGCTTTCAATTGGAACGAAGCGAAACTCTTCAGAAGTTTTCCCATCTCACCGATCAAGCCATGGCATTCCTGCTGGCGGATGATCCGGAAGCGAACGCCGCACAAGAGATTGGCGCGGAATTGGCCAGCTTGCCTTGCGTGGATCCGCGAGCAATAGAAATAAGCGCACAATTGTGGGCGGAGCATCTTTTCAAGAGCGATGTTCCGGCTGAATCCAGTTTGCAGCACCTTCGCACGATGATCCTGCTGAGCGGCATGGTCGCCGGATTTAGCAAGCGCGCCGGCGAGATCGTGCTCGAAGAACAGGAAGAGATCCGCTCCGCAATGGCCGCCGATCTTTTGCGCACCACGGAAGAACTGCGGAGGTACCAGACGCACCTCGAAGGGATGCTGGCGGAGCGCACACGCGAGCTGCGGGAGAGCGAGGAACGATTCCGGGTGATCGCGGAGACTTCCATCGATGGAATATTCCAATCCATCGACGAGAACGGCACTCTCATCTACTTGAACAACGCCTTCGCGAAGATGCTGGGGTATACGCCCGAGGAATTATTGGGAAGAACCACCTTGTCGTTGATGGATGAGAAGGGGTTGGCAAATTTATCCCCGATTGCAATGGACGTGAGGAATAATAAACCCGTGCAAGGCGAGTTCCGGCTGAAACACAAAGATGGGCACTTGGTCGACATCCATTTCAGCAACGTCCCAACGGTATTGAATGGCCGCATCGTCCGCTCGGGCATTTTGCAGGATATCACCAGGCAGAAACAAGCGGAAATGGAGATCCTGCGCTCGCACGATGAACTGGAAAAACGCGTGGAGGAACGCACTGTCGAGTTGGTCAACAGCCAGGCCCAGCTCAGGCAATTGACGGACCAACTGGTCACTTCCCTGGAAGAGGAACGCCGCCGGATCAGCCGCGAGCTGCATGACGAGGCCGGCCAGGCGTTGATCTCCTTGAAATATGGCCTCGCCTCGATCCAGGGCGATATCCCCGAGGGCAACCTGGCCGCCAGGCAACGGCTGGCTGCTTCAATAGATATCATCGACCAGGTAATGCTGCAAATCCGGACGCTCTCCCACAGCCTGCGCCCGCCCGTGCTGGAGATCATTGGAATTGACCTCAGTCTCAAGGATTATTGCGAGGAATTCGCCAAACGAACCGGACTCTCGATTCGTTACCACGGCCAGGATATCCCCAACCTGCCGGATCAGATCGGCATCAGCCTGTATCGTTTTGTTCAGGAGGCGCTTACCAATGCCTTAAGACATGCCCGGGCGACCAAAGTGGAGATCCGTCTTCGATATATCAAGAAGAAGATTGTTTTGACGGTTTCCGATAATGGCCGGGGGATGGAAGACACAACCCGATCAGACGGCATCGGGCTGATCGGCATCCAGGAGCGCTTAAATCTTTTAGGGGATCTTTGCAGATCCATCCGGGCAAGACCAAAGGCGTTGCCATAACCGCCGAAGTACCCTGGTCAAGACCGGTTGATAAAATTCAGATATGACAAGATATTTCGGGGTGGTGACGATCGTATTGTTGCTGGGGATGGTATTGGCCCGGACGTTGCTGATGAAAAGAAGAGGGACAAGCGCGATGAATTTCGGCAAGATAGACAGGACGGATTTCCTGATCCCGCCGCTCGCGCTGCTCTATTTCTATCTCGTGTTTGCGGCGGCATTCCATTGGCCAACCGCAAGCAGGCAAGAATTCTTCCAGTCGGGGATATTCCCGTGGGTCGGAGCCATTTTTTGCCTGGCGGGGTTACTGCTGTTATTGTGGAGCCTGATCGCCTTTGGGCAGAGTTTTCGGGTCGGGATCGATACGGAGCATCCCGACAGACTGGTAACGACCGGCGTTTTTGGTTTCAGCCGTAATCCCATTTATGTGGCATTTGCGCTTACGCTGGTCGGACAATTCCTGATATTCTCGAATTGGATACTGTTGGTTTATCTGGGCGCAGCGATATGGCTGTTCCACCGGCAAGTGCTGCGGGAGGAAGAGTATTTGAAGACCCATTACGGAGAAGAATACTCGGCGTATTACAGGCGGGTAAGAAGATATTTATAGCAATTGACTTGAGAAGTGCGACGCACCTGGCAGGTGCGTCGCACTCAGCTTTACACTTTACAATGAGAGGGAACCAATATATTGATGATCATTGTCTGAATTGGTATAATGCACGGAACCCGGTCGAGCCTGTATGGCTTCCCCTTTTCAGGTGGCGAGGCCGGGCGCAGTTCTTTTTCAAAATGAAAAGCGAGATCAAACCAACCTCCTTTATTCCAGTAAAAGGATCAAACCTATGGCCGAGATATTGAGTTTCGCATGTCCCAATTGTGGATCTCCGGTGCGGACGACCGGGAAGGAAAAGGAAGCCAAGTGCGATTATTGTGGAAGCACCGTGATCGTGCCGGAGGCGCTGCGCAACCAGAACCAGTCCCCCCTGGGGGGAAAGACTGGCGGCAGTTCCACTGCAAAGACCGTCCTCATACTCGTCCTGGCCTGCGTCATCCTGGGAGTGATCGCGGGGGGCTTATTCTTCGTTTTCAATATCACCCGCTCTTCCACACAAACCAATTCCGGCGCGATCGTTGCCATACCAACCGATGCGGGCGTCCCAACCATCGCAACGCCGCCACCGACGGACACGCCGGCGCCAACTGACACGCTGGTACCGACGGATACGCCGGCAGTCATTAACACGCCCGTGCCGTTCACCCGGGTGTTGTTTCAGGATAATTTTATGAACCCGTCCAGCGGCTGGAGCACGGTAAATTCGTCAGACTATGTGCTCGAGTATAAGAATGGAAAGTTTCACATATTCGTCAATAAACAGGGCGGGGGCCAGGCCACCTGGATCTCCAATTCGTTCAAGGATGTCAGCGTGGAAGTGGACGTTCAGGAAACCGCCGGTCCAAGCGACGGGATCATGGGTGTTTCCTGCCGTAATTCGGACAACGGCGAGATGTATGCCTTCGAATTCAGCCAGGATGGATACTATGGGATTTACAAATATTATTCCGATGGAAGTTACGACGTCCTGGACGAAGGCAACCTGGATACGAGCATACTCAACGCCGGCGGGACCAACCACGTCGAAGGGGCATGTGTCGGGGAGACCCTGACCCTGGTGGTGAACGGGCAGGTGGTCTCACAGACGCAGGAGTCGTCCTATACATCCGGCGGCACGGGGCTAATCGCCCAGACCGGCTCGAGCGGCAAGCCCGGCCTGGATGTGCTTTTCAGTAATTATGTCGTCAAGGGGAATTGAGGCTTCGGGAGTTCGAAGCCGGGCCGCAGAAAACTTATTTATGCCGGCACCTTTTGAACAAAAAAGGGTGAGCCAGCAGAGAAATGCGACGCACCTGGCAGGTGCGTCGCATTTTCCAGGCAAGCCAGCCCTGCAGATTATTTGATCTTCCCTTCCACCCAGCCTCGAACGCTCGCCAGCGCTTCGGGGAGTTTGGAGGCATCCCGGCCGCCGCCGAAGGCCAGGTGCGGCGCCCCGCCGCCGCCCGCGCCCAAGCTGGCGGGAAACGTGCCCGACCAGGTCGCCGGCCTTGATGCCCTGCTTGATCAAGTCCTGGGTTACGGCTGCCATGACGATGACCTGCTCACTCGCTGACGGTGGCGATCACACAAATGCCATAGTCGGGATATTTTTCCCGGAAGGTATCCGCCAACTGGCCAAGGGTTTCCTTGTCCAGCCCGGGCAATTCCATCGCAACCAGGTGCACACCCTTGATGGTTTCAGCGGCTGACAGCTGATCGCTGAACGCTTTCATCGCCAGATCCGTTTTCAGCGCAGCCACCTGCTTGCGGGCGGCGGCCAGTTCGTCCTGCACCTGTCCGGCCTTCTGCGGCACTTCCTCCACGGCGGATTTGAGCACACCGGCGGCCTGTTTGAGCAGCTTGAAACGCCTGGCGACCAGTTCATAGGCGCCGCGCCCGGTCACCGCCTCGATGCGGCGCACACCCGCCGCGGCCGAACTCTCGGAGACGATCAGGAACGCGCCCACATCCGAAGTGCGGTCGAGGTGCGTGCCGCCGCACAGTTCGTAGGAATGCCGGTGCTGCGGGTCGCCGATGGTGATGGTGCGCACCACATCGCCATATTTCTCCCCAAAGAGCGCCATGGCGCCTTCCGCCACCGCCTGCTGGCGGGATTTGCTGACCGAGTGTGACCGGATAATCGGCGGCGACGGCCTCGTTGACCAGTCTTCTCGACCTGCTCGACCTGCTCTGGCGTCATGGCTTCGGGATGGTTGAAGTCGAAGCGGAAATGGTCCGGGGCGACCAGCGAACCGGCCTGGCGGGCTTTCTCGCCCAGCACCTGGTGCAGGGCGGCGTGTAAAAGATGGGTGGCGGTATGGTTGCGGCGGATGTCGTGCCGGCGGGCGGCATCCACCGCTGCAATTGCCAGGTCGCCGGCTTTCGGATGCCCAAAGACCACCTCGCCCACATGGACGATGACGCCCGCGGAGGGCTTGCGCATCTCGTTTATTTCGATCTCCCAGGAGCCATCCCTGGCCCGGATCGTCCCGGTATCGGAGACCTGGCCGCCGGATTCGACGTAGAAGCCGGTCTTCGGCAGCAGCACTTCGACCCGGTCCCCGGCCCCGGCTTCGGTAAGCAACTGCCCGTCGGCGACCAGCGCCAGCAGCGGGCCCTCGACCTGCAGCCATTCATACGGGTTGTACTCCACCCCATCCTTGCCCAGTTTGCCGGCTTTCTGAAGCTCTTTGAGGATCCCGGCATAGAACTCGGCATCCTCGCCGCCCATCCTGCCCATGGCCTTGCCGCCGCCGGAAGCGAGACGGTGCTCATCCATGGCAGACGTGAAACCGGCTTCATCCACATCCAGATCCTGTTCACGGGCAATATCACGGGCGATCTCGAACGGCAGGCCATAGGTGGCATACAGATCAAAGGCTTTGCGCCCATCCAGGGTCTTCCGGCCGGACTTTCTTGAGTTCATCCAGCATGCCCTGCAAATAAGCCGTGCCGGATTCGACGGTGCGTGCAAAGCGGACTTCCTCGCGCCGGCAGGTTGTCCAGGATGATCTTCCCGGCTCTTGACCAGTTCCGGGTAGAAATCGCCATAGGCAGCGATGATGGCTTCGGCAACATTCGCCAGGAAGGGCTCATGCAGGCCAAGTTTCGTCCCGAAGCGGGCGGCCCGGCGGATGATCATGCGGCAGACGTAATTGCGCCCCACATTGCCCGGCACCACGCCATCCGCGATCAGGAAGGCCGCCGCACGGGCATGGTCGGCGATGACGCGGTAGGGCGTGAAGTTGGCTAGCATTTTTTCGGGCGAATCCCCGGTCAGCGCACGCACCGCCTCCAGCGCGCCCTGGAACAGGTCGATCTTGTAGTTCGAGTCAACGCCCTGGAGCACGGAGACGATGCGCTCGAAGCCCATGCCGGTATCCACGTGCTTGGCAGGCAGCGGTTCGAGGGTATCCTTGTCGATGCGGTTGTACTGGATGAAAACGTTGTTCCACAGTTCGAGGTAGCGGGTGCATTCCCCATTGACCCCGCAGCGGTGCGGCTTGCCGCGCAGGTTATCGAATTCCTCGCCCCGGTCCATGTGGATCTCCGAACACGGCCCGCACGGACCGGTCTCGGCCATCTCCCAGAAATTCTCCTTGCGCCCGAAGAACAGGACGTGCTCGGGCTGCATGCCGGGCTGCTGCTTCCAGATATCGGCGGCTTCTTCGTCGGTGGGGATGTTGCCCTTGTCATCCTTGAAGCAGGTGGCATACAGGCTTGTCCTTGGGCAGGCCCCAGACATCCGTCAGGAGCTGCCAGGCCCAGGTGATGGCTTCCTGCTTGTAATAATCGCCGAACGACCAGTTGCCGAGCATCTCGAAGAAGGTGTGGTGGCTGTCGTCCCGGCCGACCTCGTCCAGGTCGTTATGCTTTCCGGCCACGCGCAAGCACTTCTGCGAGTCGACCGCGCGGGTATAGGGGCGCTTGTCCGTGCCGAGGAAAACATCCTTGAACTGGACCATGCCGGCGTTGGTGAAAAGCAGGGTGGCATCCCCCCCGGAACGAGCGAAGCGGACGGGACGAAGGTATGGTCATGTTCGACGAAAAAATCGATAAAGGTCTGGCGGATTTCCGCACCGGTGGGTTTCTGGGTCATTCATACTCCGATTGAGGGCTGAGATGGGCGAATTATACACGCAAAAACTTTCACCACTAAGGACACGAAAAAACACGAAGAAAAGAGTTAACCGCGAATAAGACGAATAGGGCGAATGCCACGAATTTTTTGGGGAGTTATTCCCGCCATGCCGTACTTGAAAGGTATTTGACCATTCTCAGCCTTCGCGTTAAAAAAATGTAGGTGGAAAGTAACAAGATGATAGCTTTTGGAGGAGGCTGAAAGGGTTTGGGCCGGGAAGTGATATAGTATTGCTGCAAAAATGCAACGAGGAGATAACCATGCGAACGATCTTTGAAATCATCAAGAAATGGCTTCCGCTTGCCATCGCCACGGCCGGGGTATGTGGGCTGGTGTACGTGACCGTCGCAACAATGGCTGCGGATGGGCGCCAACGACCCGCAGATCCAGATGGCGGAGGATGCGGCCAGCGCCCTGAATGCCGGCGCAAGCGTGGAGTCGGTCCTTCCGCCCGCCAAAGTGGAGATCGCCGGCAGCCTGGCGCCGTTCCTGATGGTATTCGACAACTCAGGAAAGGTGCTGGGTTCTTCGGCCACGTTACACGGTGCAATGCCAGACTATCCAATGGGGGTGTTGGACAGCCCGCGGCAAATGGGCCAGGACCGGGTGACCTGGCAGCCCGAAGCCGGGTGTCCGCATGGCAACCGTGGTCGTACCCTATGACCAGGGTTCCGTGATGGCGGGAAGGAGCCTCACGGAGGTCGAGAAGCGCGAAAGCCAGGCGGAAATACTAAGCGCTTTGGCCATGCTGGGCATCTGGGCGGCGACTCTGGTCGTCATCAGCCTGGGAGAGTTGATCGGGCGCAAAAAAAGCGCTTGATGGTATACTCGGGGCAAGGAAGGAACGTCGTGCATGCCTGATAATCCCCGTCCGTGCCACAAGCCGCTCACCGCCGCCATCCTCCCAACCTATAACGAAGAACTCAATGTAGCCGGCGTCCTGGAGGTCCTGCGCGCCACCAGCCTGCTCGACGAGATCATCCTGGTGG
This sequence comes from uncultured Chloroflexia bacterium, assembly GCA_963746015.1. Classification (GTDB taxonomy): domain Bacteria; phylum Chloroflexota; class Anaerolineae; order Anaerolineales; family Villigracilaceae; genus UBA877. Next base: position 308,171 of record CAVUZS010000002.1, read on the forward strand.
ACGATGGCTCCACGGACAGGACCATCGAAATCCTGAACCAGGCTGCCGCGGTTGACGGGCGCATCCAGGTTATCCGGCATGATTCACAACAGAGGCAAGGGCCAGGCAATTTTCACTGGCTGGGCCGCCACCTGCGCGCCGATCCTGCTGCTGCTGGACGCCGACCTCAAAGACTTTACTCCTGACCACGTCCGGGCCCTGCTGGCGCCTGTGATCGATCACCGCGCCGATATGACCCTCGGCCTGTTCCAGGGCGGCCATCTCAGCACCGATCTTTCCCACCGAATCACGCCCTTCCTGACGGGGCAGCGCGGGCTGCGGGCAGAATTGCTTAAGCACGTCCCGCCCGAGGCAGCCGCCGGGTATGGATTTCGAGATCGCGCTGTCCGTAACAGCGGGTCAGCATAACTATCGCACGCGCATTGTCTCGTTGAAAGGCGTCTGGCATCCGTCGAGCGAATTCCGCAGCGAACGCGGATTCTGGGGCGGGGTACTCTGGAAGGTGCGCATGTATGGACAGGTCCTGCACGCCTGGTATATTTCCACTCACGGGCAATCCCCCAAGGCAAAGGCTTTCTTCTCGAATATCGGTAAATTCTGAAATGCGTTGAGGCCATTTGATCTGTACGAATTAACCGCGACCCCGCTGAAAGACACGGGGCAGGCGAGAAGAAGAACGTGAAGGGGATAAGCAAAAGGTTAAAGGTTTTAAGCAGATTACGCTCGAACATAGGGCTTAAAGCATGCGTAAAATCGTTGCGCTCCTCATACCTGTTCTGCTCCTGGCAGCCTGTAATCCCCCGCTCGCCACCCCCAATGCCGGGACCACGCCGGGGAACTCCCAGAAGTGTTTTTATACCTGGGCGACCCAAGCCCAGCCGGTCCTGAGCACGCAGGTACAGGCGGCCATGCGCACGGCCGGGCTGACGAATGTCCAGGCCCGCGCAGACGCGTACGGCGAGAATTGTACCGATCCCCAAACCAACCAACCGGTCAGTTTCAGCGTCCTGGAGACGGATTTCCACATTAACGTGAAAGTCTCCGACCTCACCAACCAGGACGACCTGGGAAATTCGCTCGAAAAGATCCTGACCGTCCTGGACGGTTTCCCGCCCGGAAAGATACCCGGCCCACAAGCGGGAACCATCAGCGTTTCCTTCGAGGCCAGCGGCGACGCATTGAACCTGATGTTCAGCGTACCTGCAGGCAAATCGGCGCGCGATCTGGGACTGCACGGCGCGGCGCTGCTCGAAAGATTACAGAACAAGATGACACCAACCTGGGAGCCCATCCCAACCGGCTCGCCGCTGCCCCCTTATGCGACACCAACGGCTTTTACCTCTGCGCCTCTGGATAAAACCCTGGATGCCGCCTGTCGAAAAACGATCAATTCATTTTTCAGTATTAGACCGGGAGATGATCCGCAATCCTATCGTGACCTGTTCACACCCTCCAGATTTGACAACTTTCCTCCACCGGCGGAAGCGCGCACCTTGTCGGAATTGATGCCGGCCAGCCAGGAGTGGCTAAGGGATTTTCCAGGCACCCCCGTGCCGGGAGCGATCATCCCGGAAGGACCGAATGAGTATGTTTATTATGTAGAATTTGTTTACCGGCATGAGGCGCAGGATGCCACACCCGCTTATTCTTCCCCAGATTTCATGACGGTGACCATGCTAGCGGATGGCCCCAATTCATGCAAGATCGATAACTACGGGAAAGGATAGGGAAAAGAGTTTCGATGATATTTTCACTCCTCCACATCTTGGGCTACACAGGGACGTTGCTGGTCATCCTGGCAGTCCTATTTCCCACGCTGGTGTATCGCGGCAAGAAAGGGGAGCGCTATTCCCTGCTCAACCATTTCATCTCCGAACTCGGCGAAGTGGGAGTTTCACGCGCAGCCTGGTTCTTCAACACCGGCCTTATCCTGGGGGGACTGGTGCTCCTGCCCTATACCATCGGCCTGGGAATGGCGTTTGGCAGTCTTACCGGCTGGCTGGGAACGGCAGCCGGAATCATTTCGGTGCTGGGAGTGGCAGCGGTGGGGGTCTTCCCGATGAACAACATGAAACTCCACGTGCTGGCTGCCTCCACCTATTTCCGCGCTGGCATGCTGATGGTCCTTTTCTACGGATTGGCGATCATCTTCCAGCCAGCCGGCCGGGCGGTCATCCCACAGGCTGCCAACTTCCTGAGCGTACTGGCGTTCCTGGCATACGGAAGCTTCCTGACCCTGCCGGTGTTCCAGAAAAGAGAGCGAAAAGCGGATGAGCTGCTCGACCCGGAACAGGAGCCGGAGCGCCCGCGCTTCTGGGCCTTTCCAACCCTGGAATGGGTAGTATTCTTCTCCACCATTGCCTGGTTGTTTGGAATGACTTTTTTTATATAGGCTTTCCATCGTGCGGGTATGTTCAAGCAGGCGATTCTCAACACGAATTGCACAAATAAACGAATTCCACGAATATTTTAAGGTTTTTATTCGCATCCTTTGCGTTCCGTTCGTCGGATGGGTATCCGATTTGAAAAATGTACGGTAACAAGAGAAAGACAAAAAGCGGAATAGAGCGGATTACCCGTGTCTCAAAAATTCTACCGGCGGTGTTTAAGTATTAGCGGTTCAACGCGAATTCTCCAAGCAGAGAAGGACAGGTATGCCTAATAAATTCAAAATCAATGCATTAATCATCCTTGTGCTGGCTGTAGTGTTCTATTTTTTCTTTATGGCTGCCAAGCACGATGCCGCTCTTTCAGCGGTTAACGCTTTTGCCAATGACCCTTACGACGCGGTCGGGTCATTCGGCATACAAGCCGCGGCGTTGCTTGGTGTTCTTTCTTTTTTTCGTGCTTTTCGACCATATGGCAAAAGTGGACCGTCGGAGGAACAAAAAATGTTTCTCGCCCGGACACAAATGCTGGTGACCCTGGCGGTAGTCGTAACGCTTGCCAGTAACATCGTGGCGATGGTACGCACCCCATCCGTGTGGACCGGATCGCCGGCAGGATATATACTTGCCGCGCTGCTCGGCGGTATGCTTCTCTTTGCCATCCTTGCAGGCGGGCTTGCGCATCGCCCTGTTCAAGGGACAAGTTTACAAGCCATTCCGAATTTATGGGGAAGGGCAGTTCTTGTTTCTTTAGCAATGATTATCATCCTGGCCTTTTATCCGGAATCCTTACGAAAAAGCATGCCCGGAGAGTTGTTTACCGTCCTGGTTGGCGCGACACTATTGTTCGCATCAATGTGGGCCCTGGGGATGGCCTTAATGCCATATCAAACTGAAACTAACCAGCATGGAGCTGTCACGCTTTTGGGTTGGATAAATGAATACAAATACCAGGTAATCTTTGTTGTTCTACTGGGCGTCCTGGTGGGGTTCTTCCTCGTCCTGGGCGAATCAACGGATGCAGGGACAGGGCCGAATCTAAAGGGCCTTGCCATGGTAGCCTCGGTGTATATCGGCCTTGAAACTTCGGCGCTCTTGATCGGCTATGGTTTCTTGAAAAAGCCCCTGGGACTTTTCCGTCGAAATCCACAGTAGAGTCCCACAGTGGATATGGCTGATAAAACGTAGAACACCTAGTAAATGAAAAACTGGCAGGTGCATGAACTGCCAGTTTTTGTTATCCGTGATGGACCGAAGGGTCACTTGTTCAAGCTGACAATGTAGGCGATGACATCCGCGATCTGCTGCTGGGACAGGCCGTTCCCAGCTCCCCAGGGAGGCATAAGGCGGGAGGGGTTGGGGCCGGAGGGGGTTGAGCCATTCTGGATGAAAAGATCGGCGTTGTTCGCAAAGGTTTGGTAATCCGGATTGGCGATGGTCGGGTCGATCGGGTTCAACGGTGGCACGGTGCCGTCATCGCTGCCGGGATTCAACACATTGCCCTGGCCTTCCGGCCCGTGGCACATCTGGCAATTGTCGATAAAGATCTGCTTCCCAGCCGTCGCATCACCCTTCAGGTTCACAGCCGTCCCAGGCCCCCCGGGATTGCTTGGAAGGGCGATCTCCGGAGGCGCATTGGACGGGGTGGGCGTGGCATTTACCACACTGAGCGGCAGCCCGGCCAGGACGGTCGGCCCGGTTGCGGTCAAAACATCGGCCGGATGGCCATTCGGCTCCTGCTTGAGCACGAACAGGACCTGGTTCAAGATGGACTGCTGCCAGTTCCCCGCGCCCAGAATGTCCTTGCCATTGGGGCTTCCGGCTGCCCGGTGCGAACCCGCCTTGACCCCGGCGTAACTGCTCAGGTCCAGGCCAAAAGATGATTCGGGATTCAGGTTGGCATTATGGCAGTCCGTGCAGGCCAAAGCGCCCGGATACCAGAGGTTGGATTGGGTAAAGAGTCCCTGCACATCTGCAAAGGTGGCCTGGCAGGCAATGTTGTTCGCATCGGTAAATGAGAACGGTTGGGTCTCCGGAGAGCCGGCCTTGACCCAGGCAGATAGGAGCGTTACGGCATTTACCGTACAGTTTTCCGGGCTGGAGGAATACGGGAATGAAACGGCATTTGCCTCCATCGTGGCAGGGACCAGGGTGGGAATGGGGGTATGGGCCAGCCTGGCTCTGCCGGGCACGAGGCAATTATTGCGAAAGCTGCAGGCCCCAACGTATAACGATCCTGCGAATATTACTACCAGGGCCACCAGGACGAACCCGAGAATGAGCACCGTTGCCTTAAAATGGCGTAACATAAAGATCATTCCTCCTCAGCACAGACACCCTTGTCTGCGCCAGCCCTGCACCGTACGCAGGACGGCGTACCGCAGGTGCAGGTGCGAAGATTCCTTAAAAAACTTCGCGTTCTTCCTTTCTTCGCGGTGAGAATTGGCAGTTCTCACTTCAGCGTCCTTACGAAATTCACCACGTCCCAGCGCTCGCGCACGGTCAGGTTCTCGTTCAAGGCGGGCATCTTCCCGGGCACGCCGCTGGAAATGACAAAGAATATGCCACCATCGCTGAACGAATGGATCGGGAAACTGGTCAGGTCGAAAGGTTTGTTCTCCAACTTGGAGGCGACCGGGCCATCCCCCTTCCCCCCGCGCCATGGCATAGAACGCAATTGATCTTGAACAACTCGGCCCCGCGGGCGATGGAGACCTGGTCGGCCGGCACCGGGTTCGACGGCACGCCCAATGCCAGGCTATAAGCAACGCCATCCGCCGGGATCGCATCCGTCGGGACCGGCAGGGGGTCGTGCATGGGTTGGAAGGCCGGCTGGATCTGCATGAAAGTGACCCAACTGACCTTGATCACATCATACGCAAACATCTCGATGACCACCAGGCCGATCAACACGACCAGCCCGGCGATGGTCAATCGTTTAAAAGCAGCGTTCATAGCGGCTCTGCCTCCATCAGTCTGACCTGCTCCGCGCCCAGGGAGCGCATGGCTTCTTCAAATTGCGCCTGCATATCGGCCGTGCAGGGAAAGACCACGGCAATCTTGCCATCGCTGATCTCCGGGACGTATATGACCGGTTCATAGGCGGGAAAACGGCCGGCCAGGAACAGCCCCACGAAGGCCGTACCCATCAGCCCCAGCATGGTCATCTCGAATGCAACAATAATAAAAGGCGGGATCGGGAAGACGGGCTGGCCGCCGACATGCAGCGGAAACAGGCCCGGGATCCCGAAGATCAGGAAGAGGGCCGCCAGCATCCCGACAAAGGCGCCGCCCATTGCCAGGCGGGGGACGAATGTGGAGACTTTCGGCCGGCCCAAGACCTCGTGGTTGAATGGGATGCCGGAGATGACATCCATTTCCTTATCCAAAATACCCATTGAATGCAGCTTATCGATCCCATTCACAGCCGATTCGATCTCGCCAAAAAGAGCCAAAAGTGTCAGTGAATCAGCCATACTGCACCCTTCCTCTCAATCGATATCGCCAACCGACGGTATCGAAGCCTTCCCAACCTTGCGCAGGATGTGGGCGCTCTGACCCTCCTGGACTTCCCAGACCGGCACCAACGGGATCAAGCGCGAGGCCAGCATATAAAGAAGCAAGAATAAAGCCAGGGTGCCGATGGCGAGGGGAACCTCAATGGAAGGCTTGTACTCGCGCCAGGTGAACGGCATGCGGGTGATGGTGAGGGAACCTGGGATGATGATGTACCGTTCGATCCACATGCCGACATTGACCAGGATGCCCACGATCAGCATCAGCCAGGGTTTTCGCCGCCATTTCTTATTCCAGAGAATTGCCCATGGGATGAGGACATTGCAGATTATCATGGAGACCCACACATAGGCCAGGGGCCCGTTTTCGTGAAAACCCTGCAGGAGCTTTTCCCATTTATCCCCGCCGTACCACGGCACCAGGTAATCGTTAAAGAAGAAGTAGGCCCACGTCATCGAAACGATCAGGAGCAATTTTCCCAGGAAATCGAAATGCTCCGGCCGCAGGAAGTATTTCATATTCGCCATGGTCGAGCGGATCATGAACAGGACGATCATCACGGCGGCGATGCCGGAAAGAAGCGCACCGATCACAAAGTACGGGCCAAAGATGGAGGAATCCCAACCGGGCCGGGTTGCCATGGCGAAATCCCAGGACACGACGGTATGGACGGAGAACATGACCGGGATGATGGCAAATGCGAAGATGTTCATGGCCGACTTCAAGTGCTTCCATTCGGCCTCGTTGCCGCGGAAGCCCAGGGCAATGATCCGGTAAAAGGTCTTTCGCCAACCGGTCGAGCGGTCGCGCGCCATCGCCAGGTCGGGCAGGAGAGGCAGGAACAGGTACATCGTGCTGGCAAGGACATACGTGGTGATCGCCATGAAATCCCACATCAGAGGCGAGTGCATATCCGGCCAGATAGTGCGTTCGCTGGGATAGGGGATCAGCCAGTAAAAGAGCCAGACGCGCCCCAGGTGCATGAAAATGCTGAGAGCAGCCTGGATCAGCCCGAAGGTGGTCATCAATTCGGCGGCCCGCGTGAAGGGGCGGCGGATCTCGTACTTCATCACCCGCAGCAGGGCCGAAATAAAGGTGCCGGCGTGGCTGATGCCGATCCAGAAGACGGTGTCGGTGATGAAGATTCCCCAGTAGACCGGGCGGGTCAGGCCGGTGACACCCATCCCGTTGGCGATCATATAGCCCCACGCGCCCACCAGGGCAAAGGCGACCGTGAGCACCAGGAAGATCACCACGCCCCAGAACTTTTTGCTGGTCTTGTGCATCGACTCCAGCACCATGGCGTTCATTTCGCCGCTCGGGCGTGGGTCGAACATCAGGTGTTCGCGCAGGTCTCCGGCTTCGCTGGCGGGTACATCAGGCATTGCAATAGATTCAGCCGTTGTTGCCATGGTTTGAATCTCCCTTTAGGTAGGTGATCCTGGGTAGGGTGCCAAGGTCTTCCAGCAAAATATAGGCGCGGCCATCTTTTGCCAGCTTACTGACCCGGCTCTGCGGGTCATCCAGGCGGCCAAAAGTAATGGCATAGGCCGGGCAGGCCTGCGCACAGGCTGGGACAACTTCGCCGTCCCGGACATGCCGGTTTTCCGAATGGGCGGTATCCTCGGCCCGGCGGATGCGCTGGATGCAGAACATGCATTTCTCCATGATGCCGCGCCTTCTGACGGTCACATCCGGATTGAGCTGGTTGTTCAAAGGCGCCGGCCGTGGCCAATCGCGCCAGTTGAAAACGCGCACCTGGTAGGGACAGTTATTGCCGCAATAGCGGGTGCCGACACAGCGGTTGTAGACCTGCAGGTTGATCTGTTCCGATTCGGAATGCACCGAGGCGTAGACCGGGCAGACCGGCTCGCAGGGGGCATTCCCGCACTGCTGGCAAAGGATGGGCTGGAAACCGGTGGATACCGCCGGATACTGTCCGCTCCAGAAACGCTCGGTATGGATCCACTGCATGCTGCGCCCGTAGGCGACATCCGCCTCGCCGACGATGGGACTGTTATTTTCCACGGCGCAGGCGGTCACGCAGGCCTGGCAGCCCATGCAGAGGTCCTGGTCGATCACCATGCCCCAGATGGGCGCGGGGTTTTCGCTGTTCGCTCCAGACATGTTAAACTCCTAGGGTGTTTCCGGTGTTACCATTACTCCGGGTTGTCCGTATACGCCAAGCTGGCTTTCGAAGCGCGCCAGTGGTTGCACCCGGCCGGTCTTGACCAATTTGACCTTGACCGAGGTTAATGCCAGGTCCCCGGCCTCGTTAGGGCGGACGCCAAGCAGCCCGGCCAGGTTGGCGCCCCGGTTCTGGGCATAGCGGCCATAGGCAGTATGGCCCTGACCGAACGGGATGGCGACCGTATCGGGACGGATGGCCGGATAGCGGTAGACCGAAGCTTCCAGTTCCCCAAAAGGACTGGTGACCTTGACCACGTCATCGTCCGCGAGGCCCAACTTATCGGCGGTAGCCGGGTTGATCTCCACCCAGGTATTCCAGACCACCGTGGTGGTTGGATCGGGCGTTTCCTGCAGCCGGGGTCGATTGGCGCCGCTGCCGTCGCTCAAGAGCGTGGAGAAGAAAGGCATCAAGTAAAAATCCCCATCCCCATCGAATACGGGGGCTGTTTGACCCAGGCTGGCATAAATGCCATTCAGAGAAACCGGGCTGCCCAGGCCGGGCGTGGCATCCCACCAGCCGCCATTTTGCTGCCAGAACAGCCAGAATGAATCAATATCCTGGGCATTGTAAAAGCCCTCTTCCGTGACGAGACCCTGCAGGGACTGCTGCAGGTAGGCGACTTCGTCCGTGGATGGTATGGCAGTTGCCAGGTCCCCACCGATGGCCTGGATGGCGGCCAGGAAAACATCCGCAGTGGCCTTTGTGTCATAGAACGGGGCCACCACCGGCTGCAGGCCGGAGATGACCGGGCGATCCGCACCGGTAATGACCTTCTGGTAGCCCCAGGATTCGAGGCCGGTATGATCGGGAAAGACGTAATCGGCCTGCCTGGCGGTTTCATCCGGGAAGGAGGCAAAGGAAATCACCAGGGGCACCTTGCTGAGGGCCTGCGCAAAGCCCAAGGCAGGCGGAAGCTCGAAGACCGGATTGACGCCATGGATGAAGAGCACCTTGACGCTGCCGCTGTTCATACGCTGGATAAGATCCCGGATGGCTGCGAGCGTATCCGGTGTGGTGGGATTGGCAGGGTTGACCGGCAGACTGGGGGTCAGGAAGACTCCGCCGGGCTGGCCGAGGTTATTCACGAGGGCATTCAAGGTCAGGATGGCCTGGCCGGCCTCCCAGCCATTACTGGCGGTGAGCGCCGATCCGCCCGGGAACGCCAGTGCGTGCCCGGCTGCCGAGAAGATGCCGGCAAGACGGCGCAGGTCAGATTCGCTGACCCCGCTGGCTTTGGCGATCCCGGGCACATCCACATTCGAGTAGGCGCTCGGGACACCCGCCGCGCGGAGTTCCGCAACCAGCCGCCCGATGGCGAGCGCCACCAGGCCCTGGGTGCCGGGCGCGACCGGGACCCATTCGTCCGCCACGACCGCCGTCTGCGACATGCGCGGCTCGAACTGCACCAGGTAGCCGCGTTTCCCGGCATGGCCCTGGCGCATGGTTGCAAAGCCGCGCGCATAGGCCACCGGGGAAAGATAGGTTTCGAGGAAATTCGCGCCGAAGGAGAAGGTCACATCGGCATTGGCAAGATCAAAAAATGGGAGGTCAAACGTGCCAAATACCTGGCTGGCGGCCGCTCCCAGCGTGGCACGTCCCTCAAATGTCTCAAAGGCGCTGTAGCGCAGCGGGGCCGGGGCTCCCAGCGAGGTGGTTATCGCTGAAAAGAGATCGGCCAGGTGGTCGGAGGTGAGGCCGAGCAGGAAGGCAATTTCCCCAGGCTTGTTCTTGCTGAGGGCGTCAGCGACAACTTTAATGGCATTATCCCAGGTCACTGTAGTCAACGTACTACTGCCGCGCTGCGCCTGTTTGCCCGGGTGCTGGATGCGGTCCGGGTTATACAGGCCTTCCAGCGCCACCTGGCCACGCGCGCAGGTCTTCCCCAGGCTGACCGGATGATTCGGGTTGCCTTCGACCTTCAGGGCGCGCCCCTGCATGGTGCGGACGACCGTCCCGCAGCCGGCCGGGCACTCCCGGCAGGTGGTGGCATAATACGTGCTGATGCCGTTATAGGAATATTCCGGCATCTGGGTATAGGGCTCGCGCGTGACATAGCGGGAAAGCGGGCCGCAGCCGGTCAGGATGGCCGCTGCAATGCCTGCTCCGGAAATTTTAAGGAAATCTCGCCGGGATAATCTGCTCATGCTCCGTTCCTTTCAGGCCCGGTCATTTATGGCACGTGACGCAATCGGTTAGTTTGGTCAACATGACGGGATCATTTTTGTACATGCTGCGGTGACAGCCCAGGCACCAGCCCATATTCATCTTTTGCGGCTGGGCCAGCGTCATCGTGCCGACCTCGCCATGGCAATTCTCACAGTGGAGGCCGGCCGCAATGTGCGGGCGGTGGCTGTAATAGACGAAGTCAGGCAGTATCGCCACCGGAGTCCACACAATGGGCTGGTTGTTCTTGATATACGTGTCCAGCTTGGTCAGTTCGGGGCTGGTCTTGGCGACCTGTTCGTGGCAGGCATAACACTTGGATTCGGTCGGCAGACCCGGTTCCTGTCCCCGCAGGGCGCCCGGATGGCAGTACAGGCACTGGATCCCCAGGGCGATGTGCTTATCGTGTGGGAATTGGATGGGTTGAGGCGGGGGGACCTGCGTCCGGTAGACTGCAAACGTAAAGCCTCCCAACAGGAGCAGGACAATGACGCCCAGGCCGATCTGTATAGAAGGCTTTTTTAATAACTGGAAGATAAGACCAACCGCGTGACTAACTCGATGAGGCGAACCAGAACTATTATCCACCATTCCACTTCTTTCTGGAAACTATTCCTTAAGGAGGTGAAGACCTATGGCCCACGACGGATGTTTATTTTAATTCTATTCTAATCCAAGTCCATCAAAGAATCCAGTAAATTAATCTCTTCCCGTTCTGTAGTCACTTCTCCATCCAGCCAGGCCTGGCGCAGGCGCTCCAGGACCTGCTGGTAGCGCGGCCCGGCCGGCAGGCCGCGTTCGATCAGGTCGTAACCGTTCGTCTTCGGTCTAACATTTCGCCAGATATGCAGGTAAGCGTGTAGATTCCGGCGGGCCGCCCCATCCGGAATGGACAGGAAGACGGCGTAGACCGCGCTGAGTGGTAATCCTTCGAGCCGGGCCACGCACTGGCTGGGTTTCATTCCCTGCGCGCCCACCAGGACTGGCAAACCGGCGAACAGGGCCGAGGCAGCCAGGAGCGAGGCGAGCAAGTTTGCATGGAAATGCAGGCGCTGCTCGATGCTTTGGATGCCCGTCGAAGGGAGGTCCAGCAGCCAGAAATGCCAGCCGAGCGAAGCTCCCGCCTGCGGAAGGTGGGATGGACATGATGGAGGATTCCCGGGCGAGGCGCAACCCATTGATAAAGCGTTCCCGGATGGCCTCATTCCACGCCAGCAACGGATGGGCTGGCTGTAATAGTCCCAGCTCGGACAGGCGGGCGAGCATGGATGCGGCTTGCTCTTCCTGCAGGACCAGGTCCAATTCATGCCGCAGGCGCTCGGCCGAGAGGGAACCGATCAGCGGGCGCGCCGGAGGGATAAGGGACAATGTTTCGGGGGCGATGCGGAAGCCGTAGCGCTGTTCGTACCGGACGAGCCGGAACAAGCGGGTAGGATCATCGATGAAGGATTGGGGATGGAGGACACGCACCAGGCGTTGTTGCAAGTCCTCCAGGCCATGCCAGTCATCACGCAGTTCGCCCCAGTGCTCCCCATCCAGGCGCAGGGCCAGGGTGTTGATGGTGAAATCACGCCGGGCCAGGTCACCGGCCAGGAGGCCGGGGCTCACGGTCGGAAGGGCGCCGGGGTGGTCATAGGTCTCGGAGCGGGTGGAGATGAGGTCAAGGGCATGGCCGCTGGCACCGGACAGGAACCACTGCGCCGTCCCGAAGCGGGGGTGGGCCGTCACGCGTCCGCCGTATTGCGCAGCCAGTGCCCGGGCAAGAGCAATGGCATCGCCCTCGACCACCAGGTCAAAGTCGGTGGCGGGTTGGCCCAGCAGCAGGTCACGCACGAACCCGCCGACCAGGTAGAGCGGCACCTGGCGCGCCGCCGCCACGTCTGCAACCTTGCGCAGGAGTTGTACCTGTTCAAGTGGCAGGCTCCGGTCGAGAGCGAATTTCGGATCGTTCAGTGTATCAGGCATGGTTGGTACTTTGATTATATAGCAAAGAAGAGAGAATAGAGAGCAGGGATTGGGGAATAGGTAGAGAGCAGTGGGCCTGAGATTACGGAATCTATTGACTTGGGAATGGGAGCAAGAAACCAAATCATTTCTTACGGGATTTTCGCCTGAAAAATGAGCAGTTTTCTCTTGACAACCAAAGATTGTTATATTATCCTATATATATATGTATAGGTTAAGTGAACTTATTCAGCTCGATCACAATATTCTTCCACACCAATGACCTGGCCATCCTGTGGGGGATTACTAACAAGCATAACTTGTATATGACCATTTCGCGGTACATTGATAAGGGCATCCTTTTCCCCATCTATAAAGGATTATACTCCACCGTTCCCCTACCCGCCCTGGACTCTCTGGAACTCGGCAAAGCCATTATCCACCGGTACACGTACCTGAGTACCGAATCAGTGCTGGCGCAAGCCGGGGTCATCAGCCAAGTAACCTTGGCAACCACTTTTGTCAGCAATATCTCCAAAAAGGTGAGGGTGGAATCCCAATCGTTCCTTTTCCGGCAACTGAAGGACGAATATCTGTATAACCCGGCCGGTATCATTAACCTAAAGGGCGTTTTCATAGCCACTCCTGAACGGGCGGCAGCGGATATGCTGTATTTCAACCCCAAATATCATTTCGATATGCCTGGCAGCTTGGATATGGACAGTGTTAAATCGATCCAAAAGGAGATCGGCTATCCATGCTGAACCTCAGATCCGAAGACATCTTGCACAAATCCCAGCTCAACCGATTGCTGATCGAAATCATCGACCAGCCCACCCTGGCGCACCAGTTAGCATTTAAGGGGGGCTCCTGCGCCGCCATGTTGGGATATTTGGACCGGTTCTCCGTGGATTTGGATTTTGATGTCCTACCCAAAGCCGATGAAACGGTTTTACGAGAGGAATTTCACAATGCATTTAATAATTTGGGTTTAAAAATCAGTGGGGAATTCGATACCGTTTTATTTTTTCAATTGCGCTACCCGAACGCTCCCGGCAAGCGAAATACCATAAAAGTCCGCGCCAACAGTCCTCCAGTAAAAGCCAACCGATATAAGATCCAATACTTTTCGGAAATAGACCGGGTCATGAACAGCCAGACCTTGGAAAGCATGGTTGCCAATAAACTGGTGACCGTGATGGATCGTTACGCCCTGCACCGCAGCATTGCCGGCAGGGACATCTATGACATCCACTATTTTCTGACTCACGGGTACGCCTATCATGCAGCGATCATTTCCGAGAGGACCGGGCTGGAGGTAAAAGATTATTTTGCGAAGATGATCGAATTCGTCAAGGCTAAAGTAACCCAAACGATCATCAACGAAGACCTAAACACACTTTTACCTTCCAGCCAGTTCCAACAGATCCGCAAGGTCTTGATCCCCGAAACAATTTCTCTCCTGACCCGCGAGCTCGACCGATTGGATATCGCACCAGATCGATAACCGATAAAAATATGAATTTTTGACCAAGGTGAACCAAGATCGTATTCTGCTTACGTTTGCCAGTTATGCTATACTTTTAAGCATATGGAATACAAATTTGCTACGGAGCGCGCCAACTACACAGACCTGGCCAGCGGGCAGGTGTTTTACAGCCTGCCGGGGCACCCGGCCTTCCCGGTGCGGCTGGCGAGCGAGATTTACCAGCGCTGCCTGGCACTGCGCGGGAAAGGCAGTGCGCCCTGTACTATCTGCGACCCGTGCTGCGGGGCGGCTTACCATCTCAGCGTGATCGCTTACCTGCACTGGGATTCGGTCTGCCGGGTGATCTGCTCGGACATCAACGAAAAAGCCGTCCAATTGGCCGAACGGAACCTGGGCCTGCTCACGCCGGGCGGGATGGAGAGGAGGAGCCGGGAGATTGCTGCCATGCTGCGCCTGTACGGCAAGGAATCCCATAAGGGGGCACTGGAGAGCCTAAACCGGATGCGGGAACAGGTGAAACGACTTTCCGCAGTCCGCCCGATCCAGACGCATGTCTTTCGGGCGGACGCCACCGACGCCGCCAGCCTGCGGAAAGGGCTGCAAGACACCTTCATTGACCTGGTTTTCACCGACATCCCTTACGGCGAACATTCCCAATGGGAGGACGCCCGGACGTCCGACCCGGCCCGGGCCATGCTGGAGGCGCTTCTGGCATTTTTATCCCCGCAAAGCCTGGTGGCGGTGGCATCGGATAAAAAGCAAAAGATCGCCCACGAAAAGTATAAGCGGCTGGAAAAGTTCCAACTGGGAAAGCGCCGGGTGCTCATACTGAGGCCGTTGGTGTAGTCCAGAATCGGGTATAATCTGCGCCATGAAATTGAACCCGCTCCCGGCCCCTGCCACGTAAAAATCTTCCAGGTCTGGAAAGGTTCAGTTCGGCACGCACACCGGCGGCTCCCAGACCTGAGGAGCCGTTCTTTTATCCACTAATCCACACTAATCATCACTAAGAAGTACGGACTGCAGAAATTATCGGGTACCTTGATGGATATCAAAGAATTGACCGAACACATGCACGCCTTCGTCCGCTCCAAAGGCTGGTACGAACCGGGCAGCCGCCGTCCGCAGACGCCGCGCAACCTGGCCATCTCGCTCTCGCTGGAAGCCAACGAAGTACTCGAGCACTTCCAATGGCAGGATGACCTGAAAGACAGGGACGAATTTGCCAGCGAACTGGCCGACGTGGCCTTATATCTCTTACAATTGGCCTCCGTCTCCGGGATCGACCTGGAACAGGCAATCCTGAAGAAACTGGAAACCAACGCATCCCGCAAATGGGATGTCTTAACACCGAATACCTACGGGTAGGATGTGACACGAATAAAGGAACTGACAATGAACATCACCATCTTCGGCGGTTCCCAACCCAAACCCGGCTCCCCGGCTTATGCAGAGGCCTATGAACTCGGCAAATTGCTCGCATTGGCCGGGCACACCGTCCTGACCGGCGGCTACATGGGCACGATGGAAGCCGTCAGCCGGGGCGCCAACGAGGCCGGCGGGCACGTCATCGGCGTGACCTGTGCGGACATCGAAGCCTGGCGCGGCACGCGTGCCAACGCCTGGGTGAAGGAGGAACGCCATTTGCCACCCTGCAGGAGCGCCTGAACGAACTCATCCTGGCCTGCGATGCGGCCATCGCCCTGCCGGGTGGCCCCGGCACGCTGACTGAGATCGCCCTGACCTGGAACCTGATGATCGTGAATTCGATCCCGCATAAACCGCTCATTCTGGTCGGGGAAGGTTGGAAGAATGTCCTGGAAACATTCCAACCGGGAATTTGCCATGTATACTCATCCCATGACCAGGAGAATTTGATCACATTTGCCCGGACAATTTACGAGGCAAGTGAACTTGTTTCCAGATAGATCGTACAACGGAAATTGCGCATGAAAAAAACACCTCTGTATGGCAGAATTCCGCAAATAGTATCCTTGCTCTTGGTTTTCATATTCATCGGGCTGTTATCAATTTATGGATTAAAGGGAACCTATTCACGCTATGCCCAGGATGATTATTGTTATGGGTATAAAGTCCGCGACCTGGGATTCTGGAACATGCAAATCCAATCCTATATTCATACCAACGAATTTAACTCGGACCGGTATTCATTGACAATCCTCCACAGCCTGGTCGAATTATCGGGTGGGCCGAAAACAGTGCCTGTGCTTCCGTCCCTGGAGATGATCGCCTGGTTCGCCAGCCTGTTCTTTGTTTTTTACCAACTGCAGCAAGTCCTTTATTCCAGGACAGCCTATCTGGCTGCCATTATCGCAGCATTGACGATCGTTTTCTTTACTTTATACCTGGCGCCTGCAACCAATATCAAATCCTTTTCTGGCTGTCTGCCATGCAGACATACTTAACTCCGCTGGTTTTGGCGACCTTCCTTTTCGGATGCCTGATCGCCATTGCCAGATCGTCCAAAATTCAGAGTCCCTTACGCGATCGGATTGGGGCTGCTGGCATTTTTTGCAGGCGGGCTTTCCGAGACGACCGGGCTCTGGCAATTCGCCTGCTGGGGCTTGCTGTTGGGCTGGGCGTTGATCTACCGGAAAAGATCCACTGCTTGCCAGGAATGCCATCCGGCCGGCGCTGGTACTGACCGGCGCGGTTGCGCTTTCCCTGGTAGTCATGGCCATTTGCCCGGCAAACTTCAAAACAGGGCAGTCTTTTACCATCCCGACCTGATCACCTTGATCCGCCAATCCCTTACCTATGGGGCCGGGTTTATCTGGCTGGCGCTGAAAGGCACTCCGCTGCCTTACCTGGTCATCATCTTATTGGGTTTCTTCGCCAGCCTTGGCCACGGCGCCAAGGATGGATTGAAAATCAAAGACCTCTGCGTGGAAATTTTGGTCGTGCATTTTGATCTTATATGCACTTTCCGTGACAACCATGATGCCATCCATGTACGCCACGTTCCATTATCCGGGGGATCGCGCCCTCCTTCCGGCAGCAATTCACTTTATGCGCCTGTCTTTTCATCATTGGCTGGAAAATCGCTGAATTATTATCCGCCTTCCGGCCAAATGTATTTTCAGCGCGTTCTTCCATTATTCTCCAGGGCTTGCTCGGGTTGGTGTTATGTGTTTATATGGTTCGCATCTGACACCGCGTGTTTATGATAAGTTACCGGCTTACCAGGGACGCGCCCAGGCCTGGGACCTACGCCAGGCATTGATATTGAAGGAAAAAGCAGCCGGGATCGAGAATGTGATCGCGCCGGCATTTGACAGCGTTTATGGAATTACCGAATTACATTATGAAGCCAACAACTGGGTAAACGAATGCGCTGCAGCTTATTATGGCGTTAAAACCATAGCTACGGTTGACAATTATGCCGGGATTTCCGCCCATCCCATAGGCAAATAAGAATTTCACAATGGAGTAAATAGAATGTCCGACGAAAAACTCACCCCCCGCAATGTTGATTTCTCCGAATGGTACAACCAGATCGTCCAGCGCGCCGAGATGGCCGACTATGCCCCGGTGCGCGGCTGCATGGTCGTGCGCCCGTACGGCTGGGCGCTGTGGGAAAACATCCAGCAGGCGCTCGACCGGCGCTTCAAGGAGACCGGCCACGTCAACGCAGCCTTCCCGCTCTTCATCCCGATGTCGTTCCTTGAAAAAGAGAAGGAACACGTGGAAGGCTTCTCGCCCGAACTGGCCGTGGTGACCATCGGCGGCGGTGAAAAGCTGGAAGAGCCGCTGGTGGTGCGCCCCACCTCCGAGACCATCATCGGCTACATGTACTCGAAGTGGATCAAGAGCTACCGCGACCTGCCGGTGCTGATCAACCAGTGGGGCAACGTGGTGCGCTGGGAACTGCGCACGCGCCTGTTCCTGCGCACGCTGGAATTCTACTGGCAGGAAGGCCACACCGCCCATGCCAGCGAGCAGGAAGCCCGCGCAGAAACCATGCGCATGCTGGGGGTCTACGCCGATTTCGCCATCAAGGAAGGGGCGCTGCCGGTCATCCAGGGCGTCAAGTCGCAAAGCGAGAAGTTCGCCGGGGCCAACATGTCCACAACGATCGAGGCGATGATGGGCGATACGCGCGCCCTGCAATCGGGCACCTCGCACTTCCTGGGGCAGAACTTCGCCAGGGCCTTCAATATCCAGTTCCTGGACGAGAACAACACCCTGCAATATGCCTGGACGACCTCCTGGGGCCTGAGCATGCGGGTCATTGGTGCCATCATCATGACACATGGCGACGACCAGGGGCTGGTCCTGCCGCCGCGCCTGGCCCCCTTCCAGGCTGTTATCATCCCAATCTTCAAATCGGACCTGGAAAGCACGGCTGTCCTGGAGACGGTCCAGAGGGTCGAAGCCGAGCTCAAGGCGGCCGGCGTGCGTGTCAAGGTGGACGACCGCAGGGAGGTGACGCCCGGATTCAAGTTCAACGACTGGGAAATGCGCGGCGTGCCGCTGCGCATCGAGATCGGGCCCAAGGATATCGAGAAAGGCACGGTCGCCCTGGCCCGGCGGGATACCGTTCGTGCCGCGAGTACCGGCGGCACGCCGGTACGAGACGGTAAGCCCGGCAAAGCCGGCAAGTCCTTCGTCCCGCAAGCTGGGCTGGCCGCCAGGGTGGTGGACCTGCTGGTGGATATCCAGGAATCGCTGCTGGAACGCGCCGCCGCCTTCCGCGACAGCCACATCTTCGACCCGAAGGATTACACTGAATTGAAAGAGGTCGTCCAGAACGGCTGGGCGTACTCGTACTGGTGCGAATCGGAAGAATGCGAGGCGAAGGTGAAGGAAGATACCAAGGCCACGACGCGCTGCATCCCGCTCGATCAGGACGTAGCTCCCGGCAAGTGCATCGTCTGCGGGAGGGACGCAACCCACAAGGTGTATTTCGCAAGAGCGTATTAAGTCTCATAAGTCCAATAAGTCTGACAGGTCGAACAAGTCCCGACCCGTCAGACTTGTCAGACCTGTAAGACATATTAGACCTGTTGGAATGAGCCATGAAGATCAGTCAACTCTTTGGCCAGACCCTGCGCGACGCCCCGGCGGAAGCCGATGTCGTCAGCCACAGCCTGCTCATGCGGGCCGGCTTCATCCGCCCGCTCGGAGCGGGCATCTTCGTATACCTGCACCTCGCCAAACGCTCGATGCAGAAGATCGAGACCATCCTGCGCGAGGAGATGGACAGGATCGGTGGGCAGGAGATCTCGCATGCCGGTCGTCCAGCCGGCCGACCTGTGGAAGGAAACCGGGCGCTGGTACCAGATCGGGCCGGAGATGGGTCGCTTCAGCGACCGGAACGGGCGCGACATGGTGCTGGCGATGACCCACGAGGAAGTGGTGGCCGACTTGGTGCGTCGCGAGGTGCAATCCTACAAGCACCTGCCGCGGCTGGTCTACCACATCCAGACCAAGTTCCGGGACGAGCCGCGCCCGCGCGCCGGGCTGATCCGTGTGCGAGAGTTCAGCATGAAGGACAGCTACAGCCTGGACGCCGACTGGGACGGGCTGGACAGCCAATACCGCGCCCATTACCAGGCTTATTTCAACATCTACCAGCGCTGCGGGCTGCCGGTGATCGCGGTCAGGTCCGATACCGGCATGATGGGCGGCAAGCTGGCCCACGAATACATGTATCTCAGCCCGATCGGCGAGGACACGCTCCTGTTATGCGACCGGTGCGATTACCGCGCCAACCGCCAGGTGGCACGCTTCCGGAAGGCACCCGCCGCCCCGGAAGAACTGAAACCCCTCCAGAAAGTGCTCACCCCCGCCTGCAAGTCGATCGAGGAGCTGGCAAATTTCCTGGGTGTAGCCGAAATCCAAAACCGCCAAGGCCGTGTTCTTCATGGCAACATTGCCAAAGGTGCCAAAAGCGTCAGATGGATCGAAGAGGTAAAGGTCTGGCAAATTCTTCAGGATCCGAAGAACAATTCATCTTCGCCATGATACGCGGCGACATGGAACTGAACGAGACCAAGCTGGCAAATGCCATCCACGCGCGTGACCTGCGGCCGGCCACGGAAGAGGAAATCAAGGCGGTCGGGGCGGTGCCGGGATTTGCGAGCCCCATTAAACTCTCCCTCTCCCCCCTTGGGGGAGGGGCCGGGGGTGAGGGTTGTTATCGATGATTCCATCGCTTCGTCTCCCAACCTGGCGGCAGGGGCGAATGAGGCCGATACGCACCTGCTCAACACCAACTATCCGCGCGATTACCATGCCGATATCGTCACTGACATTGCGGTAGCGGATGAGGGCAGCGCCTGCCCGGAGTGCGGCAGCCCCATGCGGACGGCGCGCGGCGTGGAAGTGGGCAATATCTTCAAGCTCGGTACGCGCTACTCTGATTCGCTCGGCTGCACTTTCCTCGACAGGGACGGACAGCCCAAACCGGTCATCATGGGTTCGTACGGCATCGGGGTGGGACGCCTGCTGGCCTGCGTGGCAGAGGAACATCACGACGAGCACGGCCTGACCTGGCCGGTGACGGTTGCCCCGTTCCAGGTACACCTGGTCCTGCTGCGCGGCAAGGGCACGCCCCAGGCTGAAGAGACCGCCGGCCGCCTCTACGCCGACCTGCAAGCCGCAGGAATCGAAGTGCTTTACGACGACCGCGACGAGAGCCCGGGTGTCAAGTTCAACGATGCCGACCTGGTCGGGTTGCCGATCCGGCTGACAGTCAGCGAACGCGCCCTGGCCCAGGGCGGGGTGGAGATGAAACTGCGCAAGGCAACTGAAAAGGTCATCATCCCATCCGGGGAGGTCATTCCCAAAGTCCGGGAGAATTTACAGGTACTATTTGCAGAGATCGCCGCCAAAGTCACCCCGGTCGAGTACAATGGGTAAGAACTCCTGGCAATTAGCAATTGGCCATCAGCCACCAGCCAACCGCCAACCGCTAAAAGCTAATAGTCACCATCATGCCCGCGATTGAACTTGCCCGCCTCAAAATCCAGGCCGCCCGGCTCGCCGAGAAATTTGGCGAACCGGGGGCATTCCTGCGCGACCTGGACGAGATGCTGGGTTTTTACACCAACCGCACCATGCGCGCCGCACAGATTGCCCAGCGGCTGTCCGTGCCCACGTACCGCACGCCGCGCCCGGTGCTCCGGCAGATCGAGAGCGAGCTGTGCCCCCTTGCAGAAGAACGTCCGGGTGAAGCCATTACGCTGGCTGGGGCCCTTTGGGAGGCCAATTCCCTTGAAACCCGCCGGCTGGCCGCCTTCCTGTTGGGCAGCCTCCCATCCGCCCAGGCCCTCTCCGCACTGGCACGGCTGCCCACCTGGCTCAACCAGTCCACGGATAAGGAAGTCCGCATAGCGCTGCTGACCAATGCCATGGCACGCCTGCGCCGGGAAAAACCGGAGGCTTTTTTTAGCATACTGGAGGGTTGGCTGGGATCTTCGCAGCCAGGGTTGCAAGTCTGGGGCATGCAGGCGCTGATCCCATTGCTGCAGGATCCGCAGTTCGAAAACCTGCCGGCGGTGTTCCGTATCCTGCGTCCGGCCATCCTGGTGCTGGGGCCGGCGACACAGTTGGACTTCCAGGCCTGCCTGGCCGCGCTGGAACGTGTTTCCCTGACCGAAACGGTGGCTTACCTGCGGGAAATCATCCAGAGCAACCCCGAACCGATGATGCTCAGAATATTCCGGCGCATTTTGCCCGCGCTTTCACAAGAACTGCAGGAGGCTTTACACGCGAGCTTGCGCGAGCAAAGCGGCCAGCCAGGCATGTTTTAACGCGTGGGATACCCTATGAAAACCCATCACCTTTTGTTTGCAGCGCTGCTCAGCGCATTGCTGGCAAGTTGTGCAGTTTCCCCCGCCGTGGCACCCACGGTCACCCCTGTCCATACCCCTTCCCCGGCTCCTTCCCTTACCCCCTCAGATACTTTAACTCCCATTCTGCCGACCCCGACCCTGACCCCCACTGAAAGGCCGCTCACCCTTGTATTCTATGGGGACAGCGTCCTGAAAGTGGGCGAAATCGATCAGGAAGGGGGAGTGGGATACTCGATCGTGGATGTCCTGCGCCCCGAGCTTGACCCTGCCGACTTGATCATCACCTCCAACTACGGCGGACGCAAAGCCCAGTGGGGATACGAAAATCTGCGCGCCAATGTGCTGCTGTTTTATCCTGATATCGTCACGCTCTGGTGGGGATTGAATGATCTGAACGGCTGCCCGGGTATATTCGACCCTCTTACCAATAAATTGCTCCAGTATAAACTGACCGCAATGATCGATATTCACAAGCAGTACATGCAACTGCAAATCGATGCTTTGCTCGACAAGGGCATCCCGGTAATTGTGATCACACCCATGCCGGTCCTTGGGACGCTGCCCTGGAGCCATATCGACGCGAACAACCAACTCGTCTGGGAGACCGACCACCGCTGCGATTTCAACGAAGGCCTGGAACAATTGGTGGAAGCCCAGCGCAAGATGGTGGCCGATTATGAGTCGGAGCAGAAACCAGTCTATTTGGTGGATGCCTGGCAGATCTATAAAGACCACCCAAATTCTGATAATATGTACATGGATATCGTCCATCCCGGCGGCTATGGAGCCGAGATCATCGCCCAGGGATGGCTGCAAGTCTTCCAATCCATGCAGAGGTAGGGCACCCATATGTTGCTTAACCCGCGTGAACGCATGCAAGCCTGTATCAGGAACGATCCCGGTCTGGACCGCCCGCCGGTGGCGCTGTGGAGGCACTTCCCGGTGGACGACCAGCGCCCCGAGACGCTGGCAGCCGCCACGCTGGACTTCCAGCGGCACTACGGTTTCGACCTGGTCAAAGTCACCCCGGCTTCCTCATTCACCATAAAAGATTGGGGCGCGCAGGATGCCTGGGAAGGCTCCACCGAAGGGACGCGCCGCTACACCCGGCACGTCGTCCAGAAGCCGCAGGATTGGGAAGGCCTGCCCGTGCTCGACCCGCGCCGGGCCCCGCACCTGGCCGGGCAAATAAGCTGCCTCCGCCAGATCCGGGCTGCGCTTGGGCCGGATATACCGCTGCTCCAGACGGTCTTCAGCCCGCTGGCCCAGGCCAAGAACCTGGCGGGCGGGGAGGCGCTGATCGTGCACATGCGCGCCCATCCTGAGGCCGTGCTGAAAGGGTTGAACAGCATTGCCGAGACCACGCGCCGCTTCGTGGAAGCCGCCATGGAAACAGGCATCGATGGGATCTTCTATGCCGTCCAACATGCCCAGGCCGGCCTGATGACGCTGGATGAATATAAGACCTTTGGCCTGCCGTTCGACCTGGCGACCACCCACCCTGCCGCCGGCCTGTGGTGCAACCTGCTGCATCTGCACGGCCTGAATATATACTTTGACCTTGTTCCGTATTTCTCGTCCCTCTTCCCCATCGTCAACTGGCACGACCGCGAGACCTATCCATCGCTGGCGGAAGCCCAGACTTCCGAAGTCTTCGCGCAGCACCCCGTAGGGGTTAAGACTTCGGAAGTCTCCCCAAAAGTATTCTGCGGCGGGATCAGCCAGACGACCATCGTCTTTGGGGATGGTGCACAGGTGCGGGAGGAAGCCGCGGATGCCATCCGGCAGACCGGAGGCCGGCGGTTGCTGCTAGGCACCGGCTGCGTGGTGCCGGTGATCGCCCCGCATGGGAACATCTTGGCAGCCCGGCAGAGCGTGGAGGCCGTAAAGTGAGCCTGCGCGTCATCTCCGGCGCGGCCAAAGGCCGAAAACTAAGGGATGTTCCCGGCGACACCACCCGCCCGGTCACCGATATGGTCAAGGAAGCCCTCTTCAACATCCTGGCGGGGGACGTGCAGGATTCGACCTGGTGGGACCTGTTCGGCGGGACGGGCGCGATCGGCATCGAAGCGCTCAGCCGGGGCGCCGCCTTCGTGCGGTTCTCCGACCTGAACCGGGCGCCGATCGAGACCATCCAGGCCAACCTGCAGGCCACCGGCTTCAGCGCCCGGGCCGAGGTGCGCCGCGGGGACGCCTTCGCCATGCTGGAGGCCGCCCCCACCCGGGCGTTCGATTACGTGTACATTGCCCCACCGCAGTACAAGGATATGGCCTGGAAAGCGCTCCTGCTCTTGGATGCCGACCCCGGCTGGCTGAATGAGGAGGGCGCCTGGGTGATCGTGCAGATCCACCCGCGTGAATACCGCCAGTTGGAGTTGCAGGCCCTGGAGGAGTTCGAACAGCGCAAGTACGGCAGCACCTTGCTGGTGTTCTACGAGAAGAAATGAGGGAGGGAAGGGAGAAGGTAATAAGGAAAAAGGAAGAAGGGAAAAGGCATTTTTGGGGCGGGTCGAGGAGATGGAATTGCCTGGTAGGGTTGCCATTTTCCTGCCATGTTCATAAATATAGAAAGAAGGATATAGTACCCTGGAGGCGCATATGAACCTGAAGACGGTCAAAATCGAAAAGCCTGACGAGGTCAACTTCATCCTCGGGCAAACGCATTTCATCAAGACGGTCGAGGATATCCACGAAGCCCTGGTCAACGCCGTGCCGGGCATCAAGTTTGGCGTGGCGTTCTGCGAAGCTTCCGGCAAATGCCTGATCCGCTGGTCGGGGACGGATGAGGCGATGATGGCGCTGGCCAAGCAGAATGCCCTGGCCATCGGTGCCGGGCACTCCTTCATTGTCTTCCTGGCAGACGGGTATTACCCCATCAATGTGCTGAACACGATCAAAGCCGTGACAGAGGTCTGCCAGGTCTTCTGCGCCACGGCCAACCCGACCGAGGTGCTGGTCGGCGAGACGGAACTGGGCCGCGGCATCCTGGGCGTGGTGGACGGCAGCGCCCCGAAAGGTATCGAGGGGGAGGATGACATTGCCTGGCGCAAGGGGTTCCTCCGGAAGATCGGTTATAAGAGCGCATAATCGACCGGCCGCCTCCACGGGAAACCATGACCGCGAGCCGCGCCCCCAGCAAGATCATCCCACACGCCCTCCCCGGCATCCCCCCGGCGAAGTAACCGAGCTTATCAACGGCAGCACGATAACAAATTATCCCGCCGGGACGATCCTCTGTCATGAAAACGCCATTGAAGATACCTTCTACCTGATCCTGGAAGGGGCAGTGGAGGTCACCAAGGTCATCAACAACAAGGGAAATTATCATGAAACATTTATCTTTGGTTTCATTTGCAATCATATCTTTATTAATGAATGCTTGTGGTGCGGGTCAGTTGTTAGGGCCAACCCTCACCGCAACACCAACCGATACACCAACGCCTACTTTTACTGCTTCACCGACGATTACCCCCACTCCTACGGCAACGCCCGTTCCGGATGGGCCATGTGATAACCCGCTGGTTCCCCTGGGAGTGAGCAATACCTGGAAATATCGGGTCACCACCGACAAAGGCGAATCGTTTTATACCTTCAAGTCTCTCGGAATACAGCAGGGGGGGAATATCGTTGCCCTGGTTGAGTATTCAGACCAAAAGAACAACCTTACCTTCCGGGATTCGATAATCTGCCAGAACGGTGCGATCGTAAATTATCCACTCTACATCCTGAATATGCTTTTTTCAGAGTATCTGGATCATTATATCGATACGGTCCATCTATCCACCGATTACGCCCCCAATTATCCATCCCTCACCCAGAACAACTGGGTAATGAACTGGCAGGTGGGTTACCTGACCGAAAATGAGGCTTACCTCAAAAATCCCATGGGGAATACCGACCTGTATATCCCGGTCTCCACTCAAATCGACCTGTCTTTTGATTTAAACAATTCGTGGGAATTGGTCACAACACCAGCCGGCTCTTTCCCCCGCACCCTCAAGGTCATGCAGGATTATTCCCTGCCTGTGACTTTCATGACGGCCGACTTGAATAGCGGGACCGGTAACAGTTTGAAGATCAGCACAACCCAGTGGTATCAACCATATATTGGGCTGGTGCGCGCCCAGATCGCCTCTGCTACTTTTCAAGGGACTCTGATCATACCCATCCAGAGCACACTTGAGCTGGTTCAATTCACGCCAGGAAATTGAGAATTGGATATCAGGAATTTTTATTGGTCGGCGAATTCCACAGTCAATTTTCCTCCCTCATCATAATAGGAACGCGCCGAGAAGGGCGGATCGCCGCGCTTCATTTTCCGGATGCGATCCAGAAAAAGCGGCAGGTCCTCCACCGCCGGCAAACCTGGCACCTGCGAGAAAGGTATCCACTCCAGGCTCCCTTCTTCGGAGGGCTTGGGCAGCCCAGCCGGGCACTCGCCGGTAAAAACGTAGATCCCGACCCCGGGGTTTTCGCCCGTCTCGACCACAACCGTGCCACACAGCCGCAGGTCGGCCTGCAGGCCGGTCTCTTCCAGCATCTCACGCCGGGCAGCGGACAGGCTGTCCTCGCCCGGCTCGACGTGTCCGCCGACCCCGTTGTATTTGTTTGCCCAAATGCGCTTGCTTGGGGCGCCTTTGAGCAACAGAACCGAAGTCCCGCGCGTAACGAAGATCAGTACGCGCGGGATGAGCATATATCGGTTACGCGAAGCACCCTGGTCAGAGGCAGGCATAGTGGAAGAAGGTGATCAGGGATCAGGTGAACAGGTAATCAGGCCAAACCCTAATCCCTGATTACCTAATTACCTGGTTACCTACATTATTTCACCAGCTTGCGGACCGCTTCGAGCTGCCCGGCGCTGCCCAATTTCTCGTTCTTTTGCGCGATAAACTTGGCGTATTCGGCCATGAAGATCTTGCCGGGATCGCGCAGGTCGAACTTCTCCGGGAAGTCGCGGAAGAATTCGCGGTGTACACGCGTCCAGACCAGCCGGCCATCCGTGTCGATATTGATCTTGGTCACGCCCAGTTCGGCGGCGCGCCTGAATTCGTCCGCATTGACGCCCTTGGCGCCCTTCAGGTTGCCGCCCGCCGCGTTGATGCGGGCCACTTCTTCCTGCGGGACCGAGCTGGAGCCGTGCATGACCAGCGGGAAGCCCGGCAGGCGCTTCTGGATCTCGGCCAGGACCTCGAAGTGCAGGCCCTGCGAACCGGAGAACTTGAAGGCGCCATGGCTGGTGCCGATGGCGCAGGCCAGCGAGTCGCAGCCGGACCTTTCGACGAACTCTTTGGCCTGGTTCGGATCGGTCAGCTTGGCATTGGCTTCGTCCACCTTGACATGCTCTTCCACGCCGCCCAACTGGCCGAGTTCGGCCTCGACGACGATGCCCTTTGGCGTGCGCGGCCTCCACCACACGCCTGGTGATCGCGATATTGTCCTCGAACGGCTGCGCTGCTGGCGTCGATCATGACCGAGGAGTAGAAGCCGCTCTGGATGCAGTCGTAGCAGGTAGCCTCGTCGCCGTGGTCGAGATGGACAGCGAAGATGGCGTCCGGGAAGACCTGGTCAGCCGCGCGGATCAGGCCTTCGAGCATGGTCTTGTGCGTGAATGCACGGGCGCCCTTGCTGATCTGGATGATGAAAGGAGCCTGGCTGTCCATGTTGCCGCGGAACAGGCCCATGGTCTGCTCCAGGTTGTTGATGTTATAGGCCCCGATGGCATACTTGCCGTATGCCGCTTGAAACAGTTGCTTGGTGGTAACGATCATTTTATTCTCCTTGTAAAATGGATTATGATTCCCGTGGATGCATTCGCCCCATTATAATACCTTCTCTTCGAGCGATTAATTTTCATACTTTACAACCTTCTCCTCCGAAAGCCGTATTTCTATTTGAACGGCATTCAATCTGCTGCAATCGGCAGTATAATCAAAAACAATCTCATTTGCCGTCTTTCTCTCAGGAGGAACCATGACTGATCTTTATGAAACCGTCACAGGCGGACAGGACATCTTCAAGAAACTCCTGTCCTACGTCCCCGGCTTTAGCGGCTACGTGGAGCGGACCAACCGCCGCGCGGCCGACAAACTCATGCGCGACCAGGTGGCGTTGAAGTACAGCGAGCTGGTTGCACGCACTTCGCGCCTGCAGAAGGATATCGCGGATGCCGGCCAGCTTGATTTCCTCGACGATGTTGACAACATAGGTCTCAAACTGCGCACCTTCTCCGACCGCATCAAGAACGCCTCCTACGGTTATTCCGGCTTCTTCGATGTCGTCAAGATCAACGAGAAGGAACTGGCCCAGATCTACACCTTCGACAACGCCTTCTTCGAACTGGCCGGCCAGATCTCCAGCGGGATGGACAATATCGAAGCCGGCATTGGCGGAGATGGCCTCAAGGCCGCCATCCATGCCGTCGACGACCTGGCCCGCCAGGTTGGCGAGACCTACGACCGCCGGTACCAGGTCATCACAGGCAGCGGCGACCAACATTAATTGTATATCCATTCAAAGTAGCGCGAGGTGGCATCTTGCGCTACTTTGTGGTTTAATAACAGTATGTGGAATAATTACTTCACCCCCGTAACCCTCGAGGAAACCCTGCACTTGCTGGCGGAAAAACGCGAAAAAGCCCGCCTGGTTGCCGGGGCCACCGACCTGATGCTCGAACTCGAGCGCGGCGTGCGTAAAGGCATCGAGACGGTCATCGACATCACGCGCCTGCCGGGCCTGGACCGCATCACGCTCGATGAAAGACGAAACCATCCACCTTGGCCCGCTGGTGACGCACAACGCCGCGGCATCTTCCAAGCTGCTGCGCGAGCGCGCCTTCCCACTGGTCAGTGCGGCCTGGCAGGTGGGCGCACCGCAGATCCGCAACCGGGCCACCGTGGCCGGGAATCTCATCACCGCCAGCCCCGCCAACGATACCATCACCCCGCTGGTGGCGCTGGGAGCCTGGGTGAAGCTGGCCTCGGCAGAGCGCACGCGGGTTGTGCCCCTGCAGGAATTCTACACCGGCGTGCGCAAGACGGTGATGCAGCCCGACGAAATGCTGGTGGATATCGCCTTCCCGGCCCTGCGGACCGGCCAGCGCGGGACTTTCCTGAAATTGGGCCTGCGGCGCGCCCAGGCCATTTCGCTGGTCAATACGGCCATCATTTTGGATCTTTCGGCAAGCCCGGCACAGGGCCTGCCAACCGTTAAATCGGCGGTCATCACGCTGGGGGCCGTCGCGCCGACCATCATCCACGCCCCGGAAGCCGAGACCTATCTGGCCGGTAAGGAACTGACCGGCGAGGTGATCGCGCATGCCGCCGAGTTGGCCGCCGCGGCCGCCCGCCCGATTGACGATATCCGCGGCTCGGCTGCTTACCGCAAGGCCATGGTGCAGCGTGCTGGTAAGGCGCTGCCTGGTCGCCCTGCGGGAGGGACAGGAGCAGTCCCAGGTCCCGGAAGCTCCGGTGCTGTTGTGGGGGAAGCCGCCCGCACTCCCGCCTGCACGCGCTCCGCCAGCTATCCCGGCATCCATCCATACCACCATCAACGGCATCGAGTACATCTTCACCAGTGGCTCCGAAAAGTCCCTGCTGCGGCTGCTGCGCGAAGAAGCCGGGCTGACCGGCACCAAGGAAGGCTGCGCCGAGGGCGAGTGCGGGGCCTGCACCGTGTTCCTGGATGGCAAGGCGGTCATGGCCTGTCTCGTGCCCGCGCCGCGGGCAGACGGGGCAGAGATCGTCACCATCGAAGGCCTCAGCGCCCGGCCCGGCGTCGCCCAGCCTCCCCAGGCGCTCCATCCCGTCCAGGCGGCCTTTGTGGCAGATGGCGCCGTGCAGTGTGGATATTGCACGCCCGGATTTATCATGTCGGCCGCCAAACTGCTCGAGGAACGCCCTCAGCCCGGGCAGGAGGAGATCATGCAAGCAATCACCGGCAACCTGTGCCGTTGCACGGGTTATTACAAGATCGTGCAGGCCATCGAAGATGCAGCCAAGGCATAGCCGCGAGAAATACCTGTTTGAAAGGCCCTCAGAGGCAA
Source organism: uncultured Chloroflexia bacterium (assembly GCA_963746015.1). Classification (GTDB taxonomy): domain Bacteria; phylum Chloroflexota; class Anaerolineae; order Anaerolineales; family Villigracilaceae; genus UBA877. The sequence continues at coordinate 337,725 of CAVUZS010000002.1, forward strand.
TAAAAGATGGGAAGATACAACAAATTCCAAAATAGAACCAGGCAAAAGCCGCAGGCAAATCCGCTCTGGCGCGGCTACGGTTGCATCCTCATGGTTGCCCTCCCGCTGGTCACGTTCGGGCTGACCGTCACCCTGACTCCGCCTTTGGTCGCGACGGGATTGGTCCCGCTTGAGCTGCTGGGGTACGTCAATTTTCCCGCCTGGGTTTTCCGGGTGCCGTTCCTGGCGGGTGGTGCCATTTTCCTCCGGGGCATCGACAACCTGTGGTTGGGTGTAATCGTGTTCTTCGTCATCATGCTGTTGTTGACAGCCATTGGCTCCCTGGTTTATGTTGCGGTGCTCCAGGTGGTCGGCCCGCCGCGCTATTCCGAACTGGATGCGCCTCCGACAGGCTACAAACCCAAGAAATATACGCGCTAACGGTGCATATCATGACCCGTATCAAAACCCTATGACAAACACTATCGGTCAATCCGTTCCCCGCATTGACGCCCGCGCCAAGGCCACGGGCGCAGCGCTCTACTCCGGCGACCTCGTCCGCCCGGATATGCTGCACATGAAAACCCTCTTCGCCGGCCATCCGCACGCCCGCGTGCTAAGCATCGACGCCAGTCAGGCGCTGGCACTGCCCGGCGTGGTAGCCATATTCACCGCCGCGGACGTCCCGGTCAATGAGTTCGGCCTGCAGTGGCAGGATCAACCCGTGCTGTGCGGGCCCCACTTGCATCCCCCCATTTCAAGAACAGAAATAGGGGGAACTGGCATGGTTCGGGCTGACATCGTCCGGTGTGAAGGCGACCGGGTGGCCGCCATCGTCGCCGAAACGGAGGCCACTGCCGCCAGGGCACGTGAGCTGGTCAAGGTGGAATACGAGGATCTACCCGCCGTCTATGACGCAGCCGCCGCGCTGGAGCCGGATGCGCCGCGCCTCCACCCGGAGAGAGGCGATTCCAATATCTGCGTCTGGGACAAGATCCGCAAGGGTGACGTGGAGTCCGCCTTTGCACAGGCGGATGTCATCGTCGAAGGTGAATACCATACGCCCTACCAGGAGCACGCCTACCTTCAGCCGGAGGCCGGGCTGGCTTATTTTGATGAAAAAGGCCGCATCACGGTGGAATGCGCCGGGCAGTGGACGCACGCCGACCAGGAACAGATCGCCCACGCCCTCGGCCTGCCGAAAGAGCAGGTACGCGTCATCTACCCGGCCATCGGCGGGGCTTTCGGCGGGCGCGAAGACCTATCCGTGCAGATCGTGCTGGCGCTGGCGGTCATGCGACTCAAGCGCCCGGTCAAGATTGTCTGGAGCCGCCAGGAATCCATCCTCGGGCATGGCAAACGCCACCCGATGACGCTCAAGACCAAATGGGGCGCCAGCAAGGACGGCAAGCTGCTGGCAGCCGAGACCACCGTCATTGCAGACGCCGGTGCTTACATGTACACCAGCAACAAGGTGCTCGGCAACTGCACCATCACCGCCACCGGCCCGTATTTCATCCCCAACGTCAAGGAAGACGTGCTGGGCGTATACACCAACAACGTCCCGACGGCGGCTTTCCGCGGGTTCGGCGCGCCCCAGGCCGAGTGGATGGCCGAGCTCCAGATGGGCAAACTGGCCGAGAAACTGGGGCTGGACCCGGTGGAATTCCGTCACCGCAATGCGCTGCGCGAAGGCGATACGCTCAACGTAGGCACTCCCGCTCCAGGCGGCGTCACCATCGTGCAGTGCATCGAAGCCGCCCGGGACAAGTTCAACTGGAACGAAAAAGCCCTCACCCTGCCTCCCCCTCTCCCATTGGGAGAGGGGCCAGGGGTGAGGGGGCGTGGTTTCGCCTGCGGCTTCAAGAACGTGGGTTTCTCGTTCGGCTACCAGGAAAATTCCTGGGCGCGTGTCGAGATCGATGGCAAGTCGGAGATCGAACACGTGGCCGTCTGGCATGCCGGGGCCGAGGTGGGGCAGGGCACGCACACGGTCATGGCCCAGTTCGCGGCCGAAACGCTCGGCGTACCGTTTGAGAGGATCACCATGGTCACCTCCGACACGGCCACGATGAGCAGCCCCGGCAGCTCATCCGCCTCGCGCATGACCTTCATGTCGGGCAACGCCATCAAGGGCGCCGCACAGGCCGCGCTGGTCAAGTGGAAAGCCGAGGAACGCCCGGCCGTGGCCGAGTACACCTACCTGGCCCCGAAAACAACCCACTTCGACAAGGAGACCGGCTATTCGGTGCCCAACCTGTCGTATGCTTATGCGGCCCAGGCGGTCGAGGTCGAAGTGGACGTGGAGACCGGTTTCATCAAGATCCTGCGCGTGGTCTCTGCCGATGACGTCGGCCGTGCCATCAACCCGGCGCTGGTGCGAGGACAGATCGAGGGCGCCGTGGTGCAGGCAGAGGGCTACGTCCTGACCGAGAATCTCATCTCCAGGAACGGTCACATCCTGACCGACCAGCTCAGCACCTATCTTATCCCGACCATCCTGGATATCCCGGACAAAGTCGAATCGGTCGTTCTGGAAATCGCCGAGCCGAACGGGCCCTATCGGGCGCGCGGTCTGGGCGAACTACCGTTCCTGCCGCTTGCGCCTGCCATCGCCGCGGCAGTACATGCCGCCACGGGCGTCTGGATGAACGAATTCCCGCTGACACCCGAACGTGTCCTGCGCGCGACTGGGGAAGATCTAGGTTGATCCAAAAACTTTCCCTGCATAAATACAAGCTGGCGATTTTCCTGCTGTTGCTGGCGGCCTCCCTGGTTTCCGTCCTGCTGGCAGATGCCCGCATGGCCTACAGCAGCACGAATGATTATTCGGTCCTGGTCTACAACCTGGGCTTGGCCTGGATCCCGTTTGTCTTTGCGTCCATCGCCTACGTGGTTTCCTGGTCAAGGAAGCTGCTCTACCTGGTCGTGCCGGTCTGTGCCTTCGTCTGGCTGATCTTTTTCCCCAATGCCCCCTATATCCTGACGGATTTCCAGCACCTCAGCAGCAATACCAATAATGCGCCGCTCTGGTATGACGTGCTCATGCTGGTCTGGTTTGCATGGACGGGGCTGCTCCTGGGCGTGGTATCCCTTTATTTCATGCAGGAGATCGTCACGGGCGCTTTCGGCAGGCTTTCCGGCTGGGTATTTACCATCGTTGTAACCGCCTTGAGCAGCTTCGGGATCTTCCTGGGACGTTTTTATCGCTGGAACAGTTGGGATATATTGGGCGATCCGCTGCCCATCGCACATGACATTTGGGGATTTCTGCGCCATCCCTTCACGAACCTGCGCGTGTATGGGTTTACATTTCTCTTTACATTCCTGTTCCTCTTCGTCTACCTCGCCGTTCATGCCTTCGGGAGAATGATGCAGGAAAAACAACTGCAGGATAAAGCCGGGTAAAATATCCCCATGCCATCCGTTATCCTTATCCGCGGCGGCGGCGACCTGGCCACCGGGGTCGCCATCCGCCTGATCCGCTCCGGCCTGCGCGTGGTGGTGACCGAGATCGCCCAGCCGTTGGCCGTGCGCCGCAGCGTTTCCTTCGCCGAGGCAGTCTATGCCGGGGAGTGCACATTCGAAGGTGTCACGGGGCGCTGCGTCCCTGACCCGACCGACAGCTTCCGCATCCTGATGGTTCTGGGGAAACAGCAGGTGCCGGTACTGGTGGACCCGGATTGCACTTCGGCCAGGGCGCTGCACGCCTCGGTCATCGTGGACGGGCGCATGACCAAGCGTCCGCCGGAACCGATCGGCTATGTGCCGCAGCTTTACCTTGGCCTCGGCCCCGGCTTTGAAGCCGGTGTGAACTGCCAGGCCGTGGTCGAGACCCGCCGCGGTCATATGCTCGGGCGGGTTTACTGGCAAGGCAGCCCCGATCCGGATACCGGCCAGCCCGACGGCAATCCGCAGCGTGTCCTGCGCGCCCCGGCTGATGGCACCTTTATCCCTTACAAACACATCGGCGACCATTGCGAGGCAGGCGAACTGATCGCCGAAATCCAATCTGAAATCGAAAATCAAAAATCTCAAATCCTCAGCCCCTTCCCGGGTGTATTGCGCGGCCTGCTGCATCCCCGCCTGACCGTGCCGCGCGGCCTGAAGGTCGGCGACATCGACCCGCGCGACGACCCGCGCCTCTGCCGGTTCGTTTCTGACAAAGCCCTCTCCGTGGGCGGCGGGGTGCTGGAGGCCATTTTGAGCCGCCCGGAACTACGGGCACACTTATGGACTTAACACAGAGTCTACGGCAAAAACAACAATGCAACTCGAACAAGCCTTTCGCATTTCGGATACCTCCTGCATCGCCCTGGTCGGTTCCGGCGGAAAGACCACCGCCCTCTTCCAACTGGCCCGCCGCCTGTCCCGGCTTGCCCCGGCAGGCAGCGGACCCGCCAAAGAGAATACCGGCGAAAGGCCGGTCATCGTCACGGCCACTGCCCACCTGCGCGTGGATCAAGTCCGCCTGGCCGACTCGCACTGGATCGGAGAAACGCCCGAAGATCTTGGCGGCCTCGAAAAAAACCTGCGCGGGGTGATGCTCGTTACCGGCCCGGTAACCGGAAGCCGGAGCATGGGTTTGAATAATGATACCGTCGCCTGGCTGCACAGTCTCTGCCTCCGCCATGCCATACCGTTGTTGATCGAGGCCGATGGAAGCCGCCAACGCCCGCTCAAGGCACCCGCGGCATACGAACCACCCATCCCTGGCTTCGTGGAGGCGGTGGCAGTGGTGGCCGGGCTTACCGGCCTCGGCAAGCCGCTCGGCGAAGAATTCGTCCATCGGCCGGAGGTCTTCGCCCGGTTGAGCGGCCTGGCTATGGGAGATATCATTACGCCGGAGGCATTGCTGCGCGTCCTCGCCCACCCGGACGGCGGACTAAAGAACATCCCGGCGCAGGCAGGCCGCCTGGTACTGTTGAACCAGGCCGACACGGCCGAGTTGCAGGCGCAGGCCAGTGCCCTGGCCGGGGACCTCCTGGCGGCCTACCATTCCGTCATCATCGCTTCCCTGGGACGATCCCAGATCCATGCCGTTTACGAACCGGTCGCGGGGATCATCCTGGCTGCCGGGGAAGCCCGGCGCTTCGGCCGGCCCAAGCAGCTCCTGGAATACCACGGCCAGCCTTTCGTGCGAGCCGTGACGAAGGCCGCTCTCGCAAGCGGGCTTGCACCGGTGGTGGTGGTTACCGGCGCCAATGCAGAAACCGTGGAAGCCGCACTTTACGACCTACCGGTGACCATCACCCGCAATGCCGGCTGGCAAAGCGGCCAGAGCTCCTCCATTAGATCAGGATTAAAGGCCCTCACCCCATCCCCTCTCCCATCGGGAGAGGGGCGCAGGGGTGAGGGCGCGGCGATCTTCCTGCTGGCCGACCAGCCGCAGGTTACCCCCATGGTCATACGCGCCCTAGTAGAACACCATAGCCTAGAACTAGCTCCCATCGTTGCACCGCTGGTAGGTGACCGGCGCACCAACCCGGTCCTATTCGACCGGGTCACCTTCCCGGATTTGCTTTCGCTGACTGGTGACGTCGGTGGGCGGGCAATTTTCTCGAAGCATTCCGTAGCTTATTTACCCTGGTACGATGAAAATTTATTGCTTGATGTTGACACTGAAAAAGATTACCAACACCTGAAGGAGCGAGAGAATGGAGAATCTGGCTGATAACCAGAAACCTTAACTATGCCATTGATCACTGCCATCCTGCTGGCTGCCGGGGAATCACGTCGCATGGGCCAGCCCAAGCTGCTCCTGCCCTGGGGAAAGACGAGCGTGCTCGGGCAGGTCGTATCCATGTTCGCGGCGGGCTTATCAACGGACGGAAGCGTGGACTATGAGATCCTGGTCGTGACCGGCGGAGCACGCGGATTGGTGGAAGCAGAGGTGAGCCGGCTGGCAGAGCGCTATCCTCTCCGGGCAGTTTACAACCCGGGGTATGCGCAAGGCGGGATGGTCACTTCCATCCAGGCCGGGCTGGCGGCGCTCGAGCCGGGAACACGCGCCGCGTTGATCGGCCTGGGCGACCAGCCCCAGGTGCGGGAAGAGACGGTACAGCGCATTCGCGCCGCCTTCGTCCAGAAAGAAGCGTCCATAGTCATCCCCAGTTACCAGGGCCGTCGCGGCCATCCCTGGCTGGTCACGCGACCATTCTGGCCGGAAGTACTGGCGCTGCCCCCCTCCACCACCCCGCGCCAGTTCCTGAACGCTCACACCGGGCAGATCGAGTACGTGGCAGCCGACAAGAGCATCTTGCAGGACCTGGACACACCGGAAGACTACCAGCGCCAGCGGCCGTAGGTTGATAACCACCCTTGCCATTTCAACCATCTTGTGCTATTTTTGATTTCGATGAACAACCTTATGCCTGCCTACATAAGTACCGGGCTGGAAGCTGGGGCATCCATCTACCTGACCAAGCCGGTCGACTATCTCGGCCTGAAAAAAGCGCTGGAGAGGATGCCTGGCGCATAATGCTGCGTTCCTTCATTGCGTTGGAGATGCCCGTCGAGATCCAGAGCGCCATTGCGCACTGCAGCGCTTCCCTAAAAAACACATTGCCAAAGCCGCTGATACGCTGGGTGGCCCCACAAAACGTTCATCTGACCCTCAAGTTTTTGGGGGATGTTTCGCCCGCCAACCTGGAACGGATGGCGGAAATACTTAAAGCGGAAGCTGCATCGCACGGAACGTTTTCCATTTCCGTGGGCGGGCTGGGAGCATTTCCGACCCCGCGCCGGGCACGCGTGATCTGGATTGGCCTGGATGCCCCGCCGGCCCTGGCCGCCTTGCAGCGCGGGGTGGAAGCGGCCGCCGCACAACTGGGCTACGCCCCGGAGGAACGCCCATTTTCTCCCCACCTGACCATTGGCCGGGTCGGGCAGAACGTCTCTGCCGCAGATTTGCAGCGGATCCGTAGCGCCCTTGAGGCGACCAAGGTTGGTGCCCTCGGCACGCTGTGCGTGCAGGCAATCCACATTTTCAAGAGCGACCTGCAGCCCGGTGGATCAGTTTATACACATTTGTATGCCCTGCCGTTGAAATCAAAGTAGCACCGAAAAAAGTGCTGCTGCCCCATAAAAAGAGGTGATATCTGGATACATTGGAACTTGCACATACCATAGTCAATGCCCTGGAAGATAAGAAAGGCGAAGATATCCTCCTGCTGGATATAAAAGAGAACGCTTCCTTCACAGACTATTTCATCATTTGTACCGCCACCAGCAATCGCATGTTGAATGCCCTCGCCGATGGGGTGATTGAAAAAACACGCCAGGAGCACAAAAGGAAAGGACGCATCGAAGGGCAACCCGAGGCCGGCTGGCTGGTGCTGGACTACGGTGATATCGTAGTCCATCTTTTCGACGAAGATTTACGGCATTACTACAAGCTGGAAGAATTGTGGAAAGACGGAAAAGTATTATTAAGGGTGCAATGAACAGGCTGACCGGCGCGAACATGGATATTGACCTGGCCACACCGCCGGACCAGATTTCCTGGCATCAAGCAAAATGTCCATGGAATGCCCTGGAAGGCAGCGACCAGCACCGCTGCGCCGTCAAGAGCATATCCATCTGTCCATATTTTTGTGGGGTGGAGTACTTGGATACCCTGTTATGCTGTTACCCAAATAAAAACCCCTATCGGAAGCTTTCGTAAGTAAATGTCCCACGGGTGAGCAGATGTTTTATAAGAATATCAGGCCTATGCGGCCATTGCAGAGAGCCTGGGATTCGAAAGACAGGCACCCTTCGAACGCAGGTGCCTGTCTTCTTAGCCACTCGGGGTCTTTTTTTTTCGTGTCTCGTTTTTGGTGTCAGTTCATTAAGGCGGCATCCTTTTTGTACACGCGCAGCAAACTTTAGTTGAAATATTCATGGTCGGATCAAAAGAGTTTAACTCACCGTAACGATGGGCAAATCGCGCATAGTAAGCAAGCCTGGCTTTGCAGCTTTCACGCGTTGGATGGCATTGACTGCAATGGCGGTTGTCGCAGTGTCGCCGTTCGTGCCTTGAAGCGTAACCGTCAGATTAGGCTCGCCCGTAATAGTAATCGTGTCCTGGTCTTCTTCTGAACTCGAGGGCAGCCAGGAAGACCAGGGTTAAGAATTCACCTTGCTCAGTAAAACCGTGGGCGGTTTGTTTAAGTCCTTTGACTCTACCGGATGGAACCTCGAAATACGGGGTTTTAATCGGCTTTTCCGCTATAACCGGCTCGACGTTCGTCTCGAACCGGACAAGTTTCTTACCAAGTGTATTGAACACCATCCCGGTCGACTCGACCAACCCTACATGTCCCATGCGACCGCTGTCCATTTTTTTGCGGAATTCCTCCACCGTCATCCCGCTCCCGATTTTCGCCTGGAAGGGACCCCGTCTTTTTGAGGCGTTCTGAACACGCCGAACTTCGATATGGTCGACTCTCCTGCAAATGGAAGTCAAGGTGAGCGGGAGAGCGTCCATCAAAAACCCCGGGTTGACTCCTGTAGCAAGGACACTTTTACCTGCTTTCTTTGCACAAATATCGATCACGTCGGCCTCTCTGGGGTAGGTCAGCCAGGGGAACGACAATTCTTCCGAGGTCGAGACTATATCCATCCCTGCGTTCAGGATTTCAACGACTTGTGGCATAAAAAGTTCGAAATATGAATTCGTTGTATGCAAAACGACATCAGCCTTGGTCTTATCCAACACTTCTGATAATTTGCCCTTTACAGTCAAGCCAATGGCCTTACCAACTCCTACCACCTGGCCAAGGTCCTTCCCCTTCTTCGCCGGATCGATATCCACCCCACCCACCAGTTCCAAATTCGAACGCTCCAGTACCAGGCGTGCCACTGAGCTGCCTATCGGCCCAAGACCATACATTACTACACGAGTTTTATCTTCCATCTTCAGACTCCTTATATAATTTAATTTCACGCTGCCAGGGTGACCGCAGCGCGAAACTGTTGATATACATCGAGCATCGTTGTCCCCTCGAATGCAATCGTCCTGCCGTCTACACGCGTGACATTCGGCATCATGTTCGCGTTATCTGCCATCCCACTATTGAAAAACTCCACTGTGATTTTTACCGGTTGTGCAACTTTCAAAGGCTCAGGTGCTTTATCCTTCTTGAAGATTTGGATGGCTTTTTGGGCGGTTTCTGCTATCAACTGCTGAGCTTCCCGGGGGGGCAGGCATTCGGCCGAGGTGTAAGCGGTGCCTTTCTTGACGATTGCCTTTTCGATATTCGGGATCCACTCCTCGGCCTCGGTACAGGCTGCCAGGTCGCCAGAGATCATTAAGATTGGTACGCTGAATTGTCCTGCCAGTGCGGCATTCAGACCAATTTCCCCTATGACGCGATCGTTTAGCCAGACATTGGAAACCTTTGTATTGGACCAGGTGTGTCCAAGAATACCATTCCTGGTCCCATTGCGGGCATGGTAACCGATGAAGAAGACACAGTCCACACCCAGATTAATTCCTTCCATCATCCCTAAGAAAGAAGGTGTCCCACTATTCAGGCGGGCGTGCGGATCGATCTCTTCAACCAGGATATTTGTCTTGTTCCAATGTCCATCCGAGACGATGATTTCTTCCAGCCCAGACTTCAATGCCCCTCGGATAGCCGCATTGACATCGGCAGTCATGATATGCCGGAAGCGCAGATACTCCGGATGGTTGGGATCAACCTGAGTCCAATTAACCACCCCTGATATCCCTTCCATATCGCATGCGATGAGCAGTTTCATATTTCTGTCAGCCTCCTAGAATCCTTCGTTTACCTTCCTCCATGATTACTTCCAAAGCTTTGATGCCTGCGGCCTCTTCCTTGTTTTTGATGGCATCGATCAATTGCTGGTGGCTTTTGTGCCAGATCGGCATGACATTGGTGTTCTTCATGTCCATGTAAATAAGACGTTGCGCCTCATCCAATAAGGAATGGTAGTGCAGGATCAGCCGGCTATTACGAGATGCTCTGGCAATCGTCATGTGAAATGTATAATTCGCCTGGAAATAATCATCCACAGTCGAAGGATCACTCAAGTCGTAGGATACTTCCTGGGTTTTCTCTAATTCTTGTATTTCTGCTGCCGTGATCCCTTTGATCGCAAGTTTTATAAATAGACTCTCGTAGAAAACCCGCGCCTCATAGATTTCCTGTACATCTTTTATGGAAACAGAGGAAACCATAAAGCCCCGGTTGAGTGAATGCTCGACTAATTTATCTTGCTGCAGGGAAGTTAAGGCTTCACGCACCGGGGTACTGCTGACCTTGTATCTTTTGGACAGCTCGCTTTCACTAAGCTGTTGGGCAGGCAGGAGCGTCCAGGTAATGATCTCGTGTTTGATTTGTTCGTATACCTTTTGACGCAGGCTCATCCTCCGAGTCTTCTCACCTGGGCTTAAAGATATTTTTGCCATAATTACCTCCTCTGGGGTATTCTTCTCGAGTCGATCTTATGAACTCTTCCCATTTTATACCAACTTACCGCGTGCCTGAATATCCCATATCGCCTCTATCTTCCCTGCACGCACTCCAACCAATTGGTCATGCAGGAACACAGTTAGATCTTCATATCCCACGATCAAATTGATTTTATCCCCCACCTTGGGATTGGCTATCGGGGGATCCAATTTTAGGATCCCATGTTCAGCCGAACATCGAACGAGCTCAGCGCCCGGGAAATCTTTTACCCTTGGCATTGAGTATTCCACATTCATCGCTTTACGACCGGCATCAACAACAGCGCGTTCCGGGCATGAATGGCTGCTTATCGTGGCCAGAATAAAAAGGGAAGGCTGTATTTTTGCACCCCAATTCTGATAAGTAACATCGCCAAATATTCCACCTCCAGCCTGGATTTCCGTGACACCAGGGATGTGGGCCGTGATCATGTAGCTGCCTGTACCGCCGCAACTTACAATCGAGACCGGAAGGCCTGCCTGGAGGCATAGCTGCGCCGTTTCGACCAGGGATTCAACCGCCTTTTCAGTTTCGAGCTTCTTTTGATCAGGATCTTCGATTTTTACTACATGACCCTCCCAACTCATGAATCCCTTCAAGACAATCCCAGGGAGCTCTGCAATTTTTGAGGAAAACTCTACGACCTGGGGACCCGGTTGGAGTCCACAGCGGTTCATCCCGGTATTTAACTCTATCAATATCCGTATTTTCACTCCTGAATTTTGGGCGATTCGGGATATTTGCTTTGCATTTTCTAGATCATCGATGGCCACCATTACATCTGCCCGACGGTTGAGGTAAGCCAGGCGCGTCACTTTGGACTCTCCGACGACTTCGTTGGCTATTAGAATATCTTTAACGCCTCCATCGACCATCACCTCTGCCTCACTCAGCTTGGCGCAAGTTACTCCGATCGCGCCAGCATTGATCATCATTTGGGCAATAGCAGGTATTTTTATTCCTTTAACATGCGGACGCCAAGCCAGGTTGGCCGTCTTGAAATAATTGGAGAAATAGAGAATGTTCTTCTCCATTACGGTCAAATCTACCCATAAAGCCGGGGTATCCAGGTAATTTAGTTCTTGACCGATGAGGCTCATTACTCGCTCCCTTTACCAAATGGATTTAATGATATCCGTGCACAAGGAGTATTGACATTTTGACATTAATATTATATTATAAATATATTATTTTTACAATGATAAAGCATTAACAATATATTTATAATGTTTTTCAAAAAGATCCGCTGTTCTTTTCAAAACCAACCTTTTAATGTGCCAATAATCCCAAGGCTGATGAGACCGGTAATAAGAGCGATCCATTTATCTTCCTAAGCAATGCCAAGTTAATTTTACATGAAATCTCTAAAGGAGGTGGATTGTAAGCTGAATTCGAAAAGATGAGGAATGCGTTTTTTTTACTCACTTGACCAATCGATTCAATATAATGAGGATACTGGAGGAAGAATGAAGAAAAATATCGTTCTAAATCTTTTTGCTGTGTTAATAGCCGTCAGCCTGCTTTTGACGGCTTGCGGCTCACAACCGACCCCACCACCCCCTGCCCCAACCCAACCGCCTGCTGCCACGGCTGCACCCGCCACTGCACCTGCCGCTGCACCCGCCACATCCAACCCGCCGGCTGGTGGGATCAAGCGCGGCGGAGAGCTCGTATTCGCCCGTAGTGAGGAACCACTTTCCCTGGATCCGATTGTCCCCGGTGACAATGGTTCTATTTTCACGATCGTGCAAATTTTCGATACCCTCGTGCGCGTGGGGCCGACAGGGAACGAAGTGGAACCGGGACTCGCCTCAGCATGGACCATCTCACCCGATGGGAAAACCTATACTTTTACTCTGCGCGACGCCAAATTCAGTAATGGTGATCCCGTCACTACCGCTGACGTACTCTTCTCATTGGGGCGGGCCCGTTCGAATGATAGCGCCGGGGCTTTCGCTTTCAGCGCGGTTGATACAATTACGGCCCCTGACGCAAAAACAATCGTCATTACACTCACGGCTCCAAATGCGCCCTTCCTCTCCGATCTGGCTTACTATGTCGCCAGTATCGTACCCCAAAAGGTGTTCCAGGCAGATCCCACGGGCTTTAGCACCAAACCGGTGGGCAGCGGTCCCTTTATGATGCAAGCCTTCACGCGTGGCCAGGACATTGTGCTCACACCCAATCCATATTATTGGGAGATGGGCGCCGACGGGAAACCCCTTCCCTACCTGAGCAAGATTACGATGAAGTATGTCCCCGATGCTTCGTCACGTGTGTTAGGGTTACAAAATGGCGACTTTGATGTGATCCAGGACGTGCCTTACAACAACGCCAAGGCGATTGAAACCTCGCAAAGCCTCAAGTTGGAAGTTGCAGAAATATTTGGTCTGAAATATGTCTATCTCAATGAGACCTACGCACCGACCGACAACAAGGATTTCCGACTCGCATTGAATTACGCTACCGACCGGCAGGCCATCTTGAATAACGTTTACTTCGGTTATGGTACACTTCCGAATAGCTGTCTGCCGCGCATGACCTATTGGAGCAAGGATGTGCCGGCGATTCCTTTTGACTTGGCCAAGGCGAAAGCATTGCTGGCGCAATCAGGGTATACTGGGCAGACCATTGAACTTCTTGTTCCATCCGGAGATTCTGTGTCCAATCAGACAGCGGTTATGCTTCAGCAGATGTGGAAAGATGCAGGGATCAACACAACCATTAAACAGGAAGATGTAGGCGCCCTGCTTGATTTTACCCACAAGAACAATGAATGGAACACGCTGGTACTCTATACCACCTCGGACATCAACGATGATGATGAGCTGGCAACTTTGAAGACCGGTTCAACATACTGGGGCTCGCATTACAACAATCCGACCGTCACAGACCTCTTGAACACTGCTCGTCAATCAATTGATCCAAAAGTGCGGGCAGACAGCTATGCAAAGGTGCAAGAAATCCTCTATGACGAAGATGGTATGTGCGTGCCCTTCACCTACACACCTGCCCTTGCAGGTTATCAGAATTATGTTCACAACTGGAAAACCCTCACGACAGGCTGGTGGTGGTTGCGGAATGTCTGGGTTGACAAAGGCCAGTAAAAATAAATAGCGTATAAAGAATTTCGATGGGCTCGGGCGTCTAAAAACCCCGGGCCCATCCCAAGCCCAACTCGCCCAAGTAGAGCAACGAAGGCCAAATTTGAGAATTCTTGGATACATTATCCGGCGCTTGATACAGATGATCCCGGCTTTATTAGGGGTCACGATCGTCGCCTTCTTGTTCATTAAGCTTTTGCCTGGCGACCCTCTCCAGATCATGACCATGGGAAAGGCTACTCCAGCAATGGTCGCCGCCGAAAGAGCCAGATTGGGCCTCGACCTGCCAATCTGGATTCAATACGGCCGCTTTTTGGTGAATATTTTCCATGGCGACCTGGGCACCTCGATCATCATGAACTCTCCGGTCATGGGCATCATCCTTTCGCGCATGAGCGCGACACTTTTTTTGGTGGGGTACGGTGCGGTTCTGGGGATCCTTATCACTATTCCTCTGGCATTTATCTCAGTCTTGAAGTCCGACCACCCAATAGACAGCAGTATCCGGGTGGGAGGCATGTTGTTCCTGGGAATGCCCTCCTTCTGGCTTGGATTGTTGTTTATGCTCTTGTTTGGGTTGAGGCTTAAATTATTCCCAATATTCGGTTGGGGAGAGGGCTTCACCGGGCACTTGTATTATCTGTTTCTGCCGGCCTTGGTTATCGGCCTGGCCCTTGCCCCGGTGTTAATCCAATCCCTGCGTGAGTCCATGCTGAATATCATGCAGACCGATTTTGTTGAAGTTGCGCGTGCCAAAGGCTTGAGTCCCGCCAGAGTGCTCATCATGCATGTTTTCCGAAATGCTATCATCCCCACCATCACCATTCTTTCCGTCAAGATCGGCTGGATGGTCAGCAGCGCGGTAGTGATTGAAACCGTCTTCTCAATTCCGGGAATGGGCCTGCTTTTGGTCAAATCCGTCTTATCTAGAGATTATCCTGTCATCCAGGGACTCACCTTACTGTTTGGAGTCATCGTGATGATCGTCAATTTGATCGCGGGATCTCAGTTATGCTCTCATCGACCCCAGGATTAGCTATCAATGAGCGAAGCTGAAATATCTAAATTTGCAGGCTCTGCTAAAAGGGCTTCAAAAACCCTGAACAAGATCGGACGATGGCCTTTCACATTAAAACTGGGACTGGTCATAATCAGTATTATCGCCCTGGCGGGGATATGCGCTCCGCTCCTGACCCCTTACGATCCAATAAAAGGCGATTATAACGAGACCCTGGCTCCCCCCAGCCAGAAACATATCTTCGGTACGGATAGCTATGGGCGCGATCTCTTCGCGCGCACACTTTATGCGACCAGGTTAGATCTCGAGATTGGATTAATCACCACCTATTTCCCATTCCTGCTGGGATTGATCGTGGGAGCGGTGGGAGGATATTTTGGTGGTTGGGTCGACAGCGTGCTGATGCGAGTCGTGGATGTGGCGATCGCTTTCCCATTTATGGTCTTGATCATCGTGATCATGGTCATCATCGGCCCAGGTGTCCAAAATATGTATATTGCAATCTTCTTATTAGGGTGGACAATGTATGCGCGCCTCTCCAGGGCAGAAATGTTGATTGTGCGGGAACAGGAATACATCCAAGCGGCAAAAGCACTGGGGTTTGGTCATTTACGGATTATTTTCCGTCACGCTGTACCCAATATCCTGACTTCCTCAATAATATTCTCGATGTCCGACCTGGTGTTGAACATCCTTCTGGCAGCTTCAATCAGTTTCTTGGGGCTGGGGGTTCAACCGCCTACTCCCGAATGGGGAGCCATCATCACAGAAGGTCGTGATTTTCTATTACAGGCATGGTGGATATCCACCTTACCCGGGATTGCTATTATCATTACAGGGTTAGGGTTTAGCTTTATTGGGGATGGGTTGGCAAGAATGCTGGGCCAGCGCAACATTCAAATGATATAGAAAGAAAGCCACGCATTTATCATGAACATCCCCTCGGCGCACGGTAATCAAGCATCAACTCTGTTGGAAGCGAATGGGCTCACAACCGAATTTCAAACGCAGAAAGGCGTCGTCCAGGCTAATAAAAATGTAAGCCTGTGGGTGGCCCGTGGGAAGACGTTGGGAATTGTCGGTGAATCGGGCAGCGGGAAATCGGTGTTTTGCCGTTCGATCCTGCGCCTATTGCCCATCCCTCCGGCGAAGATCATCCGCGGCGAGATCCTTTTTGATGGGAAGGATTTACTCAAACTTTCCGAAAAGGAGATACGCTCCATTCGGAGCAGGGAAATTGCGATGATCTTTCAAGATCCCATGACCTGTCTGAATCCGGTATACCGGATTGGCCCCCAAATTACCGAGTCCGTACGACTTTACCAAGGGTTATCAACTAAGCAGGCACGCGAGGTTAGCATAAATTTGCTTCATCAGGTTGGCATTCCCAGTCCCGAACGACGTGTGGATAGCTATCCTCATCAACTCTCAGGTGGGATGCGCCAACGTGTAATGATTGCCATGGCAATCTCATCGAAGCCGAAGCTTCTGCTGGCTGATGAACCCACCACTGCCCTGGATGTGACCATCCAGGATCAGATCCTTGCCCTGATGTTGGACCTTCAGACTCAGGTGGGAATGTCCATCATTCTAGTTTCACACGATATGGGCATCGTCGCCGAAACGAGCGACTGGGTCGCAGTGATGTATGCAGGGCAGGTGATGGAATATGGTGAGACCACCGCCATTTTCAACCGGCCCAGGCACCCTTATACCGTCGGGTTGCTAAAATCGATCCCGCGTATGAAAGGCGGAGAGAACAGGCTCATCCCGATCCGAGGTCAGCCGCCAAACTTGCTGAAACTCCCCAAAGGCTGCCCATTCGTGGACCGATGCCCGGTAGCCGATCCTGAAAATTGCGCCCAAACTCCCATCGGGTTGCGCGAAATCGAATCCACTCATTTCACCGCCTGCCTGTACCCGGAAAGAACCAGCACATGAGTGACACTATCCTGGCAATAAAGGATCTGAAAAAGCAGTTTGATCTTGGAAGGTCTTTTTTTGACGCCCTCTTGGGAAAACGGGGGCAGGTCTCGGTGGCTGTGGATGGGGTCTCATTTGAAGTTGAGAGAAACGAGACCTTGGGATTGGTAGGCGAGAGCGGCTGTGGGAAATCCACCCTGGCACGCTGCATCCTCCGTCTTCTTGAACCCTCCGAGGGGACGATCCTCTTCAATGGGACGGATATTACGAAAGCATCTAAATCCACGATGCGTGGAGTCCGCCGTCAAATGCAGATCGTCTTCCAGGATCCGTATTCATCGCTAAATCCTCGTATGACCGTTCGACAGACGCTTACTGAAGTAATCAGGTTTCACAAGATCTGCAGTCGTAACGAAGAGGAAGCCTATTTGAATAAAACCATGAATATGGTTGGTCTGACTTCGGATGCGGCGGATAAGTTCCCGAGGGCATTCAGCGGTGGCCAGCGACAAAGGATCGCCCTTGCACGTTCTTTGATCGTAAAGCCCACCTTGTTGGTTGCGGACGAACCCGTTTCGGCGTTGGATGTCTCTATCCAGGCGCAGGTCTTAAACCTGCTCGCCGACCTCCGCGATGAATTGGGTCTAACAATGATCTTTATCGCTCACGAGCTTTCAGTAGTCAAACACGTCTCAACTAGAGTAGCGGTCATGTACCTGGGCAAGATTGTTGAGATGGGCACGACAGAAGACGTTTTTGGAAAAACGCAACACCCTTATACTGAAGGCTTACTTTCCGCGCTGCCACACCCCGTCCCCGTTCGCCGGCAACGCAAAGCCGCGCTCGAAGGGGACATTCCAAGTCCATTGGATATTCCCAAAGGATGCAGGTTCCATCCACGCTGCCCAATTGCAGATGAGGTTTGTCGCGTGGAAGAACCTCCATTGCGACAGATCAGCCCGGTTCATCAGGTGTTATGCCATCATAGGCCTTTATAAGGAGATTGGATATGGCGATAAAGAAACTGAAATACTGCGTGGGAGGGGAATGGTTGGAGACCAAGTCCGGCAAGTACATGGATTGTTATGACCCATCCACCGGGAAGGTGATCGCCCAGACTCCGCAGTGCTCGGCGGAAGAGGTGGAATCGGCGGTGACAGCCGCCCAGGCAGCTTTCCCGGCTTGGTCAGATACCCCACCCAACAAACGGGTCCAGCTCCTTTTCAAAATGAAAGCCCTGCTCGACGAACACCTGGATGAACTGACCCTCCTGCTGGCCACTGAGAATGGCAAGACATGGGATGAGGCCATGGGGGATGTGCTTAAGGTGACCGAGGTGGTGGAATTCGCCTGCGGGATCCCGCACCTGATGCTGGGACCGGCATTGATGAACGCCACCGTGGGTTACGACACCACGCAGTATCTGGAGCCGCTGGGAGTATTTGCAGGGATTGCCCCTTGGAACTTTCCGGCCATGATCCCGATGGGCTGGATGGCGCCTCTATGCATTGCCACAGGGAACACCTTCGTATTGAAAGCCGCCAGCTTCGTGCCGCAGAGTTCCATGCGCATCCTGGAGCTTTGGGAAGAGGCCGGGTTGCCAAGGGGAGTGATCAACCTGGTGACCTGCGGGCGAAATGAGGCCGAGATCCTGCTCAAGCACCCGCAGGTGAAAGGGGTGAGCTTTGTCGGGTCCACTTCGGTCGGGCGGCACATCTACGCCACTGCCGCAGCCAACGGCAAGCGGGTGCAGGCCTTGACCGAGGCCAAGAATCATGCGCTGGTGTTGCGGGACGCGGCACTGGAGCGTACGGCGCGCGGCATTATGAACTCGGCCTGCGGATGCGCAGGAGAACGCTGCATGGCCTTGCCGGCGGTGGTTGTGGAAGAAGCTATCGCTGACCAACTGGTGGCCTTGCTGGTAAAGATGATGAAGGAGTTGAAGATCGGGCCGGCTTACGACAAGACCAGCCAGATGGGTCCCCTGGTGAATGCTGGTCACCGCCAGTCCGTTGTCAAATGGATTGAAAAGGGTATCGAGGAGGGGGCAGAATTGGTTCTGGATGGTCGGGGCATAACGGTGAAGGGCTACGAAGAGGGCTTCTACCTGGGACCGAGCCTGTTCGACCATGTGAAACCAGGCATGACAGTAGGAGACCAGGAGGTCTTCGGACCAGTGCTGTGTATCAAACGGGTAAAGGACTTCGCGGAAGGCCTGGCCTTGATGAACGCCAACGAATTCGCCAACGGCTCTGTGATCTACACCCAGAGCGGATATTATGCCCGCGATTTCGCCCGGCGGACTCACGGCGGAATGGTGGGGGTTAATGTCGGCATCCCGGTTCCGCTGGGAATGTTCGGGTTCACGGGGCACAAGAACTCGTTCTTTGGAGATCTGCATACGATGGGCACGGACGGGGTGCGCTTCTTTACACAGTTAAAGAACGTGACGACACACTGGTTCTCCGAGGCGGAGGCGCACGAAACCAGGGTGCTTAACAGTTGGGACGGTATGATCTCGATGCCCAATAAGCCCTGAGAATTTCAGATTAAATTTGGAGTTACCGAACGCTCTCTTAATTACTGGCCGGCGTTCAAGCTGTTGGCGGTATCAATCGCCTTGAGATTAAAATAGGCGCTCATAACATCCCGTACCGTTCCCGCCACCACCCGACCTCCTTCACCGGCGTTGTACATGAAGGCCAGAACAACGATTTCCGGGTTGTCATAGGGCGCATAGGCGACCGTCCAACCATGCGATGGCCAGTTACCGCGCTGTGCATTGGTTCTTTGCCATGGCCACATCATCACAGTACTCGGCCGTACCGGTCTTCCCGGCTACTGCAATGGGGTAATCCTTGAAGGAATAGGTGTAGTCGAGTGTGCCGTTTGGATCAGACACTGCCAGCCGCATGCCTGCCTGCACATTCTGGAGCGCATACGTCGAAACCGTCTTCATTTTGCCTGTGGCCGTGCAATCGCCATTTTCACACGTGAAGTCTTTGATAATGGGATCCGTGGTGATATCCCAACGCAAGCGCGGCTCGAAAGGTTGGATGACATTCCCGGCGCTATCCACAATATCATGGATGATGGTCGGCTGCATCAGGCGGCCATTATTTGCGATCGTAGCAGCAGACATGGCCACCTGCAATGGGGTTGCCACCACATATCCCTGTCCGACCGTGGCAAGGTAGGTGTCGCCGGTGGACCAGTTTTCGCCCTGGTAGATGCGTTTCCAGGTTGGGTCAGGGATAAGGCCGGCCGCCTCGCCGGGAAGCTCGATGCCGGAGGGCTGGTTGTAGCCCAACGCCTGTGCGTATTGCTGGATGCGCAGCATGTCCAGCCCCTCCGGGACCTCGCCGGGATAGCCGCCGCCCACTTTATAGAAGCACACGTCGCTGGAGCGCGCGATGCATTCCAGGAATGGGATCTTGCCAAGCCCGGTCGTATCGCCGTAAAAAGTGTAGGTCCAGTCGTAATAATATTCCATGACACCGGGGTCGGTGGGAGAAAAGGTATCCTTCAGGCCGATCATGGCAGGCGCGTCGATCAGCATACTCGGAGTGACAATGCCTTCATTCAAGGCGCCCAGGGCCGTGGAAAGTTTGAAAGTGGAACCGGGCGCATAGGAAGTTGAAATGGCGTAATTGAGCAGGGGATGCGTGGGGTCGTTTGCCAACTGGTTGTAGTAGTATGAAGGGATGATTCGCGCCAACCGGTTATTCTCATACGTTGGATACTGCGCCATCGCCAGGATCTCACCCGTCTTGGGGTTCATGGCAATGATAACCCCGCTGGAAATACGATAATATTGGTAGTAGACGTTGTTCCAGTAATCGATATCGCGTTTCAAGATCGAGGCGGCCGCTTGCTGGAGACGGGTGTCGATCGTCAGGACAACATTATCCCCCGGTGTTGGATCGACCGGCGGCAACAGGTTGCGCAGCACCTGGCCGGCCACATCCACTTCGACGGTGCGTTGGCCTGGTTTCCCGATCAGCGTGTCATTCAGGGTTAATTCCACGCCGGCATAGCCAACTTTATCGCGGTTGGGCAGGAAATTCTGGGCGACATAGGCCTGTTCCTCCGACGCCGGGATCGGGCCCAAAAAGCCGACCACATTCGCCGTCAATGAACCGGTTGGGTAATCGCGCACCGGCTGGATATCCACACCCACGCCCGGCCAGTCCGAGGCATGTTCCTGTACGACCATGGCAGTTTTTTCATCAACGTTACATTGTATGTCGACCGGGTCATACGGAGCATTCGAAAGGCCCAGGTCGACGAACTGGGCGATGCCGGGGCCGGGTACACAGGGAGCCAGCAATTTTGCATCGTCCACCGTCCCCTGGTTGACCGGGACACCCGTCAAGGTTGACAGGTCGCGGTAAATACGCTGGACATCGCCATCGTCGTCCGGCAGGTTGGCCGGCGTGATGGTGATATTGTACGAAGCGATATTGCGCGCCAGGATGATCCCGTTGCGGTCATAAATGAGCCCGCGCGATGGCGCGATGCTAATGGTTTCAGTGCGGTTGCCGGTTGACTGAAGGAGATATTTTGCCCCATCGACAATTTGCAGCGTAAACAACCGGCCGGCAAAGATCACCGCCACCACACCCAGCAAGAAATATATGGTGAAGTAGCGCCAATTCTGGAGATGACGCGGACGCGTAGTGGTGGTCATGCCAGCACTTTCTCCGGATAAAGCCGCTCGGCCAGGTCACGGATAAGAGCGTGAACAGGAATGGCAAGCAGCAGATTCAGCAGAACAGTAGGCAGGACAATTTGAGAGAAAACATCACTCAAAACCAGCGGAACTTCAAAAAGTGTACGTTGAACGTAGGTAAGCATAAGCAACTCCAGTGTACCAATAAGCGTGACGGCAAACATCGCCAGGAGCGGTGCCTGCCAGATGCGGCGCACCAACAAACGTGCCAACCCCACTACCGAAAGGTATCCGACAAGATAGATATACCACGGAACACCCGAAACCAACCCGGCCAGCAGGCCGGCCGCCAGACCCCAGATCCAGGCACCGCGGACGCGCTCCTGCAAACTCCAGGCTGCCACTACCAGTAATACCAGGTCCACGTTACCGCTGAGCAGCATGATGCGGCTGGCGATGGAGATCTGCAGCATGATCGCCACCCCCAAAACAGGGATTGCAGCCAGGATTGCACGACGCATTTTACGGTCCTGGTGTCGCGATCAGGGGTGTGATGTTCACCGGGTTAAAGTTGGTTATGACCAGCACGAACTGGAGCCGGGTGAAATCCACATTCGGTTGGATGGCAGCCTGCTGGAACAATTCGGATTGCAGTTTTCGGACGCTGACCACCTGCCCCACCAGGAGGTTGGCCGGGTAGGTGCCGCCCAGCCCGGAGGTCAGCACTACGTCGCCAACCTGAACGGTTGCATCCTGGGATATCATGCCCAGCGACAGTTCACCGGTGATCGAACCAACCAGCATGGCCTCCGTGTTGGAGGCCTGCAGGCGTACATCGACTGCCGAGGCTGCATCGGTCACCAACTGGACGCGCGCCGCCTCGGCAATGACGGCATCCACGCGGCCGACCAGGCCTTTATCCGTAACTACCGGCATCCCCGGCAGGACGCCCTCGTTCGAGCCAATGTTGATGATAACATAGCGCAGGAATGGACTTGGATCCCTGCCGATGACGGAGGCGGCCTTATAAGAGTATTCGGGGTTGGCGCGGGCAAAGTCCACCAGGGCGGAAAGGATGTTCGTCTCCGTTACCTGTTGCTCGAGATCGATCACCTGCGTTTGGAGCCGGGCCACTTCTGCCTGCAGTTCGGTATTGCTCTGCATCATGGAGGCCACATCGCGCGGTACGGTGAGGAAATCCACAACTGCCATGTAACGGTCGGAAACCCAGGTCTGGGCGTCCACCGTCAGGCGCGAGAACAAGTTGGTAACCGGGCTAAAATAGCCTCCCAGGGCCAGCGTCACCAGGCCGATCACCACCAAGACAATCACCACTGTCTGCAGGGAACGAGGAAAACTGGATTTCATAGGCAACCGGCAAAACCGCGCCGGAAAGACGCGGTCACGCGGTTAGGAATGACGCGTGCTGCCGCGCTCGAGACCGACCAGGAGATGGCCATAAGTACGAAAATCGTCGAGAACCACACCGGCGCCGCGCACCACACAAGTCATGGGGTCTTCAGCGAGCCAGACGCGCAAATGAAGTTCATCGGAGAGGCGTTCGGCCAGCCCTTGCAGCAATGAGCCACCCCCGGCAAGGCAAATGCCAACATCCATCAGGTCAGCCACAATTTCGGGCGGCACTTCATCCAAGGCATCTCTGATCGTATCGATGATCACCGATACCGACTGCGAAAGCGCCTCACGTACTTCTATGGAAGAGATTTCGATCAATTCGGGCAGACCCGTAACCAGGTTCCTGCCGCGCACCTCGGCCATTTTCTCTACTGGAAGGGGAAAAGCCGAGCCGATGTCCCATTTTACTTGCTCGGCAACCCGTTCGCCAACAAAGACGTTATATTTATTACGCACGTATTGGACGATATCCTGATCCATTTCATCGCCGGCTACGCGCAAAGACCTGGCAACAACCACCCCCCCCATAGACAGGACCGCCACTTCCGTCGTGCCGCCACCGATATCGACGACCATGGAACCATGTATTTCGTCGATTGGCAGGCCGGCTCCCAGCGCCGCTGCCGTCGGTTCCTCGATAAGATACGTCTCGCGCGCACCAGCAGACATGGAAGCGTCGTAAACAGCCCGCTTTTCGACCTCGGTCACACCGGAAGGAATGCCGATCACCACGCGTGGGCGCGGCAAAGGCACTACACTCTGCTCGTGAACTTTACCAATAAAATATTCCAGCATTGCCTCCGTAATTTCGAATTCAGAGATGACGCCGTCCCGCACCGGACGCACGACAAGAACGTTGCCTGAAGTACGTCCGACCATCTCCTTGGCATCCAGGCCGATGGCCATCGGCTGGCGAGTACGCTTGTCTATGGCCACCCAGGAAGGTTCGTTGATAACGATACCTTTTCCTCGGACATGAACGAGGGTATTGGCGGTACCCAGATCGATGCCTATATCCAGGGAAAAAAGGCCCAGTAGCCAATTAAGTGGGTTAAAAGCCAAAGTGCGTTGCTCCTTCAGGGAATTTCCAGCCTTTTTATTATACCATGAGGCTCAAAATGGCCTGCGCCATGCCATCCGCCTACGCGATCCGTTTCAATGCCAGCATGGTCAGATCGTCCGCAGCGGGGAGTGAATCCATGAACTGGTCCACCGAGGCCTCGAGCGCATCCAGCACCCCGCGCGCCGAGGCCGTCTCTGCCGCCTTCAACACTTGCCGGAGACGTTCTTCACCGTACATATCATTTTCAGGAGAGAAGGCTTCTGTCAAACCATCGGTGTACAGCAGCAGCAGGTCGTCGGGACGGAGCTGGATGGTGCGCTCATCCATGAATAGATCCGGGATGATCCCCAAGGCTGCTCCCGTCCGGTGCAGGGATTCAAGCGTTCCGCCCAGCCTGCTCATCCGGATGGGAGGGTTATGCCCGGCGTTGGCATACGTAAATTCCCCGCTCCCCAATGTGAGAACACCGTAAACCGCTGTCACGAACATGGACTGCCGGTTATCCGGGATGATCAAGGCATTCACCCGCCGCAAAGTCTCCGCTGGGGAGGCGGCATCGTAAACGACCGCCCGCACCAGGGTGCGGGTGAGCGCCATGAACAAGGCAGCCGGCATACCCTTATCGGAAACGTCGGCAATCAGCAGGCCCAGCCGCCCGCCAGGCAGCTCGATCACATCGTAAAAATCTCCGCCCACCTGCCGTGCCGTAAGCCAGGTGGCAGCCAGGTCCCAACCAGGGATTTCAGGCAATTGCTCCGGCAGGAAGGTCTTTTGGATCTGCCGGGCAAGCGCCACCTCATGTTCGAGGCGCTCGCGTGCCACCATTTCGAGTTGCAGGTGCTCGTTCTGGATGCTGAGCACCACCTGTTGGGCGATACTGGTGACAATCTCGACCCGTTTCGAGCGGAAGCGCCGGGCATCCGCACCTTCTTCCACCAGCATGACGCCATAAAAATCGTTCCGGATGACCAGCGGGAATCCGATCAGCAAATGTTCGCCGGTCTGCAGGGCATACAGAGTTTCCTGCTCCGTTCGGGCTAATGCAGGGGCCAACCAGTCGATGGGGGCGGAGGTCGCCAGCAAGCCGGTCGTCATTTGTGCGCCCTCACGCACCGCCTCCAACAAAGGGAAATCGCCGGGGAGGAAATCCCGGCCCCACAGTGCGGACTGGGCCTCCTCGGTCAGCCCGTAGGACTGGGCCGGGTGGAAGAGTCCCGCTTCCCAAAGATAAATTGCACACGCTTTCACTCCGACCAGGATGGGTGTGATGCGGACAACGGAACCGATCATTTCGTCCAGGGCATTCGAATTTGCGACTGCCTGGGCTATCTGCAAGAGCGCCGCCGAGGCATAGGCTTGCTCCTGGGCCGCATCGTATAAACGGGCGTTCTCGATGGCAACCGAAGCATAATTTGCAAAGGTGGAGGTGATGGCCTGGGCCTCGTGACCATACCGCCCGGGGGCATGGTGACCAAGGGTCAATACCCCCAACGGACGGTCACCCGCGCGCAGCGCGGCAGAGATGGAAGAGTAATCCGCAGAGAAGCCGCGCGCCGTGCCGGCCGGGCCGATCGGGTCTTCCGGCTTGCGGATGACCGGCTGCTCGGAAGTGAGTGTGGCGGCGAGGTAGTCATAGGCTTCCGGCCAACGACGAATTGCGTCATCCACATCCAGCCGCTCGGCGCCGTGAATGTGGGCCAGGGTGAGCTGCTCTTCTTCCAGCAACCATACCGCCGCCACGTCGCAAGGCAGGTTGTGTTCCAGTTCGCGCAGGACGCTGTCCAATACGTCATCCAGGCCCACCTCCGACGAGATGGAGCCGGCCACCGCCTGCAGGCTGTCTGCCACCTGCCGCCGCCAGCGCTCGGTCCGGTAAAGGTCGGCATTGTGGATTGCCGAAGCGACACTATCGGCCAGGGCCTCGCACAAGAAAAGGTCCTCGTCAGTAAAAGCATCGGTACGGTCACTCTGCAAGTCAAGCACGCCCACGACATGATTATCGAACACCAGCGGGATGGTCAGTTCAGAACGGGTATCTTCAGGAGGGAACAGAGAAGGCTTGTAACGCGCTTCCCTGCTCACATCATTGGCCAGGATGGTCTGCCCCGCACGCGCCACCCACGCAATGATCCCCTCACCATTGTCCAGGTCAAGTACATACCCCTTGAGGGAAGCACTGCGCGCGCCACTGCCGGCCTCATATATTATTTGCCGCCGGTTGGGGTGGACGGTAAAGAGATGGACGTACGGGAAGCCCAGGCGCGCCTGGATGAGCACAGCCACTTTATTCAGCAACTCGTCCAGGTCAAGGATGGAAGTGATATCATTGCTGACCTCGGCCGCCATCTTCAGGTGGTCGGCGCGGGTCTGCAACTGGCCGTACAGGCGCGCACCATCCATGGCAATTGCAATCGTATCGGCCAATGCCCGCAGGACCAACAGGTCATTCGGGTGGAATGCCCCGAGCCGGTCAGACTGCACATCCAGCACGCCCAGGATCTGGTTCTCGATTTTCAAAGGCAAAACGGCTTCTGACTGAGTCTCCGCCAACAGGACGAGAAACCGGAAACGCGGCTCGGTGTGGACATCATTCGTGATGGCCTCCTCACCGGTTTGGGCCACCGATCCGACCAATCCATCCCCCATGCGAATTTTGAGCGGTTTGCCCCGGCCGCGCGCATGCCCGGCGCTCGAGCGGAAGGTCAAATATTCCTGGCCCGGCGCACGGGTAAAGACAGCCACATAATAATAATTGAACGTGCGCTGGATAAGCTTGGTGACCCGTTGGGTCAGCTCATCCAGGTCGAGCACGTTGGCTATCTGGGCGCTCACCCGGCGGACAAGCGTCAATTGCTCAATGCGCCACTGCTCCACCGCGAAACGGTGCGCAGCCACCAACGCCAGCGACACATGCCCGGCCAGCCCTCCCAGGATTTCGATTTCTCTTCTGCGGAACGGCCTGGCAGGCCGGCTCACCTGGAGCGCCCCCATGCCCGTGCCGCCATTTTTAATCGGGAAGGCCAGGGTTATCCTTGGCCCCTTCGGGATATAGGGGAGGCCCGTTTTCATTGCCTCGAACATGGGTCCCTCGGGCGGTTGTGCAGGGAATAATGGCGCCTGGTTCAGCCCGGGCAGCCGGAACAGGGCTTCGTCCAGCCATAGCTCCACCTGGCCATGCATGAGCCGGGTAACCGTCTCCAGGATCAGGTCGCGTTGCGCCGCCAGGGACTCCTTTTGCATCAACCCGTCCCCCAACTGGATGATCTGCCGCCACGTGGCATCCTCATCTGACCCGGGCCGTGATCCCCGCTGCCCGGTTTCCCGGCGTTTTACCATCGTGAGGACATTGCCCAATTCCCCCATCGGCTCGAAGTGCACCTCGTCCATTACTTGCTTCATTAAAAAAACGCCCAGGCCGCCGACCACCCGGTGATCAATATCCGCATCCAGGTCCGGTGAGACGACACCGGAAGGATCGAACGGTTTCCCGTGGTCGCGGACAACGAGGGTCAGGCAAGCATCGTTGGAATCGCAGGTGCATTCGATATCCCCCCGGTTCTCTCCCTGGTAAGCATGTTCGATAATGTTGGTGCAGGCCTCGTCGATTGCCAGTTCGATGGCATAGGTTTCGGAATCGCCCATGCCTGCATCGCGGGCTGCCTGGGAGGCAAACTCCCGGATGGTATCCAATTGGTCGAACCTGGCAGGAAAAATTGCCGTGCGCATTGGAATAATGAGGCCGCCGGCCGGCCCGAAAGGCGAGGCGGCCCGGATACGGGGGCTCTTTTTTGTTAAGCGTGCCTGACAAAACCTTGCTCCAGGCGGCGTCCTCGCCGCCTGACAAAACGGTGTCCTTCGCGCAGCACATCGTACCCGTAGGGTATCCCCGCAGGGGACACCGCCGTCTCCAGCGGCAAGAACAGGTTTGTTAGGGGTTCCAACCTAGAAACTGCCGACCGCCGCCGTAACGTCATCGAATATTCTAAAAAGCGGTGTAAAACCGGTCAATTCAAAGGCATCCAGGATCTTCTTGGGTACCGCAGCCAGCACGATCTCGCCACGGTTGTAGCGCTTGCAATTGCGTTGGCCGATGAGCAGGGCCCGGAAACCGGCGCTGGACATATATTCCAATTTGGCCATGTCGAGGACGATTTTGAACTTACCATTGCCATTACACGCCTCGATGGCTTTGGTCAGATCGGGGGCAGTGTAACTGTCTACCTTGCCCTGGATGCTGAGCAAGTCACAATGTCTATACTCTTTCGTTGTGATTTCCATATGGCCTCCATTCTGGGTTGGTGGTCGGAAATTATATCATGAGAGACTATGGTTCTTTGGAAATTTCCGTAACACAGGGATGGTCCGGGAGTGTTATCGAGTGAAAAATACTCCATGTTGACATCCCCCCCCACTTCGGGTATCCTCCCTTCCGTCCGGGTGGGTCCGGCGCGGCGGAGCCCTGCGAATCCCGTCAGGTCCGAAAGGAAGCAGCGGTAAGGAGGTGTCTCCGGGTGCCGCCGGGTCTCCTGCCCGGACATTTTGTTTTCCCCCTGTATAGCATCTACCTCGACAATGTTATTAGGTTTGACCACAAATCTTGCATTGAGCTTATGGCGACTTCGCATCGAAGTAGATACGAAATGTGAATATCAATAGGATTAGAGCCTCAAACTACTGGGTTTGAGGCTCTAATCCTCGACAGAGAGGAATTACAACATTATGTTAATCTAACCGGCTAAACTAACAAACTCAAACCGGGCCTGGCAGGGAAGTCCATTGGCTACATACAGGCTGGCTTGCCTTGGTAAGAGGATCACACAAGAGATGGTAGCAGCAAGAGGGTCCAACTCTGGGTGCCGGCAAACCGCGCTCAGTGGATCGCCATGCCCACTCATCAAGGCCTGGCTCCAAGGAACATCCACCTGTCCTTTTGCCGATCGCAGTGCATTTTCAATCAACCTTCGGCGGCCTTGAGAATTCCCTTGCAGGCTCCCTTGTTCTCTATCCACCCAAAGTGAACGCGTCGCTGGGGTACTGAAATGGTTGGTGCTTGCTACAAAACCTTCGTTGGATTGACGTACCGCTTGTACGGAATGGGCGATCTCGAAAATCGCCATTTCCCCCTCGGCATCGAGGACAGTCACCGACCCATCCCCCAAGTGGGGATGTTTTGGCAGATATTCTATTGCCTCTCGGACCGTAGTGAAATGATTCAGTATATCCATCATCAAAGAATACCGGGCAATTCCGGGGCCAATATCGGTAGATGGTATAAAAGTATCCACCACGGCTAATCCGGCGCTATTAATCCCGGAACTGAATACGCCCGGACTACCGGCACTGGTAAGGCACAGGAACGGATTGCCGTAGGTAGGCTTGATACGCGCCAGGCATTGTAGCGGTTGGTGATCGGGATGGTAATCTCGGTTTTTTACCAGGATCGGTGCCCCATCGTGCGTGATTTTTCCATTGGCCGCCCATGTGGAACAACCTCCATCCAAATTGGACTTTTCGAGGATGTTTGTGAGGTACGAAGCGACGGTGTATGTAAAATATTCGTCCCACTTCAGTTCCAAGGATTCAGCGATCCCCGCTAACATTTCCAAGGTTTCTGGAGCATGTTTTTCCCATGTCTGGGTAATTTCCTTTAGAAATAGAGAGTAATCGGTATTAGCCCTTCGCAAATCAGTCAGCCTGGTTTGGATCGAAGTCAGAATCCGGGAACGCAGATCGAGCACTTGTTCGCCATGTTGCCGCCCAATATCATGAGCATCCCCGGATAGATTCAATATTCTAATCAATGAGGCCTCTTTTCTTCTTTCTGCATCATTGTTGGTCCGGGCCGATCTTCAACTTGCGGGTAAGATTGATAATTCCAACAGGCAACTTGTTGTGTATCGACTTGAAAAAGAGGCGGGTATTGCTCCTCGCAGATTTTGCCCGTTCTGGCAAAGCAGCGTGGATGGAAAGGGCACCCTGAGGGGGGCTTGATGGGGCTGGGTACATTGCCTTGCAACAAGATGCGCCTTGGACGGGCTTCCTTCTTCACCCGGGGAATGGCAGCCAGGAGCGCCTGAGTGTAGGGGTGCCCGCGGCATTCCAAAAATCGAAACAGTGCTCCCATTTTCCACAATATGGCCCAGATACATCACTGCTACCCGATTGCTAAAATAATTGATCACACTCAGGTCGTGAGTAATGAAAAGATAGGTCAGGTTGTATTCTTCGCGTAATTCTTCCAATAGATTGATTACTTGCGCCTGGATGGATACATCCAGCGAAGACACTGGCTCATCCGCCACGATAAAGCTGGGCTGCATCGCTAATGCTCTGGCGATACCAACCCGTTGGCGCTGGCCGCCTGAGAACTGGTGAGGATAAGAATCGATGTGACGTTCACTCAAACCCACCCGGTGGAGCAACCGGATAATCTCTTCTTCGATCTCCAATGGATCGCACATGTTCCGGTGGCGCAGGGGAGTCGTGATAATCTCGCGTACCGTCTTGCGGGGATTGAGAGAAGAATAAGGGTTTTGAAAGATGATTTGAGCCACCCGGTGATATTTCACCATCTGGGGTTTTCCACCTGGCTGTAAGACAGCCTCTACCTTACCCCCCGATACGGGAACGCCCTGGTACAAGATCTGGCCTTGTGTCGGTTCTATAAGGCAGGTAAAGATGCGCCCCAAAGTCGTCTTCCCACAACCGCTTTCCCCCACTAATCCGACGGTTTCGCCCTGCCAGATGCGCAGATTCACACCATCTACTGCCCGGACGATCTTTGTTTTAGCGCCGATGAGCGCCCGTGCCATGAGACTGGGCTGAATGTAAAAGTGTTTTTTTACATCGCTCGCCTCAAAAAGTGGCTGGCGATCATACCCTGTGAATGTGTTATTCATCACATACCCTTATAATATGCGTCCATGACCAGATGGGATCGCGTTCGAAATCTACCTGCGCCAGGCAGCGGCTGAAAGAACTATCCGAAGTTTGTATCATGGGGATGGGGCCTTGTAGGCAAATCGGGCGAACCAGTGGGCAGCGTTGGGCAAAGGCACATCCCGGGGGCAAATTGATTACGTCGGGTACATTTCCGGGAATGGGCTTTATTCGTTGACCTTTTTCACCAATGGACGGACGGCAGGAGAGCAATCCTCTCGTATATGGATGTTGGGGATTTGTTACCACATCATCCACTGGCCCATGTTCTACTATCCGCCCAGCGTACATAACCGCAATTGTATCGCAAAATTCTGCCGCCACCCCCAAGTCATGGGTAACCAGTATGACGGCAGTGTGATAGTCTTGGTTGATTTTTAGCATTAGATCCAAGATCTGTGCCTGGATGGTCACATCCAGGGCCGTGGTAGGTTCGTCGGCCAGGAGAAGGGCCGGCTCGCAAATCAACGCCAGGGCGATCAAAGCGCGCTGCTGCATCCCACCAGAAAACTGGTGTGGATAGGTAGCATAGCGATCTATGGGCGACGGGATACCCACCTCACTCATAGCTTGCAATACTCGCTCTTTCTCCTGTTTCTTGCGCATAATATCAAATGGCCAGGGCAGGTTGGTTCCTGGGATGATATGGTGCAGGTGCAGCGATTCCCGAACTTGTTCGCCGATAGGAAAGACCGGATTTAGTGTGGTCTGCGGATCTTGAAAAATCATCGTGATTTCCTTGCCTCGAATGGTTCGAAGTGCGCGCGGAGATAGCTTTAATATGTCCTTCCCATTAAGATAAATTTCGCCACAGGTTATCTTCCCTGGGCGACTGATGAGCTGTAGGATCGAAAGCAGGACCGTACTCTTTCCACATCCAGATTCCCCCACAATGCCTAACCTGCCAGCAGGAGGTAATGATAGGCTCAAGGTATCGATAGCTTGTACGTCGCCACGCTTGGTGGGATATGAAACTGAGAGACCGTGTATTTCCAGAAGAGGTTGAGTTCTTTCCATGAATTTACTTCCTCATTCCCGGTCAAGCAAATGTCTTCAAGCGAGGATCCAGGATGTCACGCAATCCCTCACCCAACAGATTGACGGAAAGTACCAGAATCATCAGGGCAACACCTGGCAAGGTGGAAACCCACCCGGCAACCATAATTAAGTCCCTTCCGGAAGCTACCATGGAACCCCATGCAGGAATGTTTGGTGGAATGCCTATACCAAGAAAGCTTAAACTGGCTTCCATAATAATCATGTCGCCAATGCGCAGCGTCCCCAGCACAAAAACTGATTGGGTGATATTGGGTAGGATTTCCTTGGCGATGATCGCCAAGTTGCCCAACCCGGAGACTTTGGCGGCGTCTACATATTCCTGGGTTTTTTCCGACATCATTTCACCACGCACAAGGCGGAAAAATTCCACCCAACCCTTGAAGATCAGCGCCATGATTAAGTTGTATACTCCAGGTCCAATGAACGCCATCACGCCGAGGGCGAAGATTAAAAAAGGGAAAGCCAATAGCAGATCGGCAAAGCGAGAAATTACCGAATCTGCTTTACCGCGATAAAAACCGGCTAATGCGCCCAAGGTAACTCCTATCAGCACCGAAATAGCCACCGAGAGACTCCCCACCAATAAAGAGACCCGAGCGCCATAGATGATGCGGGTCAGAAGATCGCGCCCTTGTTGATCGGTACCGAGGGAAATTTCCAAGAGCCCCCATTTTGCCAGACTGGCGGGATCAAACGGACGTGCAAGTCGCCAAGCGCAGGATTGTGGGAGGTAATCAGCGGGGCAAACACAGCCGCCAGAATGTATATGATCACAATGATACCGCCTATCAAAGCTGTCGGGTGTACGAGCAGCTCTTGCATAAATTGGCCAAAGTTGTTCTGCAACAATTTTAGGCGAACCCGCCAGAGGTAAATTCGACGTTCAATGGGATGGTCAGTTGCGGGGATCAGTTCCACTTTGGATACTCCACCATCAGAGTGAGATCTTCGGGTTAAGATATGTGTACAGGATATCAACGAGCAGATTCGCCATTACAAAGGTCAAAGCGTAGACCATTACTGAGCCCTGTACTAGCGGAAAGTCACGATCGAAAATGGCGGTGACCACCATGCGTCCCAAACCCGGCCAACTGAAGACAGTTTCAACGATCATGTTCCCTCCCAACAATACTCCCACTTGCAATCCGATTACCGTCACAGTAGGGATCAGGGCATTGCGGAGGGCATGTTTAAGAACAACGCCCCATTCCGATACGCCTTTACTGCGTGCCAGGACGACATAATCAGAACGGAGGGTTTCCAGCATGCTGGACCGAATTACGCGTGCCACCACGGCGGCTTCGGCTGCACCTAGAGTGATCCCAGGTAATACCAAATGCTTAAGTGTACTTATCAAAGCTGCACGGTTGCCAGTAAGAATACTATCCAGAACAAAGAAACCGGTATGGGTGACGAGATGGGCATCATAATCGATCCGGCCTTCTACTGGCAGCCAGTGTAATTTCACTCCAAAAAATAAGATCAAAATAATTCCCAACCAAAAACTGGGCATGGAAATCCCCAGGAAAGCACCCGCCATGCTTAGCCGATCTAAGGCTGAATTTTGCCAGACCGCAGATAATATACCAATTGGTAAGGCAATGATCAGAGTAAAAATGAACGCTGCCAGGGCAAGTTCAATTGTGGCAGGCAATCGGTTTTCTATCAAGGTGATAACGGGGAGGTTTTGATCATAGGAGTATCCCAGGTTGCCTTGCACCGCATCTTTTAAGAATATCCAGAGTTGAACAGGCAGTGGTTTGTCCAGATTAAATTCCGCTCGTATATCTGCTATCTCACCAGTGGATAGAGATTCTTGTCCCATCATGATGTCAACTGGATCTCCAGGAGTTAGTCGTATGAATAAAAAGACAACAATTGCAACACCAAACATGATCGGTATTGAAACCAGGGCACGCTCAAGAATTTTTATTGCCTTCATAAGTTGGTTCCTGGGTTGCGATTATAAAGGGATCCTGGGGCAATCCTTAGGTTGCCCCAGGATAAATCAGGAGTTACCAGATAATGTTCTGGTTACTTTGCCTTGCAAACGTCGACCAGATTGACTCTTCCATCTGCAGATGGAGTCCAGTTTTGCACCTTAGCAGATGCAGCTTCAATAACTTCCGGCAGGACGAGGAAGATGTCAGGGGCATCGTTGTAGATCAACTGCTGAGCATCATTATAAATCTGTTGACGGGTAGCAGGATCAACGATACTTTGACCTTCCTCGATGTCTTTATCCACTTTTGGGTTGGCATAGCCGGAGAAATTTCCACGGCCATAGGTCGTATTGGCCACATAGCTATGCCACTTGGCTTCCAAATATCCCACTGGGTCGAAGGCTGAATCACCCCAATCATCAAGGAAAGACATACGTTGACCAGCCAGCAATAGAGGCGTGACCACACTATAATCCCAAACACGCACGCTGGCATCAATACCAATCGCCCGAAGCTGATTTGCCACAGCTTCAGAGAGATCCTGGAAAGAGGATTCTGTATCAATGGTGAATGAGAAAGTCTTTCCGCCTTTAACCAAGATGCCATTGCTATTGGTGTTTGTCCAACCAGCTTCGGCTAGCAAAGACTTTGCCTTGGTAGTGTCATATGGATATGGTGTGAGATCCTTGTCGACATAGTTATTATGGGGGGATAACGCGCCAGGCATAGCTTCGGCTTTGCCGTCAAAGATCGATGAAATGATCAAATTCTTGTCTATTGCGTAATTCATGGCTTGACGGACGCGCACATCGTTTAAGGGAGCCTGGTTGACGTTCAAATCCATATATAAAATATCCGTTCCGGGGGCTGTTTTAACCTGAACATCGGGATTATTTTGTAGAGTTGAAGCTAAATCTGCTGGTACGCCTTGGATGATATCCACATCGCCAGCCAATAAGGCTGCCACACGGGAGGATGCTTCAGGTATTACCTTGAAAACCGCGGTGTCAACGCAAGCCGTTCCGACGGGCGGCAAATTAGGCGACCCGCCCCAATAATCGGGATTTTTTTGCATCACTACCTGGGTATAACCCGGATCGGCAGATACGAATTTGAATGGGCCAGTACCGATGGGGGCTGCAATAAAACCCTGGGTGCCAACTTTTTCGAAGTACGCCATAGGGAGGATCGATTGGTGAACCAGCATTTGCATGGCAGTCGGGAAGGGAGAGCTGAAGTGCATCTCCACTGAATATGTTCCGGTCTTTTCGATGGAATCGAGCGGAGCGATTAGACCTTTCCGTGCAGCTGTATGCGGTTTAGGATAATCGATTCCGTTTTGCGTGATGATCCGTTCATAGGTGAAAACAACATCGTCTGCGGTCATTTCATCACCATTTTGGAATTTCACACCCTGCCTCAGCGTGATATCCAAGGTTTTATCATCTTTCCAAGTATACGCCGTTGCTAGTTCTGGGTACCAATTGCTGAGGTCGTCACGAGTGTTCAATCCGTCAAACATATTCCGGATGACAGTCTCGGTATTGCGGTCGCGATAGTCAGCAGGATCCAGTGTTAAAGGGGCGGATGTTATCGCCACGGTTAAGGTTTGGGGCGTTGAAACCGTTGGGGCCACGGTCGCTATTACAACCTTTGGCGCGGTTGCAACCTCTGACGCTGTTGCAACTTCTGGCGCGGTTGTGGGAACAACGTTTTGCGTTGGAGTCGGGGTTGCCGGGGAACATGCCGAAAGCACAAATCCCAAGATTAAATATTAATGAGATAGAAACTTTCTTAGCTGAAAACATAGTTCTTCTCCTTTTTTTTAGTAGTTGACGGTTGACGATTTGTTATGGAAAATTCAAGCATATTTTTTCAGATCTACCTCCTTTCGATATATTATTCTTGCCATGTTTACCAGATTGGAGTTGCATCATAATTTGTGTACTCTATTCGAATTATTCTGCAGTGCGATCTGTTGACCATCCATCCAAAATCTAGTTTCTTTGTGATAAGTTATTGTGTACTTGCAAAATGCTTATGTCTAATGGAACTAATTCGCGTTTCATTACCCGTAAGGCCTGCTCAGGATTCACTCTTCCATATAACCCTCCCAATATGCTGACCAAGTACCGGGCATCCAAAAGCACCCTCCCTTTTGGCCGAAGCAAATATTCTTCTTTCGGGTTAAAGATAGCACCACTAGCGATCATAGCCAGGTCTTGTTGGTAACCAGGTTTCTTATCATTACAGGCATGGTAAATCGTTCCACCGATTAGAAGGAGTGTTACTTTATTGTCATAGAAATTCACGCCGTGTTGCAGAAAATAGGTTTCGGTTTCTTGGACCTCTCCGACGTGCTTGCCTGTGGCAATTGCCATGATTTCCTTTGCCAGGAATGAATTGGCCGCATTCTCAAGTTTGTTTGCAGGAATTCTGTGTGGATTTTTGCTGATCCAGCTCAAATAGTTATCCAGATCAATTTTCACAGACCCGTTATTCTGATGAAGAAATTGGGTAAATTGTCCTTTACCAGGGCGGAAATCTTGAGGGAGATAATTCGCGAGATAGCTTGCCATGTCATCTGCCATGCGTCCATCTTTGAATCGTTCCAACTCCTTCATATTTTCAGCGTTGTATGCCAGGCCATATTTGCCCTCTACTCGTCGGAATACGAGGGGTACGTTGGGAGTTTTTAAGATTGTGCGTTTGACTTTACGTAAAGCGTCATCACCGGGGAATTGATATAGCGGATTGTCAAGAACATTGGAGTAGAAGTCTGTGGTTGCTCCCCCGATATCCAATGCTAGGATATTGCCTATGCCAGCTTCATTTCCGTAACCACGCGCCAGCAGGTTAATGCCATGGAAAGCCGCCCGCGGCGTTGGAATGAAGGGAGCGTCCATGAACTCCTCAATGACATCAAAACCTTTTCCACGAATAATGACCGTCTGAAAGAGTTCTCGAATAGCCTCATTGACCACTTCAATATGAAATTCATTGATCTCCGGCATCACGTTTTCGGTTAACCGAATATCAACGTTATTTTTTCGGAAGATATTTTCTACTCTCTCACGGATATCCTGGTTACCAGCATAGACCACCGGCACGCCATAAGAAGTGTAGGTGGCATAGTGGGAAGCTTCAGCCAGCATACGGGCGTTATGCAATTGGGTTTCTACATCGCCGCCCTGGTTAGTTCCCCCCGCCAGTAAAATGATTTCGGGCTGGTCATTCTCATAAATAGAACGTGCCTGTTCAGGAGAAAGCCTATCATTATAAATACCAACCAATTTGGCACCCGCTGTCAGAGCAGCCAATTCGGCGGCAAAGCCGGATTCTTCCTTGACAAGCGAAACCGTAACTACTTTTAATCCGCCTTTGGCACTGGAGCAAGGCAGGCGTACTGAAAATTCACTCATTTTGTCGGCCAGGGGCTTCCAATCACCGCGTTTCTGGCATTCCGGCAATACTCCCATCCCATTGGCCAAACCGATACGAAGATCTTCCACGGTGGTGGGGAAGTATCTTAGTGAAAAACTCTCGTCCTTGGTATTGAAAATTCCAATCTTCGAAAAGGTACTCCCGAAATCCACTACCAGTACTTTCGTATCGGCCAGCCCGGTTATCCCGATTTCCTTCCGGTATTGCAACACGGTGCTCTCGTCCATTGCCTCAACTTCAGCATCCTCACCAATAAAATCGACATCATCAGCCTTCGAGACATTCTTATAGAAATACCACGGGTAACGTTTGCGAACGAGATCGACCCGCTCAAACTCGCTCTTAACTTTAATTCCATCCCATTCATCGATATGGCACATACCACCCACAACCTTGGTGCGGCAGGCTCCAGCCATCTCATAACGCCGATCCACCACGGTGATATGAGGCCCCTGGAATAAGCCTATCTGCAAACACAGGTCGAGTGCATCTCCACTGATGAGACCGCAACCACCGGTGGGGTAATTCTCCTCATCGACAATTCCTAACAGAAATGTCTCATAGTTCTTTTCGGGGTTTTCAGATGGCTCATGTGCCCATTCCCAAAAATTTTCGGGGGTTACTGGGCCGGAATATCCACCGATCAAGGCGGCATGCAATATATTGTACATGGCGCCTTGCTTCAATTCCGCAATTCGGGCTTGCATGGGTGGGTCATTCCAGATTTGTGGCATCTTGCCCATCACAAAATCCCAACATACCTGCTTGGTAATCTCACAAGATTCGATAATATCAGCAGCGCTGGCTTCATGATGCGCTTCAGAATGTGTAACCACATGCAGGATATCCGGCTCCATGTACAGTTGGGTGTATATCCCAAAAGCCAGGTGACCTTTGGCTTGATTCAAATTGGGCGGGAAACCTGGCAAACCCGACCGTGTTTCCTTGATGATGTTGAAATCGAAGTGACGTGTCAATGGTTCAACCAGTTCATAGGCCGCCTTCATTTTTGCCAGGTCATCCATGGCAGAGATTTCTGGAGGAAGCTCAAACATCATTTGCATGACATATTGTTTAATGCCTTTTTTCAAAGCAATGACAGCACAAAGAATATGATCGGTTACCTGCATATCATCACTGGCATACCGTAAACCCCACTGGTGCGGATCGTTGATCTCGCACGGTTTGCCAATCTCAGCCCAATACTCAATCGTGCGATAGTGCTCATCAAATGAATCGCGGATACTGATCGGGCCGCGCCCGTCCAGCTCATTATAGAAAAAGATCGGTACTGCAGGAAAACACATATTCAGGTGGTCCTCCCACAGATGGGCCAGGGCTACCAATTCGTCAGTTCCGGTGTAAATGCGCATCATTGGGTAATTTCCGCGTTGCGAAGCGGCCTTAAGACGTTTAAGGTCTTCAACGGTTCGGATCGGGGCACCACCTTGGCCAGCCAGGTATCGGCTGGGATCTTCCTCGCCGCGGATGAATTTTGCCAATAATTCCTGCGAAGTCTGGTCGGGCGCTAGGGAAACGATTTCAAATGCTGCCGCATCGGATAGTTTTTCGATAGCTTTAACCGTTGGTTCAATCGTTTCAGCTGCGATGCCAATATGAGCGCGGATGATTGGTCGATTTTCATGTTCGCGCACTTGTTGGATACGTTCAACCAGGGAATCGGACCATTTCACTTTGGATCGTTCTTCTGCGAATGATTTCTTAAGCGCAAATTGTTCAAGTTCCTCCATTGTGATGAAATCATCTGCGATCAGATCAAAGAATCCCTGGAATTCAGGCTTTTCCTTGTATTCTTCGGCTACCGCGGCAAGGTCGTAATGGCGCTCGGAATCACGGATGAAACGGTCTTCCTCCAAGGGAACTCCGGTCATGGCTCGGACCAAGTTTGCCGCTGGTCGAAGCCCTCCAAAGCTATAACGGATGCCACTCTCACGTGGGCCCAAGCCATGTTTGGTGGCAGCCTCCACGAATTCGGTGATCAATTCATCCAGGTGCAGATCGCCAAGGCGCATGGAGACCCCCACTACTTCTGGACGTGCTTCACGGATTTTATTGATCACTTCCTGGATAGGGACAGCAGGACCAAGTTTGACAACCACATAACCGACGCCTTGATTTGCCATCCAATCGGCAAAGTTTTCTACCCCCAAGTTATGGACACATTTACCGATCGCTCCCACCATTACCCGGCGTTTGGGGTTTAATTCGCCCTTTTTTTCTTCGTTATTGTCGACAGGGGCTTCCATGATTTATTCCTCCAATTAATAATTATTGATTATGCCAAAATTGTGGGAGTTAATTCTTTCAGAATTAGGACTCTTTCGTACAGAGAATTCCTGGTTTACACTCAAGAGGTCTTTATATGAAAATCTTGACAGTTTATGAAGTTGATAGGTATAGCATTTCTTGCATGAAATGGTCCAGATTTGTGAAACCATAATGTTGGGGAGTGCGTGTATTTTGTATGTCAGCCCCGTGCATTTTTCCAGTAATCAGGTACTCCTTTCCCAATCGTTCTTGTGCCCAGGAGAGTACCGCATCAATTACAGGGGTCGAAACCCCTGCTAACTCTGCGATTCCTCGTGTAACCAATAAGTTGTATGGGACATCCTCTGAAAGGTAACGAGCTTGATAATCAGGGACATAGCCGCCATCTATTTTTTGCATGGGCGCCAACAAGCCTGCATAACTGGCGTTAGTGGCAAAACTGGACAGCAAAGTGCTGCTGTCGGCGATAACTTTCTGGTAGGAAAGCTTCAGCCAGTCGATTAGTGGACGGACCGCAGACAGATCCAAACTGGAATAACGCCTTTCCAGGCTGGCACGCAGCGATTGGATTTCGTCGCTCATTTGCTGTAATATGGTTGCCATACCAACATCCACCCCCTGATAGAACAAGCACGGTTTTTCATAAGGTTGGCCGTTCCATTCATGGAATAACCCGTACATAATACCCGGATGGATAAGTTGGCCGGTATCTGCCAAGGCCAGGCTTAGAAAGCTGGCAGTTGGATTAATCTTTATGCTTAAAGAATCTTGCATTTTGGCTGCAATAATCTGTGCCATACCCACTGGCCAGGCAGTCAGACCCACTTGGTCCTTTGTACCCAAAATCTTTACACATTTTCCAAATTCCTGGATTCGGCAGGCCCAAGGGAGGCTCTGGAACCCAAAAATTGAATAATCTGAAAGGCGCTCTTTAAAGACACCCCGTACACACATATCGAAGCCACCTCGAGCTGGCATGGCGCCAACCCAGGCGCCAGGTGAGATGTATGCACCAATTTGATTCAGGATCGCTTCATGGGCAAAGGCGGGCAATGCCAACAGGATTAATTGCGATCCTGCCACAGCAGTAAATGGATCTTGACAAACAGCGCTTGGGAGTCCCTGGGTTTTTCCGGAGGGCGCATGGACCGTTATGCCATTATTTTGTTGGATGCCTTCTTTCCAGAGTTGCGCTTCCTTGTCCAATGGGACAAACATGTGTACAGACAGGTCTTGTCGGTGGCTTAATAATCCAGCCAGTGTATGGGCAGCATTTCCGCCTCCGCAGATCGTGATTTGTGTGGTCACAATGTCACCAAATCGTTGCTGCGATATATCTCGTCCACCCTCATCAGGGATTCATAAACTTGCTCGGGAACGCGATCAGCCAACATCGCAATGAAAACGTTGACCAGAGATAATATTGCAGTTATCGAAAGACTATGCGCTACTCCTTCTGTAGCTATCTCAAAAGAGATATCGGCTTTTTTTGCCAGCGGGGAAACAACACTGTCGGTTATTGCAATGATTGGTGTGCCTATCTTCTTGGCATGCATAACTGCATTGACAGTCATCCGGACATATCGCCACAGGCTTATTGCAATCATGAGGTCATCAGGTTTTATTAATGATAAATCAACTGCAGATTGAACCACTTCACCCTGGAAGACTTGTACATTAAATCCCATAACTCTCAAGGAATGAGCCAGGAAGATGGATGGAGCATAGGATATACCTGCCCCTATCACCCAGATCCGTTTTGCTTTAATAATTGCGTCCAAAGCGGCATTTAATTTTCCTTCTGAAATGCTAATAGCTGTGTTTTCGATATTTTTTATATCGGTAAGGAAGACTTGTTGGGGATTTGTGGTTGCTGAAGTTGCTGCGTTCATTCGCTTCAACATCCGCGCTGTGGTCGTTAAATGGTTTGGTAATTCTGATCGAAGCACATCTTGCATTTGAGAAAAACCTTCATATCCCAAAGTCTGTGCAAAACGGACTACCGTTGCTGCAGTAGTACTATTCTTTTTACCAAGTTCGCTGGCTGAGGCGAAAGCCGTGAAATATTCATCTTCCAGAATAAACCTGGCAATTCGGATCTGCTTGGGACTCATGGCATCAACCATAGTGTTGATACGGGACCTTAAGCTTTCGGATTGTTCCATAACACCTCTTGGAGCGCGAAGAATCTATTGATAAATTTATTTTATAGTCGTTGTTAGTTGAATGCAATATATATTCTGTAATTATTTTTATGTAACAAATATTACATTTTAAAGAAATGATCTGCCTCACTGCCTATATTTTTATTTTGATCAGTCGCGACTTCAGGGTCTGTGTACATGCGTTAATCGATCGACAGGGGATACCGCTGTCCTTCGCCTTGAGCGGGGGGCCAAACGTTTTTTGAAGCCCGTAATCGAAGGGTCTTCCCTTTTCCCTTTTCTTTCCCCTCTCCCCCATTCTCTCCCCTCCGTACCCTGTTATAATACCCCCACCTCTATCCTAATTCAGGAGTTCCTATGGCTGCAAAGATCACATTCGGTACGGATGGCTGGCGCGGCGTCATCGCCGAAGATTACACCTTCGATAACGTCCGCCGCTGTGCCCAGGGCTTCGCCAGCTACCTGCTCGCAAATGGCCGGCAGGGCCAATGGGTGGTGGTGGGGCACGACAAACGCTTCGACAGTGAGTTCTTTGCCGCGGCCGTGGCCGAGGTGCTGGCCGGCAACGGGCTGAAAGCCTACCTGACGGATGGGGCCACCCCCACCCCGGTGATCGCCTTCTCGGTGGTGGATAAAAAAGCCTGCGGTGCGGTCAATATCACCGCCTCGCACAACCCGGGCACCGATAACGGCTTCAAGGTGCGCAACGAGTTCGGCGGCGCGATCGACCCGGATGGGCTGTTGAAGATCGAGGCGCTTATCCCCGATGGGATTGAAAATGTAAAACGCAAACCCTACCAGGAAGCCGAGGCTGCCGGCGAGATCCTCAAGTTCGACCCGGTCACCCCTTACGAGGCCCACATCAACCAGCTGATCGACCTGCAGCCCATCAAGGAGGCCGGTCTGACCGTCATGGTGGACAGCATGTGGGGCAACGGCGCTGGTTATTTCCCACGCCTGCTGGCAGGCGGCAAGACCAGGGTGCTCGAGATCCACAACACCCGCAACCCGCTCTTCCCCGAGATGAAACGTCCCGAACCCATCCCGCCCAACATCGACGTGGGCCTGCAGGCCACCCTGGATGCCGGCGCGGACGTGCTGCTGGTCACCGACGGCGACGCCGATCGACTGGGCGTGGGGGATGAGAACGGCCAGTTCGTCAACCAACTGCGCGTGTACGGCCTGCTGGCCTACTACCTGCTCGAAGTGCGCCGGCTGCGCGGCGCCATTGTCAAGACGCTCTCCACCACCGTCATGCTCAACAAGCTCGGACAGATCTACAACGTCCCGGTCTATGAGACCGGCGTCGGTTTCAAGTATGTGGCTCCCAAGATGCTCGAGACGGATGCCCTGGTCGGCGGCGAGGAAAGCGGCGGCTACGCCTTCCGCGGCAACGTGCCCGAGCGGGATGGCATCCTGGCCGGTTTGTACATGCTCGACCTGATGGTGCGCCTCGGCAGGAAGCCCACCGAACTGCTCAAGCTGCTCTTCGCCAAGGTCGGCGGCGAGTACTTCTATGACCGCATCGACCGTCCCTTTAGCGGCAGCCACGCCGACCGCCAGAAGATGATCAGGGACGCCAACCCGCAGACCATCGGCGGCCTGAAAGTGACGGATCTCGTCACCGTGGACGGCTTCCAGTTCAAGCTGGAGGATGGCGGTTGGATGCTCATCCGCTTCTCCGGCACCGAACCCATCATGCGCGTCTATTGCGAAACGATGCACGGCGATAAGGTGCAGGCGATCCTCCAGGATGGCTTAAAGGTCGCCGGGTTGAAATAATGCCGTGTCGGGCGTT
This sequence comes from uncultured Chloroflexia bacterium, assembly GCA_963746015.1. Taxonomy (GTDB): domain Bacteria; phylum Chloroflexota; class Anaerolineae; order Anaerolineales; family Villigracilaceae; genus UBA877. The sequence goes on from CAVUZS010000002.1 coordinate 381,000, forward strand.
TCGGTGTCAAGTGTTCCTGTGTCATGGCACATGGTTCTTAATACCAATTTTCCCCTCTCGCCAAGCATCGGGAAACGTGGCACGTGGCACTTGACACTTGGCACTTGGCACGTGACACTTGATACGTGATACTCACTGACACCCACTGCCATCTGGACATGGAAAAATTCGACCTGGACCGGCAGGCCGTCTTGGAGCGCGCCGCCCGGGAAGGTGTGGCCCGCATTTTGATCCCGGGCATCAGCCTGCCCTCTAGCCAGGCCATCGTCAGCCTGGTCGAAAGCCACCCCATGCTTTACGCAGCGGTCGGCGTCCACCCCACGGAAGCAGGCTCTTGGAATGAGTCGACCAAGGATGAATTACTGACCTTATTCCCCTCTCCCACCGGGACGAGTGCCCGTCAGGGTAGAGGGGCCAGGGGTGAGGGCAAGATCGTCGCCATCGGCGAGATCGGATTGGACTATTACTGGGACTCTGCCCCTCACGCTCTCCAAAAAGAAGTCCTGCGCGCCCAGCTTGATCTCGCCGCCGAAATGGGGCTGCCGGTGCTCCTGCACATGCGCGAAGCCAGGGATGCCTCGGGTGAGCCGTGCGCCGGAGACATGCTGCAAATCCTGGAGGCATGGTGCGCCGGGCTGCGCGCCGGGAAGGATCCACTGGTCGGACGGCCCGGGGTGCTGCACTCCTTCTCCGGTTCCCTGGAAACAGCCCGGGTGGCGCTGCGCCTCGGATTCTATATCGGCGTGACCGGTCCGGTCACCTTCGAGAACGCCCGCCTGCGCCAGGCCATCATCGCCGCGTTGCCGCTGGAACGCCTCCTGATCGAAACGGATGCGCCTTTCCTGGCCCCGCATCCCTACCGAGGAAAACGCAACGAACCGGCCTACGTACGCCTGATTGCTGATAAAATTGCCCTGCTTCACGCGCGTGCCTCCGAAGAGGTCGCCGCAATTACCAGCGCGAACGCCGGAAAGCTTTTTGCTTGGAAAGAGACAGCTTGAACATTGCCCCCTTTTTTACACCCATCCAGGTGGGTCTCCAGGAAGTTGAAACGCTCCTGCACGCGCAGGCCGAGGATGCCCACCCCGATCTGTGTGCTGCGGTGGAGCACCTGCTTACATCGGGCGGGAAGCGCATCCGCCCGGCGGTCTGCCTGCTGACCGGCCAGATGCTCCAGGCGCCCCACGATAACCTTCTCAGCCTGGCGGCGGCAGTCGAGATGCTGCATACCGCCACCCTGGTGCACGACGACCTGATCGACGGGGCGCTGCTGCGCCGGGGCATGCCCACGTTGAATGCGCACTGGTCACCGGCTGCCACCATCCTGACCGGGGACTACATGTTTGCACGCGCCGCCAAACTGGCGGCCGAAGCCGATAATCTGCCCTTGATGAAACTCTTCTCCGAGACGCTCGCGACCATCGTCAACGGCGAACTGACCCAGTTGTTCGCGGCGCGCGGCGTCATCAGCCGCGAGAATTACAGCAAGCGCATTTACGCCAAGACCGCTTCCCTCTTCGAGATGACCACACAGGCCGCCGCCATGATCGCCCAGGCCAGCGACGCTGTGGTGGAAACCATGCGCCTGTATGGCTATTACCTGGGCATGGCTTTCCAGATCGTGGACGACATCCTGGATTTCACCGGCGAGCAGGAGACCGTCGGCAAGCCGGTCGGCTCGGACCTGTTACAGGGATTGGTGACTCTCCCGGCCATTTACTACGCCGAGGCCCATCCCTACGACCCGGATGTGCTGTGTCTCACGGGCGGATGTTACACCGAGCACGAGCGGATGGAACGGCTGGTACAATCCATCCGGGAAAGCGATGCGACCACTCAGTCCATGAAAGAGGCGCAAGCTTTTACTGTGAAGGCGCTTGCCATACTGAAGACTGCGCCGGCCGGGGTGGAACAGCAGGCGTTGGAAGACCTGACAGCTTACATCTTGAACAGGAATATCTAAAGCCGATGCCGCCCTACTCTCTGCGCCGGTTGTTCTGGGCCGGCCCCGTCGCCACGCTGGCTGCCATCCTGGCAGATGTGTTGTATTACACCCTCACAAAATCCTTTGGAGAGCAATACCTCATACCTGTGGACGGGAGCAGTACTCAGGTCAGCCCGCTGCCGGTCCTCGTGCCCATCCTGGCGATCCTGGTACCGGGCCTGCTGGCAAGCGGTCTCTTTGGGCTGCTGCTGCGCTTTTCCAGGCAACCCGCCACCGTATTCCTGTCCGTAGCCATCGCCGCCCTCATTCTCTCCTTTGGCGGGCCTTTCAGCCTGCCGGCTGCAACCATGCAGACCAAGCTCCTCCTGAGCGGGATGCAGGTGATTGCCGCAATCATCATTACCGGGGGAATCTTATTGCTGAGCCATACGAACGCCAAAGCCCCCTGAAATTCCAACCATACATTTTTTAACGCGAATGACACGAATGGGCTAATGACGCGAATAAAACCTTAAAGAACAAGTTGCGGAATGCTGATCGACAATCATCGCTCAGCATTCCGCATTCCGCAATCTGCAATCTGCAATCATCAGTCCGCAATCATCAATCAATAGAGGCATCGATGGGATTTGCGTAGTCCCACGCAGTGGGGAACCCATACTGATAGGTTTGCAGACCCTTGCCTTCGTCAATAGCCCAAATTATGTAATTAAAAGTTACGGATTGTTGATTGACAATCTGAAATCATCAATCCACAATCCGCAATAATCAGAGGCGTCGATGGGATTTGAACCCATGATGAGGGTTTTGCAGACCCTTGCCTTGCCACTTGGCCACGACGCCATTAAATTCCAGATTATAGATTGCGGATTGCTGATTGACAATCTGCAATCATCAATCTGCAATCCGCAATCCGACAATCGTAGAGCGGGCGATGGGATTCGAACCCACGACCTTCTCCTTGGCAAGGAGACGTACTACCACTGTACTACGCCCGCAGGTGGCCTGACTTTCAGGCCGAGTGCCGAGAGCCAGGATCGGACTGGCGACACCGCAATTTTCAGTCGCGTGCTCTACCAACTGAGCTATCTCGGCCTGGAAACTTCCCGTCGTTGAAGCGGAAGGATTTTACACGTAGAAAGAAAGATTGTCAAGCAAAGGTCAAAAAAGATTTTACAACCATTTTACATCCTGGTCATCTTCCGGTTACTTGGCAGACCTACAATGCAAGGTAATCAAATCAAAAAGGAGATGAAACCATGTTCAAAATAACATCGTTGATTCAAGAAGATCGTCCTGGCTGCCCTGGTGCTGGTCATCGGGTTGGCCGCACTGCCCCTGACCGGTGCAGCCGGCCGCCGGTCTGAATGCCCAGCCAGATAATACCCGGCTGGAGAACCTGTGGGTGCGCCAGCAAGCCACTTACCAGATCCAAGGCAACCGGCTGTCCGACGCCAGCGCATTTATTGCCAGGGTGCAGGCCCTGATCGATAAGGCCAACGCGAAAGGCTGGGATACCTCCGGCATCCAGGCTGCCCTGAATGCCCTCTCCGCCGTCATCCCGGCCGTCCAGGCCGCCCATGCTCCGGGAGCCGCGATCATTGCCAGCCATGCCGGGTTCGATGCCAGCGGCAAGGTCACCGACCGCACCACCGCCATTGCCACGTGAAGTCGCTTGCCCAGGTTCTCAAGGATACCCGGACTGCCATGAACGGCACCTGGAAAGCATTGCGTCAGGCTGTCAGAGCTTTCCGGCAGGCGCATCCACGCCCCAACACGGCGCCTCACACCGCACCTACCGCCACACCGACCGTCCCTGCTTCATAAGAAATGGGACCCATCCATCGAGAGACACGGCCTCCCGCCGTGTCTCTCTTTTGCAGTACAATCAAGATCACGAACCTCCATGTCTGGGAACAGGGACACGAAGTCCTTCGAAAAAGACCGTCAAGTTTCGTGCTCTTGGAGTGCTTGAGTGGTAGCTCTTCACGATAATAAAAAGGAAGAGCCAGAAATCCAAAAAGTGAGGTAAATATGGATAGAAAAGTCATTACAAGCGAGAAAGCCCCCAAAGCCATTGGCCCGTATTCCGTCGCCATCCGGGCCGGGATGTTCTGTCTTCACTTCCGGGCAACTCGGCCTGGACCCGCACAGCGGGAACCTTGTCCCGGGTGGGATCGAAGCAGAGACGCGCCAGGCGCTGACCAACCTCCGGCATGTCCTGGCAGATTCCGGGTCCGGCTTGGATGCAGTGGTTAAGACCACCGTCTTCCTGAAAGACATGGCCGAATTCTCCAAAATGAACGCCGTCTATGCCGAATTCTTCCCGGAAAACCCGCCCGCCCGCAGCACCGTCCAGGTGGCCGCCCTGCCCAAAGGATGGAAGTGTTGAAATAGAAGCGGTCGCCTCGCAAAATGAGCTCCGAACTGATCCTGCTCGTTGACGATGAACCCTCCATCGTCCAACTCGCCCGCATGTACCTGGAACGCGAGAACTTCCGGGTGGAAGCGGCCGGGGACGGAGAAGCGGCCCTGGAGGCTGTCAAGCGCTTAACCCCGCACCTGGTTGTGCTGGATGTGATGCTCCCCAGGCTGGATGGCTTGGAAGTCTGCCGCCGCCTGCGGGCGGAAAACAACCCGGTGGCGATCATCATGCTGACCGCCCGCGACGAGGATATCGATAAGATCCTCGGCCTGGAACTCGGGCGCCGACGATTACCTGACCAAGCCCTTTAACCCGCGCGAACTGGTGGCGCGCATCAAGGCCATTCTGCGGCGGGCCGAACGCGCCGCCACAACCGGATGCCGCCCCCATCCACCTGGCTGACCTGACCATCGACCCCGTCCGCCGCGAGGCGCGCATTGCCGATCAGAGCCTCGACCTGCGCACCCAGGAATTCGAACTGCTGCTCATCCTGGTCGGCCAGCCCGGACGCGTCTTCACCCGTGAGCAACTGCTCCAGCAAGCCTGGGGCTTTGATTTCTATGGCCAGACCCGCACAGTGGATGTTCACATCGCCCACCTGCGCAAGAAACTGGCCGGCAGCCCGATCACCATCGAGACCGTTACCGGGATTGGTTATAAACTGGTGGCATAATGCCTCACTCGTTACGTTCCCGTTTATGGTGGAGTTATGTGCTGGTCACAATGGCTGCGCTTGGCATTGTGGCATTCGTCCTTTTCATATATATCATTCAAAATCCATCCACTTACCGGCAGGCCAGCGCCCGGTTGACGGTCGTCGCAGCGCTCCTGCGCAAGAACGAAGCCGCTCTGGACAGCCTGACCCCCGCCGACCTCCAGGCGCGCATCGAGCAAGTCGGTCAAAACTCCGACGTCCGGATCGTCATCTTCAACAAAAAACGCCAGGTGGTCGCTGATTCACAATCCGCGCAACAGGGTTCTCTGCAAATGCCGCTTTTGCCCCGCTTGCGGATTTCTTCCGTACTGCAGGACCAGAATGGCCAATACTGGCTTTACATCATCCAGCACCTGAACAATGGTGACTGGCTGCTGGTGGCCGTTCCCCGCCCGGCTGTGCCCTTATTGACCGTCCTGAGTGATGAATTAATGCTTCCGATCCTGGGTGCAGCGGTCGCCGCTCTGATCATTTCCCTGCTGGTGGCCTTCTGGCTGGCCCGCTGGATCGGGGAACCGCTCCAGCGTTTGGTGGTGGCTTCCCGGCAGATGCCTTCCAGCTGGACGCCAACCGATCAGCCTGCGCGGCCCGCACGAGGTCCAGGAATTGACGCGTGCATTCAATGAAATGAATAACCGTGTGCAGACTTCGCGAAAGTCCCAGCGCGATTTCGTCGCCAATGTATCCACGAACTTAAAACGCCCCTGACCTCCGTCCAGGGTTTTGCCCAGGCCATTCTCGATGGTACTGCCGATACGCCGGAATCCCGCCAGCAGGCTGCCAGGGTCATTTACAACGAGGCCGGTTCCATGCACCGCATGGTGCTGGATTTGCTCGACCTGGCCCGCCTGGACGCCGGTACGCTCGAACTCCAGCGCGCTCCGGTGAACCTGCCGGCCTTGCTCAACAACATCGCCGAGAAATTTACCCCGCAGGCGCACGCCGCAGGCGTTTCCATCCGGGTGGAATCCGCCAGCCCTGCCAGCCGTCATGGGCGACGGTGACCGGCTGGCGCAGGTCTTCTCCAACCTGGTGGATAATGCCCTGAAGCACACCCCTGCCGGAGGCATGGTCACGCTGCGGGCCAGGTCTGCCGGCCCTGCGACTGCGCCCGGGGCAGGTTCCGAAGTCCAGGTGGATGTGGCAGATACCGGCGCAGGCATTCCGCCGGAAGCCCTGCCGCACATCTTCGAGCGATTCTACCAGGCCGATCCGTCCCGGCCGGGCGGCGAGAAACACGGCACCGGGCTGGGCCTGGCGATCGTCAAGGAAATTGTGGGGGCGCACAGTGGTAAAATTAGCGTTCGCAGCGCGCCGGGTGCAGGCAGCACTGTTTACTGTCACCCTGCCGCTGTCAACACCGGACGCTTCTGCCATCAGCCCGGCGTAAAAAATAGATCATCATGCCTTCCGTCTCCATCATTATCCCCTGTTATAACGAGCAAGACACCATCCGCAAACTGCTCGAGGCCGTTTACGCGCAGACTTTTCCGCGCGCCGACCTGGAAGTGGTCATCGCAGATGGCATGTCCACGGATGGGACACGTGCAGAGATCGCGGCATTTGCCGATTCCCACCCGGACTTGCATATTGCCATGGCGGACAACCCCGCCAGGAGCATTCCGTCTGCGTTGAATTGCGCCCTGAAGGAAGCCCAGGGCGAGATCATCGTCCGCCTGGATGCGCACTCGATGCCTTATCCCGACTATATCGAACGCTGCGTGGCAGACCTGGAGGCAGGTCTGGGCGAAAACGTGGGCGGCGTCTGGGAGATCCAGCCCGGCGCGCAGACGTGGGTGGCGCAATCCATCGCTGCGGCTGCCTCCCATCCGCTGGGCGTGGGCGATGCCCTTTACCGTCACGCCGACCGAGGCCTGCCAGGTGGATACCGTCCCTTTCGGAGCCTTCAAGCGTGAATTGCTGGCGCTGATCGGCTTTTTCGATGAGAGCCTGCTTACCAACGAGGATTACGAGTTCAACGCACGCATCCGCAAGTCGGGCGGTAAAATCTGGCTTGACCCTTCCATCCGTTCGGTTTATTTCGCCCGGCCCACGCTGGCGGCGCTGGCAAAACAATACACCCGCTATGGGTTCTGGAAATGGCGGATGTTGCGCCGCTATCCCGAGACGCTGCGCTGGCGGCAGGCCCTCCCGCCGTTGTTTGTACTGAGTCTGCTTGATGGGGCGCTCCTGGCTGCTTTTCTCCCCGTTTTCCGGGTCCTGCTGGCCGCGGAAATTATCATTTACCTGGTCGTCCTGGTTGCCGCCGGAGTCAAGCGCCTCCCTGCGCCAGAAAAAAGTCTCTCTGGTCTTCGGTTTACCCCTCGCAATTGCCACCATGCACATTGCCTGGGGTGCAGGCTTTTTATGGAGTATGATTAAGGGAGTTTTCAAAGAACGGAACCTGGAGAAGAAGTAATGCAACCATCCACTCGACCCAGGCCAACTGGCTGGCGTGTCCAACCGCGCGAGCAACGTACCATCCTGCTGATCGGCGACGCGTTTGTGTCCATCATGGCACTCCTGGCCGGGTTATATTTCTGGGGGCAAAGGATGCCTGGCTGAAGTTTCTCGCTGAATTTCCTGCAGGAGCGCGTTGAGTTCTGGTTCTATCTCCTGCCGCTGATATGGATGGTTTTCCTGGTCGAATTATATGACCCGCATCGTGCCAGGAACATGCGCAAGACCGTGGCAGGGATTGCCATTGCCGCCCTGACCGGGCTGTTGCTCTACGCATTGGTCTATCTGATCTCAGCAAAAAGGCTCCCTGCCACGCCTGGGCATCGGTATTTTCCTTGCTTTTGCCGCCATCCTGACGTTGATCTGGCGGCTGGTTTATATCCAGATTTTCACCGCCCAGGCATTCCTGCACCGGGTGCTGGTGATTGGCGCAGGCAGTGCCGGGAAAGACGCTCGCGCAGGCTTACAATAACTTGCGTCCGCAGCCATTTTTCCTGGTTGGCTTCATGGACGATGATCCGGACAAAGTCGGCAAACAACTGGAGGGTTTCCCATCCTGGCCGGGAACGATCGCCTGCTTGAAATCATCGAGGAGAAAGCCATTACGGAGATCGTCATTGCCATCACCGGCGAGATGCAGGGCAGCACCTTCCAAAAACTGCTGGATGCCCAGGAAAGCGGCGTGGAAATCATCCCCATGCCCAGCATGTACGAGGAATTGCTGGGGCGTGTCCCCATCCATCACCTGGAATCCGAGTGGTTGATCCGTTCCTTCGTGAACGATGCGCGCGTCGGCGGGTTTTACGAGCTGGCAAAGCGGCTGCTCGACATCCTGGTTGCGTTGGCCGGCCTGGGCATCTGCATCCTGCTTACCCCCTTCACCGCCATCCTCATCCTGGTGGACAGCGGTTTCCCCATCATGTACAAGCAGGTCCGTTCCGGCAAAGGCGGCAAGTTGTATAACATCTACAAGTTCCGCACCATGTGCCAGGATGCTGAAAAGGATGGCAAGGTGCAGGTCACGCACGAACATGATGAACGCATCACACGTGTGGGAGGCTTCCTGCGCCGCACTCACATTGATGAACTGCCGCAATTCTGGAATGTGCTGCGCGGCGAAATGAGCATTGTCGGGCCGCGCGCCGAACGCCCCGAACTGATCATCGAATACCAGAAGCAAATCCCCTTCTACCGGGCGCGCCTGTTGGTCAAGCCGGGCATCACCGGCTGGGCGCAGGTCAATTATGGTTATTCTGCCACCATCGCCCAGACCATCGATTAAACTGGAATATGATCTGTATTACATCAAGCATCGCAATATACTTATGGATATTCTCATCATCCTGCGTACCATGACCCAGGTCATTGGGTTCCGGGGAAGATAGCGGATGCGCGCACTGGTCACCGGCGGAGCCGGATTCATTGGTTCCCATATCGTGGAAGAACTCCTGCAGGGCGGCGCTTCCGTCCGCGTCCTGGATAACTTTTCTTCCGGGAAGCGCGAAAACCTGGCAGGCTTCCAGGGCGACCTGGAAATCCTGGAAGGCGACCTGCGTGATGCAGAGGCCATCAAAGCCGCCACCGCAGGATGTGGAACTGGTTTTCCACCTGGCAGCATTCATCTCTGTCCCGCAATCCATGCTGGACCCGGAGAACTGTTTCGCGATCAATGTGGCCGGGACGGTCAGCGCTTCTCGAAGCAGCCCGCCAGGCCGGTGTCCGCAAAGTGGTGCTGTCTTCCAGCACGGCGGTATACGGCAATACAGACAAATTCCCGACAGATGAAGAAACGCCGCTTCAGCCCCTCTCGCCATATGCCTTATCCAAACAGGTGAACGAACTCTATGCCCGCCTCTACACGCAGACTTTCAATCTGCCGGTCACCGCTTTACGCTATTTCAACGTCTACGGGCCGCGCCAGCGCCCCGATTCTGCCTATGCGGCTGCCATTTCCATTTTTACACGGCGGCTGGTGAACGGGGAACCGATTACGATCTACGGCGATGGCAAACAAAGCCGTGATTTCATTTTTGTCAAGGATGTGGTACGCGCCAACCTGCTGGCGGCCGAATCGGACGCAGCCGGTGAGGCTTTCAATATCTGTACCGGGCATGAGACCACCCTGCTCGATTTGCTGGAAGAATTGAGCGAGGTATCGCCTCACCAGCCCGAGGTCCGCTTCGAAGCGCCGCGCCCGGGTGATATTTATCGTTCGCAGGGCAATCCCGAAAAAGCCGCCGCGGCCCTGGGCTTTCGCGCAGAGACATCCCTGGCAGATGGCCTGGCACAAACTGTGGAATGGATGAAAAACAAATGAAAGCAAATATTCGTTCCCGATTCCCCAACGGCTTCGTTTTATTGGCGGATATTGTCATAACCGTCGTCGCCATAATCGCTGCTTTTGCGCTCCGGCTGGCAGGGGATACGGTTACCGATTATATCGGTTCGCTTTACTGGATGATCCTCATCAGCCTGCTGATAAAACCCGCCATTTATTATTTCTTTGGCCTTTACCGCCGCCTGTGGGCCTACGCCAGCATAAATGAATTGACCCTCATCAGTACTGCGGTGACCGTTGCCTCGGCAGTTTTCTCGGCCGTCATGCTGATACTTTTCATCGTCCGGATAAATGATGCCCGGGTACTGAATTTTCCGCGCACCATTCTCCTGATCGACTGGTTGCTTTCTCTGGTGGGGATTGGCGGTCTGCGCTTTTCATTCCGGCTGGTGGCAGAAGGGCGTGCAGCCAGCAAAAAGCCCATCGCAAGAAGAGCCAGGAATGTGTTGATCATCGGCGCGGGGGATGCCGGTGCGCTGGTGGTGCGCGAAATGCAGCGAAACCCGCAACTCGGCCTGCACCCGGTTGGCTACCTGGATGATGATCTGGCCAAACAACACCATCAGATCCATGGCGTGCCGGTGGTCGGCAAACTCACCGACCTGCGCCGCGCCCTGGAACACCGTCCGGTGGACGAGGTCATCATCGCCATCCCCAGCGCAGGCGGAAAAGTCGTCCGCCTGGTGACAGATATCTGCCGTCTGAAAGGCATTCCCTTCCGCACCATGCCGGGGCTGTTCGAACTCATCGGCGGCAAAGTCAGTGTCAACCGCCTGCGCGAAGTGGATATCACCGACCTTTTGCGCCGCGAACCGGCGCAAATCCAGGATGAACTGGTCGGCGCAGCACTGACCGGGAAACGGGTACTCGTTACCGGCGCCGGCGGTTCCATTGGCCGTGAAATCTGCCGCCAGATTGCCCGCTGGGGTCCCCAGATGCTCATCCTGCTCGGTCACGGCGAGAACAGCATTTTCGAGGCCATGCTCGAATTGCAGGAGGATTTCCCTTCCCTGCCGCTTCAGTTGGTTATCGCGGATATTCGTGATAAGCCCAGAATTCAAAGCGTTTTCGCCGATTTCCGCCCGCAGGTGGTTTTCCATACCGCTGCGCACAAACACGTCCCCTTGATGGAAAGCAATATCGAGGACGCCATTACCAATAACATCATTGGCACAAAGAACATCGTCCAGGCAGCCAGTGCGGTCGACACGGAATTGCTGGTGCTGATCTCCACCGATAAGGCCGTCCGCCCGGCAAATGTGATGGGCGCCACCAAGCGCATCGCCGAAATGATCGTGCTGGATGCCGCTCACCGCACCGGGCATGCCTATTCGGTGGTCCGCTTCGGGAATGTCCTGGGCAGCCGTGGCAGCGTTGTCCCGCTCTTCAAACGGCAGATCGCCCATGGCGGGCCGGTGACGGTCACCCACCCGGATATGAAACGCTACTTCATGACCATCCCGGAAGCCGTCCACCTGGTGCTCCAGGCCGCCGCGATGGGCCAGGGTGGCGAGGTCTTCATGCTGAATATGGGCCAGCAGGTGCGCATCCTGGACCTGGCAGAGGACCTCATCCGCCTTTCAGGCCTTGAACCCGGCAAGGATATTGAAATCGTCTTCACCGGCATCCGTCCGGGCGAAAAACTCAGCGAAGACCTGTGGGGAGATGGCATGGAATATCAAAAAACCATCCACCCTGAAATCTTCCGCGCCGAAGCGGAAGAGGCCATCATCCCGCATGACCTTGACAAGATCGTCGATGAATTGCATCATCTGGCGCAGGAAGGGGAGGCTTCTGCAATCATCCACCTGCTGGACGAAACCATCCCGGATGGGAACATACGGGCCACACCACCGGCAGATTTGACTTCGCTGGTCTGAATGCAGCCGCATGCCTGAAATCAGCTTCTCCGAATGGAATGAATTTCTCACCAGACATCCCGACGCCCATATTCTGCAGTCGGGCGAATGGGGCGAACTCAAATCCGCCTTTGGCTGGGATGCGGTCCGGGTGGTAGAAGAATGGCCTCGGTGCGCAAATCCTTTTCCGGCGGCTGCCGCTCGGCCTGACATTCGCCTACATCCCCAAGGGGCCGGTGGGTACTTCATCAAAAGAGACCAACAGCACAATTTTGGGCAGAAGTGGACACGCTCTGCCAGAAAAAACATGCCGTCTTCCTGAAAGTGGAACAGGATGGCTGGGAAGGCGATTCGCAGCCTCCAGCTTGCAGCCTGCGATCTTTCTCTCCAGCCCGCAACACATCCAGCCGCGCAGCACGCTGGTGGTTGATTTGCAGGGCAGCGAAGAGGATGTTTTCAACTGCATGAAGCCCAAGACACGTTACAACATCCGCCTGGCCGGCCGGAAAGAAGTTGTTGTCCATCCTTCCGATGATATCGAGAACTTCTATCGCATCATGGGTGTAACCAGCCAGCGTGAAGAATTCCATGTCCATTCGCTGGAATATTACCGGCGTGCTTATGAACTTTTTTACCCCAAAGGCATGTGTGAACTCTTTGTGGCCGATTTCCAGGGCCAGACCCTGGCTGCCGTGATGGCCTTCGCATTTGGGAAGAACGCCTACTATTTCTATGGCGCATCCGGGGATGTGGAACGCAACCGCAAACCGACCTATCCGCTCCAATGGGAAACCATCCGCTGGGCGCATGCCAAAGGCTGCACCGAATACGATATGTGGGGCATTCCCGATGAAGCCACGGATGTCGAGGATGATGAGGCCGAGGCGCGTGAAGACGGGCTGTGGGGGGTCTACCGCTTCAAACGCGGCTTTGGCGGCTCGATCAAACGCGCCCAGCCGACCCTGGACCGGGTCTACAATCCCCTGCTCTACAAACTCTACCTTTGGCGTTTCTCCGGTTCCGGCGCGGACTGACAGCATGATCCCGTTTACCGGCACTCCCCAAGCCTGGAACGAACTCATTGCCTCCCTGCCCCTGCCCCACCTCCTGCAGACCTGGGAATGGTCGCAGGTCAAGGCCAAATACGGCTGGCAGCCGATGCCATTTGTGTGGAATGATCCGCACTCCGCCAGCCGGCAATCCGCCTCTGGCCGCCGCGATGATACTCAAACGCAGCCTTCCTGTGGGCGGATTTGCAAAAAAACTGTGCGTGCTCTACATCCCCAAAGGTCCCAACCTGGATTGGAACGACACTGTCCTGCGCCAGCGCGTCCTGGGTGACCTGCAAGGCTTTGCCAGACGCCAGGGTGCCATCTTCGTCAAGCTGGATCCGGATGTGGCGCTGGGGCAGGGTGTCCCCGGGACGGAGCAGGCGGTCGAGTTTGCCGGCGGGCAGGCGGTCAGGTCCGAATTGATGCGGCGGGGCTGGAAATTTTCGCAGGATCAAATCCAGTTCCGCAACACCGTCCTGATCGACTTGTCTCCCGGCCGAAGATGAATTGCTGGCACGCATGAAGCAGAAAACGCGTTACAACATCCGCCTGGCGCAGAAGAAAGGCGTCACGGTGCGGGTTGGGACCGCGGATGATTTGCCCCTGTTATACCGCATGTACGCGGAGACTTCGGTACGGGACGGGTTTCTGATCCGGGAGGAGGGTTATTACCAGACCGTCTGGCATACATTCGGACCGCTCGGCGCTCGCCAGCCGTTCCCCGTCAACGCCCTTCTCCGAACCGCTGATCGCCGAAGTGGATGGCGAACCGGTTGGAGCCGTCTCGATGTTCTATTTTGCGGGGCAGGCGATTTATCTCTTTGGGATGTCCCGCGACGAACACCGCGAGAAAATGCCCAATTACCTGCTCCAATGGGAAGCCATGCGGCGGGCGAAAGCGTTGGGCTGTACTACTTACAACCTGTGGGGCGCCCCGGACGAGTTCGACGAGAGCGACGAGCTTGTGGGGCGTCTTCCGCTTCAAGGAGGGATTGGGCGGATATGTCTCGCGCACGATCGGGGCATGGGATTTCACGCCCAACCCGCTGCTGTATAAAATGTACACGGAAGTGCTGCCCCGCATCATGGACATCATGCGGCGGCGCGGCAAGGCAAAGACCCGGCAAAGTCTCCTTTCTTAACCGCGAAGAAAAGAAGGGCGCGAAGGGTCCTTTTGGGGAGGAAGAGATGAACGATAATATTGAGGTAATTGCTACAGACATTGTTGATGCTGCCATCAAAGTGCATCGCGCGCTCGGACCTGGGTTACTGGAATCTGCCTACCAATCATGCCTGGCTTTTGAACTCCGAAAGCGTGGGCGAAATATTTTGACCGAGGTAACCCTGCCAATCAATTACGAGGGACAGAAAATTGACGCTGGCTACCGGGTCGATATGCTTGTGGACGACCTTGTAATTATTGAGAACAAGGTGGTGGAAGCACTGTTACCAATCCACCAGGCGCAATTATTGACTTACCTGAAATTAAAGGATTGTCACCTTGGTTTCCTGCTTAACTGGAATGTCAATTTGATGCGTAACGGGATACGCCGAATCGTTTATAATCTTCCAGGTCAAAATCCGTATCCAAAAACAAAATCTTCCCCAAAATAGCCTTCGCGTTCTTCCTTTCTTCGCGGTAAATTTAAACCCATGAACAATATTCCTCGTATTCGTTTTGCCCACCTGCCCACACCCATTGAAGCCATGCCGCGGCTGGAAAAAGCCCTGCATGGCCCGCACCTGCTGGTCAAGCGCGACGACCAGACCGGCCTCGCCTTTGGCGGCAACAAGACCCGCAAACTGGAATTCCTGGTGGCCGAAGCCCAGGCGGCCGGGGCCGATACGCTCATCACCGCCGGGGCTTTGCAGTCCAACCACTGCCGCCAGACTGCCGCGGCAGCGGCCAAATTCGGCTTTGACTGCGTTCTGGTGCTGGTCGGCGAGCCGCCTGCGCAGGCCAGCGCCAACCTCCTGCTCGACCGGCTTTTTGGAGCAAAGATCATCTGGACGGATAAAACCCATCGTGATACTACTCTCATGGAGACCTCAGAAAAGGCCAGCGTGCATGGACACAAGCCTTACCTGGTTCCATATGGCGGCTCCAATTCGACCGGGGCGCTGGGATATGCCTTCGCCATGGAAGAATTCGTCGGACAGAAAATGCCGGCCGACTGGGTCGTCTTTGCGTCCTCCTCCGGCGGGACCCAGGCCGGGTTGGTGCTCGGCGCACGCACTCTTCGGCTACCATGGCAAGGTGCTCGGAATCAGCGTGGACGAACCCGAAGCTGCGCTCAAGAAACACGTGGCAGAACTGGCAACCGAGACGGCTGCCCGGCTCGACAGGAAATTTGCCTTCATCCCCGCTGACATTCTGGTCAACGCCGACTACTGCGCCGCCGGCTATGGAGTCCTGACGGATAGAGAGCGGGAAGCCGTCCAGCTCTTCGCCCGGACGGAGGGCCTGCTGCTCGACCCGGTCTACACCGGGCGGGCCGCGGCCGGCCTGATCGACCTGGTCCATAAAGGGTTTTTCAAAAAGGACGAAACGGTCCTGTTCTGGCATACCGGCGGACGGCCGGCGTTGTTCGCCGAAAAATACCAGGGTGAGCTTGTTTGATGCAGGAAGTTCCCGGCACTCTCAAGCTGCCGGGAACTTTTTGTATATATCAGTTATATATCCGTAGTGACGACTTCAGTCGTCTCGTTCAATCAGTCGTCTCGTTCAATCAGTCGTCTCGTTCAACCAATCGTCTCGTTCAACCAAAACCGCTGCTGGACCGGTTAAGGAAAATATTCCTGCCAGATCGGACACGTACCCGAACAATTGAGCATGAACGGTATCCTTATCCAGGAGGGTCAATATTGTGATACCGTCAGTCTCCAGGCGGGTGTGCATCAGAGCGTCCAGGCAGAACGAGTCTTCAAAGACGGAAAACACCCTCTGCGGGACATCATCGGCAGCGATACGATTGATGGAAAGGCTTTCGCATTCAGTGCACATGTGGATGAGCAACAGCTCGCCCTGGCCGGAACCATATTTCTTGCCAGTGGCTTTGACTGTCAACCCGATGGGCTGCATCGGCGACTTGCAGGCCGAAAGCCGGTCGCCGGCCGCGTACAGGTCCAGGTGGCGCGACCACAGGCAATACGGGCAATGGTTGCGGCTCTGAACGCCGGACAGACCGGGCTCCAGGGTAACATAACCATGGCAGTGGGCGCACTGGAAGCCATTACCGGCGCATTTCCTGCCAGGCTTCCCATATCGGGCCCTTGTTTTTTCCATCCTCCCTTTCATTCGAAATAAATGCTTGTTCATACGGATCGAACTTCCTCTTTCATGTGCAAGTAACTCCGATAGCGCAGCGGGCTGATCTTCCCGGCCACGACCGCCTTGCGGATGGCGCAGCCAGGCTCTTCGTCATGGCTGCAGTCCAGGCCGAATTTGCACTTCCCGACGAACGGACGCATTTCCGGGAAGAACAGGGCCAGGTCATCGCCATCCAGGTCGTGCAGGCCGAATTCACGCATTCCGGGCGTATCCACGATATCCGCGCCAAAGGCCGTCCTGACCATTTCGGCCGCCGAGGTGGTATGTTTGCCTTTGCCAACCTCCCCCGTACCGACTGCGCCGACGCGCAGCCCCAGGCCCGGCTCGAGCGCATTCAACAGGGCGGTCTTGCCGACCCCGGATTTACCGACGAAAGCCGAGACCCGTCCTTTTAGCCTCTGGCACAGTTCTTCCAACCCTTCGCCGGTGATCGAGCTGGTCAGCAGGATGGGGTAGCCGATGCGGCGATACTCTTCGAGCGCGGCTTGCAGCTCTTCATCCAGCGCCCTGCCGGGAACTCGAACCAGGTCCAGCTTGGTGATCACCACCAACGCGGCTAGTTCCAGCGCTTCGGCCGAGGCCAGGTAGCGGTCGAGCATACCCCATTTCGGGGTGGGCCTGGCTGCCGCGAGCACCGGGACGATGTAATCCACGTTCGCTACGATGACCTGTTCGAACTTGTGTGCGCCGGGATACGGATCCCTGCGGGCGAGACGGTTGCGGCGCGGCAGCACTTCGACGATCGATCCACTGCCGCCGTGGGCCTCCACAAAACGCACCACGTCCCCCACCGCCACCGGGTCCACCCTGTCAAGCTCCTTTACACCGCTGACAGTGTGGTGGCGGGCATTCGGGTTGGCTGCCGCGTAGTTCAACTGCTTGTGCAACCGGGACGAGATGGAGCAGGAGAGTACGCCCTCGTCGGTACGCACGGAATAAATGCCGGTATTCTTCTTGACCACGACGCCCTGGTCGTGGGGATGGGTATTGCTTGAGTCCATCGTAAAATTCCTTGTTAAAACAAAACCGGCCGCGGGGAGAATCCCGTGGCCGGTGAATTAGGTTACCTGGTGGTTGCCTGGGGCGCCTCATGGCGCGTTGACCCAGACCGTTGGCCAGTTGAACAGAAAAGCCACGGGGAGATGTGCGCCCGTGGCCGATTGTCTTAAGCAGAAAAGAACCCGGTTAGACTCGCATCACAGGCGCGCACAGACAACAACAACTACCGCTGCCATATTAAACATAAAACTGTGTGCGGTCCTTTCGTAAGATGAGATTAACAACGGCGCAACTTTATCACGAACTCTTCGGAACTGTCAACCCTTATTTGCATTGGAAAGCCATCATTATCAAATCATGATTCTTATTACTACTTTGTAGTCAATATCAAGTTTACAGGTATTATGTCTTATATTGCAAATATTTTTAAAAACACTTTTTTACCCAACAAGAAATAATTCGGGTTATGATACCGACTAATCAGGCTTAAGATAGAAAATCTTATCTTTGTATTTTTCGAACATTTGGCTATTGAATTCCTCACCACCGTCCACATTCTGTGCCATGAATACGGGGGGAGTGATATTACGCGAGAGCAAAATCTCTATCGTTTCGGCGACAAGACACTGAAGTACAGCCGTGCTGGTAATTCCCGAAACAGGACAGAACTTAGTCAGACATCCTTTAGCAGATAAAATTGCGTCACCTGCCTTAGCTTTATTGTCAAGAACTACGTCCGCATATTCGTACATATTCTTTCCGCCTGGATGGCGTGGTGTCACAGATTTAGAATATTCATAGCCAGTAACTGCGATCACTTTTATCCCACGTTCTTTGGCAATCTTTGCCATTTCAATCGGAACTGAATTTCGCCCAGCAACAGAAACGACAATCAAAACATCCCCTTTACGAATTGGTGTGTAATTAAGAACTATCTCTGCATAACCTTGCAACCGCTCAATTTGACTAGTAATCCCAAAAGGACCGATCTGTAATGATTCAAGTCCAGGAGTAAATATGGCGTTAATTAACATCAAACCCCCAGCTCGTAGGTAAATATCCTGCATTGTCGTAGATGAATGGGTACTCCCCCATGAATATATCCTGCCATCCCCTTCGATCGCATCTGCCAGCAAAATAGCAGCCTGGAATAACTCATTACTATCTTCCGATACTATTCGATCTAAAAGAGTTTTGATCTGATTTATGTACTCTTTTGAATATTTTCCCATTAGATTCTCCCAATAATTTAGTTTCTTTCAAAAACGATCTTACCGTTCACGAGGGTTTTTTTTACTTGATATTCTTGATTTAGCAAGACCAAATCTGCATCATATCCTTCCTTTAATTTCCCCTTTTTTGAAAGACCCATCGCTTCTGCAGGAACGCTTGTTACCATCGGAATAATTTCTTCTAGTGATTTCCCCGTGAATTTCATTGAATTCAGTACTGCTATATCCAGAGTGAGGGTGCTGCCCGATAAGCCACCTTCCGGAGTATGGGCAATGCCCTCTCTCACAGAGAATTTTTGGCCCTTATTCTCATAATCCCCATCTGGTAAACCGGCACCGCTGATAGAGTCAGTTATCAAAATAACTTTATCAACCGACTTTGCGTTGATTGCTATTTTTACTACTCCCGGATGCAAGTGAACTCCATCTGAAATTACCTGTGGAATAATCCGGTCATCTGCCAAAATGCCGCCCACCGTTCCTGGTTCACGATGATGTAACCCCTGCATACCATTAAATAAATGAGTGGCTTGAGTTGCTCCGTGGTTGGCAGCCTCAATCACCTGGTTAAAGGTTGCTCCAGAATGACCTATAGAGATTCGAATGTCTTTTTTAGTTGCTTCATCAATAAACTCAATACACCCAGGGATTTCAGGAGCACAGGTGATCAGCTTCACAACTCCCGAATCAAACCACTGCAGGTATTCTTCAGACTTTGGATTGTGTATCATGGACAAAAATTGAGCGCCCCGATGTTTTACATTGATATAAGGCCCTTCAATATGGACGCCTAGAACTTGCGCGCCTTGTAGATGCACTGCATTTTCTTTCACATTGTTGATTGTCAGCAGGATATCTTCAGGTAAGGCAGCCCAGGTTGTAGGATAGAACGAGGTCACGCCATGTTCAGCACAATAATTAGATAGCACTTGGAGCGATTTTAGATCGCCATCCATCGTGTCTTTGCCCATCGCCCCATGGAAATGGATATCAATTAAACCCGGACAAAGAAAAAGACCCGTTGCATCTATTTGTACGCTGTCCTGTTCGGGTCTAACATCTGTACCGGTGATATTTATAATTTTCCCATTTTCAATTATAACATTCATCCCATCGGTTCTTGAATGAGGGGTTATTAATATTGCATTCAATATATAGGTCTTCATTATCACTTCCTGATGAATTTATATCATTAAGGGAACGACACTCCCAATCAAGCCTGTTAGACCACCTGTTTCAGATTTTTGAATGATGATTTTTTGCTCTTTACCACATAAAGTCCTGATATCTTTAAAGAAACCAAATGCCCTGCGATCAAATTCTTTTTGGCACTCTTCAACAAAAAACGAACCGGCTTCAGTCTGTCCACCGGTAATGGAGATGATGTCTGGAAAATATATTGCCGAGAGGTCAATTAGGAATACAGCTAATCTACGGCTGATCACCAACATGATTTCGATGGCAACAGGATCACTTTCTTCTCTTGCTTTTGTAATAATTTCTTGGGCGGTGTGTTTTTTCTTTAATGAGTAATAGTTTTGTCCCAACATTTCAATAGCTTTAACACCGCACAAAGCCTCAGCCGAGCCAGAGACTCCGGTTGAATTTGTGATATCCGAATCTGGTTCAATGATTATGCGTCCAGAGTCACCAGAAGTCCCATTAATTATCAATTGCGGTTTGCCTTTGTAAATAAATGCATGACCAATGCCTGTACCCATTGAAACGCTTAAGAAACGATCGACACCTTTGCCCAAACCAAATATAGATTCGGCCAAGCTATGCGCCACTAGATCGTTTGATACGGTAACCGGAAGCTTGAACCGATTCTCAAAAAATAACTTTAAATCAAATTCATTCAAGACAGGCATATTAGCTGAACGCAATGTTCCATGCCCATTGTCCATCTGAAGACCCGGACAGGAAATACCAATTCCTTCAACCGATTCTTTGTTGGCATTCACCAGGTCATCAACGACTCCAGTCGCCTTTTCAAGAAAACTCTCTATAGAAAGTTTAGCGGCATCATAATAAACCCTACTTAAATCAGAATATTTTCCAAAAGGATCGACAATCGCGATCTTGGTATTTGTTCCACCAATATCAATGCCAACATAAGCTTTCATAGTTTTTTAACTGCTTTATTAATATACAACAGAACTTAAATTCGTCGGCTTGTCTGGGTCTAATCCCTTACTCAAAGAATGATAAAAACCTAATAGCTGCATCAATGGTAAATAGAGAACACCACGGGCTGCATCAGGCATCGTCGTTCCTAACTCGATTATATAATCTGCTTTCACATCTGTCGCGTGATTGACCAATGCCAGGGTTGTAGCACCCAAAGCTTTCATATCCTGCAGAACTTTGATTTCTTCCCCTTTTCTTGAATCCGAGACCAGACCAATCACCAACGACCGGTCCGTGATCATCGACATTGGGCCATGCCGAAATTCCATAAAATGAAAAACCTCAGATACCGAGGTGGACATCTCTTTCATCTTGAGCATAACTTCGCTAGCCAAACCATAATTCAAGCCCGACCCAAGAAACACGAAATGTTGATATTTTGTGTTTGTGGCGATAGTTTTAATCAGCGGTTCATATTGATTTACAAGAGTAGGAAATAGCTGCGGTAACTTTTGCAGTTCGCCCATATATGCGGTATTGTTCACAGCATAGCCTGCTAATAACTGGCATAAAATTAACATGCTTGAGAAAGATCGCGTTTGGGCTACGCTGGTTTCCTGAGCATCAGGAGCCAGTAACTTTTGAGAGGCAGTTTTGACCATTCTGGAATCGGGATAGCAACTAATGACCAGTACATCGTCACCATAGGTCTTCTTGAAGGATTCAATCGCATTGATTGTTTCTGTGGTTTCGCCTGATCTTGAAACCGCCACCAGGAGAGGTTTTAGTTTAGAAAAAGTCGAGTCAGAATAGTACCATACCTCAGAACTCGGAATTCCTCGTGCCGATTCTTTCGTAAGCATTGTCCAAATTTTTGCAGCAGTCATCGATAAGTAATAAGTCGAACCACAACCAATAAAAATTATTTCGTCATGCCTCTTCAACCGCCAACCATCAATAAACTTGAGTTGATCTTTGCCGGTCTCCAAAACTTTTTGCCAAATTTCTCCCTGGCTCTTGACTTCAGTAAGTGTGTTCATTCCATTTGATAATGACATTTTTTCTCCATTGTCAATTGCGTAGATAATTATTATTCCTATAAGCAGCAGAATATTTCCACTGCTAAAACTTTTTAAAATATTGCTATCCGTTATTCGCTTTTAATTCTTTTCACCAAAATACATAATAATTTCCAGATAAGGCAAGGTTTTTTGTGTTACATATAACATTCTCTAGGCTACAATTTACGATCAGTTGCAAGAGAAATAACCTTGATAAATCTCTTTAACGATTAATCAATAAAGAGTTAAATAATAATATCATTGACCTTTCTTATTTAATAACCTTTCAAATGCTTGCATCGCATTCAAAATGCTACGTGGAACATGATATGCTGCCTTCCAAATTGTTCCCTTGTCAGCACGCTTTATCGTTCCATCCCTATAGAGTTCCGCGTACCATTCTCCGTAAATTTCATCAAAGAAATGTTTATATGTCCAATCAGATATATCTTTTAACTTTATAAAATCTTGTATATTCTGTGTTTCACCAAATGCAATTGAAGTAACTGCCAAGGCTTCCGCATTTACCCAGAAATTCTTATCGTCCCAAGACATATTTGTTTCTCTATTCCAATCGAATTGTTTTGGAGTCTTGTTTTTTACATCTCTATATGAATAGATCCCCCCATATTGTTCATCGTGCCCCCACCGGTAAGCCCATTCAAATATCTTTAAAGCCCTGTCAATAATAGATTGATCGTTCCGTCTTCTTCCTTCATAAACTGATGCCCAACAGGCTTCAAATGTATGGCCTGGGTAGGTAATATGTCCTTCATCATCATCCTTGTATTCACCATTTCTTCCAACAGCTTCAAATAAAGTTTCATGTTCATCTTTGGCAAATACATACAATATGTTTTCTAAACAATGATCAATCAAAGCTCTAGTTTTTTCGTCGCCAATTACCATTGCGACAATTGGCGCTACAATCAAATTTATCATATACAATCCATGTCGCTTATATTTTGGATCCCATACGTTATGGTAAATATCCTTGAAATTCGGGTCGTACACATTTTTTTCTATCGATTTAAATGTTTCATTGATCAATTTTTCATCCTGGTCTGATTTCGTTGCAATTGCATATTCAGCAAGACCAGACACAACAAATAAATCTGTAAAAATTGAATTAGTTCCAATTTCTACATTTCCCTTCCTATCCAGCTGATAATTCCAGCGACCATTCCCAGCATAAGCATGTTGAACAATAAATTCTCTTCCATGTTTGGCTAATGACAACCATTTATCATCTTTAAATTTATTATATAAGGCCGAAAACGTCCATAATTGGCGTCCTTGAAACCAAATATATTTCTTGGAATCGGTCAGATTACCCTCTCGATCAAAGCATGTAAAATAACCGCCACATTCAACATCTTTTGTCCGGTTTTCCCAAAATGGCATGATCCCATTGAGCAAGTAATTCTTATAATATTCATAATAGTATTTATTCATATTCTTTTCTAGCATGATTCATCTCCATATGTTCAAGTTATTGTTTGAGACCAGTTAATGCAATTCCTTTAACAAAGGTCTTTTGGAATACAATGTATACAATTAATACTGGAATTGTTGCAATCGTGGCAGCGGCCATTGACAAATCATATCTTGTCAAATACATCGAGGTGAAACGCGACATGGCAATTTGCAGAGTCATCATATTCTCTAAATCGACCACTACAACTGGCCACATCAACATATTCCACATCCAAATGAAATTAAATATTGTTAAGCTACCTATAGCAGGGGTAATTAATGGGATTATGATCTTTCGAAAAATAGTAAAATAATCAGCACCATCAATAACCGCAGCTTCTATCAATTCATTAGGCAAAGATGCGATAAATTGACGCATCAAAAATACTCCGAACCCAGAAGCTAAAAACGGAATGATCAAGGCTAAATAGGTATTGTTCAACTTAGCCTTCGTGATCATCAGGTATAAGGGTAATACCAGTACTTCATCAACGACCATCATCGTCAGTAATATTGATGTATAAATTACTTTCTTCCCAAAAAATTCAAATTTTGCAAAAACGAAACCTGTTAATGAACAAACAAAAACTAAAATTACAGTACCAATAAGGGTAACTAGTAAACTATTGAACAAAAACTTCATAAATGGTAGTGTATTAAATAGGTTCTTAAAATTATTAAGTGTGGGATTCTGTGGAAAAAATAACGGCGGCATATGAATAATTTCTCTCATCGGCTTTATAGATGAAACAAACATCCAGGCTAAAGGAAAAATAGTAATTATTGCACCCGCCATTAGAAAGATATTTAATATTACAGGTTTAATATGTCTACCAAAATGTAAACTCTTCCTTGTAGTCAGAGAATTATTTATTGCTTTCATGGCAATTAGTACTCCCAATTAATTTTTAAAGCTCTAAATTGGATAAGAGTAAATACTCCAATAATCACTAACAAAATTATTGCGATAGCGGCAGCAATTCCATATTGGTTATAAAGAAATGCATTTTTATACATATAAACTGATAGCGTTAATGTCGAATTAGCTGGTCCACCAGGCTCTCCAGATATTGAGGCGCGAGTCATTACAAAGATTGATGTAAATTCTCTCAAGGAATTAATTGTCACTACTACCATATTTAGCAGAAAGGTTGGTGCTAATAATGGTAATATAACTTCCCAGAATACCGACCAATTTGACGCGCCATCAATTTCGGCAGCTTCAATTAGATTATCGGGAATCCCTTGTAATCCTGCAAAGAAAATAACCATATACCAACCGACATCTTTCCAAATAGAGACAGCAGCTATAGAATAAAGCGCAATTGATGTATCGAGTAAGAAAGCTTGTCGGGGAATATTGAATAATGACAATAGATAATTAGCAAAGCCAAGACTAGGATCATATATCCACATCCAAACAAGAGCAACTGCAGTTGTTGAAGTAATAATTGGACTAAAATAGGCTAAGGTATAAAAAGTCCTTAACTTAAAATTGCAAATCTTATTTACCCCTAGCGCAATGAGTAATGAAAGAGGAATTATAAAAATAATTCGGATTATCGCCAAAATAAATGACTGTCGAAACGCTATCCAAAACAATTTATCATTAAATAATGATTTATAGTTAGCAAAACCGTTAATAACACTGACATCACTGAATTGATCAGTCTTTGACAAACTTAGAAACAGCAAATATAAAATCGGGATGATGAGAAATATCAAAAAATAGACGAATACAGGATACACTACTAAATAAGGAAAATAATTTTTCTTTCTCGCTTGAAATCCAAACATGACAACGACCCTCGTATTAAAAATGATTTAGCTCAATTACCTATGAAATAAACCTTTGAGAGGGAACCTAGTGTTGAAAACCAAGTTCCCTCACAGAATGCCGACTAGTCCTATTGACCCGCTAAGATTGCATTCAAGTCAGTTGTCATACCTTTCAGGGCTGCATCTGGAGTTAATTGCCCACGAGCTAACTTTTCCAAGTAATCGGTGACTGTATTGTTCCATTTATCTCGATCTACTTTATATCCCGAATATACAGAATTATTAGCGGCTGAGACATAAGCATGCATGACTGGATCATCCTTGAATTCCGCAGCAGCAGATTTCAAAGCAGGTAGTTCTCCATCAAATTGCACTCTGGCAGCATATTGAGCTTGCGAGGTGTAGAATTTTAAGAACTCCCATACAGTATCTTGATTCTTTGAAGATTCAGGAACAATTAACTGCCATGCTGTATCCATTTGTTGATATGTAGGATATTGAGGATTTACTGAGGGTAAAGTATCACCGTATCCTACATTAAGAGTTAAGTCTTGGGTTAGAGCAGCTTTTCCAGCCCAAGCACCAATATCCATCATGCAAACGCGACCTTGGGGGAAACCATCAAGACCCCCAGCAAAATCTGGGGAATCAACCTTATATTTGAGATAAATATCTTGGTAAGCTTGTAAAGCGGCCAAACCAGCTGCATTGTCAAATGCGATCTTTCCATCCTGAATAACTTGGTCCCCTTCCTGAAGAACTAATGCCATGCCCTCAAATGACTCCAAGACGCCATGGGCACTAAACCCTGCTTGGGTCATTTTCCCATTAGAATCAAATTTAGTGCATTTTTGGGCGGCTTGCATAAATTCTTCCCAAGTAGAAAATTTTGGAGGTATTGAAATTCCTGCTGCTTTGAGCAGATCCACGTTATATACAAGGCCTCCAGTTCCCATTGTTACTTGAGTGGGAACCATGTAAACTTTCCCATTTATAATCGCTTCATTTGCCGGGCCAGCATAATAATCTGATTTCAAAGTATCAACTGATAAAACATCAGATGGAATTTCCGCTATTAAACCTGCATTAATCATCGGAACTGCCCATTGACCTACGGTATCAATAATATCCGGGGCTGTACCCGCTTTTACTGCTGTGTTTATTTTCGTTTGATATTCAACAAAGGGGAAGGATTCTACTTTTATGGTAACATTTGGGTGAAGTGTTTGGAATGCATTAATTGTAGTTTCCAGTGCTGCAATTCTCCAATCAGCGCTTTGTTCCCAAATAACTAACGAAACAGGTTTTTCACTTGTAGCTGTAGCAGGAGATTGATTTTGAGCAGGTTGGGTAGTAGCTGCTACGGGAGCTGCAGTTGTAACTGCTTGCGTTGCTGTTGCAGTTGGTTGACATCCTGTTATGGCCATAGAAACAATCAACGCCATAATAACGATATACTTTAGCGATCCGTTCATTTTTTCTCTCCTTAGATATTATTAGATATTATTAGATATTATTTTTTTAGCATTTATATCCAATTAGCTACTTCAAAATTCCTGTATACGCCTCCTTTCAAAAATCCCATAAATTTCATTAATCCATTTTGGTGACTATTTGTAACTATCGTGGGAGTTAATGCATGTCCAATATATATTTGCAAACGATCATTAATAAATATAATTGATTGCATAATGATTGATTACAAACTTATTATATATATATAAGTGAAATAAGTCAAGTAAATAATTATTATCAATCATATTAGAACATTTTATGATTGTATTTATTCTTTTTGAATAAACTCAATAATTACATGCAAATATATAGCGACTAATCTCTTCGCCTATATGATCTAGCATTAATTGCTCTGGGTCATAGTTCAAATCTCCGGTACGGATGTGCATAGATTGAACAGGTAGATACTGACTTATCAGCGAAAATGGAATCCTTCTAGTTTTCAAGTTGTGTATCAACGTTTGCAACAAGTCTTCTACTTCGGGAACATTCCAGTAATAGCGAATTCGATCACTGAGACCAAATAATTTGCTAATTTCTATATCTTCATTAGGTTGGTAATAGTTTTCCCAATTCTCCGGGTTTTTCTCCATAGCCTTAAGAATCGTTTGAATCAAGTGTGACTGAATTATTTCAGACTTGTTTCTGAATAATTCCTCTTCAATCTTTTGCAGACCAAATATTGCTTCCCGGAAGCGATAAGTCAAAGCCGGTCCGACTTTCAGGATTGCAAAGTGGTCTTCAACCATTTCATGAAGGTTTTTTGGGGTCTGATAATCAGTCGAATGTGCTTCGAACACGATGTCAGGAACATCTTCAATAAACTTTTTTAGATAAGTCGCATCTTTACGTTGGTAATCAATAATATCCTCTTCACCAAATTCGACGCCTGGTTGGACAACAATGGCAATAACACGTTTCCAGGCTGATTCAAGCCCTTCTCGTAAAAAGGTATCTTTAAAAATTTTTATTGTCTCTACAATATCTTCTTCGCTCGTAACTACCACGCGGTTATTAGTTTCTTGCTGCCCTCCTGGAAGAGGAACTTCTGTTCCAATTACATAAAGGGGTTTATCCTCTTCTTCAGCTGCAACAGCCTCCGCCTGCTTACAAATACGCACTGCCCGATCGGCAGAAAGTTGCTTGCTCAAAGGTTTGGTAAGATCATCATCCTGGCAAAACATACTGGCGTCGATATGAATTTTCTTATAACCGGCGGCAATGAAAGCGCGTACCAACTCTTCTGAATTTTTCAAAGCAACTTTGCTGGGCTGATTTCTCCATGGGTAGGGACCTAAATGATCACTTCCCAGGAGAATTCGCTCTTTAGGAAACCCGGCTTTCTCCGCAATATCAGCAATATATTTCGAAAAAACCCAAGGGGTCATTCCGGTATATCCGCCGAACTGATTCACCTGATTGCAGGTAGCTTCAATCAATAAAAAAGCATCTGTGGTTTTGGCCATCTGCATGCTGGCTTCAACGACATAACGATTTGTAGAACAGACTGAAAAAATGCCGTCGGGAATATTTCGCTTATTATTTCTGATTTTTTCTACCAGTTTCTGGGTGGGTTTGATAGTTTTCATCACATTCCTCTAATCAAAAAGTATGACTCAACTACTATCGGCTAAAGCCGATAGGTTGTGTTGCGGCAGACAAACCGCCGTCTATAAGATTATGCGCATGAAGGCGGTGGTTTTTACCCCCTTGCCCTAAAGAGCACTAAAGAATTTACGGACAATAAAATCCCTCAGTTCCAAAAATAATTCTCCTTAGAGATCATGCCTGTAAAACGATTATTCCTTTTTTCTCTAATTCGTTGATAAAATCCTGAGGGGCTTCATTATCAGTAACAAGCATATTGATGATCGAAATAGGGGCAACCTGTGAAGTCGAGATCACTCCACATTTTGTATGATCGGCCACGATGATAATCTTTTTTCCCATTCGAAGAATTTTCCGATCGGTCATCGTTTCTGGAAGATAATGGTTTGTCAATCCCTGTTCGATATCAATTCCATGAATGCCTATAATCACTTTATCGGCATACAACCCCGATAATGCGGCTTCAGTTATGTTTCCGATCATAGAAAACTCGGAATGTCGAACAACTCCGCCAAGATCGACAACAGAAATATTTGTACAATTGACCAGTTCATCAATTACAAGCAGCGAATTGGTTATCACAGTTAAATCGCCGATGTTCTTGATATTTTTTGCAACCTCTAAAACCGTCGTTCCGCTTCCAAGGAACAAGGTTTCGCCAGGCTGGATTATTGAAGCGGTTGCTATTCCTATCCTGCGTTTATAGTCCGAATAAATGCTCATACGCTGAAAAACAGGACTTTCGGGGGGAATCTTATGCATCGCAACGGCGCCACCATGCACTCTTTTTATAGACCCTTGTTTGCTCAAAAATTCCAAATCCCTTCGTGCAGTTGCAGCACTCACCTTGAATTTCTGGCAAATGAGATCCACGGTTACATGGTTCGAATTTTCAATTAATTGCAGAATTCCATCTACTCTTTCTGTACTTGAAATTGCATCTTTGAATTTCATAAGGCCCCAATTTTTATTATAGGTTTTGTTTTCATAATTAATCATAATCAATCATGAGTTCGCTGATTCAATCAAATTATAAAATCTTTAAATGAAAATGTCAATCAATCCTCTCTATCTTCTAGATTTAACAACCATTAATAACAATAAACTCCCGAACGGTTTTTTCGGGAGTTTATCAATACATTATTTTTACTGGTAAAATAATTGCCTTTTTACTTACTCATCGATGACTCAGTAAGACTGGTACCAATTAGTATTCACCTTCTCAGTATAATAAAATTGCCTCCAAGAAGTTGCAGTCTGATCACATACATTAGTCAACGTATTCATACGTTCGCGAGCAATCGAATTCAGGAAATTGATACGCCCATCGCCATTCTTCTCGATGGCTTCTTTCCAGACTGCCCTGCCAGCGGCCACGCCGCTTGACCCGGCTTTGCAGGCAACTCTTACTTGTTGGAGATAGGTTTCAAAATCAACCGAAGCTGAGAGCAAGATCCAGGGAATTAGCGAAGCCTGAGTTAGCTCTTTGCAGGCGTCAAACCAGGAGCGTTCGTCTTTATTTGTTGAGATATCCAGCGGAAATTCAGCTTTAAGCACGTCCGCGCCCAAAGGGCTCAACCGTTTGACCGTCTCGATTACAACAAACTTCCTCTCATCTGCGGATAATTTTTCGCCCTTGACGAGAGAATAAGAAAGGGGTTCAAGAAAAAGGGGGATCTCAGCTTTTTCACAATCTTCGGCCACTTTGCTGAGGAGTTCTTCAATCTCACCGGCAATATCACTCTTGGGATGATAATAGACCAACAACTTCACCGCCGATGCGCCAAAACGTTTGGCTTTCTCAACTGACCAACCCGGCAGAATCTGGCTTTTTCTGGCATTCGGATCGCCAGTATACCCCGTTTCTTCCAACGCACAGGTCAACCCGATATTTCCTGGTAAACTCCCATTTGAAATGCATTGGGCAGCACTCAACTCCGGGTCCAACAACACACTTGATGAAGCAGGAGCAACGCATTTCACTACTTCTGATTTAAACTGGATCATCTCTTCATCAGTAACTTGTACCGGATTATTTGGATTAAGTGCGTTTCGTAAATTATTTCGATGATCCAAAGCCAATATAGAAAAAGTAGAATTTACTGTTGAAGTTTGTGCTAATCCTCGAAATTTTCCTAGTGAGATCCTTTTCATGGGTTTATCCTTAATTTTTTTGGCGGTAAAGGTTTATTAGAGTTGGAAATGGGTCAGTCTAAGGTGTAGTGATTTGTTAAGGTTTCGGCCTTCTGGGTTGAGTATACCCCTGGTGTACGGGGCCTGCTGGCTCCGTACACCAGGGCGGGCGGCGACGGGCCTGATCGACCTGATCCAAAAGGGATTCTTCAAGAAGGACGAAACGGTCCTGTTCCGGCATACCGGGGGACAACCGGCACTCTTCGCCGAAAAATACGTGGCCGGGCTGTAAGAGTCTATATCACACAAAAAGCACACAGGCTGGGAACCCAGCCTGTCCTTTTTTATTACGGTTTCCTTTTTTCTGAGGTACGGACATGAGTACGGACAAAAGAGGAAGCCTCGATAATTGGTAGACTTGATTAGCGACAACCAAATTCCAAAAACGAGGCTTCCATGAACAAGTTTACCATTCTAGAATTTGTACGGGCGATATTTGACGAAGAAGAGACGGCGCAACAAGCCGCCGAAATTGGGCAAGCGATCCTGGCGGCGCGCTCCCTGCGGATGACGGACATAGCCAGTCACATGGAGGGGAATGGAGCTGCCGCCTACAAGCGGATCCAGCGTTTTCTGAAGCGGAATGATCCCAGGCAGGTATTAGGGCGGTTATATCAGCCGGATGCAGAGTTCATGATTGGAGATCCGACTGAGATCGAACGAGCACAGGCCTGGAAAACCGAATATGTGGGGACACTCAAAGATGGGAAGACCAAGGGGTTCTGGGCACTGGTGTTTGCAACGCCCTATCGAGGCCGGGCAATTCCCTGTGGTCTGGTGACCTATTCATCGAAGACCATTGCCACAAACATGGATTCGCGTAATCGCAACCACTTTCGAGCCTTTGCAAGCATCCAGGATCTGTTGGGAGATAAGCCGTTGGTGCTGGATCGCGAGTTCAGTTATCTGGAACTGCTGACGAACCTGATCAATGAGCAACTCAAATTCGTCATTCGGCTCAATTTGGGTTCTCATCCGCCCAAGTTCTGTGATTCAAAAGGCCGGGATGTGGCACTCACCATATCCCCTGGACAAACTGTGATCCACTCGGATGTTTGGTACAAGGGGAAGGCCTATGTCAATTTGATCGGACGCTGGAAAGTGGGCCTTTCAGAACCTTTGTGGGTCATCACCAACCTGAAAGCCGAAGAGGGTCTGCGGATTTATTTTGGTCGTATGAAAATCGAGGAAAGTTTCAAAGATTTGAAGGACTTGTTGGGCATGACCAAGCTCATGAACCAGAAGCAGGATTACATGGAGAAAATGATCGCATTGCTCTTACTCTTCTTCCCGATCGGCTTGTTGCTTGGGGAAGAACTACGCGATTTTCTCTATGGAGAACCGATTGCCACAGAGGATCAAGTTCCTGAGAAAGAACTTGTCCCTGGTTCTCCAGATCGAAAAAAAAGCAAAAAGTGGAAACGCTATTCCGGCTTGTTCATCTTGCTCAGACAAAAATGGTCCCTGTCCAATGAACAGAATAATGCTATCTATCAAACAGTCTTGCTCTCTTTTACTTCCTTGGTCCAATGCCCTGTCCGAACTTAAGTCCGAACCTCAGTTTTTTTCCTTGACAAATCAGAATAAATGTTCTAATATTGCTGCCATGCATGCATACCATCTTCCTCATTACCTCTCACTCGTTCCTCTCCTGTTTCTAAGGAACAAATCCTCGCCAATCTGGAAAAATCCTCCAACGCTTGCCAATTCCCAATTATCAACACAACTACACACCACGCAACTACTCAACTATTCTCTGCTCTCTGCTCTCTATTCTCTTTTTCCAACCTCTCCATTCGTTCCTTTTTGTTCCTCTAACGAATATTTTATACAAGGATATGTTGCTCCGCCCCACTGTGGCCGTGCGCAGCTCTATCTCCATTCCTATACGATGCCCTCGCCAAAATTCGTAGTAACGACTTAAAGTTACTACTCTGCCACATATCCGGTGTTCCCAAACCGGTTTCCAAAATTAGCGAAGGTATTGCGTATATGGAAACGATAATAATCTAATGGAAGGTTCCACTCACCATAGTATAATTCACCCTGATGGAAACCCGTCCCAACTCTTCCTTCCTCCCTTACCTTTCCTCGGCGATCAGCCTCTTCGTGCTGGGCTGGGGCTCGGCCGCCTTCGCCGTTCTTGCCCTCACCCCCACCGTTTGGGCGCGCTGGCTGCTCTTCTTCGGCGTCACGCTCGGCCTGACCGGGCTGGCCATGCCGGTCACCTGGTTCCTCAACCTGCGCTTCCCTTCCAAGCCCGCCGTCGGATCGACCGTCATCCTCCGGCAAGCCATCTGGGTGGGCGTGTACGGAGCCGTGCTGATCTGGCTGCAGCAGGCGCACCTGGTCACGCTGTGGATCGGCCTCGGCCTGGCCATCGGGTTGATTGCCATCGAGTACCTGATCCGCATGCGGGAGAATGCCCGCTGGCAGCCGAAACCGCTCGCCGAGGAACCCCCTCCG
Source organism: uncultured Chloroflexia bacterium (assembly GCA_963746015.1). Lineage (GTDB taxonomy): Bacteria > Chloroflexota > Anaerolineae > Anaerolineales > Villigracilaceae > UBA877. The sequence goes on from CAVUZS010000002.1 coordinate 413,584, forward strand.
CCAGAAGTTGAGCCGCCCTCCAAAGCATGAACCTGCGCGAACTCCCTTCTGTCGAACAACTTCTCCAGACCCAACTGGCGGCTGAACTCATCGCGAGCCATGGCCGCCCATTGACACTCCGGGCCATCCGCAGTGTGCTGGACGAGTTGCGCGCACGCGCTTTGACGAGTGATGATCTTACCCTGCCTGACCGTCAAAACATACTCGGTGAAGCCTCTACCCTGCTGGAGGAGTGGACCGCTCCTACGCTGGTGCCGGTCATCAATGCCAGCGGGGTGATCCTGCACACCAACCTGGGCCGCGCCCCTCTCTCGCCCGCCGCCATCAAAGCCATGGAAGCAGTTGCGCACGGCTATTCGAATCTGGAGATCGATCTGGAAACCGGCAAGCGCGGCTCACGCCTGGTCCACGCTGAGGTGCTGCTGCGCCGCCTTACCGGCGCCGAAGCCGCCATCATTGTCAATAACAATGCTGCAGCGGTGCTACTGGCGCTTTCCGCGCTGGCCCGGCACAGGCGGGTGGTTATCTCCCGTACCCAACTGGTCGAAATTGGCGGTGGGTTCCGCGTCCCGGACGTGATGAAACAATCCGGGGCAAAACTGGTCGAAGTGGGCACCACCAACAAGGTCAGGCTGGCCGACTACGCGGAAGCGTTGGAAGAGCCGAGCGCGCTTGTCCTGCATGCGCACCGCTCGAATTTCAAAATGGTCGGCTTCACGGAGGAGCCGGAATGGAAAGACATCGTCAGCCTGGCGCACGACCGCGGCGTTGCGTGCCTGGACGACCTGGGGTCCGGTGCACTGCTCGACACTACCCGCTTTGGGCTGGCCCACGAACCAACCGTCCAGGAATCGCTGGCAAGCGCCGCGGACCTGGTCTGCTTCTCCGGCGACAAGCTGCTTGGCGGTCCGCAGACCGGCATAATCGTCGGCAAGGCGGCCCTGGTTGCCAAAATAAAAAAGCATCCGCTGGCACGCGCCCTGCGCGCTGACAAACTCTGCCTGGCCGCGCTGGCAGCCACCTTGCTGCATTATCTCCAGGACGAGGCCGAGCAGGAAATCCCCATCTGGCGCATGTTGGCGCTGCTGCCCGAGCAGGTTCGCCATACTGCCGAAGGCTGGGTACAAAAAACTTGGCCAGGGCGAGGTCATCCCCGGAAGGACCACCATCGGGGGCGGCAGCTTACCCGAAGAGAGTCTGCCCACGTTCCTGCTGGCATTGGACGTAAAAAGCCCGGATCGATTTCTTAAAAAACTGCGTCAGCAGCAGCCTCCCGTCATTGCGCGCACCGAAGCCGACCGAATCCTGCTCGACCCGCGCACGGTCCTGCCGGAGGAGGAGGGGGCACTGCTGGTTGGCCTGATGAACGCCTTGCGAGACAAAAAGAGAACCGCCGACCGGAAACGGGGTTAACACTGTAGCCTTTCTACCCTCCCGCCTACAATTCCATGACACATCACTCAGACGTTTTACGTGTGCTAAAAGAAACCAGCCGGACTTTTTTTATCCCGATCGTCCGCCTGCCGGCCATATTGCAGGAGACCATTGGCGCTGCTTACCTGTGCATGCGCGCGATTGATGAAATCGAGGACCATCCCTACCCTGGACAACCAGGCGAAAGCCTCCCTCCTGCACGGACTCAGTTGGGCCCTGCAAGCCCAACTGGCTTCGGACGACCCGGAAAACGCTGCCCTGGTCGAGGCTGTCTTCCTGCCATACCGGGAAGATCCTGCCCGAGGTGACCCTGCGGATCAGTGACTGGCTGGCGCATGCTCCGCAAGGTATTGCGCCGCGCCTCTGGGATGCCACCATCGCCATGGCGGACCGCATGGCATTTTGGGTGGAGAACAACTGGCTGATCCGCACCGAAGCAGACCTCAACAGCTACACGTTCAGCGTGGCTGGCGCAGTCGGCCTGCTCATCTGTGACATCTGGGCCTGGTTCGATGGTTCCCAGATTGACCGCCTGGCGGCGATCCATTTTGGGCGCGGGCTGCAATCCGTGAACATCCTGCGCAACCGGGAAGAGGACACCCGGCGCGGCGTGAACTTTTTCCCTTCCGGTTGGACCGAGCAGCAGATGTTCGCGTATGCCCGGAAAAATATTACCCAGGCGAAGGCTGCCATCAGCCTGATCTCCCATAAATCATTCCGATGCCTGGTGGATATCCCCCTGGCGCTCGCCGAAGCCACCCTGCAGGCCCTGGAGAATGGCCAACCCAAGCTTACGCGCAGCCAGGTGCTGCAGATTGTAGGACAAGTGTAACGATTAAACGCGAATAGCGCAAAGAACGCGAATTTATAAGAGCCTGTTCGTGGTATTCCAGCCCCCGCATTCAAACCAATTTTTATTTTTGGGAGGAGAAAATGCCTGTAGAAATCGTTGAAAAAGATTTGTCCTATAAAATCATCGAAGCAGCTATTGAAGTACACAGGCAATTAGGCCCTGGCTATGCAGAAAGCTTGTACGAAGAAGCCTTGAAAATTGAATTGCGTCAGCGCGGTTACCGGGTTGATCAGCAAAAGAAAATCGATGTCAAATACAAAAACCAAGCCATCGGTCTGCACATTCTGGATATGGTCGTAGAGGAACGGGTTATCTTGGAATTGAAAGCGGTCTCAGATATTCTTCCAATCCACTTACAGCAGGCCCTCGGATACCTGAAATCTTCGGGAATGCCGCTGGCTTTGGTGATAAACTTTGGCGCGGAACGCGTGCAATTCCACCGGGTCGTCAGGACAAAATAGTGGTTTTTCGCGACCTTCGCGTTCTTCGCGTTTAATAAATGATTCGCGTTGAATCTTTTCCCGGAGCAACAGAAAAATGAAATCCGATCTCGACAACCTCATGCAGTCCAAGAACCTCGACGCCGTCCTCGTCATCGGCAACGCCTACCACAACCCTCCCATGTACTACCTGACCGGAGGAGGACACATCAGTGCCGCCACGCTTATCAAGAAACGCCGCGGTGAGACCGTGCTGTTCTGCGGCGACATGGAACGCGACGAAGCCGTCAAAACCGGACTGAAAGTAATCCCTTATAGTACTTATAGCAATGCCGATTTAATGAATGCGGCGAATGGCAATGCCGTCCTGGCCTCAGCCATCCGCTACAAGCGCATGTTCACCGACCAGGGGGTGCATGGGACGCGTTGGGATCTACGGCAACACTGACCTGGGATACGCCTTTGCAACTTTTACGCTCCTGCAGTCGCTCATCCCGGACCTTGAACTGGTCGGCGAGACCGGCAGCGACTCGCTCTTCATGAAAGCCATGGAGACCAAGGATGCGTCCGAGATGGAACACATCCGCAAGATGGGTGCAGCCACAACCGAGGTGGTCCGGCGTACCGCAGAATACCTGACCAGCCAGGAAGTGCGTGCCGATGAAGTGCTCCTGAAGAAGACGGTACACCGCTGACCATCGGTAAAGTCAAGGCGAAGATCAACCTGTGGATCGCCGAGTTGGGCGGCGAGAACCCCGAAGGCACCATCTTCGCCATCGGGCGGGATGCGGGTGTGCCCCACTCCGTTGGGAACCCGGATGACCTGCTGCGATTGGCCAGACCATCGTCTTCGACATCTATCCGTGCGAGTCGGGCGGCGGCTATTTCTATGACTTCACGCGCACCTGGAGCCTGGGTTATGCCACCCCGGCTGCGCAGAAACTGTACGATGAAGTCAAGGCGGTCTACGAGCGGGTGCAGGATGAATTCGAACTGAATGCCCCATTCAAGGATTACCAGCGCCTGACCTGTGAGCTGTTCGAGAAAAACGGCCACTCAACCCCGCTGCATACACCCGCGCCGGTGCAGGGCTACGTCCACTCGCTCTCTCACGGCGTGGGGCTGAACATCCACGAGCGCCCCTGGTCCGGCCTGACCGACACCGACGACAACATCCTGAAGCCCGGCGTGGTCTTCACCTCCGAGCCCGGTCTGTATTACCCTGAAAAAGGGATGGGCGTGCGCATTGAAGATACCTACTGGGTGCGCCCGGATGGGAAAATCGAGATCCTGGCTGAGTATCCCTATGATTTTGTACTGAAGATGAAGAAGTGGATGCCATAGCCAAAAAAACATTCCAGCAAAATTCAAGCTGCACAGTGAGTCGTACCTTCTTTAATCCTTGTATAATTGTATCTCATGAGCTATAATTTCTTATGACCAGACATGCTAAGATTCCTGAAACGACTCATGAGCGGCCAGTCAGACACAGACATCGCCTTCGACGATTTATGTTCCTTGCTCAAGCGATTAGGCTTTCAGGTACATGTACACGGCGACCACTACATCTTCACCAAAGATGACGTGATAGAAATCATCAACCTTCAACCTGTCAACACCAAGGCCAAACCCTACCAGGTCAAGCAAGTCAGGAATCTGCTGCGTGCATATCGGCTGGACGAGGAAAACAAATGAACCCAAACAAATATCAGATGGTTATATACTGGAGCGACGAGGACCGTGCCTACCTTGTTGAAGTTCCCGAACTGCCCGGCTGCATGGCGGATGGCAAGACAAGACAGGAAGCCCTCGCAAATGCTGAAACCATTATCCAGGAGTGGATGCAAACCGCCCACAACCTGGGCCGCCCTGTCCCCACACCACAAGGGCGTTTACTCACCATCTCCGAGACCGCTGAACGGCTCGGGTTGAGCATTGCCATGGTGCGCCGATATTGTGCAGATGGTAAACTCCCCGCTCAAAAAATCGGGCGCGATTGGGCCATTCTCCAACGTGATGTTGAATATTTCGCTGCCACGCCTCGTCACAGCGGGCGACCACCCTTACATTACGCCGCCCCTCTACAAAGCACACATCAAGTGGCGGATAAATAAATACAAGTGACTGACCACAAATGACTCCCCTTCCTCCTGCCCGCATCCTCGCCATCGAAACCTCCTGCGATGAGACGGCCGCGGCCGTGCTCGAAAACGGGCGCGTCCTGCTGGCTTCGACCGTCGCCTCGCAGATGGACATCCACGCCCGCTACGGCGGCGTTTACCCGGAAGTGGCCAGCCGCCAGCATGTCCTGTCCATCCTGCCGGTCATCGAAGAAACCCTTGCCAAAGCCCATCTGACCCTGGAAGATATCGACGCCATCGCCGCCACGCGCGGCCCCGGCCTGGCCGGGTCGCTGGTGGTCGGGCTGAACGCCGCCAAGGGCATCGCCCTCGGTGCAGGCCTGCCGCTGGTGGGCGTGAACCACCTGGAGGGGCATATCTACTCGGCCTGGGTGTACAACGCCGGGGATATTCCTGGCCCCGAGCCGCAGTTCCCGTTGATGGCGCTGCTTGTCTCCGGCGGGCATACTGAATTGAATTTAATGGAAGACCATTTGCGCTACACAGCGCCTGGGTGCAACACTGGACGACGCGGCCGGCGAGGCCTTCGACAAGGTTGCCCGGCTGCTGGGATTACCCTATCCCGGCGGGCCGTCGATCCAGAAAGCCGCCGAGCAGGGCGATCCGGCCGCCTTCAAATTCCCGCGCGCCTGGCTGGAAGGAACCTGGAACTTTTCGTTCAGCGGACTAAAAACTGCCGTTTTAAAGGAAGTCAAAAAACATGGACGGCGCGTCCCTGCCGGTGCCTGACCTGGCGGCCAGTTTTCAGGCGGCGGTGGTGGAAGTACTGTTCCAAAAAACCATGCTGGCCGCGCGTGAATTTGGTGTAAAAGAGATCATCGTTGGCGGGGGCGTCTCGGCCAACAGACCCTTGCGGGAGGCTTTCCTGGCGCAGACGGAATTCCCGGTCAACATCCCGCGCCTGTCACTCTGCACCGACAACGCCGCCATGGTTGCAGCCGCCGGCTATTACCGCTACGCCCTCGGTCATCGGGATGGACTGGAAATAGACATTTTGCCAACCTGGCCGCTATCATGAGTGGATGAGATGAATGATTGCCAAGCAAGACTAAACAAGAAATGGATCACTCGCAACGACCCGTTTCTCTACGTGAACACGAACCTCGTTGGAGACTGGCCCAAGTCCCGGCGGGGTTCGCATGTTAAAACGCAAACCCCGTATGGACTGGCCCTGGTCCCACGGGGTTTGCGCTATAAGGAGGAGAATGTAAATCCTATTATACGCAGCAAGTTAAGCACAAGATGAGCGTATACTGAAAAAAAGATTAGAATCATTGCCATAATAAATGGGGGTTTCCTGCTCATAAAATCACAAACCCCGTTGAGGACTGGCCCAGGTCCGGCGGGGTTTGTGTTGAGGAGGAGAATACAATGTTCATTATATGCATCAAGATGAACGGGACATGACGGGAAATTAAAAGCAGGATTAGAGATCCAACCCCAAAACAGCCCGGATTTCATCCTTCGAGACCGGCCCTGTGCGCAAAATCTGCAGTTCCGCCCCGGCACAATCCACTACGGTGGATGGAACTCCGCCCGGCGTTTTGCCGCCATCGATTATCAACGCAATCCGTCCGCCGAGTTGCGCAAAGACTTCCTGCGCCGTGGATGGGCTTGGCTGGCCGGAAAGGTTGGCCGAAGTTACCGCCATCGGACCGGCAGCCCGTAACAGCGCCCGTGCCAGCGGATGGTCCGGTACACGCACGCCAACCGTAGATGTAGCTGAGACGGCCTCGGGCAGGTCCGGGTGCTTGGGCACCACCAGGGTCAATGGTCCGGGCCAAAAGCGGGCAGCCAACCGGACGGCCGTCTCCGGCACTTCCAGGGTCACTTTTTCCAGATCGGCCGGGTCGCCGATCAGCACCGGGATGGCTTTTTCCACCGGCCGATCCTTGGCAGTATAAATACTCTCCACTGCCGACAGCCATTAAAAGCCAACGCACCAACTCCATAGACAGTATCGGTCGGGAACGCCACCAGCCCGCCATTCTTGCAGGACTGCCAGCGCCCGCGCAAGTGTCTCCGGATCTTGTGCCAGCAGGATCTCGGTCTTCATATCTGTATTTCCAGTATCCGGTCGCGGCCGGCCAGATCCTTGTGCAGATGGATTTCGGCTTCTGCAAAGACATCGCACGCCAGAGAAAGCGCCGCCGCTCCCTCGGATGCTTCGATCTCCATCAGCAACAACCCTCCGGGAACCAGCCGGTCGGGAGCGGCAGTCAGCAAGCGGCGGATCAGTTGCAGCCCATCTGACGCCGCCGTCCAGCGCCATGGTCGGTTCGCGCCCGTAGATGGGCAGCTTATGCAAAGTCTTGGTGGGAATATAAGGCAGGTTGGCAACGATCAGGTCAAATTCGACTTCCGGCGGGAAAAGGTCGCAACACAGGAATTCCATGCGCCGCCCCACACCATTTTTCACGGCGTTGCGCCGGGCCATTTCCACCGCCGCTGAAGATATATCGGTTGCCATTACTTGCAAATCAGGAACATTCGCCGCCAGGGCAATCCCGATGCAGCCGGAACCGGTGCCCACATCCGCAGCATGACGGCGGTCAGGGTGCGCCTGGAGCCAGACGATGGCGCGTTCCACCAGCAATTCCGTCTCCGGGCGCGGGATGAGCACATCCGGCGTGACCTCGAACTCCAGGCCAAAAAATTCCCAACTGCCCAGGACATAAGGAAGCGGCTCGCCGCTTTCCAGGCGTACCACCAGAGTCTCCAATGCGGCGGCGCGCTTGGGGGTCAGGAGCGCTTCGGGGTGTGCCATCACCCAGGAGCGCGGACCGGTCCATCACGCGCGCCAACACTACCTGGGCATCCAGGCCCGGCGTATCGCTGTGCTTCTCCAAACGGAAGATCAAGTCGTCGAGCGCCGTCCCGACGGTTTTTCCCCCATCCTTATTCGTCATCGTCCTCCACCCCGCTGGCAGACAATCGGTCAGATTCATCCCGGGTGGAAAGTTCCTCGATGAAATCATCGATGCCGCCCTGCATGACTGCCGGCAGGTTGAAAATGGATACGTTGATGCGATGGTCGGTGACGCGGTTCTGTGGATAGTTATACGTGCGGATCTTTTCGGACCGTTCGCCGGTGCCCACCTGCGAACGGCGGTCGGCCTGTTCAGCGGAGCGACGCTTCTCCTGCTCGATCTCATACAAACGCGCCCGCAGGATGGACATGGCGCGCAGCTTGTTCTGCAATTGGGAGCGCTCGTCCTGGACGGCCACCACCATGCCGGTCGGCAGGTGCGTGATGCGGATGGCGGTGGCGTTCTTCTGAACATTCTGTCCGCCCGCGCCGGAGGAGCGGAAAACGTCGATCTTCATATCCGATTCGGGAATTTCGACATCCACATCCTCCACTTCAGCCATCACTGCCACCGTGGCAGTGGAGGTGTGGATGCGGCCGGACGACTCGGTGGCCGGAACACGCTGGACGCGATGCACGCCAGATTCGTATTTCAGCTTCGAGTAGGCGCCTTTCCCCTTTACCTGGAAAACGACTTCCTTGAACCCGCCTACGCCGATGGCATTCGAGTCCATCATTTCGACTTTCCAGTTTTGGCGCTCGGCATAGCGCGTATACATGCGGTACAGGTCGGCGGCAAAGATGGCCGCTTCCTCCCCGCCCGTCCCGGCGCGGATTTCGACAAAGACATTTTTGTCATCGCGCGGGTCCTTGGGGACAAGCATCAGCTTGAGCTCTTTCTCGAGGGCGGCAACGCGCGGTTCCAGGTCGGCAATTTCGGACTCGGCCAGTTGGCGCATTTCCGGGTCTTGCTCAGATCCGATGCACAGCGCGGGCTTCGTCAAGCCGCGCCATGTCGCGGCGGTATTCTTTCGACTTTCCGACGATAGTTTCCAGATCAATGCGTTCTTTGTTCAGTTCCGCGGCGCGCTGGTAATCATTGCCGACTTCCAGAAGGAGCCGGTTGATCTCTTCGTATCGGTTTTCTATTCCAGCAAGCTTATCGAGCATAAAAACCTTTCTGCCACTGTTAAAGTTACCCACTGCCATAAATATCATCGAGTGTCACTGCTGTATCACCAGGAATGATGCATTCATCCTGGACACAGCCGCTTCGCCGCTGATCATATCATACCGCTTCGGCATGCCAGATCATCGCAGGAATCATTACCTGTCACTAATCACCAGGGACAGCACCATCGTTCAATAGAATAATGACCGAGATGATGATAAAAATCACCCGATACGTGCGTGCCTGTCGCTGCATGCTGGTCAATCTCGATTTTTCCTTTTGCCATTTCCTTGATTCTTCCTTATGCTTTTAATTTATTTCTGCCGTGCGCCGCGAGAGCTTTCTTCATTGCCTTTTCCAGTTCCTCCATCGCGACCGGTTTGGTCACATAAGCATCCGCGCCGATGGCCATGGCTTTATCCACCATCACGTCGGCTGCTTCGGTGGAAAGCATCACCACCGGCAAATCCTTCCATTCCTTGCGGCGGCGCAGGAATTCCAGAAAATCCAGTCCGCTCACTTCGGGCATATTGATATCAAGGATGAATAGATCAGGGCACTCGCCGCCAAGTAAAGTCTGGGCCGCCAGGCGTGCTGAAAAGAAATGCTGCTCTTCATATTCCAGCATTTTGACCATCAGCCGGATGGCCCCGACCATATCCTGGTCATCGTCTACAATCCAGACTTTTTTCATTCCAAATGCGCCTTGATACTCTCAGCCAGTGCCGGGTTGATTCCCGGCACGGCGGTCAATTCTACCACCGTCGCCTTTCTAATCATATCCACAGAACCGAAATGTTTCAAGAGGGCTTTGCGCTTGACCGGGCCAATGCCGGGGATGGAATCCAATGCAGAAGCCATGCCCTGCTTCGTGCGGCGGGCCCGGTGGGCAGTAATGGCAAAGCGATGCGCCTCATCCCGGATGCGCTGAACGAGATAGAGCCCCTGCGAGTGGCGCGGCAGGAGCAGTGAATCGGGTTTGTTCGGGAAAAATATCTCCTCTTCCTGCTTGGCCAGCCCCACCACCGGGACTTTGTCGAATAATTCAAATTCCTGCAGGACTTCCATTGCACGCGACAATTGTCCCTTGCCGCCGTCCACGATCAGCAGGTCGGGCAGGAATGCGAACGATTCATCCGGCTTGGATCCGGGAGCAATGTTCTTCTCCTGGGCTGCCTGCCAGCGCTTGAAGCGGCGCGTCAGTACTTCCTCCATGCTGGCAAAATCGTCCGGAGCGCCGGCTGAACCTTCGATATTGAAACGCCGGTAAAGTTTCTTATCCGGCACACCCTGGGTGAAGACGACCATGCTGCCAACGGTTGCCACTCCCTGGGTGTGGGAAATATCATAGCACTCGACCCGGTTCGGAGGGCCGGGAGCTGCAAAGCCGACTGGAGTTCCGCCAGGGCCTGTTCCTGCTTGTGCGTATCCGCCTGCCACTGCGTCCGCAAGGCCTGCAAGGTCTCGGTGGCATTCTCGGCAGCCATCTGGACCAGTTCGTGCGGCTGGCCGCTGCGCGGCACGGAAATCTCCACCTTTCTCGCCGCCGCGGCGTGAGCGCAGCCATTGACCGATGATCTGGGCTTCCTCGATCTCCTGCGGCAGCATCACCTGCTGCGGGATATTCGCCGCTTCGGTATAGAACTGCTTGACGAACTCGGTCATCACTTCATTGTCGGCGGTATCCTCGGTGCCTTCCAGGATGAAGTATTCCCGTCCGATCAGTTTGCCGCCGCGGATAAAGAAAATCTGCACACAGGCTTCGTTATCGGCGCGTGCCATGGCAATCACATCCGAATCCTTGTAGTCCGCCGCAAAGACCACTTTCTGCCGCTCGACGATGGATTGCATGGCCTTCAACTGGTCGCGCAGGGCCGCGGCGCGCTCGAACTTGCAGCTCCTCGGCGGCTTTCTCCATCTCCTGCTGGACGCGCTCCATGATCGGCTCGGAATGGCCGTTCAGGAATTCCTGCAGATCGGAGATCATCTGGCGGTATTGCGCCTGGTTCACCGCGCCGATGCAGGGTGCCAGGCAGAGCTTGATATCGTAATAGAGACAGGCGCGCTTATCCTGGCCGGTGATCTCCCGGTCGCAGGTCAGGTAAGGGAAGACCCGCCGCAGCACATCCAGGGTCTGGTAGACCGCCCAGGCAGATGTATACGGGCCGAAATAGCGCGCCCCGTCATCCTGCATCAGGCGCGTCACGGTGACTTTGGGAAATGGCTCGTTCCAGTGGATCTTGATATAGGGATAGCGCTTGTCATCCTTCAACCGGATGTTGTACTTGGGCCGGTGCTTCTTGATCAGGTTCATCTCGAGGATGAGCGCCTCGAGTTCCGACCCCACCAGGATCCATTCGATATGGGCGATCTCCCGCACCAGGCGGCGCGTCTTCTGGTCGTGGCTGGCATCCGCATGGAAATACGAGCGGACGCGGTTCTTCAGGCTGATGGCTTTGCCGACATAGATGATCGTCCCCTCGGCATTTCTCATCAGGTAACAACCGGGTTTGGCCGGCAAGGTATCCAGGATACCCTGAAGATGCTCGGATATTTCCATAGGAGACAATTTTACTGCTTCTTGCACAAATTGGAGGGCGGTTCAACTCCCGCTCTAGGAAATATGGCTGATACGTTTTTTGTTGATACCCCCTCTATGTGTGATATATTTGGACAAATCTAATCCATATAATTTATACACAAAGGAGAAAATATGTCCGAACAGCTTCCCCCCGCTCCGCCGCCTGCTTCTGCTCCCGCTCCGGCCGGCGATAGGAGAGGGCTTGCCATCGCATCGCTTGTGCTTGGCATCCTGTCATTATGCGCATCACTGGCCTGGTTTTGCGGCGGCCCAATCAGTGTCGTGGGAATCGTGCTGGGTGTCCTGGGCATGAAATCGTCCGGGAGAAAAATGGCCATCGCCGGAGTCATTCTCTCAGCAGTCGGTCTGCTTTTGATGATCGTCTTCATCATCATCGGCGCAGTTTCAGGTCCATTCATCAACAACATTTTCAACCAGATCCAAACCCAATTGACACCGGCTGGATAACAACCGGCATTCGGCCATTGTGGTATATTTGGATCCATCGTATCCACATGATTATCCCCAAAGGAGAATCTATGTCTGAACAGCTTCCCCCTACCCCGGCACCTGTTTCTGCTCCCGCTCCAGCGGGCGACAGGAGAGGCTTCGCCATCGCTTCGCTGGTGCTGGGTATCCTGTCCCTGTGCGGCTCAGTGTCCTTTTGGTGCGGCGGCATCCTCGGCGTGGTCGGCATCGTGCTCGGCGCTCTTGGGATGAATTCCAAGGGCAAAGGCGTGGCCATTGCCGGAATTATCCTCTCCGCGCTCGGTTTGATCCTGGTGATCATTTTCCGGATTGTCTTCCGAGGTATCCTTTTCAACCATCTCTGGCAGCAGTTCCTTATCAACCGCGGAATTTAATCGTTATTTGCCCGGCAATGGACTCCCGCAGAGTCTCTTTGCGGGAGTTTCCGATTTAATGCCATGCTATAATTCCCTCCGTCTGGAGGTCTATGGATCAAACTATCGAAACCCAGATCGGTGATATTTTGCGCCAGCGCGGCCTTAAACTTGCCATAGCCGAATCCTGCACGGGAGGGCTTATCGCCCATCGCATCACCAATGTGCCCGGTTCCTCCGATTATTTCATCGGTGGAGTTGTGGCGTACGCCTACGAAGCCAAAGTAAAGTTGCTGGGCGTCTCGTGGAAAACGTTGAACACCTGCGGCGCGGTCAGCCGGGAGACGGTACTGGAGATGGCTGGGGGCGTGCGGCAAAGCCTGGGGACGGATATCGCCATCTCGGTCAGCGGAATCGCCGGCCCCGGCGGCGGATTGCCGAACAAACCGGTCGGAACGGTCTGGGTTGGCTTGGCAGCGCCGGATGGCACCTGGGCGCGCCTTTTCCACTTCCCCGGTGACCGGGAACAAAATAAGGCCGCGGCGGCCGAAGCTGCCCTGAGCATGCTCCGGGATTATCTACTTGGGGAACCGGACTCCAACGTCTCCTGACGTTGGAGTCCGAAGTCCGGAGACTTCGGACTCCGCTATTTTCAGGTCAGGAAAGCATGGATAAGAAACCGGTCGTCGTGATCATTTCCGCAAATGCCGAGTGGCAGGCGGTCAAGGAAATCCTTGCTCCCATCGAAGTCCAATCCACTCCCTTGGGCGAGTATTTCGCTTGGAAGCCTGGCACTGGAGCACGTGACACTGGAACACATGACACAGTCACACGTTTTTTCCACGGCGGCTGGGGCAAGGTTTCGGCTGCCGCAACGGCGCAATATGCCATCGACCGATGGCGGCCGGACCTGCTGGTCAACCTGGGCACCTGCGGTGGATTCGAAGGCCGCATCGCCCGCGGGACGGTCATCCTGGTCACCAAAACGATCATTTACGATATCGTCGAGCAGATGACGGACCCCGACGAGGCCATTTCCCACTATTCCAGCGAACTTGACATTTCCTGGATACGCAAACCATATCCCCATCCCGTCACGTGCGGCCTGCTCGTTTCCGCCGACCGCGACATCCTGGCAGGTGACATCCCCGGCCTGGTGGAAAAGTTCGGGGCGGTCGCGGCAGACTGGGAATCCGGGGCAATTGCATGGGTGGCGCAGAAAAACGGACTGCGCTGCCTGATCCTGCGCGGCGTCACCGATCTGGTCGGCGCATCCGGCGGCGAAGCCTACGGCAACATCGCGATATTCCACGAGAATACCAAAAAGGTGATGAAAGGACTGGTCGAACAACTGCCGGATTGGTTGAAGGATATCCAGTTGGAACCCTGAGTACCAACGCCTTTATTCAGAAAAGGTTATAATATAAAATATGAGTTATACTTTGCCAGGAAATCTAAAAGTTGATCGCAGCACTTTTTCGGTCGCTTCTCTGACCGATGTGTCTGATGAAAAGGCTTATTGGCTCGCGCGTACTCCCCATGAGCACCTGAAACAGGTGGAACTCCTGCGCAGAATCAATTATGGATATAGAGCTACCGCCCGACTTCAAAGAGTTCTTGAAATTACTGAACGAGAATGAAGTAATCAAGTGATGGGGAGGGTGATGCCCGAAACCCGCAAACTCCGTGTCTTTCTCTGTCACGCTTGGCAAGACAAGCCCATCATGCGCGAGTTATACCAAAAACTCACTACTGAAGGCCGGATTGAGCCCTGGCTGGACGAAGAAAAACCGCTCTCAGATCTTTGTTGCCTAGCAGTCAAGTTTGTGATATGATTTTATCGTTGCTATTACCTTGAGCGTTTTCCTAATTGAAAGGGGTTCAGAAATGAAATCCAAACTGTTTGCAAAGATACTTGTACCTCCAGAGAAGTTTTCTAAGGCAATTAAAAGACTGTCTGAATTGCCTGTAGAATGTCTAGATGAATGGGCGATTTGGTTTAATAATTTAAAAATAATGCCTCGCAGATTGGACTCTATACCTCAATATCCCGTCGATACAGTGCAAGCGCTTTGCATTAAAAGTTCAGTTTCCACTGACGAATTCTGGGAACTTATTGATAATATTACCTTTGTTATGAGAGATGTCTTTAGAGAACAAGATGATATTCATGCCATTGTCGATGACATGGTAGCACAAGGCTTGGTTATTGATTCCAATGCTGGGAAATTACACCATTTTTTTTTGACCAAGTATTACAAAAAGGATTAGAATTTGCGGCGTATACCCGAAGATTAGTATATGAAAGAGGGGAAATACCCGGTCTTTATGATCTGAACTATGATGTGGATTTGCGGCTCATTCCTGAAAAAATGTATGAACCTGAAAACACAAAAATTGAAGATTATAAACCTAAAGGCGTAGAGTTGATTCCGGTCGCAATTTTAGGTATAACACTTGATGATGGTGTAAGAAAAAAACCTATTTCTTTTCAAGTTAATTTTAGCGAACTTGAAGACTTAGTATTGAGACTTCAAGCATGTCAAAAGGAAATGAGATTGACGGAAGAATTTAGACAAAAATTCGACATTTCGAGTATTTAATATATAGAAGATTAATTACAACATCACAGTTTATAAGATTGTAGATACAAATATTGTGGATACAAACATGGAAAAGATAACAGGCGATCCCGATAAAATCAAGAACGAAGAAGGTGATCTGCCAAGATTTGAAAATAAGGATAGCACATCAACCTCTGATTTTTATCGAAAAATTTTTTGGGATAACAGAGAATTAGATGAACTATTTAATATCGGCCAAACCACTCGTCCAAGACCCTTGGTTAAAGAGACTTCACAAGAAAGAATGGAAAGAACGCTCCATGAATTAAAAAGCATGGTTGCTGAATTAAATAACAAAGTCGCCACTCGTGATGATATTGTCGAACAAACCAATCAGCTCGTACAATATCTGCAAGAAACCAACAAATCTCTTCAAAAAAAATTGAGTTTCTACGTTCTACGCAAGCGGCAAATGTTCCTCATAAAAGATTAGCAAGATATTCTGCTACGATTTTAACTTTTTTTATTCTTTCGTTTTTATCCAATGTTCTTTTCAATGTAACAATCGTAATTCCTGTATGGAATAATTTAGGACTTCTAATTTCGTTTGGCTTTCTTATGATGGCTATAGCAATGGGAATTGATTGGGGAAAGCAGATGAAGAAAAAATAAGGTAATATTTTCAGGGCCGGTTATGGATATTATTCTTACTTACTGGTGGCAATTTCTCATTGTTGTGGCGGCAATAGTTGTTGCCGCTTATGTTTTGGGAAAAAGCATGGAGAGAATTTTAGTCATAATAAAAGATACAGTGGTAACTTTAGTCCGAGAACCTTTTTTTAAAACAGCGCCATCACGTGCTACCGCAGTTAACGTCATAATGCTGATTTTTTCCGGAATAGGAATGATTGCTCTTGTGATACCTAATGCTCTCATCCAACTCGGCTTGCAAGAGCAAAAAGGCTCATTTTATACAATAGTAGGGATTATTCAATTTATGGTGGTTGGAGGCGGAAGTGGCTACGGAATTCATCTCTTTGAAAAGTCATTTCCTGCTTTTAGGGATGACGAGGCACACTTGGGTAATCAGGGGAATAATGATGATAAAAATAGCAAGAATAAAAAACAAAAGAGAAGAGTGAAGGGAAAATGATTTTCCAGATAAGAGCTTTGAGGTGTTGAGACTTCAAAGGTTTCCCTCACTATTTTACGACGTCTGAATCCCCTGAATTTTTTCTTTCCATCAGTCTAGCGTATCCTTCCTCAAGAAATTATCCTTCCAAACTTGCCGGGACCTCTTTGATGATATTCTCATTATTTTATTTAACAACAGTACGACCAGGTTAAGTTTTGTACCAGGCTTTAATTCGCTTAGTTTTATCGATCTGCTCTTCCTATATTCCACACGGCCCATTGAGCAAAAACTCTATTGTGTTCAGAATATCACGCCCCAAAACACCCACAGACTGTTCAAAAAAATTTTGCCCCTTGAATTTCCGCCCCAGGAATACCATCTCCAATCGAACAACTTTCGCCAATTTTGTGCCGCCATCGAAGCCTGCCACTTCGTAGAATTTATTTTCGACAGGCGCAACTCCAAGCTGCTCGATGATTTCGCGTGGCAATAAGGTCACATCCGCACCTGTGTCTAATAGCATCGGGACATCAGATATGGAAGCGCCAGTTGCAGGATGACGGAGGGTCACGTACGCAACTGGCGCGGGTGGGTCGAACTGTTTAGCGTCGTATCCTGGCATTGGAATCATCCTGGACAACTTCCATCCTGAAATTCGCCACCTGCTTGCGGTGTACGAGGCGCGGAGACGACACTCGCGCAGTTTTCTTTGTCTCCGTCTCAGGGACAATGACATAAACCTTCGTGTTATCTGGTAAGTGGATGCCGGTCTTCAAACGAATTTTGCCTTTTTCTACAACGCCTTCATAAGTCGTGATGGTCATGGCACACCTCTACGGAAAATCATCGCACTGAAAACAGGTCATTTTCCCAACCTGGCCCTTTCCTCTTCGACTACGCTTTCTTCCAGCTTCTTGAACAGCGGACCGGGCTGGTTGAGCTTCGCCCCGGGCTTTAGTTCGCTCGGCTGCCACTGCAACCGATCACTGCCGCGATAGCGCAGGACGGTATGCTCGCCGAGCGAGTCGCTCACCGTTTCGGTGTACTGCTCGCCGAAGAGCGGGGCCGCGTAGCCGAAGAAGCCATTCAACTTCTCACTGGTGAATGGCAGGAAGGGGGCGAACAATATTTTGAGCGAGTCGATCGCCTTCAGGGCGGTATAGACGCTTTTCGCCGCAGCCTCTTTATCCGTCTTGATCTCGAACCAGGGGGCGGATGTATCCAGATATTTATTGACTTCGCTCGCCAGCCGGATGGCTTCCTGCAGGGCGGCCCGCAGGTGCACCGCCTCCAATTCCCGGCCAACGGACTGGAACCCGGCTTCGATGGCAGCCAGCAAATCCAGGTCGGCCGGGCGCAACGCGGCTGGATCGATGGCCGGGACATGCCCGTCCCAGTGCTTGTAGCAGAAGGCCAGCACCCGGTTCGCCAGGTTGCCCCAGGTGGCCACCAGCTCGCCATTGTTCCTGGCGACGAATTCCTTCCAATCCCAGTCGGAATCGTGATTCTCAGGCATGTTGATGGTCAGGTAGTAGCGCAGGGCATCCGGGTCGTAGCGGCTGAGAGCGTCCCGGCCCCAGACCGCCCAGTTGCGGCTGCCGGAGATCTTCTGGCCTTCCAGGTTCATGAACTGGTTGGCGGGCACGTCAAAGGGTAAGGTCAGCCTGCCCTGCTCTTCGGCAAAGATTTTCAGGAACTGCTCGCCCGCGCCCATCAACTCGGCCGGCCACATGGCGGTATGGAAGAAGATATTGTCCTTGCCGATGAAATAAAAGGCCCGCGCTGCCGGGTTGACCCACCAGTCCTTCCAAGTCTCGGGCTTACCGCTGATCTTGGCCCACTCGACCGCCGCCGAGAGATAGCCGATGACCGCCTCGAACCAGACGTACAGGCGCTTGTCGTCCCAACCTTCCACCGGCACCGGGATGCCCCAGTCCAGGTCGCGCGTGATCGGGCGGGCTTTCAGCCCTTCGGCTTCGATCTTGCGGAGCGATTCGCCCAGGACGGTCTCACGCATATAGCCGGCGCGCTGGCGCAGGAAATCGGCCACCTCCGGCTCCATGTTTGGAAAGGTCCAGGTAGAAATGTTCGGTCTCGCGCAGTTCAGGAGTGGAACCGTCCACCTTCGACTGCGGGTTGATCAGTTTTTCGGGTTCGAGAACATTGCCGCAATTGTCACACTGGTCCGAGCGGGCGCCTTCGAAGCCGCAGATGTAGCAGGTGCCTTCCACGTAGCGATCCGGCAGGAATTTCTTGGCAGATGGCGAGTACCACTGCATGGATTTCTGCGTATACAGGAAGCCGTTCTCCTTGAGCGCCAGGAAAATGGACTGGGATACCTTGAAATGGTTCTCGGTATGGGTGGTGGTGAAGAGATCGTAGTTGATGCCGATCTGCTGGAACAGATCGAGGAAACCATCGTGGTATTTTTTATAGACTTCCTCAACCGACTTGCCTTCCTTATCGGCTGCAATCGTGACGGGCGTGCCATGCGAATCGGTGCCGGAGACCATCAGGACGTTGTCACCTTTCAGGCGGTGATAGCGGGCGACAATGTCCCCGGGCAGGTGCGAGCCGGTGATATTGCCGACATGGATCTCGGCATTGGCATAAGGCCAGGCAATCGCGATCAGGATGTTCATATTAGCTCCTAGCTGTTGGCGGTTAGCGGTTAACGGTTAGCAAGAGACGAATTACTAAATGCTAATTGCCAATTGCTAATTGAAAAAAACTGCCGGCTTTCGCCAGCAGTGGTCATCAGGCGGTATTAACCGTCCTGCGGTTCATCTGGCGGTGAACTGCAAGTGGAGACGGGGCATCAGCATAGCATATACGTTCACAGGTCGAAGTTTACTATGTACTGCCTTCTGTGGCAAGTGAAACCTGCCGTTCTTAGCGCACTCTGCGCTTCCACTCTTCCTTCAATAGCAGTTCACGCGGGCTTTTCCCCGAATCCAGCGCCATGAAATCCGCCATCAGGTGGTTGAAGCGGGAACTTTCGTCCAGCATCGGGAAGTGGCCGGAATTTTCAAGCACAACCTGGTAAACAAGCTCCGGCATGGACATGAAGCGTTCATACTCCAGTGTACGTATGGCCTGGTCACTCAGCCCATGCACGACCAGGCAGGGGGTCGTCATAGAATCCATGATGGGCATGATATTCGTGCCATTCAAGCTATTGAAGGAAGTCGTAATGGCAAGCGGGTCGGCCTTGGGAGCATCAGTGCGGGCAGGCTCGGTGATCGAATCCTTTCCCAACAACCAATCCGCCAGGTCCGCCGGGGAGGCGGGGTTTCGCAGCCGTGCAGCCACACAACTGCTGTCCATGGGTACGTTTATCGTCATCAGGCGGTCAACCACTTGCGGGAATTTTCGAGCGAACAGGATGGCTGTCAGTGCGCCCAGGCCGTGCCCGACGAGAGCCACCTTGCCTATCCCCATCTCCTGCATAAAACGATCCAGCAGAGTCACCTGTTGGTCAAGTGTGTAACAGGCTGAGTCGTGGGCAGTATCCCCAAACCCCCATAAATCGAGTGCATAGGCGCGGAAGGACATGGCTGCAGTCTGCATCGCCGGCACCCAGTAGCGCCAGGAGCCAATCCAGCCGTGCAGGAAGATGATCGGGCGGCCGCGTCCGAGCACCTCGTAATGCACTATCCTGCCGTCAAGCAGTATCGCGCTCATACCTTAATGGAACCTCCTCAACTTCTTCTACGCGGCTGGCCTACGCGTTGGCGCGTGGTGTCGATAATCTTATGATAAACTGCCTGTTTTGGCAACTCCAACATTTGTTGGGATGGTTACGGACAGGCAAGAAACCAATCCTTACATTTACTCATCCCTCGCTTGCAAGGTGTTTCTTTCGGTTTCGGATATATAGGCGGATGAAATAAAGTATCCCCCTGCTACCATGACGTGAGATCCGATTCACCGCGGCGCGGGTAAAGCCGGGGGTGCTTGCTGCCATCTTTTAATTTATGGTGGTCGCTATCCTCATATTTAACATCACGATCAATAATCCGGCGGTCCTTGGAACCAAACAACACTACATCCGATTCAATCGTGCGCGCCGGGAAGATGACCATCCCCGCTCCAATGCGACAGTTGTGCCCCACGCACCCGCCCAAGACGGGCCGGTTGGCGTCGGCCAACTTTCCACTGCCGTCCAAGGCCCTGATCGCCAGGGGAATCAGGTTGTAATCGGTGAAAGTATTGCCAGCGCCAATGAACGTATTCCGCCCGATCACGCACATCTGCAAACATGTATTTTGAGCAACCATGCCATTTTCCATGATGGTGGTCATAAACAGGGAAGCACGAAAAGGCAAAAATGTCCCGTCTCCCACCACCGAGAGCATCAACTGGCAGTCTTGAGAAACGTTGACATTGCTTCCGATAATACAGTTCTCGATCACTGCCCCTGCGTTAATCGTTACATTGTCTCCAATGGTTGTCGGGCCATGGATGACCGCAGTTGGATCTATCACGCAGTTTTTACCGATTTTAACCAGTTCGGAACATTCCAGCAGTTGTTTTCCCTCATATATTGCCTTACCAAGCACTTTCAACTTGAACATCAGGTCCTTATTAAGGCAATCTTCGAAACGCGCCGCGCGAGAGAATAGACCGAAAACGCCATCTGCAATGAAAATATGTGCCCAGCAGTCGATCGCAAGCATTGCCCTGAGGGGAACTTGATAACATAGATCGCCGCTCTCGGATGCCATATAGGTGGGGATGTGATAATAGCCTATCTCACGCGCCTGCATATCCACCACCAGTGGCGCCACATCCGCCTGGGGGCCTTGCGGGTAGTACCAAAGGTCGGCATAATACAGGTTTCCTGCTGGGGTGTATGAGACGGAGAGAGGCAAAGCATGCTCGCGGAAGGCCGCATCCTCCAGCGAAAAAGCCGCGCGTACAGCCCGGTTACGCTTTTTGGCCTGGCTCATGAACTCGGTTATGTAATACTCATCAAAAAACAGGTTATCACGATAGACGATCATCGGCTCATGGGATTGTGGCAGGTGTGCACCTGCTGCAAGCTCTATCTCACGGGTCACATACGGAGCAAGCAGGTCGCGTTGGTTAAGCCAGAGTGGTTTATTGTGGATGCGCAGGTCGCGCGCGGCCTCATTGAATGGAGATATATGACGGGAAGCCTGAAGGATTACCTTGAGCATGGAATCATCCCATTGGAGTCCGATCAATTAATATTGTACACGTACTATCGCCACATGCAACACACTCCTTTTCCTCCACTTCGAAATACTTACCCCCGCTGACCCAAAACAGGGCCTCCTGCAGCAACCCCACCGCCAGATGGCAACACGGGCCATCGGCCTGCCTTTCCCAGCACAATGGGCAGCGTTCGATGTGCCAATATATGTATTTCTCATCCCGCTCAAGACGGACTCGCTGGTCGGTAAAGTTGTTGAACAGGGCTGCAAAAGCTTCGCTGCCATTCTTGAGTTTCGTCTGGAGCGGCAGCAAGCGGAAAGCCAGGTCAGTCAGGCCAAGTTCGGGACCAAATTCGCGCAAACCGTACTTGAGGCAGGCCCGGCCAACGCGCACAGCCAGGCCTCGACCGGCTCGGGGCCCGTAAGAGCTTTCCAGGGCGATTTGCAGTTGACTGATATGCTTGAAGGGAAATTTTAAGGTCCCGGTCATAGGGCGGATATTCATTAATATATTCGGGCAAATTGGCGAGATTAAGAACGGCATTCACCCCACTATGCCCAAGGATTTCTTCCATCGCCAGCAGTATGACCCGCCCCATCCGGTTGGGGTAAAAATATTGCAGCGTGTCTGAATCAGTGAGCGGGTCAGTGTTCTTTTCCATGGTGGTTACAGGATTCTCAGTCTGGCGGTTGGCGCCGGTCGATAAAATCGGCGCAGGCATTAAGGGTTAGGCTCTGTTTCATCCAAGAATTCTTTGAGCCTATATAAAAAGGGGCTTGCGTCATCCAGCATGATAAAGTGCCCGGCATTCGGGAACAACTTTATGCGGGCACGCGGGATGCCTGCCTGTATCGGTCTCCACTGTGTCGGACTGACAATAATATCCTTGCCTCCATACATACCCATGACCGGTATCTTTATTTGCGGAAGAATTGGCCGCAAATCGGTGCGATGCAGGGAAGCAATGCTGAGCAAAAAAGATTCTACCGTTGTACGTGACAGGTCTTTATCCATCATGGCGGGGAAGCGCGGGTCGCGGCATATTAATGGGGAATAAACACGCATGCCCATGCGGAATGCCCACATCATGTTGAAGAGAATGGCAGCAACCGGCCTCTGTCCGGCCATTTTCAAGGCAAACGCCAACGAGGTGCCTTCGATTGGCGAACCGATCCAGGGCATACAAGCGATAGAAAGCCCCCAGGTAGGTCATGGTTTCCTGCCAGAGACCCCACGAACCCAGCCAGCCGTGTAAAAGAATAACCGGCCGGCCGCGCCCATAGACTTCGGAATGGACAATACCCTGGTCGGCGGTGATAGATGACACGGCAGCTAAAACAAAATGGAGAGATTACTTCTCTCCATTCTCCATTTCATTCAGGATACTATACAGCAATTCCAACAAAATTGCTTTTACCGAGTCACGGTCTGTGGCAGTACAGGAAAGGAGTTTTACCTTTGAATCAAGCCGAAGTGCATGGCGCATATCTTCCACTTCCCAGGCGTCCTTCACGTCCTGTTTGTTGGCTGCAACCACGTAAGGGGTCGGCGCGTAGGCACGGAATGTCTCCAGAATGGAACGGGCTTCACGAAAGGTTTCAGGACGGGTGCTATCCACCATGACAACAAAGCCCAGCATTCCTTCTGACAGGATCTCCCACATGAAATCGAAACGCCGCTGGCCTGGCGTGCCGAACAGGTACAGTACCAGGTCGTCATCGACGGTAATACGCCCAAAATCCATCGCCACCGTGGTGGTTTCCTTGACCGTCTTCTCCTGGTTCGAAGAAATCTTGCGTTCTGTCGAAACCACATCAATTTCGCTGACAGAGCGGATAAACTCGGTCTTGCCGGCGTTGAATGGACCTGTGACAACCATTTTAACTGTTTGCATTATGGCAAATCCTCAATAAGGATTATAGAGAGCGAATGCGATTGATAAGGCGGTTGACCAAGGATTTCTGCTCTTCTTTATTGTCCGATGGGAAGACCCGTACAGGACGGGGACGGCGAGACCGCACCCTCCTGGCGGGTTACTTCCACCAGTCCGGCCTGCAGGAGACCATAAATGATACGCCGGATCTCCAGGTCATTCATTTTCGTGGCGCTGGCAATCTGCCGCATCGTGTTGCGTGGGTTAATGTAAGAAACAACCCGCCACTCCTCAACACTCAAGTTGACATTCCGTAGATTCGTTCCGGGGCGGTCAGTGAATTTTAGCGCCATATCCAGGCTGGGAATTTCATCCTGCAACTGCTCCCACTCGCGCAACTGGCGCGAGCCTTCGATGATCAGGTTTTCAAGGTCCAACCGGACACTGATCCGGTCCTCCGGCGGAAGCAGGTCATTGTCGAAATGAAAAAAGCCTTCCACCCACGTGAACAAACGCTGGACAATATCCGTAAAATGTTGCTGGAGGTTGGTAAGAATATCTTCCTGGGAAAGATAACCGGCATTGATAAGCAACAGGCCTAGTTCCTTGTCAGAAATATGGGCGGCGCCTTGCCGGATGGACTTGTACTGGCCGGAGGTGAGTTTCTTGGCATGGTGCAGGACGGCTGCAAGGCTGCCATCTTCGTTCCCGATCTCGGCATAAGCCAGTTTTCCTTCACGGAATGCAATCTTGGCTGTCTCATGGGGGCCTTCGACAACCAGCGTCCCGGTTTTGTTGGCCAGGTTGATTAGATTCAATAATTGGGTAATAGTAAAATCGCGCAAATTGCCGCGCAGAGCCATACCGAGCCTCGAAGATGTCCCAGATTGGATTGATGAGCAAAATGATTATACATGTAAGGTCGCCATGCGTCAAAGGTTCGGAAACTACCAATCATTCGTTCATCCGTGACATCCGCATTAAAAAAGCAACTTCGTGAAAATCCCGTACCCCAAAAAGAGAAGACACGGTTTCGTATAAGAAGCAGTATAATTTTTGGATAATCTGTAAAAAGGAGTTGGCGCCATGATGAAAATCCAGATCGTGTATTGCACAGTTTGACACTACACCGACCGGGCCGTCGGCCTAGTAAATGAACTTCTCAAAAATTTTGAACCGGAGATCGAAAGTGTGACTCTCGTCCCATCCAATGGAGGCCGGTACGAGATAAGTGTAAATGGGCAATTGATCTACTCCAAACTCCAGACCGGGCGTCATCCCGAACCCGGCGAAATCATCGGTCTGGTCCGAAAATTTTCCAGGAAACAATAGCGGCAATCCTTTCACACCAGGACTACTGAAGTCGTTACTATATTAAAGACTACTGCGAGGAAATTATGGCAAAAAAAGGCCGCGTCTTTTCCGGCATCCGCCCCACCGGACGTGCACATCTGGGCAATTATCTGGGCGCGTTCAAAAATTATGTCGCTTTGCAGGACGATTATGAGTGCGTCTACTGCATTGTGGATCTGCATGCTCTAACTACCGTTGAAGATACGGAAAACCTGAAGCAGAATACCTATGACCTGGCCCTGGATCTGCTGGCCGTTGGCATCCGCCCGGAGGAGACCATCCTCTTCGTCCAGAGTCACATGTCCCACAAGTCACAGAATTGCATACCATCCTATCGATGGTCACACCGCTTGGCAAGCTGACCGACCTGCCCACCTTCAAGGAAAAGGTGCGCCAGAATCCGAATAACGTGAACTATGGGCTGGTGGGTTATCCGGTGTTGATGGCTGCTGATATAGTATTGTATAAAACCGATGTTGTCCCGGTCGGGATCGACCAGGCACCGCATATCGAATTCACGCGTGAAGTGGTTCGTTCCTTCAACTATCGCTACAAAACCAAAGTGCTCATCGAACCCGGCATGAAGAACACTGAGATTCCCAAAGTTCTCGGCATTGATGGCAAGGAAAAGATGGGCAAGAGCCTCAATAACCAGATCGAGATTGCTGCCACGCCCGAGGAAACCCGCCAACGTGTCATGATGATGGTCACTGACCCTCAACGTATCAAGCGTACTGACCCCGGTAACCCGGATGTGTGTAATGTCTTTACCCTGCACAAGGTTTTCACACCCAAGGCTGACGTGGAAATGATTAACATTGAATGCCGCCGGGCAGGTATTGGCTGTGTGGACTGTAAGAAGATGCTCGCCGG
Source organism: uncultured Chloroflexia bacterium (assembly GCA_963746015.1). Classification (GTDB taxonomy): domain Bacteria; phylum Chloroflexota; class Anaerolineae; order Anaerolineales; family Villigracilaceae; genus UBA877. Next base: position 438,834 of record CAVUZS010000002.1, read on the forward strand.
GAATCTGAATAAGGCCATGGAACCTTTCCGGGCCAAACGCGCCGAGATCGCAGCACAGCCGGACCTGGTGCATGCGGTGCTCGCCGATGGTGCCAGGCGCGCCCGGGCCATTGCCGAAAAGACGATGGAAGAGGTCAGGGCGGCGGTGCAACTCCCTTAGGCCAGTAAAACAAGAGTAGACGCTTTTGTTTTCGTTTATTATTTGGATAATTATGCGCGCACTTATTCAGCGAGTCAAAACCGGGAAGGTGAGCGTGGATGACCAGACCATCGCCGAAATCGCCCGCGGATTGGTCATCCTGCTCGGTGTTGGTCAGGAGGATAACGAGCAGCAGGCCCGCTTCCTGGCCGAGAAAATAGCCACCTTGCGCATTTTTGAAGATGACGATGGCAAGTTTAATCGATCCATCCTTGATATCGGCGGGGCAGCGCTTGTGGTTTCCCAGTTCACCCTTTACGCTGATACGCGCAAGGGGCGCCGGCCGTCCTTCACCGATGCGGCCCCACCAGAAGTTGCCGCACCGCTCGTGGACAAATTCGCGGACGCATTATGGAACCTGGGTGTCCCCACCCGGACTGGCGTTTTTGGTGCGCATATGCTGGTCGAAATTGAGAACGATGGGCCGGTGACGATCTGGCTGGAAAAATAGCGCCAATTTTCTTTGAACGCATTGCTTGACGCTTTAGAAAGGTTGTGCTAGTATCACTTTTAATTCTATGTTCACGCAGTTTCTTAGGAGGAGAACATGTCAAAAAAAGTATTCATTATAATTTCGCTCACCGTGGCGGCAGCGTTACTATTGGCAGCCTGTGAGCGTTCTGCATCTCAACCATCCCTGGCTACGCCAACTGCGCAGAACGCCAATTCCATACCCCAGCCTACCGGCATGAGCCTGATGGAAGCTTGGGGAACTTCGACCGCCGTGTATGTGCAAACGGCAGTAGCCATGGGGTTGATCACCGCTGCTCCTACTTCAGAAACGCCTCAAGCCAATCCGGCCGCTACTCCAATCGGCGCGGTCTCCACGCCATTATCATCCACGCTGGTTCCAACCATAGCCCTTTCCACGGTTACACCCATGCCCGGGACGACTATGCCCGTAATTATTTCGCAGTTCCCACACCCGGCCGCCCGTTGACGTATACACTGCAGACAGGGAGAATTCCCCTACTGTATCGCTCGCCGCTTTGACGTTAATCCAAGCGATCTCTTGAGTCTGAACAACTTATCCAGTGGACAAGATTACCCGGCCTGGCTTGGTGTTGAGCATCCCGCAGACCGGTTCATTCCCCGGCACCCGTGCTCTGCAAGCGCATCCGGCGCAATATACAGTGGCCGCGGGTGATACTTTCTACAGGATAGCCTGCAGCGTCTTTGGCGATGTTGACCCTGCCGCCATCGCCGCCGCCAATGGCCTGAGCATAACCACCTCGCTGACAACCGGACAAATCCTGAACATCCCTTAAACACGCAGCGTGCTTTTCATTCACCCAGGCGAAGGTTTCTTCGCCTGGGTGTTATTTTGGAGGGTCGGCATGCCATTCGAACTGCTGAAAACCGAAATCATTTACCCGGGACGGGCTTTTACGGTCCGCCGTGACACCCTGCGCCTGCCCGATGGTCATGAAACCAGATTTGACATCGTGGAGCACATTGGTTCGGTCATCATCATCCCAATAGATGGCCAGGGCAACCTGCTCTTCGTCAGGCAATATCGTCACGCGGCCGGACTGGACCTCCTGGAGCTGCCCGCAGGGACATTGGACGAAGATGAGGCGCCAGAGGCCTGCGCCCATCGGGAGATCCGGGAAGAGACGGGCATGGCAGCCGGACGCCTGGAATGTCTGGGCGGATTCTACCTGGCCCCCGGCTACTCCACCGAATACATGCATGTCTACCTGGCAAGTGACCTGCGCTCCGACCCTCTGGAAGCCGACGCAGACGAGTTCCTTTCCGTCGAATCCATCCCGCTGGGCAAAGCGCTGGAAATGGCGCGACGCGGCGAAATACCGGATGCAAAATCGTTGGCAGCGCTATTTCTTGCACAACCTCATCTGGAATAAAATAAGGTTTTCCCCCGCTTTTATTTCGGACAAACGTTGTCATAATTTATATGTGACATGTCGCAGAGGAATTTGTGCATTTAATAACTATCACTGGTAAAATCAAGGGAATACACTTATGGGTCGAAAAGTGTCACACACACAGAGTTTGCCCTGTTAATCCAGTTAGAAGGAGTAAAGCTTCATGGAACGCAAAAAGGTTACGATTGATGGGAACGAAGCCACCGCTTCCGTTGCCCATCGCACAAATGAAATTTGTGCCATTTACCCCATTACACCCTCATCCAACATGGGAGAATTCGCCGATGATTGGTCGGCAATCAAGCGCAAGAATATCTGGGGAACGGTTCCTCTGGTCATCGAGATGCAATCCGAGGGCGGCGCATCCGGTGCGGTCCACGGGGCGCTCCAGACCGGCGCTCTGACTACCACCTTCACCGCCAGTCAGGGTTTGCTGTTGATGATCCCCAATATGTTCAAAATTGCCGGGGAACTGACCAGCACCGTCTTCCACGTCTCAGCCCGTACAGTGGCAACGCACGCCCTTTCCATTTTCGGCGACCACTCAGATGTCATGGCATGCCGCCAGACTGGCTGGGCCATGATTCCCTCCGGCTCGGTGCAGGAAGCACATGACATGGCCTTGATTGCACAGGCCTCCACCCTGGAAGCGCGTATACCGTTCGTGCATTTCTTCGACGGCTTCCGCACCTCGCATGAAGTGGCCAAGATCGAACAATTAACCGATGACGACCTGCGGGCCATGATCGACGACGAACTCGTGCGCGCCCATCGCGCCCGGGCCATGTCGCCCGAACATCCGGTTCTGCGCGGCTCAGCCCAGAACCCGGATGTATTCTTCCAGGCGCGTGAGACGACAAATAAGTACTACACCGCCGTGCCTGGGATTGTTCAAAAGAACATGGATAAGTTTGCCAAGCTGACCGGCCGCGCCTATCACCTGTTTGATTACATCGGCGCACCAGACGCCGAGCGCGTGGTGATCATCATGGCCTCCGGCGGCGAGACCGCCGAAGCGACCGTGCGCAACCTGATGGCAAAGGGTGAAAAGGTCGGTGTAATTCGCGTCCGCCTGTACCGCCCGTTCTCCGGGGAAAATTTCCTCAAGTCCCTGCCCGCGACTGTAAAATCAGTTGCCGTAATGGATCGCACCAAGGAACCCGGGGCGGCTGGCGATCCGCTCTACCTCGACGTGGTCAATGCCCTGTTCGAAGGCAACCGCAAGGATATCAAGGTTATCGGCGGACGCTATGGCCTGTCTTCGAAAGAATTTACACCTGCCATGGTCAAGGGCGTTTTCGACGAGCTCAAAAAGTCTGAGCCAAAGAACCACTTCGTAGTCGGCATTAATGAGGACGTGACTCACTCCAGCTTGGATTACGACCCGAACTTCTCCGTTGAACATCCCGAAACGGTACGCTGCCTGTTCTTTGGGCTGGGGTCGGATGGCACCGTTGGTGCTAACAAGAACTCCATCAAGATCATCGGCGAAGAGACCGACAACTACGCGCAAGGTTATTTCTATTATGACTCCAAGAAGGCTGGTACGCTGACCGCCTCGCATCTGCGTTTTGGCCCCAAGCCTATCCAGGCTCCTTACTTGATCACTCCCAATACGGCCAATTTCGTGGCCTGCCACCAGTTCACCTTCCTGGAGCGCTTTGATTTCACCAAGTACGCCCAGCCTGGCGCGGTCTTCCTGGTGAACAGCCTGTATGGCCCGGATGAGATCTGGGACAAGCTGCCTCAGGAAGTTCAGAAGGATATCATCGAGAAGCAGCTCAAGTTCTATACCATCAACGCCTATGATGTGGCCGAAAAGACCGGCATGGGCAGCCGCGTGAACACCATCATGCAAACCTGCTTCTTTGCCATCTCCGGCATCCTGCCGCGCGACGAAGCAATTCACCAGATCAAGAAAGCCATTCAAAAAACATATGGCAAGCGCGGTGAAGCGGTCGTCCAGAAGAACTTTGCTGCGGTGGATCAATCCCTGGCCAACTTGTACGAAGTCAAGGTGCCTGGGAAAGTTTCAAGCACCTTCACCCGCCGCCTGCCCGTCCCGGTCGAGGCTCCGGCCTTTGTACGGGATGTGCTCGGCCCGATGATCGCTTTCGAGGGCGATACCGTCCCGGTTTCTGCCATGCCCGTGGACGGCACCTTCCCCACCGGCACCACCAAGTGGGAAAAGCGCAACATCGCTTTGGAGATCCCGGTATGGGAGTCCGACCTGTGCATCCAGTGCGGCAAATGCGTTTTTGTCTGCCCGCATGCAGTCATCCGGCACAAGGTTTTTGATAAGAAGTTCCTCGAAAAAGCCCCGGCCACCTTCAAGTACATGGACTCTAAGTTCAAGGAATTCCCTGGGATGGCTTACTCTGTTCAGGTGGCCCCCGAGGATTGCACCGGCTGTGCCATGTGCATCGAAGCCTGCCCGGCCAAGGATAAAACCAACCCGGCGCGCAAGTCCATTAACATGGCCCCACAACCGCCCCTGCGTAAATCCGAAGCCGCCAACTGGGAGTTCTTCCTCAGCTTGCCCGAGGCGGACCGTACTACATTCAGCGTCGGCACCATCAAGAACTCGCAGCTCCTTGAACCCTTGTTCGAGTTCTCCGGAGCCTGCTCGGGTTGCGGTGAAACGCCTTATATCAAACTGATGTCGCAATTGTTTGGCGACCGGGCCATCATCGCCAATGCCACCGGGTGCTCTTCAATCTACGGCGGCAACCTGCCCACCACACCCTATACCTTCAACAAAGAAGGCCGCGGCCCATCCTGGTCCAACAGCCTGTTCGAGGACAACGCCGAATTCGGCCTGGGCTTCCGCCTGACTCTGGATAAGCAGATCGAATACGCCCACGACACCCTGCCGGCTTTCGTCAACGAACTCGGCCAGGACCTGGTGGATGCTCTGCTCAAAGCCGATCAGAGCTCTGACCTGGGTATCAAACAGCAGCGCGAACGTGTCGATGCTCTCAAGCAGAAACTTGCCGGATCCAAGAACCCGCAGGCCAAAAACCTGGCTGCAGTGGCCGATGCCCTGGTCAAAAAATCCGTCTGGATCGTCGGTGGAGACGGTTGGGCATACGATATTGGCTATGGCGGTCTCGACCATGTCCTCTCCACCGGGCGCAATGTGAACTTGCTGGTCCTGGATACCGAGGTCTACTCGAACACCGGCGGCCAGGCTTCCAAGTCAACGCCGCGCGGCGCAGTGGCCCGCTTTGCAGCCCAGGGTAAGGGCCTATCGAAAAAAGATCTGGGTTTGATGGCCATCGCTTACGGTTATGTGTATGTGGCGCGTGTAGCCATGGGTTTCAATGACCAGCACACCTTGCGATCCTTCATCGATGCAGAGTCCTATAATGGCCCATCCATCATTATCGCCTACAGCCATTGCGCAATGCACGGCATTGACATGGCCAAGGGTCTGGAACAGCAGAAGCTGGCCGTCCAATCAGGCCTGTGGCCGTTATACCGCTATGACCCGCGCCTGGCTGCAGAGGGCAAGAATCCCCTCCTGGTGGACTACAAAGAGCCGACCATCCCCGTCGAGCAGTACATGTACAACGAGACTCGCTTCCGTATGTTGGTGCAGAGTGATGAGGCCCGCGCAAATCCCTGCTCAAACTTTCCCGCCAGGATGCAAAGGCCCGCTGGAATTTCTACTCCCAGATGGCTGCCATGCACTATGACGAGAATAACGAAAAGAGGTAGGTCTTAACTAGGGAAAGGAGCAAAGGTACGTCCCTTTGCTCCTTTTTATCATTTTTTTGAGGATACCCGTGACAAGGAGAGAATGGTATGGTTGACCTGACAACTACTTATCTTGGCATGAAACTGAAGAACCCGCTCGTGGCTTCAGCCGCCCAACCTATTTCGGATAAAGTGGAAAAAGTAATAATGCTGGAAGAAGCCGGCGTCTCCGCGGTTGTAATGTACTCACTCTTTGAGGAACAGATCATTCACGAAAGCCTTGAACTGGACCACTACTTATTTTACGGTTCTGAGATCTCACCCGAAGTCGATGGCTATTATCCCTCAACCATGGAGTTTACCCTCACGCCGGAGGCTTATGTGCAGGCCGTCAAGAAGACCAAGCGGGCCGTCAAAATTCCCGTCATCGGCAGTTTGAATGGCGTCTCTACCGGCGGCTGGATCAAGTATGCCCGCAAGATCGAGGAAGCTGGCGCCGACGCGCTCGAACTCAACCTGTACTACCTGGCAACGGATCCGGAACTCACCGCCAGTGAGCTTGAAGACAGCTACATTACTCTGGTAGGCGATGTGTGCAAGAGTATTACCATCCCGGTTGCGGTTAAACTGAGCCCGTTCCTCACTGCCATTCCCAATGTTGCCAAACGCCTCGCCAATGCCGGGGCAAAAGGCCTAGTGCTCTTCAATCGCTTTTACCAGCCCGATATCGACCTGGAGACCCTTGAAGTTGTCCCTAACCTCATTTTGAGCAGTTCAAATGACCTGCGCTTGCCTCTCCGCTGGACTGCCATCTTGTATGGGCGCATCAAGGCCGACCTGGCTCTCACCAGCGGTGTCCATACCGCAGAGGACGTCCTCAAAGCCACGATGGCCGGTGCCAGCGTGTCAATGCTGACCTCCGAGCTGTTGCAACACGGCTTTGGTCGCGTCCCCGCCATCCTGGCTGATATTGAAGCATGGATGGTCGAACGGGAATATACTTCCATCCAGCAAATGAAAGGCAGTCTGAGCCACAAAACGGTAAAGGAACCCGCCGCCTTTGAACGCGCCAACTATATGAAAGCGCTCAATTCCTTCAAATTTCTTCCCTAATTCACAGCAATCCCCAAGGGATCAAAAAGCCCCTGCCAGACGCGCGCAGGGGCTTCCCGTTTAATGCTATAAGTGCTGAACAGAACTGGTGTTACTCTTCGGTGGGAACCGGGTCAGCCTTCCGGTGCCGGAAGGTGATCCTTCCCCTGGTCAGGTCATAAGGAGACATTTCGACCCTGACACGGTCACCCAGCAGGATGCGGATGTAATACTTGCGCATCTTGCCCGCCAGGTAAGCCAGGATCTCGTGCCCGTTATCAAGCCGCACTCGGAATTGGGTTCCGGGTAATGCTTCAACGACCAACCCCTCGACCTGAATCTTATCCTCATTCGACATAAACAGCCTCCAGTTCCGTCCGCCGGTTTACTCAAAATCCTTGTACTGGCGCCGCTTGATCCGGCGAATTGCCTTCTTCTTTTCCATGCGGCGCTGCTCACTCTTGGACACAAACCAGCGTTTGCGGCGTACCGTGCTCAAGATGCCGCTTTTGACGATCTTCTTACGGAATCGCTTCAAGAGCATATCCTGAGACTCATTACTGCGCAAATTTACGACCGTCAACTTTATCACCTCCTCCCGTGGAGGAATTAAAACAAAAAACTCGGCTTGTCACAGACAGGACCGAGCACGCGCAAAACCCGAGAAAGCCATCCATCGGCAGATTACGAATTTTTGCTACACACTCCTTGACTGCCAAAAATTACCATCAAAGCAGCAATCATGCACGCGCAGGCCTGTGAACTTAAAGATTATACCCCAAGAAAGAACTGCTGGGAAGATAAATAGAAAAAGTCCCTTTGGCAATGACCTACTCTCCCAGGCAGTTACCCACCAAGTACCATCGGCGCTGACGAGCTTAACTTCCGGGTTCGGGATGGGACCGGGTGTACCCTCGTCGCTCAAATCACCAAAGAGACTTTCTTCTCAATTCGTCCAGAATAGTTATCGAAAATGATGTACGAACAGTACTAAGTTCTCCGCACCACGCAGATTAGCCCTCGACCATTAGTACGGTTTAGCTCAACACATTACTGTGCTTACACATACCGCCTATTAAGCAGATAGTCTATCTGCGGTCTTACTCCTTACGGATACAGGGATCTTATCTTGAGGCAAGTTTCCCACTTAGATGCTTTCAGCGGTTATCTTTGCCAGACGTAGCTACCCAGCAATGCCGTTGGCACGACAACTGGCACACCAGAGGTCTGTCCACTCCGGTCCTCTCGTACTAGGAGCAGATCCTCGCAAATCCCTTACGCCCACAGTGGATAGAGACCGACCTGTCTCACGACGGTCTGAACCCAGCTCGCGTACCGCTTTAACGGGCGAACAGCCCGACCCTTGGGACCTTATACAGCCCCAGGATGCGATGAGCCGACATCGAGGTGCCGAGCGAAGTCGTCGATATGGACTCTTGGACTTCACCAGCCTGTTATCCCCGGGGTAGCTTTTATCCGGTAGCCACGGCCCTTCCACACAGATCCGTGGGATCACTAAGCCCGGCTTTCGCCTCTGCTCGACGCGTTGGTCTTGCAGTCAAGCTCCCTTATGCCTTTACACTCTTTGGGTGGTTTCCATTCACCCTGAGGGAACCTTTGGGCGCCTCCGTTACTTTTTAGGAGGCGACCGCCCCAGTCAAACTGCCCACCTGGCACGGTCCCCCGCCCGGATGACGGTGCGGGGTTAGGGTCTAAATGTAATCAGGGTGGTATTTCACTGACGGCTCCACCGAAGCTAGCGCTCCAGCTTCAAAGCCTCCCACCTATACTACACAAATCACACCCAAACTCAATGCCAAGATACAGTAAAGCTCCACGGGGTCTTTTTGTCCTACTGCGGGTAGGCCGCATCTTCACAGCCATTTCAATTTCACCGGGTCCCTCGTTGAGACACTATTCTAGTTGTTACGCGGTTCGTGCGGGTCGGAACTTACCCGACAAGGAATTTCGCTACCTTAGGACCGTTATAGTTACGGCCGCCGTTCACCGGGGCTTCAGTTCAAAGCTTCGACTTGCGTCTAACCTCTCCCTTTAACCTTCCGGCACTGGGCACGCGTCAGCCCCTATACATCGCCTTACGGCTTAGCAGAGACCTGTGGTTTTGTTAACCAGTCACTAGAACCATTTCACTGCGACCCTCCAGCGCATACACGCCAAAGGGCACCCCTTATCCCGAAGTTACGGGGTTAAATTGCCTAGTTCCTTAACGAAGGTTCTCCCGTTCGCCTTGGTATACTCTACCCATCTACCGGTGTCGGATTGCGGTACGGGCATCTGGAACTCAACGCTTAGAGGCTTTTCTCGGCAACAAGGCTCAACCACTTACACCTCAAGGGCACGCTATCGCCTCAGCTCGGCTTGCGGATTTTCCTACAAGCCTCAACGCCTAAGCGGATCGCACCAGCACAACCAATCGCTGGCTGGCCTACCTCGTTGCGTCCCCTCATCGCTCCTTCCAGACGGTTCCGGAATGTTGACCGGATGTCCATCACCTACGCCTCTCGGCCTCGGCTAAGGACCCGACTAACCCGACGCGGAATGACCTGGCGTCGGAAACCTTAGATTTACGGCGAACACGGTTCTCACGTGTTTGTACGCTACTCATGCCTGCATTCTCACTTCCGCCCGCTCCAGCCGTCCTTACGGTCGACCTTCACTGCTGGCGGAACGCTCCCCTACCGATCTGCTTGCGCAAATCCCATAGCTTCGGTACCAAGCTTAGCCCCGTTAAGTTTTCCGCGCAAGGTCACTGGACCAGTGAGCTATTACGCACTCTTTAAAGGGTGGCTGCTTCTGAGCCAACCTCCTGGTTGTTCAAGTAACCTCACCTCGTTTCCCACTTAGCTTGGATTTAGGGACCTTAGCTGATGATCTGGGCTGTTTCCCTTTCGACCCCGAAACTCATCTCCCGGAGTCCGACTGCCATGTTATGGAGTATCGGCATTCGGAGTTTGGTTGAGTTCGATAAGCAGTAAGCCCTCTAGCTCATCCAGTGCTCTACCTCCGATACTAAATACATGACGCTAGCCCTAAAGCTATTTCGGGGAGAACCAGCTATATCCGAGTTCGTTTGGCATATCACCTCTACCCACAGCTCATCCCCTAATTTTGCAACATTAGTAGGTTCGGGCCTCCACGAGCGTTTAGACTCGCTTCACCTTGGCCATGGGTAGCTCACCCGGTTTCGGGTCTAATCCCAACGACTATGCGCCTTATTCAAACTCGCTTTCGCTACGGCTACGGGTGTAACTCCCTTAACCTTGCCGCTGAGATTAACTCGCAGGCTCATTCTCCAAGAGGCACGCCGTCAGGCATAGCGCCGCGCACCCGGGTTTCCCCGGGGCACCGACACGCCATTAGCCCTTCGACTGCTTGTAAGCTTACGGTTTCAGGTTCTATTTCACTCCCCTAACAGGGGGACTTTTCACCTTTCCCTCACGGTACTTGTTCACTATCGGTCGCCAAGTGTATTTAGCCTTGGAGAGTGGACTCCCCAGATTCCTGCCGGATTAGCGTGCCCGGCAGTACTCAGGTATCCAGCGGAAGTCAGTCCATTTTCACATACGGGACTATCACCCTCTTTGGTTGGCTTTCCCACACCATTCTGCTAACAGACTGATTTGTAACTTCCATGTGCCGGACCCTACAACCCCGTCCGTGCAAGCACGGGCGGTTTAGGCTGATTCCCGTTCGCTCGCCACTACTAGGGAAATGGTCTCTTTTCCTCTGGGTACTTAGATGTTTCAGTTCCCCAGGTGCCCTTCGTTCGGTCTATGTATTCAACCGACGATACTGCGGGTTCGCCGCAGTGGGTTTCCCCATTCGGAAATCTCCGGGTCAAACGCCTGTTCACGGCTAACCGGAGCTTATCGCAGTGTCCCACGTCCTTCATCGGCACTTGGCGCCAAGGCATCCACCGTAAGCTCTTAGTAGCTTCTCCACGTGATGCGGAGAATTTAATACTGTTCGGCCTACATCAAAAAGATCAATAACTATTCAGTTGTCAAGGTTCTGATATTCGCCGCTTGCACCAGTTCTTTTGCCGTTGACCGGCGATCGGTATGCTTCACATTTGTCAAGCACACGGATCGGCTGTCAACTTATTTTTTTCGACAAAGCAAGCCCGGCTCATCGCCGGGCCGCATAGTACTCCCAAGCGTTCTGAGCTCAACTTCCTAATTTCCTTGCAGGATCGCCAACTTCAAACTTTTTGTCATCCTTTCTTACACACACTCAGTGGAGATGGCGGGATTTGAACCCGCGACCTTCGCCTTGCAAAGGCGCTGCTCTCCCGCTGAGCTACATCCCCGAGCGCTGCCTGAATAATTCAGGTGGGCCTGACTGGACTCGAACCAGTGACCCCAGTCTTATCAGGACTGTGCTCTAACCATCTGAGCTACAGGCCCGCTCAGGCCAGGCCTTGACAACTGAAAAGTGATAGGAAGCTTGCTTATCGACTTTCACCCACCGCGGACGAAAGATTTGGAAGTTGAGCGCAGGTCTGCACGAATGCTGGACCTTTGCTCGGTACTCTAGAAAGGAGGTGATCCAGGCGCACCTTCCGGTACACCTACCTTGTTACGACTTCGTCCCAGTCACCAACCCCACCCTCGACAGCGCCCTCCTTGCGGTTAGGCTACAGGCTTCAGGTGTTGCCAGCTCCCATGACGTGACGGGCGGTGTGTACAATCCCCGGGAACGTATTCAACGCACTATAGCTGACGCGCGTTTACTAGCAACTCCGACTTCACACAGGCGGGTTGCAGCCTGTGATCTGAACTGAGGCCGGCTTTTGGGATTGGCTCTACCTCGCGGCTTAGCGACCCATTGTACCGGCCATTGTAGCGTGTGTGTAGCCCCAGATATAAAGGCCATGCTGACTTGACGTCATCCCCACCTTCCTCCGGCTTGATACCGGCGGTCCCGTATGACACTTGTAACATACGGCGAGGGTTGCGCTCGTTGGCGGACTTAACCGAACATCTCACGACACGAGCTGACGACAGCCATGCAACACCTGTGAAGGCTCCCTTGCGGGTCGGTCTGCTTTCGCTTCCCTACCACCAACATGTCAAACCTGGGTAAGGTTCTTCGTGTAACATCGAATTAAACCACACGCTCCGCTGCTTGTGCGGGGACCCGTCAATTCCTTTGAGTTTTAACCTTGCGGCCGTAGTCCCCAGGCGGTGAACTTATCGCGTTAGCTTCGGCACCGACGGCTTTGAACCCGCCGACGCCAAGTTCACATCGTTTACAGCTAGGACTACCGGGGTCTCTAATCCCGTTTGCTACCCTAGCTTTCGCATATGAGTGTCAGAAACAGTCCAGGAGGCCGCTTTCGCCACTGGTGTTCCTCCCGATATCTACGCATTTCACCACTACACCGGGAATTCCACCTCCCTCTACTGCTCTCAAGTCCGGTAGTATTGAACGACCTCTCCCAGTTGAGCCAGGAGCTTTCACATCCAACTTACCGAACCACCTGCACGCGCTTTACGCCCAGTAAATCCGGATAACGCTTGCCTCCTACGTGTTACCGCGGCTGCTGGCACGTAGTTAGCCGAGACTTATTCCTGAGATACTGTCCTTTCTCATCTCTCAGAAAAGCACTTTACGATCCGAAGACCTTCATCGTGCACGCGGCGTTGCTGGGTCAGGCTTTCGCCCATTGCCCAATATTCCCTACTGCTGCCACCCGTAGGTGTCTGGCCCGTGTTTCAGTGCCAGTGTGGGGGACCACCCTCTCAGGTCCCCTACCCGTCGTAGCCTTGGTGGGCCATTACCTCACCAACTAGCTGATGGGACGCAGGTCCCTCCCAAAGCGCATTACTGCTTTAATCATCGGATTCTAAAACCGATGATCACATGCGGTATTAGCAGTCCTTTCGAACTGTTATCCCACACTTCGGGGCAGGTCACCAACGCGTTACGCACCCGTTCGCCACTAAGAAGCCTCTGTATTGCTACAGAAACTCTTCGTTCGACTTGCATGTATTAAGCACGCCGCCAGCGTTCATCCTGAGCCAGGATCAAACTCTCCGCAAAAAATCACCTCTTGCGAGGTGTAAAGTTACGGATAGAACGACAGGCTTACTTCCTATCACTTTTCAGCTGTTAAGGTCCTGTTAACAAAGCGGGCTGTATTCTACCCGCGAGCGTCCATCCCCGTCAAGGCCCAGAGAGACAAAATCGCCGATGTTTCTCTTTCAACATCGGCTCGTCAGACTGCAACTCGTTGCTGCTGTGTTTCTCTGACGTGAGACGTTGCTCTGTTGTAAACGATCTGTCCTTTCGGACGAGATCTTCGTGGGGGTCAATGTGCTTGCCTATTATACGCATACGGGCGAAGTTGTCAAGCAATTCCCAGACCAATTTCGATTCTTTAAGGTTGAGTGCTTTCGCTTCCTAAATCCTTCCAATAACTCCTTCCTCCTTCATCTTATTCCATCTCCTGCCGCCCGGACAGGGCCCGCAGCAGCGTATTCTGGTCGGCATACTCCAGGTCGCCGCCCACCGGCAGGCCGCGCGCCAGGCGCGTCACCCGCACGCCCAGCGCCCGCAGGCGTGGATAGAGGTATTGCGCCGTCGCCTCCCCCTCCATGGACGGGTTGGTCGCCAGGATGACTTCCTTCACCCCGCCGCGCTGGATCCGTTCCAGCAACGGCTTGATCTTCAAATCATCCGGGTCGATGCCTTCGATGGGTGA
>CAVUZS010000003.1:0-293645 GCA_963746015.1 uncultured Chloroflexia bacterium
GGTAAGATGGCGCAAACAACTTTGTTGCAGGGATGAAGCTGTTTGTGGCTGACGCGGTATTCCGCCTGTTCGGATAGCAATTAAAAATTCTGAAGTGAAGGACATTATGATCAGATTGCTGTTGCTTTGGCTGTGCTTGCGATTGCTTGCGGATGCATAGCTGGAGACGGCGGGAAGAATATCACGTGCGGGGACGGGACGCCTATCCCGGCATCCGATTTGCCGACATTCGTCACCATCCCGCTCCAACCTCTTGATGCGACTGAAGTCGAAGTCACCAATAAATCAGCCGGCACTACTATATACACGCAGGCAAAACTGAGCAGGGCACATAAAGCGATTGGAATAAGCACTTTTTTCATACCCATCTTTCTTTCTCCTTTTCACACGACGGCAACGCAATAAACAGGAGGGCATCTGCCCTCCCCCTTTTTTTGAACTGATTAATGAGCAGAGGCAAATATTGGGAGGATCGTGGAGAATTGACCGGTCATCAACCAATACTCGGGTGGAGCATCCGTTCCACCATCTACAGCCTCCACGGTCTTGGTCTGGCCCTTATAAACAACGCTGGTAAAATAGTGATAGCATACACTACATGGTACATGCGAGGTGGAATACATATTATCCGTAAACCATCCCAGGTTGTTAATGAATGCAAGTAATTGATCCACATCGTTGGGCGTCACCTGTTTTTCGATTTTTTGCGTGCCGTTATCGCCTGTGATTCGCCCATCCGGATAAATGCCATACAGTTCGTCGATACAATTAACGCCACCGTTGCGTTCGTAGGCAATAATCGCTCCATCTTTTATCAGGCTGGTTGCCTGGTCCTGCCGGAAGGGCTTTGGTTGGCAGGCGGAGGATGTCTGCGCAACAGCGCTGGTGCTCCCACTTTTGAAGATGTGGAAGGCAAACACAGCCAGGATGACCAGTACGATCGCACCGCCTCCATATAACAGTACTTGCCGGTTTCGCTGCTCGCGTCGACTCACTTTCCTGCCGGTTGATTGACCAATTTTCAGGTTGGCAAAGAATGACTGCAAACCGATGAAAAAGAGCGTTATTACACCGACCATGATAAGTGTCCACCAGGTAATGAGATGGCCCTGGATTTGGATCATGGTTTGGATGAGGATCGATGATCAGTGCGCCAAACAGCGCCCCAAACACATACCCTTCGCCGCCGGTCAACATCGTGCCGCCGATCACCACCGCCGCGATGACGGTCAACTCCATGCCGTTTCCTACAAGCCTTGCCCGGACCCAGCGTAGATGCTCAATAAAATGCCAGCCAGCGCCGAACAAAATCCGTTGAAAGTGTAGACCAGGACTTTGGTCCGGTTCACCGGCAGGCCCATCAAACGGGCGGATTGTTCATTGGCTCCGTTATTCCCGCCTATGGAATAAATCGTGCGGCCAAAACGCGTATAGTGGGCAATGTATATGGCCACTGCAAACACGACCATCGCGATGACGACGGAGGGGGTGATGTAGTCGCCCTTCTGGGCCACAGCGTCGCTCAGACCCGGGATCAAGATTTTCGTCCTGGCAAGAAGCGTCATAGACCCGGTCATTGATCGCGATCTACTGCATCGCTGATGAAGTAGCCCATCCCACGGCCAATCCACATGCCTGCCAGGGTGGCGATAAACGGTTGCACATTCAGGTAGGTGATGAAATAACCCATAATGGCGCCCAGTGCCATGCCCATCGCCAGCATGAGCAGCATCACCGCCCAGGGGTTCCAGCCTGTCCGGAGCAACGCAGCCGAAGCCGTGGTCGTCAGGGCCACCATGCCGCCCACCGAAAGGTCAATGCCGCCCGAAATAACGACGAACGTCTCTCCTATCACACTGACCAGCAGGTAAGGAGTTTGATTGAATAAATTGAAAAACACTTGTGCATCTCTCATCCCTGGGAGATATGCCGCGCCGAAAGCATAAGCGATAAAGAATAATATGATCGTCGCCGAAAGCGGAAGGAGCCGCCGGTACCTGGAAAAAAAGGGGCTTAAGTTCTGCATCATGATTTAAGTCTCCTTCACCTTTGTTTGCCCCGTGATTTTCCGGATAAAGCCTTGTACTTGCTGTGAATACAGGAGGATCAACAGGATCACGACCACTCCCTTGACGGCTAGAAGTGAATTCGCACTAACACCGATTGCAATACATGGAAGTGGTGACAGCCTGCATGACCAACGCACCGATGACGCTGGCCAACAGGGAAAACCGCCCGCCCGACCCCATCAAGGTTCCGCCGATGACCACTGCCAGGATGGCGTCCAGTTCGAAGTACAGGCCCATACTGGTTGGCATCCGACGTGCTGATATTCGAAATGCCGATCATGCCTGCCATCCCCGCACAAAAGCCGCAAAACATGTAAGCGAACAATTTAATCTTCTTTTCGTCGATGCCGCTAAAAAGGCTGGAGCGGGAATTGATGCCCACCGACTCGATGAACAGTCCGAGGGACGTTCTGCGGGTTAAAAGCCAGGCGAGTGCGAACACAAAGGCCGCGATGTATAAAGAAAAAGGCAGGAGCAGCCAGCCGTTTCCAATATAGACGAATGGCCTATAAAAAATCTGGATTTTCTTGAGTTGGTGACCAGTTGGGCAATTCCTCGGCCGGCAGATCATCAGGATCAGGGTGGCCACCATGGGTTGGATTTTTCCGTAGGCAACCAGCAGCCCATTCCACAGGCCGCAGATTGTCGCCACGATCAGCGGCACCAGGAGCACCAGCCAGAACGGCGAATAGCTGTAGGTGGGATCAGTTTCTTGATGGCATCTGCCAATTGCGTGCCGAGAACGGATCGGGTTCATCATGATGCAGCCGCTACTGAGGCCGCAATCGCCATGATGGCGCCCACCGAGAGGTCCACCCCGCCGGTGGCGATCACCAGCGTCATGCCCATGGCCAACGCCATAGTCGGCGCACCATTTCGCAGGACATCGATCAGGTTGCCATACAGATGACCTTGTTTGATCTCGAGGTGAAAAAAACCGGGAATAAAGATCAGATCAAAGAGCAGGATGAGCGCCAGGGCGACGAGAGGAAAGAAGAGTCTGCTCTCGGTGACCTTCCTCCAATCGAAAGAGGACTTTGGATTGTTTCATGGTTACTCGCTCCCTGCAATCGCTTGCATGATCTTACGCTCGCCCACTTCACCGGTATACTCGGTGACCTTCTTGTGATCCCGCAACACAACAATGCGGTGGCTCGTGCGCAATACTTCCTCCAGCTCGGAGGAAATGAACACGCAGGACTTGCCTTCCTCGGCCAGCGAAAGCACCAGTTTTTGAATTTCGGCCTTTGTTCCCACATCGATGCCGCGGGTGGGTTCATCCAGGATCAGAAGCCGTGGGTTCGTGGCGAGCCAGCGAGCCAGGATCACCTTTTGCTGGTTGCCGCCGCTCAGATTTTTTACGGGCTGATCGGCGGAGGGGGTGCTGATATTCAGCAGTTTAATATACTTATCCGCAATCTCATATTGCTTTTGCAGGCTCAGATGCTTGAACCAGCCCAGGCTGGCTTGCATGGCCAGGATGATATTTTCCCTCACGGTCAATTCCCCCACGATCCCTTCGTCTTTCCGGTCTTCCGGGCAGAGCGCCACACCCCGCTCGATGGAATTGAGCGGGGAGTAATTCTTGACCGGTTGGCCATCCATGGTAATCGAACCGCTATCCGGCTTGTCAATGCCGAATAAAAGCTGTGCTATTTCGGTGCGCCCCGAACCAAGCAGGCCAGCCAGACCAACCACTTCCCCGGCATGCAATTCCAGGTCAAATGGCTCCATGGAGCCTGAACGGCCAAGTCCTTTTGCCTGAAGCAGTACCTCACCTTTGATGTGCTGGCTGCTTTCAAGCTTGAGTTTTGTCATGTCTTCAAACTCGGACAAGGTTCGCCCGATCATTTTCGTGATCAATTCCAGGCGGGGCAAGGTAGCCGTCGCATACGTTCCGACCAATTTCCCATTTCTGAGGACGGTAATTCTGTCGGCAACTTCATACACCTGGTCCAGAAAATGGGTGATGAAAATGATGGCCATTCCTTCGCTTTTTAGCTTGCGCATCACGCCAAAGAGTTGCTCGGTTTCATGGGTGGTAAGGCTGGAGGTGGGCTCATCCAGGATCAGGATCTTGGCAGATGAAATCTCAAGCGCCCGCGCAATGGCCGCCATTTGTTGGATGGCGACCGAACAGGAACCCAGGGTCTGGGTCACATCAATATCAATATCCAATCCCTGCAGGATCTGCCTGGCCCGGGAATTCATGCGTCTTCCAATCGATACTCCCCCATTTCATGGGTTCCCGGCCGATCAGGATATTTTCCGCTACGGTTAGATTAGGGCAAAGATTGACTTCCTGATAAACCGTGCTGATGCCGAGTGCCTGGGCATGTTGAGGTGATCTGATGGAGATTATTTGCTGATCAACTGTGATCGTGCCATTATTCGGTTGCTCAACGCCGGTCAATACCTTGATCAGGGTGGATTTGCCAGCGCCGTTTTCCCCCACCAGGGCATGGATCTCGCCTTTCCTGAGGGAAAAGTCCACATTTTCGAGGGCATGCACACCCGGAAAGGATTTATAGATGCCTTTCATTGTTACAATGTCGTTGCTAGATTCTGCCATAAGCTCAACCTCAATCTTCGATGAACGATCCGTTAGTTTTTGCTTTGGTTGGAGGAGAAGCGGCGTGAACCGCCGCTTCTCCAATTATCACATCGTATTTCTTTTCCAACCAGTGACTCCCGGGAAAGTCACACTTTCCCATAGGCTTAGTACTTGCGGGTGGCCAGGATTGCATTCAGGGCATCAGCACCTTGTGCGGCGAAGAATTGGCCTTCCTGCGAAGGAACACAACTGGGTATGGTTGCGTCGCCGTTCAAGCCTTTCAGGGCAGCTTCGTAGACCTGCGGGCCAGCAGCGGGTTGCACTCGATATCGGCGCCCAGGGTGCCAGCAGATCAAGGTACTTGAAACCGTCTTTGGTCGCATCAAAGCCGATGACCATGATATCCTTGCCGGGCGTAAGGCCAGCTTCCTGGATGGCCTGGATGGCGCCCATAGCTTCCTCATCATTTTGGGCAAACACGCCCTGGATGTCTTGAGTGGTCGGATCTTCAACCAGGCTTCCATGACCGCCTTGCTGTCCGCGACGGCCCAGTTACCGGTCTGGGAAGCGGTGATCGTGATCCCGCAATCGCCCATCTTCTGGCGGAAACCCTTGTCGCGGTCAATGCCCGCGGAAGCGCCGACCGCGCCGGAAATCTCGACGACATTTTTCTTCGTCATATTCTTGAGCAGATCGCACATGGCCGCGGCGCCTTCTTGCCCTTCGTGGACGAAGTCCGAGCCAATGTGGGTGTAATACAGGCTCGCTGACGAATCAATACTGCGGTCTTCCAAAATCACGAGCTTGCCATTTGCCTGGGCTTCTTGCAACACATGGTCATAACCTTTCATGTCATCAGCCGCAAGCATGATAACGTTCACGGTCGGATCTTGATTGAACGTGTGGAAAGCCGAAATCTGATTCTCGACTTTACCTTGGGCGTCGTAGACCTTCAGCGTGATGCCCTGTTGTTTGGCAGTTTCATCGAAGGAGGCATTGTTGGCGGTGCGCCAGGCGCTTTCAGGACCGGTCTGGATAAAGCCGACGACCATGTCTTTGTAGGTGCAGTTGGGGGCGCATTTCTGGACCGGGACGGGGTAACCCGCGGAGGTCGTCTTGGGCGCGGCCGTCGCTGGTGCGGTCGTCGGCGGGACAGCCGTCGCCGGTGCAGCCGGGGCCTGTGTTGCTGGTGCGGCCGGTGCCGCTGTCGTGGCGGCCGGACCGCAACCTGTTGCTCCAAGGATGAACGCCACTACTACTACGAAACTTAAGATCTTTGCGATTTTCATCTAGCACTCTCCTTTTGAATGAGATTATGATCAGGGGGCGAAGCTCTTCCCGGGAAGAATTGCTTCGTGAAATAACGTGCGCTTGGAACATCCACAGAATTTCACGCTTGTGCTTGCGCACGGGATCGCCTGGGATTAGGGCGATGGATGGGATTGGATTATGAGTATATTTTCGCTGCACCTCCGATATTCAGAAAAGTAATCAAGGAGAAAAGTCCGCTAACGTTCCCGCTAACGTTCCCGTTATCGTTCACATTTAGCATCAATATCTTAGCAAAAAAAGGGCGGCGTGTCAAGAGGCAAGTTCCCTTAAAATCGGCAATAATCACTCAAAGTATGGGAGTTAAGCACGAATCTGGTATAAAATACCATCACCAAACGTACTTGCTGTCTTTTTGTGCTGGATTCCAGCTAGATTTCCCAGCCTCTGCAAAAAAACACTTGACAAATCATCCCGGATTTGTTACTATGTTATCGTTATCGGGAACGATAACGATAGTGGAATTTTTAAGCATAAAGAGGCCCACAATATGAACACGAATAAACGTGCCACCATCAAACAGGTCGCCAAGGCAGCAGGTGTTTCCACGCAAACCGTCTCCAGGGTGATCAATGACCGCCCGGATGTCTCCCCGGAAACGCGCGAGCGCATCCAGCAGGTTATCGTCGAATTGGATTACCAGCCCAGCGCCCTGGCCCGCAGCCTGATCCAGCAGCGTAGTTATACCCTGGGGGTCGTTACGGCCGGGTTGAAACATATCGGTCCATCCCGCACATTGAACGGCATTACCAGCATGGCCGAAGAATTGAAGTACGCCCTCCTGCTGGAAGAGCAACCCCACTTCGACACAGAGGATATCAAGCCGCTTTTGCAGGACTTGCTTTCCCGCCACGTAGACGGGATCGTCTGGGCCGTGCCTGAAGTGGGCGACAACCGCAGATGGGTGGACGAAATATTGAATGATGTGCCCGTGCCGGTCGTTTTTTTGACCATGCAGCCCCGTCCGGGAGTGTCAACAGTAGCTGTCGACAACTATGCCGGCGGAAGCCTGGTGACCCAGCATTTACTGGACCAGGGATGCCGCCGGATCGGCCATATCTCCGGTCCATTGGATTGGTGGGAGGCTCGCCAGCGCAAGCAGGCCTGGCAGGATGCCCTGAAAAAAGCCGGCATCCCGGTTGCAGACGGTCACTGCACCGAAGGGAACTGGTCATCCTCCAGTGGAGAAGCGGCATTCACACAATTGCTGCAGACTTATCCCGAGATGGACGCCGTTTTTGTGGGAAACGACCAGATGGCGCTCACCGTACTGCAAATTGCCCATCGCCGGGGTCGGCGTGTGCCCCAGGACCTGGCTGTTGCCGGGTTCGACAACATGGCTGAATCGGCCTATTTTTGGCCTGCCCTGACCACGATCAACCAGGACCAACAGGAATTAGGCTGCCGGGCAGTCGAAGAAACAGTCAAACAGATCGAAGCCGTTCGCCGCGACGAAAAACTGGAACCGCAAAACATTTTGCTTTCGCCTGAACTGATCGTGCGTGAAAGTTCAATTATTGGATAGCCAGTCAACCGGCTTATTTTTTATCAGGAGGCAATTGTGATCGATTATAAAAGGTTGGAAGTGTGGTTCGTGACCGGGAGCCAGGACTTGTATGGCGAAGCCACGCTCAAGAAAGTGGCGGAACATTCCCGGGAAATGGCACAAGGTCTGGCGCAGTCGGGCAACCTGCCGGTGAAGGTGGTCTTTAAACCGGTCGTGACCACTCCCGATGCAATCACCGCACTCTGCCGGGAAGCCAACAACACACAAAACTGCATTGGCCTGATCACCTGGATGCATACCTTTTCCCCCGCAAAAATGTGGATTGCCGGTTTGAACATCCTGTCCAAACCATTCGTACACCTGCACACGCAATATAACCGGAACCTGCCCTGGTCCGAGATCGACATGGATTTCATGAACCTCAACCAGTCTGCCCACGGCGACCGGGAATTTGGTTTCATCGGCAGCCGGATGCGCCTGAACCGCAAGGTCATCGTCGGCTTCTGGCAGGATGAAGAGGTTCTCTCCGACCTGGCCACCTGGATGCGCGCTGCAGCCGCCTGGCAGGATGCCCAGGGGGCCCGTGTGGCCCGCTTCGGCGACAATATGCGCGAAGTGGCCGTCACCGATGGCGACAAGGTCGAGGCCCAGATCCGGCTGGGCTATTCGGTCAATGGCTACGGCGTCGGCGACCTGGTCAAGTTCGTCAACCAAGTCACGGATGCCGAAATCGACCGGCTGGTGGCCGAATATGACGACCGTTATCGCGTTGCCGAAGACGCTGCGTCCCAATGGCAGCCAGCGTCCATCTCTGCGTGAAGCTGCCCGCATTGAAATCGGAATGCGGGCTTTCCTTGAAAAAGGCGGTTTTAAAGCCTTTACCACCACCTTCGAAGACCTGCACGGCCTGGCGCAATTGCCCGGCCTGGCGGTCCAACGCCTGATGGCAGAGGGGTATGGTTTCGGCGCGGAAGGCGATTGGAAAACCGCTGCCCTGGTGCGCGCCATGAAAGTCATGGGGGCCGGTCTGAAAGGGGGCACTTCATTCATGGAAGAATATACCTACGACCTGGATGCAAAGAACTCGAAAGTGCTGGGCGCACACATGCTGGAAGTCTGCGAATTCGATCGCCGGGGCGAAATCGAGCCTGGAGGTTCACCCGCTTTCGATCGGCGGTAAGGATGATCCGGCCCGGCTGGTCTTCAGCGTGCCCAGCGGTCCGGCAGTCAATGCAACCCTGCTCGACATGGGCAACCGCTTCCGCATGGTGGTGAACGAAGTGAATGTGATCCAGCCGGAAAAGCCGTTATCGAAATTACCGGTGGCCAGTGCCGTCTGGGTACCGCAGCCCAATCTGTCTGTGGCAGCGACAGCTTGGATCCATGCTGGCGGAGCCCATCACACTGGTTTCAGCCAGGCCGTGACCGTTGAGATGCTCGAAGATTTCGCCGGCATGGCCGGAGTGGAATTCCTGGTCATTGATAACGATACCAAATTGGCGGAGTTCAAGAAGGAACTGCGCTGGAATGAGCTGTATTACCACCTGGCACAGGGATGGTAACAGTATTCTGGAAATGAACATGGATACCCAAAAATCAATTAAGAGCGGAAAGACCGTTCTTGGCATTGAGCTCGGCTCGACCCGCATCAAGGCGGTACTGATTGGGGAAGACCATGCGCCGATTGCCTCGGGAAGCCATGAGTGGGAAAACCAATACGAAAACGGCGTCTGGACGTACAGCCTCGAAGATGTTTGGACGGGCTTGCAGGAAAGCTACCGCAAGCTCAGCGGCGAAGTGATGGAGAAGTACCACACCCCCCTCCGGACCATCGGCGCCATCGGCTTCAGCGCCATGATGCACGGCTACATGGCATTCGATACGAACGGTAACCTGCTCGTCCCGTTTCGTACCTGGCGGAACACTATGACCGGGCAGGCAGCCAGGGAACTCACCGAACGGTTCCAGTTCAACATCCCCCAGCGCTGGAGCATTGCTCACTTCTATCAGGCCATCTTGAACAGGGAAGCCCATGTCAGGGATATCTGCTATCTGACGACGCTGGCAGGTTATGTCCAATGGAAACTGACCGGCCAAAAAGTGCTGGGCGTGGGCGATGCATCGGGCATGTTCCCCATCGATAGCTCGACCAACGATTATGACGAACGCATGGTTGCGTCGTTCAACAAGCGCCTCAAAGCAAAAGACTTCCCGTGGAAGGTTCAGGACATCTTGCCCAAGGTCCTGGTGGCAGGAGAGGCTGCCGGCGTTCTGACTGCAAAAGGCGCAACGTTGCTCGACCCCACAGGCCAATTACAGGCGGGCATCCCGTTTTGTCCACCAGAGGGCGACGCAGGCACAGGCATGGTCGCCACCAATAGCATTGCCGAGCGGACCGGCAATGTTTCCGCCGGGACATCTGTCTTTGCTATGATCGTTTTGGAAAAGGCCCTGTCGAAGGTCTACCCCGAGATCGACATGGTGACCACGCCTGCCGGCAAGCCGGTGGCCATGGTGCATAGCAATAATTGCACGTCCGATCTCAATGCGTGGGTCGAATTATTCCATGAATTCACCCGCGCGCTGGGTGTGGAGATCGGTCAATCCAATCTATTCGAAATGCTGTACAAAAAGGCGCTCACGGGGGATGTGGATGGCGGCGGACTCCTGGCCTACAATTATTTTTCGGGAGAACCCATCACGCACCTGGAACAGGGCCGTCCGCTCTTTGTCCGTACTCCCGAAAGCCGTTTCACACTGTCGAACTTCATGCGGGTGCACCTGTTTTCAGCGCTCGGTGCATTGAAGATTGGATTGGATATCCTCTTTGAGCAGGAGCAAGTAAAAGTCGACCAGGTCCTCGGTCACGGCGGTTTTTTCAAGACAAAGGAAGTGGGTCAAAAGATTATGGCCGCGGCGATGAATGTCCCCGTTTCCGTAATGGAGACCGCCGGTGAGGGCGGCGCATGGGGCATTGCCTTGCTTGCCTCCTATATGATTCATAAGGCAGCGAATGAGCCGTTGGATGCCTATCTCTCTAAAAGGGTCTTTGCAGGCAAAAATGGCACGACCATTGCCCCCGACCCGGCCGATGTCGCTGGCTTTACCGCCTTCATGGAGCGCTACAAAAGGGGACTGGCCATCGAAAAAGCTGCTGTGGAAAGTACCCCGTAGGGGCATGGGCTGGCATAGCAGATGAATTCCAGTCCACGGCGGCGTACACGCCGCCGTGGACTGGTGCGGAAGGTGTAAGATAAGCAGGTGAGGATGTATCATGCTTGAGAAACTGAAAGAAGAGCTTGTGCAGTTGCATTTGGAGCTGCCAAAGAATAATCTTGTCGCATGGACATCCGGCAACATCTCGGGCGCGCGACCCGCGGACAGGCTTCGTGGTAATCAAACCGAGCGGTATTCGCTACGAAGACCTGACGCCTGAAAACATGGTGGTGGTTGACCTGGATGGAAAAGTGGTCGAAGGGAAATACAAACCCTCCTCTGACACCTTTGCGCATGTGACGTTTACCGGCTCCGGCCGGACGTAAACGGCGTGGTGCATACGCATTCGACCTTTGCCACTGCCTGGGCTGCGGCTGGCCGGCCCATTCCCCCCGTGCTGACTGCCATTAGCGATGAATTCGGCGGGCCCATCCCGGTCGGCGCATATGCTAAAATAGGAGGTGACGAGATCGGCCAGGAAATCGTTCGCTCGATTGGCACCAGTCCGGCCATCCTGATGAAGAACCATGGCGTCTTTACGATTGGCAGGACGCCCGAGGCAGCCGTCAAGGCCGCCGTGATGGTCGAGGATGTGGCCCGCACGGTGTTCTATGCCCTGCAACTGGGCCAGCCGGACGAAATCCCCGCCGAAGAAGTCGCCCGGGCCCATCGGCGTTATCTCGAAGAGTACGGGCAATCTCAATAAGAAATGGACACCTGCGAAAATGAGTGACCTTCAAGAACGCGCCATCAATACCCTGCGTTTCCTGTCTGCGGACATGGTCCAGCAGGCCAATTCCGGGCACCCCGGCTTGCCGATGGGCTGCGCGGCAATCGCGTACACCATCTGGACCCGGCACCTGCGTCATAACCCGCGCAACCCCGCCTGGCCAGGGCGTGACCGCTTCATTCTCTCCGGCGGACATGGCTGCGCGCTGCTGTATTCATTGCTTCACCTGACTGGCTATGACCTCCCGCTGGACGAACTGAAGCGGTTTCGGCAATGGGGCAGCAAGACCCCCGGGCATCCCGAATATGGGCTGACCCCCGGCGTGGAAGTGACCACCGGCCCGCTCGGGCAGGGCTTTGCCAACGGGGTCGGGATGGCAATTGCCGAAGCCCACCTGGCCGCTGAGTTCAACGAACCCGGACATGTGGTTGTGAATCATTATGTCTACGCCATCGTGACGGATGGCGACCTGATGGAAGGCATCACTTCCGAGGCCGCTTCGCTGGCCGGGCATTTGAAACTGGGCAAACTCATCTATCTTTACGACGACAACCGCATCTCGATCGACGGCTCGACCGAAATCGCCTTCACCGAGGACCGCGCCGCCCGTTTCGCAGCCTATGACTGGCAGGTACTGCACGTCGAAGATGGGAACGATGTGGAAGCCATCGACGCGGCCATCCAGTCTGCCAAAAAGGACCCGCGCCCGTCCTTGATCGTTTGCCGCACCCATATCGGCTACGGCCTGCCCACCCGGCAGGATACCAGCAAGGCGCATGGCGAACCGCCCGGTAATGAAGAACTGGATGGCGCCAAGGATAAACTCGGCTGGCCGAAAGAACCACGTTTCCTTATTCCCGAGGATGTGCTGGCCCATTTCCGCAGCGCAGTGGAACGCGGCCGCGCACTGGAAGCCGAATGGCAGGGCAAACTCCAGGCGTATCAAGCCTTCTTCCCCAAAAAACACGCCGAACTGGAACGGCGCCTGGCCGGACAAATTGCCGGAGGATTGGGAATCCGCCCTGCCGGCCTTCCCGGCGGATGAGAAGGGCATGGCCACCCGCATCGCCTCCGGAAAAGTGATCAATGCCCTGGCAGCCAAAGTCCCCGAACTGATCGGCGGCTCGGCCGACCTGGCGCCTTCCACCAAGACCTGGATGGATGGTTTCCCGGCTTTCGAACCGGAAACTCCCGGCGGGCGCAATTTCCATTTCGGGGTGCGCGAACATGCCATGGGCGCCATCGTCAATGGCATGGCCGTTCACGGCGGGGTGATCCCCTTCGGGGCCACCTTCCTGACCTTTGCCGATTACATGCGCGAGCCCATCCGTCTCTCGGCCCTTTCGCACTATCCCAGCATCTGGGTCTTCACCCATGACAGCATCGGCGTGGGCGAGGATGGGCCGACCCACCAGCCGGTGGAACAACTGGCTTCCCTGCGCGCCATCCCGAACCTGACCGTGATCCGCCCGGCGGATGCCAACGAGACCGCCGCAGCCTGGAAGGTGGCAATCGAACGACCGCCACGGCCCGACCCTGCTGGCATTGACCCGCCAGAACGTCCCGACCCTCGACCGGACGATCTTCGCCCCGGCAGATGGGCTGGAACACGGCGCGTACATCCTGGCCGACCTGGGCGACGGCGAACCTGATCTGATCCTGATGGCCTCCGGCTCGGAAGTGGGCCTGATCGTGGAAGCCGGCCAGCAACTGGCTGCCCAATCCCTGAAGGTGCGCCTGGTCTCCTTCCCATCCTGGGAATTATTCGCCGCACAAAGCCAGGAATATCGCGACAAAGTCCTGCCTGGACAGGATCAAGGCCAGGCTGGCGGTGGAAGCAGGCGTCCCGATGGGATGGGAACGCTGGGTGGGGGAAAAGGGTGCCGTGATCGCCATTGAACCGCTTCGGCGCCTCGGCTCCGGCAGAAACTGTCTACCGGGAGCTTGGCTTGACGGTTGAAAATATCGTTGCCCGGGCATTAAGCCTGGTAAGATAAAGATTTCTTCTCCTTGTATGTGCAAGAGCCGGGGTCGGGCACCCGGCTCTTGCATTTTTTGAATAATTGGTACAGGTCAGATCACGGCAACAAAGAGAAGGCCAACGAGACCGGCACATCCGTATCTTCCGCCCGGCACCGGACATAAGCAGCCAGGGCCCGGCAATTGGGCAAGGCGGCATAGGGCGAATAAATGCCGATGATGGTCGGGGCACGTTTTTCCGCCAGGGCGTCCATCACGCCTTCCATGCCCTGCATCTCATACACATCGAACAAGGGGACAGCATAGCGCTCCCGCTGCGCCTTTTTCAATTCATTTTTAATCGAGATGATTGCCATGGTTGCACCCGTCATCCTTCACTTACTTCGATTTCCACCTGGAATTCACGCTGCTCGCCGGGCTGCAGGAATTGCAGCGTGCCGCGCGCACGCTCCTGGCTGCGCCCGCCGACCCGGCAGTTGGCCGGTTCGATCCCCAGCACATAGGTGCCCTGCCCCATCATCTTCCACTGGACAAGATTCGGCAGGGTGGCTTTCTGGAAGCGGACACTCAGCCCCAGCTTGCGGGACTGGTTGACCAGCCGGATGCTGGCCCAGCCGTCCTTATCAGCCGGCAGGTCATGATAAAAGACCTGTTCGGCATAACCCGCGGTTGGTTTCTGGAAGCGCATCCATTCCTGCAAACCCGGTTCGGCGGCGGCGTCACGCGGCGCAACCGGATGCGGTTCGGCCAGCAGTTGGCTGGTTTCATCCAGGAACGGGAAGCCCAGGTTGATATGGTACAGGACCATCAGCGGACTTTCGGTCGCACCCAGGTTTTCGACCAGGTCGTGGAGGGCAGATCCGATTGCCGCCCAGCGCCACCGTGATGCGTCGTTTCAGGCGCAGGTTCTCACCGAAGACGCGCGCCTGGCGCATTTCGCCCTTCGACCCAAAAGGAGCATTCGTCGCCCTGCCAGGCTTCATCCACACGCACATGCTGGGCAGGCAGGTGCGACAGGCGTCCATGCAACCCGAGCGACTCGCCTTCATCTTCGCCGGCTGCGCCGACAGGTAGGTCAGCCCGCAGCCGGTCAGCAGGCCGCCGCCAAAAGTGCGCAGCCAGCCGGTGCCCTGCGGATCAAAGTACATCGGATGCGCCCAGCCCGTCGGCGAGACCCAGGCCAGCGGCATACCCTTGTAGGAAGCCGGGCCAATATCCATGCCGCGGTCGAGCAACACGCTGAACGCCAGCCCGGAGCCGGTCCGGACATCCGCGACACGCAGGCCGCGTTCCGTCCCATCCGCCCATTCACCCAGCCGGATGCCGGCAATTTGGGACAGGTCGCCCACGTAATTCAATAATTCCGAACGTGTCCAGGTACGATTGAATAGATTAGCCATCCGAAACCCTTCCTCTCATATTAATTTTCCAGGCCATGCAAATAATCGGCCATCAATGGCCAAAGGTGTTGGTATCGGGAAATTTTACTTCTCTCCATAAAGAATGCCAATCCTGCCGACCATGAAAGGCAATTTCAGCAACGTGGGAATAAATGGTTCATCGCAAGTTTTAATTAATTCCACTTTCCGGATGCCCCAGCTTTTGACCAGCGCCAACAGTTCGTCGGACTTCCCATAGAGGGCTTCGGCGAGGAACAAGTCCTGGAAGGCGAATTTTCCACCCGGCCTGACCACCCGCAGCGCCTCCCGCAGAACAACCCGCTTATCCTGCGCCTCGCTGACTTCATGAAAAGTAAGGTTGCTGACGACCAGGTCGAAAGATCCGTCATCGAACGGCAAGGCCGAGGCACTGGCTTTTTGGAAAACAGCCCGGTCTCCCACCCCCTCGATCCTCGCATTCTGCTCGCAGACCTGCTTCGAGTAGTCCCAATTCCTTCCCCAGGTATCGGTGCCGGTTATCCGTGCCGCCGGGTATTTCCTGGCCAGCCGGACCGTGAGCGGGGCATTCCCGCAGCCGATGTCCAGAACCTGGCCCTGGCCGTCCCATTCCAGGTGGTCCAGGATGAGTCCCACGATCTGGGATTGGACGTCTCCTCCCGCCGGGGAAAAGCGGTAGTAGGAAAGCAGGAAATAGGCACAGACCAGGAAAAACAGAACGGCAAGGACGGCCAAAAAAGGCACCAGGAAGGCCAGGCCCAGGCATAGCAGGGACAGGACAGCGGGAACAAGGATGAATTTCTTCGAGACCCAGTTACCGTAATCGGGCTTAAGTGAGGCGAATGTTTGCATGGTTAATACTCCTTATTGACCTAAAAAGAATTGCTTAGATTTCTTACCCAGGCCACACATCCAGCCTCTATCGTAATCCTCAAATACTTGAACTTCAACATAACCAACATCGGAGAAGAGTTGTTCAAACTCATCTACCCTATGGTAGGTCATATCTCCAGCGTCAACCCACTTCTGATTTCGTCCATCATACTTGCCCCCCTTATATTCCCCGCCTATCATAATCAGTGTTCCATTGGATTTCAGTACCCGTAGAACCTCTTTCATATCATTGACCAGATCGGGCCAGAAATAATGGGTTTCGATAGCAGTGATAAGATCAAACATGTCCTGCGGGAATGGCAAAGAGGATACAGATCCTGGTTGAATTTCGACACGACCCATCTGTATCACTACTTTATTAATGCTTTGAGAAATCTTTACGCTATCTTCGGAATAATCAATCCCATAGATTTTTCCCTTAGTAACAATTTTGGCTAACTTTTGGATAGTTCCACCACCACCGCAACCTATATCAAGAACCGTGGCATATTCCCCGATTGAGATATGACTCATTCCCCAGTCGGTCATCTTTGAATGGCTTAAGTTCATCCCCCACGCTACCGATCTGCCGACCCAACCTTTTGGTTTTCGACATTGCTTCAGCATCTTACTCATAGTGCTCATAGTTCTTCCCTCCTAAAAATCAATCGATAGATTTTCGAGACATTTCTTTGACCAGCCTCGTCAATTGCTCCAGGAAGAGAGTGTCCAGGGCATCCGGCGGGTCCGACAGGTTGAGGATGGTTTTGAACTGGTCGCGGTAGCGCAGCCAGAAGTGGATCGGGCCGATAATCAGGGTCAGGAAAACCATCGGGGCATAGCGCCTGTCGACCAGGCCCTGCTCCTGGAGTTGCTCCACCTCCCGTACCAGGGCCGCGGTCAGTCCGGCTTCCTGGCCGGCCAGTTCGGTGCGTCCCTCCAGCCAGGCCCACAGCGAGATGCGCTGGTAAGTTGTGTCGTGCTTCCAAAAATCGAAGGAAGCCTCCAGGGTCGGCTGCATTGCCTCGGCCGGCGAACCGGCGGAGGTCCTGGCCTGGACGAGGGCGCGCGTGTACCGGCCGGCCAGATCCTCCAGCACCTGCCGGTAAAGGTTTTCCTTGGTCTGGAAGTGATGCAGGATCAGGCCATCGCTGATGCCGCAATTTTTGGAGATCATTGCCAGGGAGGTGCCGGCAAAACCATGTTGGGCGAACAACTCTCGCGCTGCCGTCCAGGACCCGCTCCCTGGTGTCTTCACCATCGCGTTGTTTTCTCATAGGCCTCTCTTTATATTTACTTAATACTAACTAATTATATCCATCTTGTCAAGACTTGGAGTGTCATTGCCGAACAAATAGAAGTGCTGCGCACCTGGCAGGTGCGCAGCACTTATTTCGATGCTTATTTCGAAAGCCGTTTGTCCCGCTGAGCCTAGGCGGTCTTTTCAGGAGCTGCCGGCAGCGCGACCGGGACAACGCTTTCGAGCGCCTTGATCTCCCGGTAGGTCAGGGTCCAGACGCTGGATTGGTAGATCAGATACCAGCCGCTGACATAGGCTGAGCGGTGCAAACACAACCATGAAGAAGAACGGCAGGGCAGCCAGAAGACCCAGGATCCAGGCCAGCGGGCCGCTGGCGAAGATGCTGGTGATCCCGAAGAACAGCCAGGCCGGGGATGAGCAGCCACGATGGCAGCCGGCAGGATCAGAACAATGTATGCCGGGATCAGCAGGAAGAAAACGATCAAACCGACAATCCCAACGCCAATCCCGATGCCAAGCATGACCAGCCACATCAGGCCGGCGCTCTTCCAGTTGCGTTTGAACATGCCCCAGCCCCGCCGGAAGGATTCACCGATGCCGGCATTTTCCAGGGCAGCCGCCCGCACGAAGAACTGGCGCAGCAGGCCGAGCAGGACCATCAGGATGATGAAGGCAAAGATGAACAGGAAGGCGCACCCGATGGCGGCAATGATGCTTGTCACGATAGCCGCCTGTGAGCCGTTCTTTACGCTGAGATAGACCAGCAGGCCCAGCCCAGCCGAGCACCGCCAGCGAGCAAGATCACAGGCAGGCTGACCACCAGGTCGATCACCCACATCCGGAAGGCACGCCGGTTCCAGCCCAGCTTCCAGCCCTGCTTGAAGCCGACCTTTGTGCCGGTCTGTTCATACTCATCCACCATGCGGATGACGGCCGTCTCGGTGGGGTAGCGGATCAAGGCAAAGATGGCTGCCGACGATCAGGATGAACAGCAGCAGGCCAACACCAATCCAGACGAACGTGGCAATGTGCTGGTCAGGATGGGCGAACAGCGGCTGCGATATTCTGCGTGAACCAGTGATAGAGTTCGCTGCACGGTTGGGTTCGTGCTCTGGGATGACGCCCTGGAAGCCATTGCTGCCGTTGATCTGGTAGCCGCTGCTCCCGCTGCCACCGTTGCCACCGCCACTGCCGGCCTCCGGCGGTGATGGCCAGCAGGATGCCGAAGATCCACAGAACTCGATAGTTCCACAGGATATGCCAGGCACGCTTGAGGATTTTTCCAATGTTGATCATGTTATTTCTCCTTTTCAATAGTAGCATTGATTACGCGTTTACACATCTGCATGGGCCGTGGGCGGCGGCGAAGCCACCAGACGAACAACCAGCCCCAATAGAGCAAGACGATCAGCGCCTGCCAGAGGAACCCCTCCAACAGGTTCACGCCGAAAATATTCAGCGCGTTCAGCAGGGAGAGCGTCGACTGCTGCCCCGCCAGCCTGTCCGCCGAACAGGCTGGTCACGGCCGCGAACCAGACCGTTTCCTGCCCGCCGCCCAGCCAGGTGGCAGCCTGCCCGAGCAGGCCGGTTATTTGCGCGGCAGTGACCGCGCCGGAGAGTGTGAATACCGTCTGGACAAAGAACCAGGCCGCCAGCAACCCAGCCGGTACCAGCCACCAGGCCAGGGAACCGGGCTTTGGAGGCAGGTCGCGCAGGGTACGGCGCGGCAGGCTGCAGGGTCAGGTTGGAGACGAAACGCTCGGCGGGCATGAACTCCGGAGTGGGTGCAGCCTGTAACAGGTCTGAAACGAGATGCAGTTCCTTAAGTTCGTTCCGGCAGGCTTCGCACGAGGCCAGGTGAAGTTCCATTTCCAGCAGGCGGGTGCCATGCAGTTCACCATCCAGATAGGCATTCAGCAGTGCACGCATGTCTTCATGCATATTCGTTCTCCAATTGCAGCATTTGCGTTTTCAGCAATTCCCGCAGCCGGTTGCGGGCATAATTCAGGCGGGACATAACCGTACCGACCGGCACATCCAGCACACTGGCAATTTCCTGGTAGGAGAGTCCGCCATACTCACGCAGGACCAGCACCGAACGGGCCGCCTCCGGCAGGGACTGCATGGCCTGCTGGAGCAGGGCCACCCGTTCTTTTTCGATCAGGGCCGTTTCCGGACCCGCTGCCTGGTCAGGTATCATCTGGACTGCCTCGTCTTCGAGTGTTTCTTCCGGCCTGCGCCGCAGCACATCCAGCGTAGCGTTGACGGCAATGCGGTAGAGCCAGTTGCGCAGGGAGGACTGGGGGCGGAACGAAGGCAGGTTGATCCAGGCCCGCAGGAAAGCTTCCTGGGCCATGTCTTCCGCCAGTCCGGTATCGCCGCACAGGCGATAGACAACCTGCACAACTCCTGGATAGTACCGGCGGACCAGCTCTCCGAAGGCATTGCGGTCGCCATGTTGGGCCTGTTCGATCAAGGCGGTTTCAGCGTCCGCAGTTTGGGGTTGTGCCACCAGACATCCTCTTTGCCGTGTGATTCTGCTTCTCAAATCATTAACGGGATTCCCTTTCATTTTATTCGGAATCCTTTCAATCCGAACGCGCTGTCATAATCAAAACTGGTCATTTTTGCTACCCAGTACCCATTTCTTCACGCTATGGCAGTTTCAAAGTGGTCATATACCCTCACATACCAATAACCACGTTTTAGGATACCAAAGCGCTGGCGAAACACATACAATGTATTCAGCAGATCAATATTCTTCTCGTTCTTACTCGTTAATATATGAAATCGAGAGTAAATATGTTACTGGGACAGTATCGAATTATTCCTGGATAATGATCGCCACTTGGTCATCCCCGAACCGTTCCGCGAACTATTCGCGGATGGCGCTTACGTAACGCGGGGATTCGAACAGAACCTGTTGATATGAGCGACAGGGAATTTCAAGAGATTTATAAGCGGGTGGCCGCATTGAATATCGCCGATCCGCTTGCCCGTCTCCTGCTCCGGCTGATCCTTGGCAATGCTTCCAGGCTTGACTATGAACGAATCCGGGCATGTGCTGCTCCCACAAGATTTGATGGCATTTGCCGGTCTGGAGAAAGAGATCATCCTGGTTGGACAGGGCGATTACTGCGAGGCCTGGGCGCCGGCACATTGGGAAAAACAATCCATCATTTTGCTTGATACCGTTGCCAACGCCGAACGGTTTGCCCAACTCGATCTGGCTTTGTGTTAAAGCCCTCATGCAGCACTCCCTGATCGCCCTTCAAATAACAAGAGGACACAATGAGCGAATTTGATTACACTTTGGCCACTGATTTCGATCGTGCCTGGTTAAATTTCGAACTGGACCTGCCGCTCAGGCCCGGCCCGAACGGAGAACCCAATCCCTTCTATATTTCCCGGCCCGGAAACCCGATCGCCGAATTAATCGACGCCCTGCTGGCGCCTTTTTATCGTCCTCCGAAGTTCTTCTTCTCCGGGCATCGCGGCTGCGGAAAATCGACCGAGTTGCTGCACTTGATGGCCAACCCCGGGATCCAGAAAAAATATTGGCCGATCAATTTCTCCATCCGCGAAGAAGCCGACATCATTGATATGGATTTTCGTGACATCCTGCTGGCCATTGGCAGCCGCATGTTCCGGGATTACCGTAAAGCCGGAGGGAGATTGCCCGACCAGTTGCTCAAGGAGCTGAATGGCTGGCGGGGCAAGGTGGAAGAGGAAGTAAAAACGATCCACTCCGGGCGGACCGGCTTTGAACTTGGAGCCGGCCTGGATGCCTTCTTCGCAGATACCGGCCTGAAAATGAAACTGGAACCGGCCACCCGGGCCGAATTACGGCAGGTGTTCGAAAAAGACATTACCGGCCTCATTGCCGTAATTAACAATATTGCCACTGCCATCTACAGCAAGGAGCATCGCATTCCGCTCGTCCTCATCGACGATCTGGACAAGCCAAACCTGGAAGAGGCGCGCGCCATCTTCCACGATCGCCGCGAAATCATGATGCAGCCGAATTGCGCCATCATCTATACCGTTTCCAGCGCGTTGTTTTACACAAAAGAATTTGAAGCCATCCGGGATCAGGCCATCTTCCTGCCAAATATAAAATTGCACCCACATTCCGAACCGGAAGTGAGAGACCGGGAGGGATACCAGACCTTGCGCCGGTTTGTACATGTCAGGATGAATCCCAACCTGATCGACGGCCTGGCCCTCGAAGAAGCCATTTCGTACAGCGGTGGTGTATTCCGGGAAATGGCCCGGATCATGCGCACCGCCATTGGGCGCGCCAGGCGCCGCAAAGCCGCCAAAGTGGAAATCATTGACGTGGAATGGGCAGCGACCGAGATCCGCAACGAGTATCGGCGCATTTTGGACGAAGGCGATATCGAGATATTAAAAAGGGTCCACCAACAGAACCGTCTCGAATACGACGACCGCCTGCGGCCTCTTTTACAGTTGCTGGCAATTCTGGAATATAGAAATGGCGAGAATTGGTGTGATATCCATCCCGTCCTAAGGAGATTGATAGAATGAGCGAACCCTGTCTGTCGATCCCTGATCGAGAACCACTTTACTTGAACCCTTTGAAGACCGGATAGATATCCTTTTTCACGAACTGGAGCTTGCCACAAAGTGGCAGCGCCCGTCCGTTTTACTGGCAATCTACAGTTCGGAATATGTCCGGGCGGATGCGGATATCGCCCTGGAGAATCGCCTGCACAATCTGGGACAGAGCGCCTATCACATAAAAATAAAAAACCAAAAAAGTGCAGATGTCTCCTTACTGATTTCCGAATTGGCAAATTTAAGCAATGTGGTCTTTTTTGTTGAGGGCCTGCGCTGGGGAGCCGGCGAGGATGATCGTTGCACCTATCGCACTCTAAATAAAAGCCGGGAATTCTTCATCGAGAACCAGATCCGGGTGGTCTTCTGGTTGACCGAAAACGAAGCCATCGACTCTGGCGCACTTATGCTCCCGATTACTGGTCTTTCCGCCATAGAGTGATCGAGTTCGTCGACTCTCCCAAACCCGAGCAAATCTCGCCCGCATGTTCTGGAGTCTGCCTGGCAGGGTACTGGGGAATTCACCGATACCACCGAGGACCTGGATGCAAAAATTGCCCTGCGAATTGCATTATTGACCGATCTCCCGGAGGGCAATGAATCGACTTCCGCACGGGCAAACCTTTTGTTAACCCTGGGCATGTTGCACTGGCGCAGAGGCGATTACGAAAAAGCCTCCCAGTTCCTGAATACCGCCCTCGACCTGGCTGCCGGGCTGGAGGATGCCCGCTTCGAGGCGCTTTGCTTCAATGCCATCGCCCTCGTCGAAACGGACCTGGGGAGGACCGAAGAGGCCATTCAAGCCTATCAAAATGCAATCAACCTGGCGCCAGAGCAAATCTCTCCCTGGAATAACCTGGGCAATCTGTACAGAAAACTGGGACGACACGAAGAGGCCCTGGCAGCTTTCCAAAAAGCGATCGAACAAAATGACTCGGATGCAGTCGGTTGGAATGGCCTGGGTGATTTGTATCATGAACTCGGGCGCAATGATGACGCCATTTATGCCTTCCTGAAAGCCATCGAATTCTCCCCCAATTATGCCCATTCCTGGAGCGGCCTGGGAAATTCCTACATGGCTGAGGGGCGGCTCGACGAAGCCCTGGCTGCGCATCATGAAGGCCATCGAGATCGATCGCCATAGCGTCAATTCCTGGTTTGCCCTGGGGGATATATACAAGCTGCAGGGAAAAAACGAGAACGCCAGCATGGCATATCGAACCGCAATAGAGTTGGATCCCAAAAATGCGCAGGCCTGGAATAAATTGGGAGACCTCCATTACAACATCCGGGGCATACGAAGAAGCCCTGCATGCCTACCAAAGGCATCGACTCGATCAGACTGCAGCTGTCCTATGGCAACCTGGCGTCAATTTATATTCAAAAAGGCGCCATGCAGAAGCAATCCCCTGCTCCAGAAAGGGATCGAACTCTCGGATGATACACGGATACCATCTGCCTCTGGAACCGGCTGGGGGATGCCTACCGGCGGCTGGACGATTACGACAATGCCATGGCTGCCTACCGCAACGCCGACGCACTCGATCCGAAAACTGCCTCCCCTCGAACCGGATCATCCTCCGCCGAATCGGATCCGCAACGCACCTCTTCGAAAGACATTCCTGTGCAATCAGCATCGAATTTCGAACTCTGAAAGCATGCAGGAACAGGCCCCGAAACCAGAGTCTGCTGAACCCAGCCATGGCCTGCCCGCCGGATACCATCCCCGCCATGGATGGCAAAGACAACGCTGCCAAACCGGCCAGAAACAGAATTCGTGAAGCTGGCTGGATGGACTTGCATCGGTCATGGCCGTTTTCCATCAGCATGAAGCGCTGGGAACGACTGGATCAGATCCAAAGGAGAGCAAAGAAAAGCCGAAAACGCAATCCAGTCCATTGGATGCTTCCGGGACGCCCCAGCCGCAGGACGCAACCCGGCAAGCGATGCAGATGAACCGATCCCGCTGGCTGAAAATGATGAGGCCGCCTCCAACGATCCATCCACGGCGATCCCAGGCAGCCGGCCCCTCCAGGATACGCCTGTCCGGGACAACCTGGACACCACAACGCAGGTTGAGACTCCCGATAATAACGTTCCAGCCTCACAAACCAGCACAGCAGGGACCGAAAGCACTGGCCAGACCGCCGGGGCAATCGAAGAAGAAAATGCGCATCTCTGGAATGAGCTGGGAAATATCTATTACAACACCGGCGCATACGATGAAGCCATGCATGCTTTCGAAAAAGCCATTGAACTGGATCGATCCTACGGATGGTCATATAACAACCTGGCCTCCCTGTATTCCCGCCAGGGGCGTTATCAGGATGCCATTCCGCTGTATCAAAAAGGGCTTCAGTTTTTAGGGGAGGCCAAGGATAAAGCCCTGCTCTGGAACCGGCTGGGGGATGCCTACCGGCGGTTGGACGAACACGACCAGGCCGCCGCGGCATATCGAAAAGCCATGGAACTTGATCCGGATAATGTGTCGTTGCTCACCCGGGCGCGTTTCAGTTTACTGGGAAACTGTCGGGCCTGATCTATTGCTCGTATCCCAAGCGAGGCAGCGATGAGTGAACTCGAGATTTGGAATGAACTGGGAAACATCTATTTCAACACCGGCGCATACGATGAAGCCATTCGCACCTACCAAAAGGCGATTGAGCTTGACCATGGTTGCGGCCAGTCTTACAGCAACCTGGCCTCCATATATGTTCGCCAAGGGCGCTATGCGGATGCAATCCCCATGCTTCAGAAAGGGATTGAACTCCTGGATGAAGCCGCAATCCCAGGCCGTGCCTCTGGAACCAGTTGGGGGAAGCCTACCGCAAGTTGAATGATTACGCTAATGCCACTGCCTCCTACCGAAAGGCCGCTGAACTCGATCCGGAAAATACCGCCTTCCAGGACAACCTGGCAGAGGCTGAACTGGCCTGGCAGCGCGCTCGATTCGCAATCCACGGCCGGAAGCGCGCACGCACAGTTCCCGGCACCCGGGCTGCGCGGTGATGAAATGACCGCACCCGATGCCGAGGCGGCCTGCTGGGTGTTCAAAGACACCTGGCTGGTTACACTGGCTGGAGGACAGGCCTGAACCGGGCACCTGTCATTCTGGGCAGCCGCATCCTCTCCGATGCGCCCGGCCAGGATGAAACGGGAGATACTCCAGGCCGTTTGCAGGAGGCCAATATGCCTGACCACGCTATCATAGACAAGCATCCCCTCGATCGGGTCGAGGAGGGTTCGCCAACCGGCCAACCAGAGCTGGGCGAATCGGATAATGAGCGCGCCCATGCTTTGTTAAGGT
The DNA here is from genome assembly GCA_963746015.1 of uncultured Chloroflexia bacterium. Classification (GTDB taxonomy): domain Bacteria; phylum Chloroflexota; class Anaerolineae; order Anaerolineales; family Villigracilaceae; genus UBA877. The sequence continues at coordinate 24,802 of CAVUZS010000003.1, forward strand.
TGGGCATACTGCACTGGCGCAAAAAAGAGTACGAACGGGCAATCCAGTTCCTGGAAATTGCCCTCGACACTGTCGTCAGGCCAAAAGACAATTTCCTGGAGGCGCTATGCTATAACGCCATCGCCTTGGTCGAAACAGACCTGGGCAAGACGTAGATGCCATCCAGGCCTATCAAAGCGCTGCGTCCCTGGCTCCGGAACGGATTTTCCCTGGAACAGCCTGGGCAATCTGAATTGCAAGCTTGACCGGTACGATGATGCCCTGGCGGCTTTCCGGGAAGGGATTGAACACAACCCCAAGGATGCAGCCAGTTGGAATGGCCTGGGGGATGTATATCATAAGCTCGGTCGCAATGAAGACGCCATCGCGGCCTACCAACTTGGAAACGTATTCGAAAAACAAACCATCGATGAGGATGTTCTCAAGACATATGAAACAATCGATCGAACCAGCCGGAAGAATCCGCGAAGTCTGGAACGAGGCCGGGAATATTTATTACGATACCGGTGCGTACGAGGATGCCATTGCATCCTACCGCAAAGCCATCGAACTTGACCCGGCCGATGCGACCTTCCAGACCAATCTGGCAAAAGCGGAACAGGCTTTGGGATAGGCCAGGACCAGGGATGAAACTCCAAATCCGGAAAACACGCCCGGAGCCGTCCATGGGAACCTCCCCCAGGTGGAACCTGGCATGGCAAAAAAGGCCCCATCAGGTTCGATCGAGGCCGATCCAAGGCGTGAAAATGGGGTCATTCCAAAGGAATTATCCACCCAGCCAGACAGGACCGCCGAGCCTGAGACTGAGGCCCCCTACTGGGTATTCAAAACGGATCCGCCGCTCGAAAATGCCCTACAACCCGTGAAGCAGTACAGCACGCTGGGCGCAGGAACGGCCGCGAACACCGTCAAATCATTACCCGCCTATACCAAGCAACCCTACAACCAGCCGGCCATTCCAGCATGGCCAGGTGCTGCCTGATGCGAATGCCAATGCTTCCGCTTTAATGGTCCAGTTGACGCCACGCGACAGCCGCTGCGACCGGTCGAGGCAGCCGACCACCCCGCCCCGCAGGCAGCCGCGCCGGGTAATCAGGCGGCAGGGCAGGCTCCGATCGATCTCAATGTCCTGGAAGATGATATTACCAGCGTACCGCAGGGTGACGGAAATAAACCCCAATAACGACCGCGCCTGGGATGCACTGGGGAACATGTACGAAGCTGCCGGTCTTCACAGTGAGGCAATCGCAGCTTTCGAACAGGCTATTGCACTTGCCCCACGCAAAGAGGCTTATCATTATCCACCTCGGCATCGCGCTTGCATATCAAATGCACTACGATAAAGCCATCCAGGCCCTTCAAGATGTCATTGCGCTGAATCCCAATTACGTGCTTGCCCATTGCGCCCTTGCCGCATATTATCGCAGGCTTGGCAAGGAAGCCGAAGCGCAGGAACACATCGCAATTGCCCGTCCAAGCATGGAATATGAAAAGGAATATAACCGGGCTTGCTTCGAATCCATCAGCGGGAATACTGACCTGGCATTCGCCCTGCTGGAGACTGCCCTGGAGAAAGAGCAAATTCAAACAGCCATGCTCCGCAGCGACCCGGACCTTGATTTCATCCGGAGCGATCCGCGCTTCGTAGCGTTATTGGAAAAGCTCGAGTTCGCCAGCCCTGCTGTCTAAAAAAATTAAGGCTCATCCGTTTCTACAAATCCTGATAGATACGCCTGGTTTTCCCGATAAAAACACTTACGCAAAGGTTATTTTCCTTCCGGCAGCACCAGCGGCACATCTGCAAAAGGATGGGGAACCACCTGCACCGGCAGATGGTACGCCGTCGAGATCAATTCCGGAGTCAATACCTGCCGCGGCGTCCCCGCGGCTTTGATTTCCCCCGCCACCAGCAGCGCCACCCGGTCCGCGTAGCGGGCAGCCAGGTTCAAATCGTGCAGGGCAACCAGCACGGCCAGATTGTCGGTGTGGGCCAGGGTACGGACGGTTTCCATCAGGCTGACCTGGTGCTGCAAATCCAGGTGAGACGGTCGGTTCGTCCAGCAACAGGATGGGCGTGGATTGGGCCAATGCACGCGCCAGCAGGACACGCTGCTGCTCCCCGCCGGAGAGTTCGCCCACGCGCCGTTCGGCCAGATCGAGCGCGTCCACTTTCTGGAGCGCCAGGCGGGCAATCTGCTCATCCTTTTCGGAAATCTGCCCGAGGAAATTGAGATAGGGGGTGCGGCCCAGCAGGACCGTCTCCCAGACCGTAAACGCCGGGGGCAGGGAAACCGCCTGCGGGACAACCGCCAGGTAGCGGGCGCGTCTGCATCGCCGGCAGGGAGAGCAAATCATCACCATTGGCGCCCACCTTGCCACCTGTACCGGGATGACTCCGCTGACCGCGCGCACCAGCGTGGATTTGCCCGCCCCATTCGGGCCGATCAATGCCAGCACCTCGCCTGATTGCACATCCAGCGAGACGGCATGCAGCACCCGGCGCGGGCCGTAGGAAACCGACAGACCTTCAATCTTCAACATGTTTTGAAACCAATCGTAATATGATCACCAATATCCCTGGTTCTTTGAGCGCCGCAGCACCCACAAGAAGAACGGTACGCCGAACAGGGCGGTGACGATTCCCACCGGCAATTCCTGCGGGGCAATGATCACGCGCGCCAGCACATCCGACAGCAGGAGCGCGGCCGCTCCGCCGATCAGGCTGAGCGGCAGCAGGCGGCGGTAATCCGCGCCGAACCACAGGCGCATCACGTGGGGAACGATCAGTCCGATGAAGCCGATGATGCCCGAAAAAGAGACCGCCGCGGCAGTGGCCAATGAAGCCGCCAGCAGGATCAGGGCACGCGTGCGCGTGACCGGCAGGCCAAGCTGCTGGGCCTGGTCATCCCCGAATTGCAGCAGGTTGAGGGCATGTCCGCTCAGGAGCAGGATGCCCAATCCAATGGCGAGGTAAGGCAGGACGGTCAGCACCGGCTCCCAGCCGGCCTGGGTCGAGCCGCCCAGCAGCCAGGAAATCGCCCGGCGCAGTTCGCCGGTCGAACGCAGCATCAGGAAGGATGTCACGGCGGTGGCGAAGGAACTGAAGGCCACGCCTGCCAGGATCAGGTTGGTCGTCGGGACGGTCTTTCCGATCCGCGCCAGGCTGTAGACGAGGAATACGGTTACCAGCGCGCCGATGAAAGCCGCCGCCGGGACGGCCATCAGGCCCCAGAACGAGTACGGCCATTGGACGTTCATCGCCAGCACCGCGCCCAGCCCTGCGCCGGAGGCCACGCCGATCAGATAGGGGTCGGCCAGCGGGTTGCGGAACAGGCCCTGGTAGGCCGCGCCCGAGCCACCCAGCGCCGCGCCGGTCAGCAGGACCAGGGCGGTGCGCGGCAGGCGCAGGGCCAGGATGATGGTTGCAGCCTGGGTCACCGTTTGCGGCGGTTGGCCGGTCAGCACGCGCCACATATCCGCAAGCGGGATGAAGACCGCCCCGACCGCGATGGACAGGATCACGGTCAGGAGCAGGAAAAGCAGGCTATAGAGAAAAGGAAGGATTTTCATCGCTTTATTAACAATTCCGGATGCAGCAGCTTCGCCAGCGCTTCCAGCCCGTCCACCAGGCGCGGGCCGGGGCGGCTGACCAGGTTATCGTCGAACGGGTAGATCTGGCCGTTCTGGACGGCCGCCAGCCCGCCCCAGCCGGCACGCTGCTTGACCGAATCGGCGGTCGTCCCATAGGCCGAGTCGCCCAGGATGATGATGGCAGGATTGGCGACCACCAGCTGCTCCAGGCTGATCTGCGGCCCACTGGCTCGTCAGGCTCTTGCCAATGTTGGTCCCGCCTGCCCGGGAGATCAGCAGGTCCACGAAAGTGCCGGGGCCGGCAGTATACGGCTTGGTCGGGTCGGTGGCGTCCAGTTCGTAATAGACGGTCGGGACAGGAATTCAGCGGCTTGATCTTGGCATCCACCGCGGCCACCCGCTGTCTTGAGGCAATTGACCAGCGTGGCGGCTTCGGAGCTGTGACCGGTCAATTGGCCGACCGTTTCCAGGTTGGCATACATCGCTTCCAGCGTGGTGGGGTTGGGCAGATAATAGACGGTCAGCCCGAGTTGCTGGAGCGAGTTGACCAGCTCGGGGGTGTTGATCTCGCCCGCCAGCACCAGGTCGGGGTGCAGGGCCACGATGGCCTCGGTGTCATATTTGCCCATCGAGCCGCCGATATCCTGGATGGACTTGGCCTCGGGCGGGTAATCCGAGAAGCTGTCCCGGCCCACCACCTGCTTCCCGGCCCCCACGGCAAACAGGATCTCGGTATTCGAAGGCGCCAGCGAAACGATGCGCTGGGGCGTGCCCTGCAGTTTGACAGTCCGGTTCAGGCCATCCGTGCGGGCCGTCGCGCAAGCCGTCAGCAATAAAGCGGCGGCCAGAATAGTCAAAAGGAATTTACGGAACATATTCGATCTCCTCAATGAAATGTGCAAATCAAAATCCCCTGCCGCAAGGACAGGGGAGGGAGGATTGGCAATCCAACAAGCCGTTCCCACCTCCTTTCCACGAGAGTATGGTGGAACTGGTCGGGGCGGGCGGCCTGACTTATTAGCTTTCAGCTTTCAGCACTCAGCTTTCAGTTTTTGCTGAAAGCTGATCGCTGACTGCTGACCGCTAATTTACAGTTGCGGGACAGTGCCGGACTTATACCGGCTTCGCCGTTGGGCCTTCCCATCCGGGGGCAAGGCACCCTGACCATTATTCAATTGTGACGGTATTGTATGCGCACTTATCCAAAACGTCAATTGAGTTTTTTGGGATAACCGGAAACCGTTTATGGGCCTTTCCCTGCATTGAAGGTCGCTGGATCTGGAAGGGCTCTACCTGTGCAATTCAGATAAAAATGTCTCCGCCTTTTCGATCATTTCCAGGTCATCAAACCTCTTATAGGCCGCGATGGCTGCACGGCAGGATTCCATCGCTTGATCCATTTTGTTTAGATCACGATAATCAAAGGCAAGCAACATTTGTTGGTCTCCAACCAGGCCGGATTCATCCAACGCGCTTGCCATTTCCACTGCATGTTCCGCATACTTGATTGATTCGAGCAGATGGCCGCGGTCCGCCTCTATTTCAGCCAGGTACCCCAGGATCTCCACCTCGGAATGTTTGTCGGCAGGACCTTTTGCCTGGTCCAAAGCCTGGCTGAAAGTATCAAATGCGGCCTGGTGATCGCCAGATCGATACAGGGCAGTTCCGGCGGCGATTTTCAAGGATAACGACCATTCCTGGCTATGGTTTTTCTCCGCGAGCTTGCTTCCCTGCTCAAGGAACACAATAGCCTCAGCATACCTGTTTTGGTCGATCAAGAATAAAGCCAATGCGTGAATATTGGTGATCTCCGCTTCGAAATGATTGATTTCGCCCGCCAGTTGGATCACCTTTTTTCCATAAAGAAGAGCCAGCCCCGCGTCCGAGGCTAAAGCATGGGCGCGGAACAATCCTCCAAGAATATTGATCTCGGCGCCGCGATTCTCGATCGCAGATGCAATTTCAAGCGCCTGCTCATATTGCAAAACGGCTGTCTTCAATTCGCCTTTCGCGAGAGAAACATTGCCCATCTTCGTGAGGAAGGAACATTCTGCGGCAGAGGCCCTCGAATTTCGCGCCTGGCTGCAAGCCAGGCCGTAATATTCCAGGGCCTTATCGAAATTCTTGATCGAGTGGTATGAGTCCGCCAGCGAACCGGCTATGCGCATCCTCCGCGTGCCATCCTGTTCTTTGCCGGCAATTTCCATGGCCTGGGACAACTTTTCGATTGCTTCCATTTGATCCCCCATCTCAGCTTGTAGTATCCCAATTTGAAGGTACGAATCACACAGCAGGAGGGGGTGCCTGAGGTTGGATGCAATGCCGTTGGATTTTCTGAAAGCTTGCAAAGCCATGTCATAATTACCCAACATTTTTAACGCCAGGCCCTGGTAACCGAACAACCGGGCGTGGAGCTCCTTGTCCTCTTTCCTCTTGAGGGCTATCTTCAGGGCCTCGTTGAATTGGGTAAGGGCGTCCGGCGCCTCTTTCTTGTCCAGGTACGCCTGTCCCAGTTTTATCAGCGCGGAACATCTCAGCTCCAGGTTTCCCTGCTCACCTGCCCTGGCAACAGTGTCCTGGAGCTGTTGGATCAGGATATCGGATTCGAGCACACCATCTTCCATATTCGCCTCAACATACTTTCAGCGGTTCTCGCTCACGCAGCCGGGAAACCAGCCGAACGGAAAATTCTCAGATCTTTGGTCGCCAACATTGCCTCGATCCCCGGCAAACGGTTCACCAGGGCCAGGCCGCTCTCGACTCCCATCACCATGAGTGTGGTTCCCAAGGCATCCGCTTCCGCCAGTGTCGGAGCGGTCACCGTGGCGCTGCATAATTCGGTTGGCGACAGGCCTGTGTGTGGATCGATAATATGGTTAAGGCTGAGATCGGTCGTGAACGCATCCATGTAATCTCCGGAGGTTGCCACGGCGCAATCCTTCACCTGCAACGTGGTCAGCCATTGGTTTCCTTCGGAAGGGCGCGGGTTGGTGACGCCGATCTTCCAGAGTTTTCCCGCGGGGTCCGTCCCGAGGGCGACCAGGTCGCCTCCTGCTTCAACCAATACGTTCTCGAATCCCAAGGATCGCAGTGTGCTCGCGCCGCCGTCGACAATCTTCCCCTTGGCAATCCCATCAAGCGTGATCTGCATTCCCGGGACTTTATAAATAACCTTCTCATTTTGGATCAATACGTTACGGTAATCGACCAAGGCAAGCTCTTGTTTTGTTAGTGGGCGGCCGGCCTGGTAAGCAGCCAGAACGGGTTGGACAGTGACATCGAACGCGCCATTACTGATCTTGCTAAAATACCCGGCCTGTTGGAGGATTCCGATTAGTTCCGGGGATGGCTGGTCTGCCACCCCCAGCTTGTTCAGGCAGCCAAGTTCGCTGTTGGGATCGCGGTAATCATAAAAGTGGATCAATCGCCCCATCTCTGAAAAGGTCGCATCGATTGCATCCCGGCCCTGCTTTTCTGTCTTGGCAACCAGGGTGATATCGATGACCGTTCCCATCAACATGCGGGTATCCCGGATGGTGGCATTTTGGGCGTTCCAGAACTGGTGAAATAGCTCGCCCGCCACCAGTGCACCACCGGCAACCGCCGCGATCTTGATGAAATCGCGCCTGGATATTTTTTTCTGAGGTCTTTCAGTATTCGCCATGATTATGTCTATCCGTTATTCTGGTCCGCAATCCAGGTTTGCGTAGCATTGGGAGTCTGCGTTACGGTTGGAGTCGCTTGCTGGGCTTGCCCGGCGGTCGGGGTTGGTGTTTGGCCTGGGGCCTGTTGGTCGGGTACCTGGGATGCAGATGGATTGCTTGTTAGCAGAGGAGGTTGAGTAGGTGAAATGTATCCAATCGTCGTTGGGGTTTGTGTATTGCTTACACCAGACAATTCGATGCTGGTAAACCCTTGTACCCAGATAAGAAGGATGAGGACAACGCCAGCTAAAACATAGCCGGTTAACAAGGCTCTCTTCATTTTTTCCATATTTTCTTCCGCCACGTTTGCCACGCTTGACACGTCCACCGGCGGCCTTCCGATATAAAGTCATAGACCGGGTCGAGCGGGCAGAGATAATTGCAGAAGGGACGATATATCACCAGGCTTGCCAGGAGGACGATGGCGAGGAAGATCCATTCGGGGGCGTTGCCGCGTAAATCGAACAGGGTTGCAAACGGTTCGTAGCTCGCAACACCCGGCCGCCGCAGCACCAGTCCCAATAGAACAGCCACAAAGGCCAGGCCGCGTTGGAGCCATGTAAAGAAATCGTTCAGGCTCGCGGCCGGTAGAGTTTGGCCCCGGTAATTTTTGCCAGGCACTCCTGGACCGCCCCGAACGGACAAAACCAACTGCAGTACGGGTTCTTGGCATCCACCGTGGTGACGAACAATATCCCGCCGATTAACATATACCAGTACAGGTTATTGTGCCAGTCAGGCCAATAGCCGCTTAACAGAGTGATGATCTGTGCAATGGTCAGCGGGGCCGTGTATATAAAACCTACCACTACCATGCCGATCAACAATGTCCCCCACCGGATTCGACGTTTCCATTGCCCGTTCCGCAGCTTATGGCCGAAATAGCCCGCTGCATACAAACCGATCAGGGTAATTTCTGGAATTCCAAACTGGATTGGTGTCTTCTCGGGTGGCAAAGCAGTATTCAACCCACCTTTGGCTATCGCACGGACTGCCGCACGGATGGATGCGGCCACGCCTTCGGAACTGAACGTAGCACCGCTGACAGCATCGACATCCTGGCCAAGGGTCAGCGGCGCATTGAATTTCAATCCCACAAATTGCCCAACCAGGTTGTGGCTGAGGATCAATCGGAAGAAGCCGGGGGTTTCACGCTCCGTGACGATCTCTGCGCCCGTTATCGTGCCAGCCGGGTTGATACCGACCAGCATTTCAACGGGCCCTCCGTAGCCCTGGCCCTGTCCAATGGCAGCGTAACCTGAGACATCGCCTTTTTGGTCCAACCCGACATAGAGATTGCCGCGTATTTCGACGCGGATTGTGCCGGGAATAACATCCGGCACCATGGGCACGATGTTCGTCCCGCTGGAAAAATACCCATATAGCCAAGCGCCTACGGCCAATATGATCGAGACCGCAAACACCCGGCGTGAAAATGGGATTGATTTCAATGTCCGCAGGATCTTGTTCCCAGGGAGTGCTTTTTTAGTCGCTTCCATTCGTATCCAGCATTCTAAGGTGATTAATTGGCTAACTCCAGTGAATTACATCATAATTCAAGCGGATTAAGGTAATGCTCTCAACAAGTTAAGAGGAGAGGCTTTCCAGCCTCTCCTCGTGAAAGTGCTTGCAACCGAGCGGTAGGGTTATTTGGCTCGCCCGGACCGCCGCATAAAATAGACAACCGCCGCGCCCACCAGTAAAACAGCAAAGGTGATCCAAAAAATGGTGGCCACGCGTGGTTCCAGCTCTGCACGGCTGGCAATGGCGCACTGTAGTACAAAGATTTCCACGCCCAACCAGATGACCCAAAGCAGCCATTCATACCAACGCCGTTTCTTGATTTCGATGACAAATTTGTCGCTCATGGCTATCTCCTTAAGTTAAGCCTTAATATTACTGTCGTGCCCGTATTCCGGCAGGTCCAGGTCCCACCAAGCCACCGGATCCTTTTGGACACCATAGCCGAAGGCGTCATCCATGCTGCGCAGGAAGCCATCCATCACCGGGACGGTCAATTCGGTCGCCTTGACCAGGCTGTGGATCCAGGCCTTATTCTTCTTGGAGAAGGGGCAGACGCCAAAACAGATGCCACAGTTGGTGCCTACTGACTTCCAGTAGGTCATGCATTTTACCGAATCCTCGAAATAGGCCCTATGCCCTGGGTTGTTCCATGGGCCACGCGTGGTCCACGTTGGGTCCGTATCAAAGCTGAGGGCCGCGCCGCCGCAAGCTTCGGCGCATTTCTTGCACGAACGGCAGAACTTCATAACGCCAAAATCGATGGGTTTATCGGTAGCGACTGGAAGGTCGGTGATCATCTTGAACACACGCGTCATCGGCCCGAACTCGGGTGTGATCAAGCGGTTCAAGCGGGAGAGTTCTCCCAGCCCGGCCAGCACACCAAATGCCGGCGCGATCCCGAGAGCGTTCGAACTGGACTCGCCCAGGCCCATATATCCCAGGCCGCGCAGGAATTCCTGCATGGAATTCTGGATGATCCGGCCGAGTTTGTAGGATAAGCTAGTGGTTTGTTGCGCCGTGACGGTGGGGGCGCGTTTGAAAGTCTCCTCGGACATCTGGACGGTGTAGACGATCACGTATTTGGCCGAGTTGGGAATGACACGTGTGGTATCGGTTTCGGACGGCTGGGGGTCATCATTGAAGATTAATTGCTTGCCATCCGGGTCGACCGAATAGATCAGCTTGCGGGTGTTATCGTCGAGCTCCACAAAGCCAACCGTACCTGCGCCGTTATGCCGGAAAGCCGCACGCAGCATGCGCGCCGCTTCCTCGGGCGTACCGGTCCACTTCGGAACACCCCATTGATCCGGCGTTTTTGCCTGTTGGGGCCCAAGGAAACTCATGGTTGCATCCACCGATTGGGCCGAGTTCAAAGCTTGATCCCTAAGCGTGTAACCGGGGGTGTTGTTCTTTACCCCGTCGTTTAGAACGGCGGTATTCTGGGCGGTCAATGCATCGTTTTTGGCCTTGCCGACATAAGCCGCGAAGCCTGCTCCTCGTACGGAGCCAGTATTTTTCTTCGGGTCATAACGCTCGTTGAACCGTTGCATTTTCGTCCAGTCGATCTCGACAGTGGGTGTATCCACCGTTTTCACCCACCAGGGTCGCGGGGGCCGTCCGGCCGCGTCCGAAAAGGCCTGGTAATCGAAGTTGCGGTTATCCGCAAGCTTCTCCGTCAGGAGACCATTCGCGACGGAATGAGGCATTGAGCCGATTGCTGCAGCTCCGGCGCCCAATCCCATCAAACGCAGGAAATCCCTTCGGTTGAGTTTTGACTTATCTTGATCTTGCATATCGCTCCTCCAATCTCAGAGAAAAATTAAATATCGTTACACTTTCAACTACGAATATCATATCAATAATGGAATCGCTTCGGTAGCGGGAAAAGGCTGGTATTTTGTAGGAATTTCCCCGACAAAAAGAGGCCGTCTAAAAAGTAGGGCGAAATTTACGTGTGCCCGTAAGCGTATTTCGCCCTACATATTGCATAAAACAAACTCGGAGACCTCCTTGTCTGGCGGCCTCCGGATGCTCGAAAGGCCTTTTGGGACAGCCTCTGGATTGAGCTTGGAATAAAAATCGGACTTGATAGAGGTTTAGTTCTCCTGGCGATCCTGGTCCTCATTCAACAGCCCCACTTTGAAAGCGAATTCGATCAGGTCAGAGCGGTGCTGCAGGTCGAGTTTTTCCATGGCGCGCTGGCGGTACGTCTCGATGGTCTTGGCGCTCAGGTTCAGCTTCTCCCCGATTTCGCGGCTGTTGAACCCCTTGGCGGTCAGCTTCAGCACCTCCTGCTCCCGGTTGGAAAGGGCCCCGAATTTTTCCTGTAAAGGCTGGTCGGCTGTGATTGACTCGACCAAAGCGGTGGCGGCGGTAGGGTGTAAAAATCGTTTCCCCTCCAGGACCGTATGGATGGCATCCAGCAGGTCGGTGTGGGCTGAAGATTTAGGCACATACCCGGCGCATCCGGCTTCGATGGATTGCATCACGACTTCCTTATTGGCATACATGGAGAGGACGATAATTTGGCTTTTTCGGTTCTTATCCCGGATGGCTCGAATAGCCGCTACGCCATTCATGTCCGGAAGCCCAAGATCCATGACGATGATATCCGGCTGTAATGCAATCCCAAGCTGGATGGCCTGTTTGCCGGTATCGGCCTCGGCAATTACCCGCATGTCAGCTTCGCTTTCCAGCAATGCCTTTAACCCTTCCCGTAGCATGGTGTGGTCATCGACAAGTAAGATGGTGATTTCTTTAAGACTTCATGCAGCCTCGTCTCTGGGAGTGGAATGATGGCCTGTATGGTCGTTCCCTTTCGGGGAGCCGTATATACATCCAACGTTCCACCAAGCATTTCTGCCCGTTCGCGCATGCTGACCAGGCCCAAATGCCGTTTGCCTGAATTGCCGGGCAGGTGGACAGGGTCAAATCCAACGCCGTTGTCTTCGATGCGCAGTTGAATCCCGTCCCCAATCGGTCTTAGCTCCACCCTGACTTCAGCGGCAGAAGCATGTCTAAGGATGTTCGTGACACTTTCCTGGGCAATTCGATATAAGGCGACCTCTATATCTTCTGGCAGCTTATAATTCTCCAACTCGCAGGCGCAGGTGGCTTTCAGGCCCGAATTTTCGGCCATCTCCTGCAAGAGCGATTCGATTGCCGTGGGAAGGCCGAATTCCTCCAGGGCCGCCGGCCTCAACCGATAGGCCAGCCCGCGGATTTGCTCGATCGTCTTTGATACGATCTCTTGCATCCCCTCCAGGGCCGGTTTGGTATCGGGGGACGAATTCTTCTTTTCCAATGTCTTTAACCGCACGAGCAGGTTTGTCAGCGTCTGCCCGGCGCCGTCATGCAGTTCGCGGGCCAATCGACCGCGTTCCTCCTCCTGCGCTTTCACCAGGGATTCCAGCAGGGCCTGGCGCGAAAGCTCCTTTTCCATCAGCTTCATGCGCAGCCACGCATTCGCAACGATCTCGGATACCTGTGCGCCGATCGAAACAAGCAGATCCATATCGTCCTGCAGGAGCAGGGTGTTTTGGTCGCAGAGCAGGTTGATCACTCCCAGCCTTTGGCCGCGTGCATCCAATGGGATCGTGATATGGGCCATGCCGGTTCCGGCAAGCGGGAGGGTTTCCAGGTGCTCACAGGGCATAACTTGGATCGCAACATTCTGGGCGTTTTGCAGCAGGCATCGTTGGCAGGCGCACGGTGCGGATTCGCTTTGGTGGATGAGAACATCCCCCAAATCCTCTGGAACGCCTGCCCAACTTGCCAGGTGAAACTGCTGGCGTTCCGGATCCAATAGGTATACCCATCCGACCTCCAGGTGGACCGCCGCGAGGATCTTCTGTAAAAGGATATATAGAACATCGTGTATATCCGCCTGGTCGTCGGCAGCGAGGGCGATCTGGTTTATGACATCCAGGCGGCGATTGGTGCGTAAGAGATCCTTTTGTGTGGAGACCAGGTGGTCCGTCATGGTATTGATTGCAATCGCAAGCTGGCCAATTTCATCACGCGCCCACACCCTGGCGCGGGCATCCAGTTGTCCGGAAGCAACTTTTCGGGCCATTTCCCGCAGGTTCAAGATTGGGCGCGAGACGATGTATGCGAGAATGAAAGAAACGTAAACCGATATGGCCGCTGCCAGGAAAGTCACCAGGGTAACGCTGCGCCGGCCGGCACTCATGGCAGCCTGGACCCGTTCATCGATGAGCAGGTGCGAGAGCCAGTCCGACAACCCACTGGTAACCCAGTAGTTTAGTGCCAGTCCCAGGATCAAAACGGGGATCAGCCCGATCCCGATTATTTTCCATCTTACTGGCACTGCCAGGAAAGCATCACCGAACCAGGTAAAGATACGTTTTAGGAATTTCATACCGGCTCCATGGGCTAGCGCTTGTGCAGTGCATATAACAGTAAAGTTTACACTGACTAATATTACAGCTCAATGTTGGCAGTACAAAGATCAGAATCCGCTAATCTTCGCTAATCAGCACGAATAAAAGACAGATTAGTAAAGATTAGTGTGGACGAGTGCCACACAGTGGTATTAGTGGATAATTATGGTTCTTTCCCGGGCATTCCAAACGACCTTGCGCTGCAATGCTAAGTATATCCCTCTTCACACTGGCCAGTAACCTGTTCAGGATAAAACCTCCAGAGTTCTCACAAAGTATTCATGATCGGGGCTCGTTTTGAACGATGAAAACCGTTTTATTCGAGCGGGTGATTCTCAACACGAATACGGGTACGCTGTCGGACGAATACATGAACGGATAATAGTTGGGCATTTTTGAACTAATTGTTGTATGATAAGCGGTATAGGTTTCTGTAGGATTTGAAAGGATCGAGATATGCCCTTTGCATCTGCCCAGGACGGCACACGTCTTTATTATGAAATAATTGGAGAAGGGGAGCCCCTCCTGCTTGTCGCGGGAAGGAACAGCGACCATCACATCTGGAATACCGTCAGAGGAGATTTTATCAGGCATTACCAGGTGATCGTGTATGATCAACGCGGCACCGGGCAGAGTGACAAGCCGGAAACGCCCCCTTATTCCACCCGGGTCTTTGCGAGCGATGCCATCTCCATCCTGGACCATCTCCAAATTCCGCACGCACATGCCTATGGGGTTTCGATGGGCGGAGCCATCTGCCAATGGTTGGGGATCGATTATCCGGACCGCTTCCAAACCCTGGTGCTGGCCTGTTCCACAGCCGGCCGTTCGCATGGCATACCCCCTTCTCCCGAAACGAAGGCGATCATGGCAGGAAAAGATGGTACCCGGGCAATGGGCCTGCTGTTTTCCAAAACCATCGGCCTCAATCAAATCCAGTTTTTCAGCAGCATGGGCGGGTCAAATAAAGAATCCGATGCCTGCCTATGCAGAGGACTTGCACGCACAAGCCAGCGAGCAGCATGATGCCTGGGATCTGCTCCCCGGTATCTCTACTCCTACCCTGGTAATGCAAGGGAGCGATGATCCGGTATGTCCCAGGGAAAATGCGAATTTATTGGCAGAACGGATCCCCGGAGCAGAGCTGGTTTTTATTAACAAAGGCCGTCACATGTTCTTTATCCAATTCCGTCAAAAAGTGGATGGGATCATCCTGGACTTCCTGTCGCGGCACGCCATGCACAAAAAATAGGGGAACCACAAAATCCAACACTATTAGTGCGGCAAAGGAGTTTTCGGCCTGATTGCATTATGCTTTGCCATCGCCGTTATTACTGCACAAAGACTAATAGCGAAAGGCGAAATGGGTGCTGCCTAGTGCCGCCTGGCACGCTGCTGCAGAACCTGCTGTTGGGCATTTTCGAAGTACAACAAATTATCTGGAGGAAAAATGGCTTTAAAAAGATGGATGTACCGTGGCGGGCGCCCCAATGAATTGACCAAAATGATAAATAAGGGCTGGGCATTCCTTCACTCGCTGGGAATATCTCCCAACCACTTTGTCACTTTGGAAGTAGTAGGGAGACGATCAGGAAAAATGATCGGTTTTCCGCTTGCGATGACGGTAATGAACGGAGAGAGATACCTGGTATCCATGTTGGGAGAGGAAACGAACTGGGTGCGAAACGTCAAGGCAGCCGGGGGAAAAGCCAAGCTTCGACACGGTATGACTGAGCAGGTCCTCCTGAAGGAGGTGGAAGTCGGCCAGAGAGCGCCGATCTTGAAGGCATATTTACAGCTTGCGCCTGGAGCGCGGCCGCATATACCGATAAATAAAGATGCGCCAATTGCAGAGTTTGAAAAAATAGCTTCGAAGTATCCGGTATTTAGATTGGAAACGATAAAAAATGCTAACTCAATCTGAGTTGAGTTTTATGTCTCTGGCATATTGCATAACCACCGGCAGGTCAGCGCAGTTTGTTGGCCAAACCCGAAAAGAATCATATATTGTGCTCAAAGTGTATGATATATATACAGAACCATAGTTAGGCGGGCAGTAGCATTTATCCCCAAATCATGCAATTGACAAAACCTTATTCCGGAGAAGACAACCGTGTTTGAAGATCAGAGAAGCAAGAAGATCATCCTCATGGCCCACTGCGTCCTCAATCAGAATGCCAAACTGGATCGGTGCGCCCACTATCCTGGGGCGATCAAGGATCTCAGTGGAATTGTAATTGAAAGAGGTGTCGGGATCATCCAGATGCCTTGCCCCGAGCTTCTGTATCTTGGCCTTGATCGTCAGGTTGACAGAGGCAAATGTTCCACTGTCGAAGAAGAGGATACCCGCATAGCCCAGCGAATGGCCGGTGAGAACGGAAAGGCCCTCTGTCGCGAGATTGCCAATAGCATCGTTTTTCAAGTTGAAGAATACCGTAAGAATGGCTTCGAGATAATGGGCCTGGTGGGAATCAACGGCTCACCCACCTGTGGCGTAGAGACAACTTGGTTCAATGGGCAGGAGCAAGATGGCCCAGGGGTTCTCATTAAAATATTAAGTGACGATCTCAACCAAAGATGCCTCTCAATTTCGATGAGAGGTATCAAAGCATATGAGCCGCAGAAGGCCGCTGCTACCGTGGCGGAATTGCTTGATGGCATAAAGGCTCATCAATCCGGCTGACCGTGTATATGATACTGCCCAATTTATCGCCCCGCCCAACACTGGTGCCCCTGGGTTTTGAGCGTTTTCCATGCCAAACAATCAGAAAGCGAAAAAACCATGCCTGCTACACTTAACCTGGAACCAATCCTGAGTTTTTTGGACGAATTGAGCAATAACAATAACAAGCCCTGGTTCGACGCACACCGCCCGGCCTATGAGACTGCCCGTAAAACATTCGAACAGTTCATTGATGGCCTCATCGATGAATTCAGGGTACCCGATGATTTGCAGAGCTTATCGGCCAGGGACTGTATTGCGCGCATCTACCGCGATATCCGCTTCTCCAGGGACAAATCGCCTTACAAAACCAACCTGGCTGCCAATATTGCGCCGGGTGGATGGAAGGCCACCCGGCTTGGTTACTACATTTCCATCGGGCCGCAAGGGCAGTCCATGGTCGCCGGCGGGCTGCATGAACCTACGCCGGAGCAATTGGAGCGGTTTCGACAGGCGATCAGCCAGGATGCAGCCGCGTTCAAGCAGCTCACGCATGCCCGGGCTTTTGTCGCGGCGTTTGGAGCGGTCGAAGGGGACCGGCTCAAGACTGCGCCAAAAGGATACGACCGGGCTCATCCGGAAATTGAATTGCTTCGACTAAAGCAAATCACGGCTGTGCATCAATTCACACAGCCGGAGGTCCTCGATCGTGATTTTGCAGGCCGGGTGGTTACCATTTGCCGGGCGATGAAACCGTTTCTGGGCTACCTGAACGGATTCGTGGAATAGGGGTGTGCGTCATTTTTTCGCGCAACATGCTTTCCTGCCAGACATTCAGACTACAATAAGCCTCCTCGATCACTGCTCCCCCCATTTACAAGTATGTATGGACCGGGGGGATGTCCGTAGGACAGGGGGGCCGGTAGGGCCGCCTTCATTCTGTCCGCGAAATTTTGATGCACACCCGTGGAATAGGTTGGGGAAGAAAAATCTTGTGTGATATAATATGTTAGAATAATATGATATAAATTCGCAAGTCAAGCCGTAGTACTGAATGTCTGCATTCCCATCCCCCAACCAGGTGATCCCGAAACCAACCCTCCTGTCCCATCCCACCAAGCGGGTTGGTGCACTAAACAGCCGGAATTTCCACTACACCCTGCTGCTGGGTGCCATTACCGGCCTGGCTTTTTCATCCGCCCTGTGGGCGGTTGAGACCATCCAGCTCATCCTGGCGCATGTCGCCTATCCCTGGATACCCTTCCTGGTCGGGACGATATTGTTTGTCATGGTATACACGCTGGCGGCCCTGCTCACCTTCCTCGGAAACAGGGCGTTCTTGGGCATCCTTTTCTGGGTGCTGGCAGGCTACCTGATTGCTGGACTGGTAATCGACATCCCCTTGAAAATTGCTCCCCGCCTGATGATATTCTTCGAACCGGGACTGCGATCCAGGCTGCCGGCTTATCCCATCACTGCCACCGTCCGGGCCTGGACCGGGTTTGGCACGGTTGGGCTGGCCATCTTCCTGGGAATCCTTGGCTTGCTCCAGCTGACATTGGTTGACCAGGCTGTCCCCGCCGCCAGCCCGGCCGGGCGCCTGATGCCGTATTTCGTCTTTATCCCGGTTATCTTTCTGGCGAGTATAATGCTAGGCGACATGATCAACCAGCAGTTGCGTGCGCCGCTGGTGGCTACCAATGACTTGATCCAATTCGCGATCGACCACCAGAACACCGCTGTGGACCCGGCCCTGGCGCGCCAGGAGCACCTGAGCACCATTAGCCCTGTTGCCAGCCTGATCGATCGGCCCCGCCGCCTCTTCCTGGGCCAATATGATGAAAACTTCACGCAAATCGATGTGCTGGTTGACTTCGCCGGGACGTGGGTGAACTGCACCACGGTCAGCCTGCAGCCGGTCTTTTGCACAATAAATAAAAACCCTTAGAAGGTATATATGCCTGTATCCCCCACCCGTGACCGGGTCATCAATCCTGAAAGTGTCATCCCCACCCCACTCCGCCGCCCGGAGTGGATCAAAGTGCGCGCCCCTTCCGGCGAGACCTACGAGCACCTGCAAACGCTGATGCGCTCCAAGGCGCTGCATACCGTCTGCGAGGAAGCCATGTGCCCGAACATGGGCGAATGCTGGGGCTCGGGCACGGCCACCTTCCTGATGCTGGGGGACGTGTGCACGCGCACCTGCGGCTTCTGTGACATCAAGCATGGCCGCCCCGAGGCGCTGGACTGGCTGGAGCCGGAACGCGTGGCCCAGGCGGTCAAATCCATGCAGTTGAAACATGCCGTCATCACCTCCGTCAACCGCGACGACCGCAAGGACGGCGGCGCGCCGATCTTTGCCATGGTCATCCGCCGCATCCGCCAACTCCTGCCGGGCTGCTCGGTGGAAGTGCTCATCCCGGATTTCAAAGGTTCGCTGGAAGCCCTGAAAATCGTCATGGACGCCCGCCCGGAAATCCTGAACCACAACGTGGAGACCGTGCCGAGGCTGTTCAAGCAGGTCCAGCCGCAGGATCATTACGAATGGAGCGCGGCCATCCTCAGCAACGCCAAAAAACTCGACCCCGAGGTGCTGACAAAATCCGGCATCATGGTCGGGCTGGGCGAGGAGCTGGAGGAAGTCAAGGCCGTCATGCGCGACCAGCGCAGTTGGGGCGTGGACATCCTGACGATCGGCCAGTACCTGCAGCCCTCCAAGAAGCACCTGCCGATCGCCCGCTATTACACGCTGGAAGAGTTCAAGGAACTGCGCGAGTACGGGCGTGAGATCGGCTTCCGGTGGGTGGAGGCTGCCCCGCTGGTGCGCTCGTCCTACCACGCCGCCGAGCAGGTGCGGGCATTGAGCATCGTGCATCGCAAGTTGTATGGCGAAGGGCAGGACTAAAGAAGTGCTACGCACTTACTTCGTTCGATCATAGCTTGACACAATATTCGGGCAGATTGTCTTTAATTAGCGCAGATTAGCGTAAATTCGCGTGATCTATTTTCAACGCTGAATTCAGCGCTTCCACAAAGACCCCCACCATCTTCTCCAAATTGATCTCCTCCCTGACAATCCGATAGCTTTCGGCGCCCATGCGCCGTAAGCGTGTCGCGTCCGAAAGCGCCGTGCGCAGGGTTTCCGCCAGCGCAGGCAGGTCATCCGGCGGGATCTGCCAGCCGTTTTCGGGCCGGACCAGCTCGTCATTCGTGCCATCGCCCTGGCCCATGATGACCGGCAGGCCATACGACATGGCCTCCTGCACCGCCAGTCCGCCCGTGCCGGGCAGGACGAACAGATCCGCGGCGGAAAAATAAGCGGCCAGTTCCGCTCCATGTTTGGCGCCGGGAAATTCCGCGGACGGGTAGACTCGTTTTCGCCAGCGCTTCCAGGGCAGTGCGTTCCGGCCCATCCCCCACGATGACCAGGCGCGGCTGGAGCGCGGCAGGCAGTGCCGCGCAGGCCTGCAGGAGCAGGTCCACGCGCTTGCGGGCCTGCAGGCGGCCCACGAAGAGCACGGTCGGCTTCCCATCAAATCCCGCCGGGCGGGATGGCATCGGTTGAGACGGGCGGGCGGCCGCCGCATTGGGGGCCACGAAGATCTTATCGGCCGGGAAACCCAGGGCGGCATACTCGTCCGCGCCGCGCCGGCTGTAGGTGATCAGCGCATCGAACGGACGCAGGAAGGAGAGGCGCAGAGCGCCCATCTGCTCTCCCCCATTTCTGAAGAAAATGGGGAGCCGGAGGGGGGCGGCGCACCCAGCCCCCAGCCGAGCACCGGCCTGCCGCGCCGCTTCATCCAGCGGACGGCCGCCGGTGTCGCCAGGTAGCGCGGGTTGGCTTCCACGATCAGGGCATCCGGGGAGCAGTCTTCCAGCCAGGCCGGCAAGCCGCGCTGGTAACAAAGATAGAAAGGACCCTTGAAACAGGTGCTTGTTTTGGACGGAAACGAATTCCGCAAAATGCAATTGATCGGTAACGGCGATGGACTCTTCCGGGCGGGGCAGGCCGGCGCAGACGCTCAGCCCGCCCTGGCAGGCCTGCGCCAGCGCGTCGAAGAAGGGCGCGCGGTAGGCCGTCAGGACACGCTGCTGGAGGGCCAGTTTGCCGTCAAATTGCGTTGCCATGCGCACTTTCTCAACCGCGAAGATGACGCACAAATTTATTAAACTTCGCTTCTTCGCACTCCGGTTAATTTCGTTGCTTCAATCCCACCTCCACAGCGCTGGTAAACACGGCTAGCGTCGCGGTAGAGTTCGCACCAGGCCGGGGAGGTTTCCAGCGCAGACAGGAGCTCCGGCTGGTTTTGCGGCGAGACCATCAGCAGGTTCACGCCGGTGGCATCCAGCAGGCTTTCCCAATCGTAGCGGGCATCGGTGATGGCTTGATAGGCCTGCCACTGTTCCACCGGGAAGACTTCGAAACGGGTGTCGATCCAGGTGGGACGCTGCGGCAGGGCAAATTCGAGGTAACTGGAGAAGCCGATCTCGCTCCACAGCGGACCGGGCAGGTCGGGATGGGCCGCCAGCCAGTCGGTCGCAGCCATGGGTGTGTTTTCTGTCGCAGGCGGGGATTGCTTCCACCACTTTTCGCGCAGGCCGGGCAGGAAGGCCAGCGGCAGGAGCATGAAAATCAGGCTGAGGGCCAGGTTGAAAGCCGGCAGGGTCTGCTTCGATCTGCCAAGATATTTTTTCTCCCAATCCGCCAGCAGGCAGGCGGTCAGCACGACCAGGATGAAAACGAACCAGATGACGTAGCGCTCGCCCCACAGCGCCAGGAAGCCGAAGCCCAGGAACCAGGTCCATTCCAGCCGGTCGAGTTTGCGCGGCGAAAGCGCCGCCAGCAGCGGGAAACCCAGCAGCCACAGGAAGAAAATGTTCATCTGCCAGCCGGTGTTGACCGGCGGCAGCCACTCGGCGGAGAACAGCTGGCTGGAGGGGACCGTCAGGGAATTGAAAACATACGTCCAGGCGCCGAAGCCGCGCGGGTTGACCAGCGTGGCCAGCAGCACCCCGGCAAAAGCCAGCGCCAGGGAGCGCCGGTCGCCCCGGCCAAAGACCAGCGCCGCCCCGGCCAGCAGGATCAGCATCACGAAGGAACCATGCAGGTTGACCCACACCAGGCTGATCAGCGGCAGCCACCAGACGGCTTTCTTTTCCCCGTTCTGCCAGCGGTATAAAGGATGAATAACGCCAGCGCAAAAAGCGGGTAGGCAAACAACTGCGGGCGCACGGACCAGTTGTTGCTGGAGGTCAGCACGGCCGCCAGCAGGACCAGGCTGGCTCCCAGCCGGCCCGCCCCGGCCCGGCGTGCCGTCGCCCAGACCAGTGAATAGGTTGCCGCCAGGAGCACACCCCGCAGCAGCACCGTCAGCGAGAGGCCGCCCAGCTGGTAGATCAGCCAGAAGAGCACCGCCGCGCCCCAGGACTGGTAGTCCACCGGCGTGCCGGCCTGGGTGAAGGTCAGTGTATCCAGGCGCGGCACCGCGCCGGATGCCAGCGTGTCGTGCCCGACGCGCAGGTACCACCAGTAATCCTGCGGGGTGACCGGCAGCAGGAAGGCAATGCTCAGGGCGATCAGCAGGACCAGCCCCAGCCAGAGAAATGCAGCCGTATCAGAACGAGTTTTCATTTTCTCCACAAGATTATCTAATTTCAAAAAGTCAATTAACCTTCTATCCTTCGTGCGCTTCGTGTCGACTTCGTGTTAATTCTTTCGGCTTCGCCACAATATACGCCTTCCAGCCCATCGCCTCCAGCGAAGGGACAACCGGGTAACCATGCCGCATCCAGCAGATCGTGATAACCGGCGGCGGTCAGCGTTTCCCAGGCCGCCCGGCTGGATTCGGGCCCGTGCAGTTCCATCAGCATCAGCGGGCGCGCCTCCGCCAGGACCCGCCGCATGCCCGGCAGGGCCAGCACCTCGCCGCCCTCGATATCCATTTTGACAACCTGCGGCGGCGGGTTGCCCTGCCCGTAAACAAACTCGTCCAGCGAGATTCCCGGGACGCTGATTTCGGACTGGTACTGGTCCTCCCGCCCGGCCGACCCGGCCGCCTTGCCCATCCCGCCGGAGGCATGCACCAGGAAGCGCACCGGGCCGGCGGACCTGGGTCACGGCCCCGGCGAAGAGACTCAGCCGGGCTTCCATCCCATTCAGCGCCACGTTCTTGCGCCAGCGTTCGGCATTCTCCGGCAGGGCCTCGAAGGCATACACGTGCCCGTTCTCCCCGGCGGCTTTCGCCAGCAGGAGCGAGACATAGCCGATATTGGCGCCCACATCGTAGATGATCGCGCCGGGTTGGATCAGATCGCGCAGGGCGGCCTGCAACTCCGGCTCATAGGTGCCGAGCCAGTAATCCTTATCGACCTGCATATCCAGCAGGATGGTGTAACCGGCCAGGTCACCCGCCGCGATCTTGACCTGCGTCAATCCGGTCGGCGCGGCGCGGTTCAGCCCGCCGCGGATAAGGCCGCCAGCGGCTTGATCTTGTAGATGGCCTGCTTGACGGAGTTGGGCAGGATTTTGGCGGCAAAGGCCGCGATGGATAGAAGGAATTTTTCGCATTGAGAACTCTACCACCAAGGCACGAAGACACGAAATTTATAAGATCATTCTCTTTATGCCATATTTGATGACAGCAACATTGAAGTTTATCAGGAAACCGAGACGTTTACCGGTTAATTTCATTTGAGAAAGCAGTTGTGCCTGGTGGACATCGTTCAAGTTCTCCACTGTTTTTAATTCGCAGATTACCTTGCCCTCGACCAAAACATCCAGGCGGAGACCTTCGTTAAAGGTAATTCCATCATATGTGATAGGTACAGACACTTGCCTTTGATATAGACAGGCCGCGTTTTTCTAGTTCATGACAGAAGCAAACCTCGTAAACATTTTCCAGCAGCCCCGGCCCCAACGCCTTATGGACAGTGTAAGCCGCATCCACAATTTTTGTGGCAATCTCATCTGTCCCAGGCGGGAGCGGAATATTTACTCCGGTTCTGACCATGCCCTTCTTCTAAGAAATCTTCGTGTCTTGGTGACTTGGTGGTTAATTCCCAGTCTATCCAAGTAACACATCCAGGTAGCGATCCACCATCGTATCCAGCCCAAAGGCTTCTTCGGCGCGTTGGCGGGCAGCCATGCGGAAGCGCGCCTGGTCTTGCAGGATCTCCGCCGCGGCCTGCGCCAGCGCAGGGATGTCCGGCTTGTCCAGCTTCCACGGGTCCCCGCCGTACGGGACCAGCCGCCCGGAGTCGCCGGTGACCAGTTCGGGCAGCGCGCCGGTGGCAAAGGCCGCCACGGGCAGGCCGCAGGCCAGCGCCTCGATGACCGAGTTCGGGCAGGCCGCATTCAGGTCGGCCGAGTAGAGCAGGTGGGCGGAACGGTCGAGGGCCGGGATTTGCTCATGCGGCACCAGTCCGGCCCAGTGGATGGGGACGCGGCTCTTCGCTTCTGATAGGCGGACTGGAGTTCCGGGGAAACCCGGCCAGCCACCACCAGTTCGATCGGAAGGCTTTCCGCCAGCCGTTCGGCCAGTCCAAGCGCGGTCTCCAGCCCGCTCTCATAGCCGCCCTGCAGGCTGCCTTCCACCAGCAGCAGGCGGAAACGGTCGGAGGGGCGCTCGTGCGGGCCATCCGGCGTGAAGACCGACAGGTCCACGCCATTGTGGATGACAACCGATGGGACATGCTCGCGGCCGAAGCGTCTCCCGCCACCAGCTCGCGCACGAAATCGGATTGGTAGACGATCTGGGTGACAAAGCGGGCCCGCAGCAGGGCCAGCAGGCGGTTGCCATATTCGGCCCGCAGGAAGTGGCGCGCACCGGTGGGCAGGCGGCGGTGCAGCCAGTTGATGCCATCCAGGCGCTGGACGATGCGGGCGCCGCTGCGGCGGGCGCGCCACAGTCCGGCCAGGTCCCGGACGCCGCCGGTGAGCAAGACCGCCTCGTAAGGCCTTTCGGCCAGGTTGAAACAGGTCTGGATTCCACGCGCTGCCAGACCCGCCGCCAGTTTGGCCTGGAAGGAGGTCACACCGCCGGTATTGGTTGCCTTGGGGATGATGCAGATACGAGCCACGAGGGGATTATACCGTAACCCGCCACATAATCATGCTATAATTCGGACAGGAGTTGTCGCATATGTTCAGTTTTGAAGGCCCCGACCGCAGGAAGGAAGAAGAACGCCTCCGCAATGAAAACCGTCTGCCCCCCGGACAGGCGCTGACGCTCAAGTTCCCGGTGCTGCATTACGGGCCGGTGCCGTCCTTCAACCCGGCCACCTGGGATTTCCGCGTCTGGGGCGAAGTGGAAAAAGAAGTGCGCTGGACTTGGGACGAATTCAACCAACTGCCGCGCACAAGAGTGACCATGGACATCCACTGCGTGACACGCTGGAGCAAGGCCGATACCAGTCTGGGAGGGCGTCTCGGTGCGGACGCTGGTGGAGCAGGGTCTCATCAAGATCAAGCCGGCCGCGCAGTTCGTCATGCAGCATGCCGAGTACGGCTTCACGGTCAACCTGCCGCTGGAAGTGGTCTTGCAGGAAAATTTCCTGCTGGCGACCCACTTCAACGGCAAACCGATCGAACCCGACCACGGCTATCCCCTGCGGGGTGTGGTGGGCGCCATCCCCGGGCGGGATGATCTCCAGACCCCCTATCTTTGGAAAGGCGCCAAGTGGCTGCGCGGGCTGGAGTTCATGAGCCGCGACCGGCTGGGCTTCTGGGAAAAGGCCGGATACAGCAACAGCGCGGATGTCTGGAAAGAAGAACGCTTTGCCTGAAAGCCGTCCACAATGGCAATGATTAACGATTCGCATTAAATAAATAGAGTGTGAGCGGCCTCACGCCGCCAGCACTCTATATTTTCATTTCTAGACCATGCCGATCCCGCATTGACAGCTAAATGCCAGTAGCTAATGGCTGAAAGCTGTAGTTTATTACGACGGGCGGTACCCAGCGTAAGCCTGATATCGAGCTTCTGGTCGCCGCGCAGGACGGTCAGGGTGACCGTATCTCCCGGGGATTTATGCAGGATCAGATAGCGCATCAGGTCGTCGAATACCGTCACCGGTTGACCATCCACGGCAACGATCAGGTCGCCGCCGGAGTTAAGGTCCTGGAATGCTGGTTGCCACTGTCCCGGCCTTTATGCCGGCTTTGTCTGCCGGCCCGCCGGGGACCACCTGCGACCACATACGCACCGGTGGTGCTCTTCAATCCAAGCGTATTGATCACATCCAACGGCAAGTTATCCTGTGTGGAAAGGCCCAGATAAGGGTAAGCAAACTTGCCGGTCTGGATCAGTTGCGGGACCACGCGTTTGACGGTGTTGATGGAGATGGCATACCCGATCCCGGAGGGGTAGCCGTCTCTGGTATCCACCTGTATTGCCCAGTTGACGCCGACCACCTGGCCATCCAGGTTGAGCAGGGGGCCGCCGGAATTGCCATGGTTGAGCAGGGCATCCGTCTGGATGATATCGCCGGTGGCATAATAACGTACCGCTGGAAGCCTGTACGTTGCCGGGCTGGCTGCGTCCCACTGCCGAGACGATCCCGGTGGTCATCGATCCAGTCAGGAGTTCGGGATCGCCAATGGCGGCCACGGTCTGGCCGACCTTGAGAGTGTCCGAATCACCCAGGGAAAGCGGATGTAACTCGGTCGGCCGGTACCGTCACCTTGATGACGGCCAGGTCCGAGTTCTGGTCCGCGCCGACGACATTTCCATAGACCTTAGTGCCGGTCGGGAAATCCACCTCGACTTTCGTCTCGGTGCCCACCACATGGGCATTCGTGACGATATACCCGTCACTGCTGTAGACCCAGCCGGAGCCAAGCCCGGTGCTGGTCTGGACGGTGACCACGCCCGGATTGACCGCCTGATAGAGCGCCACGAGTTGATCCTGCTGGTCGCCCGAGGTCCCCGGCTGCACAGGCGGAAGAGCCGCGGACGTCGAGGTGGTGGGAGTGGGTATGGGTGCGGGTGACAGTTGGCACCAAGCCGCTGAACTGGCAGGCCAGCATGGTGACTGTCAGAACCACTACAATGAACGATAAAACTTAACTTTTTATTCATTTTATTTCTCCATTTCTTCTGCTTGAGGACCTGGACCTGATCCTTTCCATTCACGCAGGACGATGTGGGCCGATTATTTTGATTTTGAGGCTTGCTCCAGCAGGGATTTCTGCCGGGCATTCAACCCCTTGGGGATTTGCACTTTAACGAGCACGTACAGGTCGCCTTTCACTCCCGGGCTTTTTCAACTGCGGCATGCCGCGCCCGGCCAGCCGGAAGACCTGTTCCGGTTGGGTGCCGGGAGGAATGGTCAGGAGACTTTACCGGCCAGGGTCTTGACTTCCACTTCGCCGCCTAGAATGGCTTTGAAAACGTCGATCGTGACCTGGGTATGCAGGTCGTTCCCATCCCGTTCGAAAGCGGGATCTTCGGCCACATCCAGAACAAGGTACAGATCCGCCGGGCTGCCATCGGACTCCGGCCGGACCCGCTGCCGGTACCCGGATTTTGGTGCCCTGGCGCGCTCCGGCGGGGATTTTCACTTCGACGCGCCGGTTGCCGGTCTGCAGGGTGCGTGTGGTGCCGGTATAGGCTTCCTTCAGGCTGATGGTGACCGGCTGCTGTGTGGATGGCAGGCGCCCGCGCCGGCTCCGGCCTCGCACTGCCTGCACCGGCGCTCATCCCGCCGAAAATGGAGCGGAAGAAATCCGAGAAGGTCCCATCGCCGAACAGGTCGTTGAAATTGACTTCCTGTACGCCCGGCTGGGCAGTCCATTGGCCCCAGTTGAAGTTGCCAGGCGTGCCGTTCTGCTGCCACTGCGAGTAGGATCACCCAACTGGTCATAGCGGGCGCGTTTCTGCGGGTCAGACAGCACCTGGTAGGCTTCGTTCATCTCCTTAAAGCGTTCTTCGGCCTGCTTATCCCCGGGATTGCGGTCGGGGTGGTACTGCATGGCCAGTTTGCGGTAAGCGCCTTTGATCTCGTTGGCGCTGGCATTGCGGGGAACGCCCAGGATCTTATAATAATCTTTGTATTCCATAGCGCACACTTTGTATATACCATTCTAGACCCCGCCCAAAGGCAGGTCAAGCACTGGAGGGTCTATCTAATAGAACTCTAACACGCTGTTGTCTATTGCAGATGTCTAGAATATACTTGTATTTGATTACAAATCGGTGAAATCTGGACTATTGATGACCTTGATCATCAAGTCTTGAGGACACAAGCTCAAGGAGAACTAATGAAATCCATCTGCGTTTACTGCGGCTCTGCCAATCGGGCCTCCCGGAAATATTTCCTGGCAGCGCGACGCATGGGCGAGACACTCGCCCGGGCCGGCCTGACCCTGGTCTATGGCGGCGGAAAGACCGGCCTGATGGGCGCGCTGGCCGACAGCGTGCTCGAAAACGGCGGCCAGGTCATCGGTGTGCATCGTCGAAAGCATGAACACGCCTGAACTGGCCCACACCCGCCTGACCCGCCTGGAAGTGACCGCCACCATCCACCAGCGCAAAGCCCGCATGTACGCGCTGGCGGATGGCTACATCGCCCTGCCTGGCGGTTACGGTACCCTGGATGAACTCTTCGAGACGCTCACCTGGGCGCAGATCGGCGAACACCAGAAACCGGTCGGGATCCTGAATGTGGATGGCTACTACGACCCACTGCTAGAAATGCTCGACCGGGCCCAGGCCGAAAAATTCCTTTTCCCCGAACACCGCGCCGCCCTGCTTTGCGAGACCGAGCCGGAGAAACTGCTAGAGGCAATGACAACTTACCGATACCCGCACGAGGCAGTCCAGAGATGGATGAAGCAGGAATGAAGGAAGAGGAGCAGAGAACAGAAGGCAGCAAAATTCCACAGCGCCCTCTAAAAGTGCTATGCACCTGGCAGGTGCGCAACACTTCTCTCCCTTCTTACTTCTTACTTGTCACTCTTCACTCATACCTTGCACCAAATAATGGGGTTATATAAAGCAATTAATCATCAACTGGATGGTTCAGTGGAAAAAACAAATCTAACTTCGTGGCTTGATGCCTTTGTGGTGAATTTTCTTGCCATTAACGGTAAACCCTATTGAAAGGTCTGAAATCATGCAATTCCTGCAAAAAATAAAACTCATCCAGGGAGGCATGGGCGTTTACGTATCCAACTGGCGGCTGGCCAGAGCCGTGGCAATGGAGAAGCCCGGCATAACTGCCGGGACGGTCTCCGGCACCGGCCTGGATGTGGTGTACGTGCGGCTGCTGCAATTGGGTGATCCCGGTGGATATGTGCGGCGCGCCCTGGCCGCCTTTGACGCCCTGTTCGGTGTAGCCATCGGCCAAAAGATCATTAACCGTTACTTCATTGACGGCGGCAAAGCGCCGGCTGCCCGCTTCAAGAATGCCCCCAAGCAAATGGTGCGTACACAGGATGGCAGCGACATCCTCCCGGCGCCGCTCCAGCCGGCTGCACCCGTGGCGCTCACCATGGAGGCGGAGACCGTCGAGCTCCTGATCGCCACCGGCTTTTCCGAAGTCTGGCTGGCCAAACAGGGGCAAGGTACCCCGCAGGAATATGATGGCAAAGTATTCATCAACTTCCTGCATAAGGTCGAACTGCCTCTGATTTACACGATGTACGGCGCGATGCTGGCGGGCGTGGATGGCGTCATCGTGGGAGCCGGCAATCCCGATGGCCTGCCAGCGGCCTGTTCCCGGCTGGCAGAACATGCCCCCGTGACCAGCGAGCTGTCGGTTTTGTATCGCGAGTCGGGTGAGAGCTTCCACATCACCTTCGATCCCCGCCGGGTGGCGGAAGGCAGGCTGGCCCGAGATCCGCTGCGGCGGCCGGCTTTCCTGGCCATAGTTTCGTTGGAAAACCTGGTCCAGGCCCTGGCGCAAAGTCAAACGGAAGCGCCTGACGGCTTCATCATCGAGCATCACACTGCCGGAGGCCATAACGCCGGGCCACAGGGGCCTCTCAAAAAGGATGAAAGAGGACAGCCCATCTATGGCCCGGAAGATGAGCCTGACCTGCAGGCAATCCGCCAAGTGGGCCGGCCTTTCTGGTTGGCTGGTGGCTATGGAAGTCGGGAAAAACTGGAACAGGCCCTGGCCGCCGGCGCTACGGGCGTCCAGGTGGGCTCGGTCTTCGCCCTGGCCGAGGAATCCGGCATGAAATCCACCTACCGCAGCGCCATCCTGCATGAACTCAAAAAAGGGACCGATGATTCCGGGCTGGTGCTGACCACCCTGTTCTCGCCCACGGGCTTCCCGTTTAAAGTGGTGCAACTGGACGATACCCTTGCCAACGACGCGGTTTATGCTGACCGGCTGCGGGTCTGCGATATTGGCCTGTTGCAGCAGCGCGGTCTCAGCAAACCGGCCGGAGACGGAACACGCCGGCTTTTCCAGCGTTGCCCGGCTGCGGCGTTGGATGATTTTATCAGCAAGCGCGGCCTGCCGCTCAATACCACCGGCCGGCGCTGCCTGTGCAACGGCCTTTTGGCCTGCGTTGGCCTGGGCCAGGTTGGCTTCCGGAACGGGGAAAAGATGGAAGAACCGGCGATCGTCACCCTGGGTAATCACCTGGACGGCGTCCGGCGGCTTTCGCGCAATGGACAGACCCCCTACTGGGCACGCGACGTGGTAAACGATATCCTCGGCTGATCGATCCATCCAAAAAAACCTTCCGACATCGGGAAACTTGTCACGCGGAAATCGACGACGTTTTGTTTTGACGTTCCGGCGCCTCTATACTATACTATGCTTGTCCGACAAGTTACTCTGTTTAACCAGGCTGGTCTGGTAGATTTCCGGAACTTTTCAAGGAGGCTCTGATATGACTGATTTCAAATTAACCTACGCAACCATGTTCAACCCACCCGAAGAACTGCACACCCGCTTCGACGCAGCGCTGGCCAAAGTCAAAGGCGGGCCTCGGCAAAGAATACGCCATGATCATCAACAATAAGGATGTTTTTGCCGACGAAAAATACGAACGACCGTTCACCGGTCAACACCGACTGGGTGCTGGCAGTCATGCAGAAAGGCAACGAACAGCACGCCCGGCAGGCCCTGGCGGCTGCCCGCAAGGCCTTCCCCGGCTGGAGCCACACGCCCTGGCAGGAGCGCGTCAAGCTGCTGCGAAAAGCGGCTGACCTGATCGACCAGCGCATGTTCGAGATGGGCCCGGCCATGGCCCTGGAAGTTGGCAAGAACCGCATGGAATGCCTGGGCGACATCGCCGAGACCGCCGACCTGATCCGCTATGCCTGCGACCAGATGGAAGCCAATAACGGCTAT
Source organism: uncultured Chloroflexia bacterium (assembly GCA_963746015.1). Lineage (GTDB taxonomy): Bacteria > Chloroflexota > Anaerolineae > Anaerolineales > Villigracilaceae > UBA877. The sequence goes on from CAVUZS010000003.1 coordinate 54,996, forward strand.
GTCGTCGAAATGGGCAAGGATCCGCTGGTCGGTTACGATGCCACCAACTTCTCGGTGCTGCGGCCTTATGGCGTCTGGCTGGTCGTCAGCCCGTTCAACTTCCCCTTTGCCCTGACGGGCGGCCCGGCCGGCGCGGCGCTGGTCGCCGGCAATACCCTGGTCATCAAACCCGCCACCGATACCGCCTGGATCGTGCGCCTGCTGGCAGAATGCTTCCGGGATGCCGGCCTGCCGGAAGGCGTTTGCAACTTCGTCACCGGTCCCGGCCGGACCCTCGGCCAGGCCCTGGTGGACAGCCCGGAAGTGGACGGCGTGACCTTCACCGGCTCGTTCGACGTGGGCATGAAGATGTTCCAGGACTATGCCCACGGCAAGTATGTCCGCCCGATCATCCTGGAATTGGGCGGCAAGAACCCGGCCATCGTCTCGCGCCACGCCGACCTGGAACGCGCCGCCGCCGGCATTGTCCGCTCGGCCTTTGGCCTGCAGGGGCAGAAATGCTCGGCGGCCTCGCGTGTCTACATTGAAGAGCCGGTCTACGATGAACTGGCCGGCAAGCTCAAAGCCGCCACCGAAAAACTGACCATCGGCGACCCCACCGAGCGGGCCAACTTCCTCGGCCCGGTCATCAACCAGAACTCCTACAACGACTTCAAGAACTTCACCGAAGAGATCAACCAGGCCGGCGGCAAATTCCTGACCGGCGGTAAGGTCAAGACCGGCGGCATCTTCGACAAGGGTTACTTCTGCGAGCCCACCCTCGTCACCGACCTGCCGTTGAATCATCGCCTGTGGAAGTATGAGATGTTCCTGCCCATCACCACCATCGGCAAGGTCAAAAACCTGGACGAGGCCATGCAGCACGCCAACGATGTCAACTACGGCCTGACGGCCGGCTTCTACGGATCGGAGCGAGGAAGTGGATTGGTTCTTCGATAAAATCGAAGCCGGCGTCACCTACGCCAACCGCCCGCAGGGCGCGACCACCGGCGCCTGGCCGGGCTTCCAACCGTTCGGCGGCTGGAAAGGCTCCGGTTCCAGCGGCAAGAATTCCGGCGGCCGCTACTACCTGCCTCTCTACATGCACGAGCAGATCCGCACGCTCATCAAATAATATTCCTGTCCAGGGGCACAGGTCAGCCTGTCGAAGGGTCACCGTGCCCCTGTCTTTAAGATGCAAACCGTTCATCGCCTTGGCACATTCTTCATTTTGATCGGCCTTGCCTCGATGATCCTGTTTGTTGGATCAATCCTGAGCAAGGATATCAATACGGCTTACCTGCTCGTTTCCCTTGTCGCGTTATTTATCGGACTTCTTTTCCGGCGGAATAAACCAACCAGTGACAGCGGACGTTTTGAGTCAATCCGCAAGGCCAGCGCACGAAGCCGCCAGCGTCGTGAAGACAAAATGAACAAAAGAAATGCCATGACTAAATTGATGCCCCTCTCAGAGGCCATCTCCCAATTCGTGCATGACGGCGATACCGTCTATGCCGCCGGGTTCACCCACCTGATCCCCTTCGCAGCCGGGCACGAGATCATCCGCCAGCACAGACGGGACCTGGTGCTTGCACGCGCCACCCCCGACCTGATCTACGACCAGATGGTGGCAGCCGGATGTGCCCGCAAAGTGATTTTTTCATACATGGGCAACCCGGGCGTTGGCTCCCTGCGCATCGTGCGCGCTGCCATCGAAAAGGGCCGGTTGGAATGGGAGGAATATTCCCACTTCGGCATGATCTCGCGCCTGCAGGCCGGCGCGGCCGGTCTGCCCTTCATGCCGATGAACCAGACCGCCGCCACGGACCTGGAACAGGCCAACCCGCTCATCCGCCGCGTGGTTGACCCGTATTCCGGCCGGGAAGTCATCACCGTCCCGGCCCTGAACCCGGATGTTGCCATCGTCCATGTCCAGCGTGCCGACGCGAATGGCAACGCGCATCTCTGGGGCATCATCGGCGAACAGAAGGAGTCTGCCTTCGCGGCGAAACGCGTCATCCTGACCGCCGAAGAAATCGTGGACGAGTCCGTCATCCGCTCCGACCCGAACCGCACGCTCATCCCCGGTTTCATTGTCGGCGCGGTATGTCACGTCCCATATGCCTCGCATCCCTCTTACGCACAGGGATATTACGACCGGGACAATGATTTTTACCTGAGATGGGACAAGATCAGCGAATCGGATGAGGCGGTGAAATCCTACCTGGACGAATGGGTCTATGGCGTCAAAGACCGGGCCGAATACTGGGAAAAGCTTGGAACGGAGGTGCACGAACACCTGCAGGTTCGCCCCAGGTTGAGTGAGGCGGTCAATTATGGGGATTATTGATCCGCTAATCTGCGCTAATCCCCGCTAATGGAATAGGAAAATTTCATGGCAGAGTTGGTTTTCAAAGATGAAGTATATGCAATTATTGGTGCAGCCATGGATGTTTACAATACTCTCGGGGACGGTTTTCTAGAACCCGTCTACCAAGAAGCGTTAGAGATTGAGTTCGGGAAAAGACAAATTCCTTTTATTTCCCAAAGAGGAATTACTATTTGCTATAAAGATGTTCTTCTGAAAAAAAGAGTATGTTGCTGATTTTCTTGTCTATGACAAACTGATCGTTGAAATTAAAGCTGTTGATGATCTCGCCGAACGTGAAGAAGCGCAATTGCTCAATTATCTGAAAGCTACCGGCATCAAACTTGGCATACTTATTAATTTTGGAAGCCATCCCAACTTGCAATGGAAGCGGATGGTTGCAACGGCGCCAAAATATCATCTACCGCGCTCTCTTGGATATTTTCGTGAAGATTAGTGGAGATTAGCGGATAAATAGGAATACTATGGACTACTCTTCCTCTGAACTCATGATTGTTAACGCCGCCCGTTTGCTCAAGAACGGTGACGTGGTCTTCGTGGGCGTCGGACAGCCCAACCTGGCCTGCAACCTCGCCAAACGGACCCATGCCCCGAACCTGGTGATGATCTACGAAGCCGGCGTCATCGGGGCGGAACCCAGCTCGCCTGCCGCTCTCCATCGGTGATCCCACCCTGGTCAGCGGGGCGCTTTCGGTGGTCAGCATGTATGATATTTTTACAAACTACCTCCAGCGGGGTAACGTGGATGTGGGTTTCCTGGGCGGTGCGCAGATCGATAAGTACGGCAATATCAACGCCACTTTTATTGGCCATGACTATACGCATCCCAAAGTCCGCTTGCCCGGTTCCGGTGGAGCACAGGAGATTGCCGCCTGGGCCAATCGCTGTTACATCATGACCCCCCACCAGAAACGACGGTTCCCCGAAAAAGTGGATTTCCTGACTTCCGCCGGCGCCCTGGACGGCTTGGGCGGGCGCAGGAAAGCCGGGCTGCGCGGCCAGGGACCGGTTGGTGTGGTGACCGACATCGGTTACATGGAGCCCGACGAAACCGGCGAACTGGTGTTGACCGCCCTGCATCCCGGCAGGACAGCCCGGGAGGCCATTGAAAACACCGGCTGGGCGCTGAAAGTAGCCGCGAATGTCCGCCTTACCGAGCCCGTGACCGAAAAAGAACTGATGATCCTGCGGGAAGAGTTGGATCCGACTGGCATTTACAGAAAAAGCGGTTAATATAGTCCCAACATACCAGTCGATTAATGGCCGCCAGGATGATTTGCAGGCTATAATTCCATCATTATGGACAACCCATCCCTCCCATTCAAAGTCATCCTCTTCGATCTCGGCTCCACCCTGATCTACTCGAAAGACCCCTGGCCGCCGATCTATGAGCAAGCCGACCGGGCACTGGTGGAAGTGTTGCAGCAGGCCGGGATTCCGCTGGAGATCAAAGTCTTTCTCCAGCGAATTCGAAACTTTTCTGGATTCCTACTATGCCGGGCGCGCGTACCAGTCCAATCGAGAAAACCACCTTTTCCGTCTTGAGCGAATTATTGCAGCAAAAAGGCTTTCAAGATATTCCGGCTTCCGTGGTACGCGCAGCCCTGGATGCCATGTACTCCATCACCCAGCAGAACTGGTATCTCGAAGCCGACGCCATCCCAACCCTTAAAACGCTCCGGGAGCAGGGCTATCGCCTGGGAATGATTTCCAACACATCCGATGACAAGAATGTTCAGCAATTGGTGGACCGTTGGGAATTGCGCCAGTTTTTCGAAACGATCCTCACCTCAGCCGGCTGTGGCATCCGCAAGCCGGACGAGCGCATCTTCCGGCTCGCCCTGGACCATTTCGGGGTCCCGCCGGAGCAGGTTGCCATGGTCGGCGATACCCCGGAAGCGGATATCCTGGGGGCGAACCGGATGGGTATATACAGCATCTGGATCACGCGCCGGGCCCAGGTTCCGGAAGAAGGCGAACTGACGATCCAGCCGCAGGCGGTCATCACAACTCTTGACCAGATCCCGGGACTGCTGGCCGATATCGAAAACGAGCCGTCCTAGGAGGCCTCCATGCCCCCTTGCCTAAGGGGCAATTTCTCTATATACTGGGGTATTGTTTTTCTAATTATCAAGGAGGATGCCATGTACCTTCAGGAAATTCTCGAAGTTGCCATCGGCCTGGTTTTCGTATGGCTGGTTCTAAGCGTTGCAACAATGTCCTTGCAGGAATGGTTGGGTAACATCCTCAATAGCCGTGCAAAAGAGATGGAAAAGGCCATCGCCCAGATGTTGAGCAGCGAAGACCTGACCCGCCAGTTCTATGAGCACCCGCTGATCGCCAATCTTTATGCAGCCTCCCAAAAAACCGGAAAAAAGGCGCGCCTGCCATCCTATATCCCGGCCAGCCAAATTCGGCGCGGCCCTGTTTTCACTCGTCGTACAGGCCGGGACGGATAATTCCCCTGTCCGGGAAATGACGGATGAGATCAATCAACAACTGGTTTCCATCAAAAGCCCCGAACAACAGAAACTTGCCAAGGCAGATTGGGATGCCATCCTGGAAACGGCCAAGAATCTGGCTGCCTCGGGTCTCGGGGCGGCCGCGCTGGACAGCCTCAAGCTCCAGGTGCAGGTTTACGGGGAGAAATATCCGGAGGTCAAGCCCAGCCTGGATGCGCTTATCCCGCAAGTGGACGCGTACTATGGGCAATTTGTCCAGGAACAGCGCGCCGCCGTGGAATCCGGAGCCGATACCGGCCTCGCCATGCGCCAGTTCCGCCTCGGCTTGCTGGGATTGCAAAAAATCAATCCGCGCTTGAGCGATTCGGTCACCGCCATCGTCAAACAGGCCGAAGGCTATGCCCTGCGCGCAGACCAGGTGGTCGCCACCGCACGCGTCAACATGGAGACCTGGTTTAACGATGCGATGGACCGGCTTTCCGGCACCTACAAACGCAAGGCGCAGTTGATGGCTTTCATTATCGGCTTCATCCTGGCCCTGATATTGAATGTGGACTCGATCAACGTGGCAACCAGCCTCTGGCGCGAACCGACCTTGCGCCAGGCAATTATTGCCCAGGCCCAGAGCTATGCACCACCTGCGGCTTCCCAGGGCAGCACCACCGCCAGCCCGCTGGAGAACATCCCGGCATTGGAAACTCAATTGCAGGCGTTGAATATTCCCTTCGGCTGGACATTCGCCGCGTTCGATACCGCAGGACGCCAATGCACGCCTCCTGCCGTTAAAGGCCGGACCAGGTCTGGGGAATTCCCAGCCCACGATAGCCAGGGCCAGCCTGTCTGCAAGGGAGTTACCAACCTGCCGCCTGACATGATGAGTTGGCTGGTAAAGATACTGGGGCTGTTGATGACCGGCGCGGCTGCCACCCAGGGCGCACCTTTCTGGTTTGATATCCTGGGGAAATTGGTTAACGTGCGCGGCACAGGCGTCAACCCGGCTGAGAAACAACCGGTCGGATAGGCTGCATCTAAAATAATGCCAAGGCGTGGCAAAACCTTCGCAAGGGTATGGTTTAGAAAAATGGTTTTGATTTTCGGGAACCATCCGTTATAATTCCGGTATCTCATCGAAAGGAAACAGGCTAGTGGGAACCCCTGTAAATTATGAAGGAAAAGATATATGTTTTTCCTTCATCAGTGCAGGCTTTGCCATGGGACCAAAGGTACACTCATGACCAGCAAAGTTTATTTCGGTACAGCACGCCAATCTCTTCTGGAAGCCAAAGAGACCTTACCAGCCAAGCTCGATTTGATCCTCGAGCAACTCCACCTGCGCGACCGGGTAAAGGATGAGCGGGTGGTCATCAAAATGCACACTGCCAACAACATCGGCTATTCGACCATCCATCCGGTCTTTGTGCGCAAGGTCGTCCAGGCCATCAAGGATGGGGGCGGCAAACCCTTCGTTGCCGATATATCCCTGGGATACGGCCGGCGCGGAAATGCGCGGGTATTCCGCCGAAGTCCTGGGCTGCCCGGTTTATCCCGCCGCCGGGCCGGACGAGAAATATTATTACGAACACGAACGACCTTACAAGAACATCAAGAGTTGGAAAGTGGCCGGGTTCATCCAGGATGCCACATTCCTGGTCAACTTCGCCCACGTCAAGGGACATCCCAGCAATGGCTTTGGAGCCGCCATCAAGAACCTGGCGCTGGGTTGCATGACCGGCGAGACGCGCGGCCAGATGCACGACGCCATGCACTTCGACCAGTACTGGTTCCCCGAGAACTGCCCGGACCCGGCTACTGCCATCCCGCAGATTGCCGCATCCTGTCCCTTCGAGGCCATCGTGGAAGACAAAAAGGTTCCCGGCACCATGCATTTGCACATGGAACAGTGCAACCAGTGCGGGCGCTGCCTGAAAGTGGCCCCTCCGGGCAGCCTGAAGATCGACAAGGCCAACTTCCACACTTTCATGGAAGCCTGCGCCATTTCCGTCAGCGAAACCATGTCCACCTTCCAGCCAGGCAAAGCCATTCACCTCAACCTGGCCACGCAAATGACCCCCGTGTGTGACTGCTTCGGTTTTACCAGCATGCCCATCCTGCCGGATGTGGGTATCTTCGGCTCGGATGATATCGTCGCCGTGGAACAGGCCATGCTGGACGCCGTCGCTCAGACCAGACTGATCGAAGAGAATATCCCGCTGGCGATGGAAGTCCATTTCCGCCAGGGGCATCCCTTCCGGCAGTTGCACGGTCCGCTCAAGGACCCTTACATGACCACCGAGTATGCCGAGAAATACGGCCTCGGCAGCCGGGAGTATGAACTTGTGGATGTTTTTCCCCTGAAGAAAGTCGAACGCGCCGCCTTGCCTTACACGCCTGCGCAGTAAAGACGCCATGAAGCCGTCTCCCCTGGCGGGGTGCCAGGGGAGACGGCTTCGTTCCCTGTCCGATCCATTGACGCCGTTACAACGGCTTCACGATTGGCGCTTTGTTCCTTGTGTGCTTTGGATTACGCGCTTGCGCTTGACAGGTGGCTTCTTTATTGCATTGCCAGTGACCAGACGGATGTCAGGCTTTTCCGGAAGAAGCCCCAACTGGTGCGCCCTGGCAATCGCAGCCGCACGGGTACGCACTCCCAGGCGCAGATAGGCGCCAGATAGCAGGTTCCTCAATGTGGAGCTGGTAACGCCCAGTTCCTTTGCCAGGAAGACCGTGTCGCCATCCGGGCAGGAGGCGCATAGTGAAAGAACCTCCAACTGGCGCGGGGTAAGGATGGGAGCAGTGCCTGCTCCTTGCGGTTCCCAATGGGCTCCCTCACTGAAATAAATCCCACCGTTGCCGATGGTTCTCACGATTTTATCCAACTGCTGGATGGAAGACTGGTCATCTTTTAAAATGTAACCGCTGATCCCCGTTCTGACCAGCGCTTCGATCAGGGAACGCTGTGTGTACATGGAAATGATCAGGATGCTCAATCCCGGGTATTCCTGCAACAAGCTGGGAATAATATGCAGGACCGGATAGGAGTTGTGGTCCTCAGCAGAGTTGGGAACACTGACGTCCAAGAGCAATACATCCACGGCATGGTCTGCGAGCATGGGCTCAAGCTCTTCCCCATAAATTGCCGTGGCGACAATCTGGATTTCCGGATCCATGGAAAGACGATAAGTAAAGCCATCAATGATGCTTTGATGGTCGTCCAGGATGGCGACACGGATTTTAGATAACATCAAATACTCTCTCTGGCATATTCATCGCACATAGCGGGTAGGGTTTCCTGGAAGAAATGGGGAACGGGGCCTGCGGGCGGTCGCGTAACCTCGCCGGTTTTCCCGCCTGCCTGTGCTGCTTTCCCTGTGGTATACCCCCACAGAGGCCTCGGGAAAACCATAAGGTGCGTAGCCGCCCGCATCCCCCATCCACCCCCTTCCCCCTGCCTTTTTGATGATCGCAAGCGTATTATAGCGGTCCATGGCTACAATTCGTTCCTCTCCGTACAAATGCCTATTGGTTGGCTGATACCTATCTCATCCGGCAGTCCGGGGATTTCCTGCCCCTGGCAGTAAATCGGGATGCGCGTCCGTTCGCCTTGTTCCCGGCAATATTCCTGGAGGTTTAGGTCGATTCCACCGTTCTCCGACGCCGGAGGAACTTAATGTTCCTGTTCATCTTCCAGCCTCAGCCTTCTTTTGCCCGTTCAATCTCGACCCCCACCGACTTGCAAAATCGCACTGCACCCGGTTTTTCCACCCGTACCCGGACTTTTTCCACGCGTGGGTCTTGCAGGCACACCTGTGCCAGGTCGGCTGCCAATGCTTCGACAGTCAGCCGCCGGGCCGTTTCGGCATGCGCCAGGACTTTTTTCGCCACCAGGCTGTAATCCACACTGTCAAGGACATCGTCGCTTTCCCCGGCCTTATGCAGGTCGGTAAAGAGCACGATATTGATCAATATCTCCCGCGGCTGTTGACGTTCCCAGTCATTCACACCGATGATCCCGCGGGCAACCAAATCTGTAATAAATATCCTGATCCATGCTTTGCTCCCTTTCACATCCTCTTAGCCAAACCAGCCCACAGGTTATTAAGCATTCTCATAGTTCTTCCAGAACCCTCAGCGTATTTATCACCTCAGGTACCTCAGGTACATCAGATACCTTTGGTACCTTTGGTCCCTCTGCCACCTTTGGCACCTATAAAGAATTATAACGTGTTCGCGACCGGTCGGACGAAGGGGACTTGAAGTAGATTGGCAGATAAATGAGCAGTTTCGGTTACAATCGCCGCATGTCCATCCCCATTGACCGGCTGGTTCGCTCCCGCCGTAAAACGGTCGCGTTGGTCATCGAACGCGACGGCAGGCTGACCGTGCGCGCCCCGCTGCGCTTGGCCGAGAGTCGCATCCACGCCTTCGTCGAGAGCCATGCCGGCTGGATCGCAAAAAACCAGGCCAGGCTGCGGGCGGCCCCGCCGCCGCCCTCCAAACGCTACGAGCAAGGCGAGATCTTCCTTTATCTTGGACAGGCTTACCCCCTCAGCATTGTCCCGCGCCAGCGCGCCGCCCTGACTTTTAAAGGTGATTCCTTCCACCTGGCTAAATCAGAACTGCCAAAAGCGGAAGAGGCGTTCGTGCGCTGGTACAAGGGGCAGGCAGCCCTGCTCCTTTCGGAACGTGTGCCTTATCTGGCCGGCAAGCATGGCTTCCACTATCAAAAAATCCGCATCTCTTCGGCGCGCACACGCTGGGGCTCCTGCAGTTCGCGCGGCACGCTCAGCTTCACCTACCGGCTGGTCATGGCGCCTCCGGAGGTGATTGATTATGTTGTCATGCATGAATTGGTTCACACCCAGATCAGGAACCATTCCAAGACATTCTGGAATAAAGTGGGGGAACTCATGCCGGATTACAAAAAGCCGCCTCGCCTGGCTGAAAAAGAATGGGAAGTTGTTGATGTAGCCCTATTGCGCCGCCCCCCAATTTCTGCTAGGATATGGAAAACCATCTGGAGACTCCCATGCAAATCCACCCTGTCACGACCAAAAAAGACCTCACCTCCTTCCTCAACCTGCCCTACCGGCTGTATAAGAACGACCCGGTCTGGGTTCCGCCGCTGCGGGACGAACAGCGCGGCCAGTTCGACCCGAAACGCAATCCCCTGCTCGACCACTGCGAGTGGCAGCTTTTCCTGCTGGAAGAGGATGGCAAATATCATCGGGCGCATCGCGGCCTTCATCGATACCCTGGCCATCGATTTCTGGAAGGAACGCATCGGGCTGTTCGGCTATTACGAATGCATCCCGGACCTCGCCGCCAGCCGGCTCCTGCTCGAGGCCGCCCGGGACTGGCTGCGGACCAAGAATTGCACCTCCATGCGCGGCCCGTGGTCGTTCGTTTCCCAGGAATGGGGCCTGGTGGTGGAAGGCTTCGAGCCGTCGCCGGTGGTAATGGCCCCCTACAACCCGCCCTATTACGAAGAGCATCTGACCGGTTTCGGCCTGGCGAAGGTCAAGGATCTGTTGTGCTGGTACATCTCGGCGGCGGAAGGCTACCAGGTGCCCGACCGGATCATGGAGCTGACCGATGCCGTCCAGAAACGCTACAACGTGCGCATCCGCCAGCTGGACATGAAACATTATGATGAAGAGGTCAAGATCATCATCGAACTGGCCAACTCCACCATCATCGACAACTGGGGCTATTCGCCGGTCACCGAGGCCGAGGTGCAGGCCATGGCGCGCGACATGAAGCCGGTGCTCCAGCCGAAAGGCGTGCTGTTCGCCGAGGATCCCAACGGCAAGCCGATCGGTTTCGCCATCACCCTGCCGGATGTCAACAGCCTGCTCAAGGGGCTGAACGGGCACATGTTCCCCTTCGGGTTCATCAAGATTCTGACCGGCATCCCGCGCCTGCGCCGTTACCGCATGTTCGCCCTGGGCGTGGTCCCGGAATACCAGGGCAAGGCCATCGACAGCCTGATCTACCGCGCCATGCACGACACCCTCTACACCCCGGATATATGGATGGAGATCAACTACGTGCTGGAAGACAACTGGCCGATGGTCAATGCCATCAAAAAACTGGGCGCCACGCCCCTGCGCCGGTACCGGGTATACGAGATGAAGATTTAACGATTAAGGGACCCGTTCTTTTACACAAAGAAAGCCATGGGCTCGAGTCCCTTTGCGCCCACCCAGACTTCCGAAGTTTTTGAAACTTCGGAAGTCTTAAGAGGCAGGATGCCGCTGTCCGCCATTATGGCTCCCTCGTCCCGGCAATTCCCAGCGAACCGAATTCTTTCATCTCTTTCCGGGAGTTGGGTTTCATTCAGGTGCTGAAATCCAGTTCTCCAGCAAGAGTCCTGAAACCCGATTGAACTCCCTGGTATTGTTGGTAACCAGGATTACGCCAAGACTGATTGCTTGAGCAGCGATTAGCATATCCATTGATCCGATGACATTCCCGTTACGTTCCAACTCTGCACGGATGTTTCCATAGGCCAGGGCTGCCTGTTGGTCAAACGCGACAAGTTCCAGGGATAATATGAATTGTTCCAGGGCGGAATTGTTTTGCTCCGGGTAGGAGCTCTTCGATGCGCCGAAAAACAGTTCCGCCAGCGTAATGGAAGAAATTCCCACATCCCCAGGCACGAGCTTTGTCAGTCTCTGGATAAGGCTTTCAGATTTTTGGCGGATAAGCGCGATACAAATATCGGTGTCCAACAGGTATTTCATTGGAAGACCTTTTTGCGTTTCTGTACGGGTGGTTGTTCCCGCGCCTCCATGAAATCACTGGAAAAGAGCGACAGGCTGTCCACCAACGACTGCCATGGAGCGCTGAAGGGCAGCAGAACTACTGCGTTGCCCATACGCTTCACATAGACTTTCTCGCTTTTAAAGCGGAATTCCTTGGGCAGACGTACCGCCTGGCTTTTCCCGTTTTGAAACAATTTGGCAGTTTCCATATTTCACCTTTAGTATATACTAATAGTATATACTATATTCATCCATTAGGCAAGGATGCCCACTCAAGACCAGGGATCTTCTCGTAGTCAGACGATGATGGAAAGTGCATTACAACTCAGTCTATCGTGGAGCTTCGTGTTCCTTTGTGTTAAATTCTTTTATAACCCATTACTCGAGTGTAAACTTCGCCTTCACCCGGATATCTCTCGAGCTCGAGCTGCCCACCAGCACTTCGAACTCGCCCGGCTCGGCCACCCAGGCCTGCTTGTGCGGGTCGTAAAACGCCAGGGCCCGCTCATCCAGCGTAAAAGCCACCGTCCTGGATTCACCCGGCTCTAGCGCCACTTTGGCGAAGCCCTTCAATTCCTTGGGCGGGCGCGGCAGCGAGGACTTGAGATCGCTCACGTACAGCTGGACCACTTCCTTCCCGGCCACCTTGCCGGTGTTCTTGACCGTCAGGCTGACCTCCACCTTCTCGCCGGCTTTGACCTTCTTCGTCACCTTCAGGTCACTGTACGCAAAGCTGGTGTAAGACAGCCCGTGCCCGAACGGGAAGAGCGGGGCCACCTCCTTCTTGTCGTAATAGCGGTAGCCCACAAAGATGCCTTCGCCATAGTTCACTTCCCGGCAGCCCGGATAGGAGGCGTTGATATAGGCCGGGCTGTCCTCCAGCCGCACCGGGAAGGTCACCGGCAGCTTGCCGGAGGGATTGACCTTGCCCAGCAGCACGGCTGCCACCGCGTTGCCGTTTTCCATGCCGGGATAGTAGGCCTGCACGATCGCAGCCACCTGGTCCACCCAGGGCATGCTCACCGGGGCGCCCACGTTCAGCACCACCACCGTGCGCGGGTTGGCCTGCGCCACCGCCGCGATCAGTTCATTCTGCTTGCCCATCAAATCCATGGAAGGGCGGTCGGTGCCCTCGCTCTCGAAGGCATCCGGGTAACCTGCAAAGACCAGGGCCACGTCACAGCGTTTGGCCAGCGCCACCGCTTTCGCCAGGCGTGTATCCTTGCCCGCCTCGAAGGTCAGGCCAATCCCCAGGCTGTAATTGACAATTTCCTGTTCCGGGTAGCGCACGTAATCCATCCGGAATTCGTAGGTCTTGCCGGCCTGCAGCTTCTGGACCGTCACACCCCGGGTGAACATATCCGCCGTGCCGGGTTTCGGGGCAGACGCTTTCCAGGATGGACTTTCCCGTCCAGGAAGAGCTTGACCTTGCCGACATGGTTCAGGGCGATCTTATACGATCCATCCACCGGGACCGTCAGGCTGCCCGTCCAGCGCATCGCCATCGGCTTGATCTGCAGCGGCGTCCAGGCGATATGCCACCAGAAATCCGAGCCAAAGCCATCCCGGGCTTCGATCGGTTCGCCGCTGAAATCGGCGGCTTCGTAAAATTCGCCGTGCAAACCGCCCTTCAGCCAGGTGGTCGGGATGGTGAACGGTTCATCCACATTATCGCTGCCGCTGGCATATTCGATCTTGACCTTGCTGTCCAGCCTGTTTCTGCAACGCTTCGAGCGGGCTGACCCGGTACAGCGGCGGGACCCTGGAACTGCCGCCGCCTTCGATGACCGCTTCGGCGGCATTCGGCCCGATCACCGCGATGGATTTGACGCCCTTGCCCAGCGGCAGGAGCCCGCCTTCGTTCTTGAGCAGGGTGATGGCTTCCTCGGCCAGGCTGCGCGCTAATTTCTGGTGCGCCGGGGTGTTGACCGCGCCTTTCGATGAACTCTGCTTGTCCATCCGGCCGGAAAGCACCACCAGCCGCAGCACGCGCCGCACCGCCTTATCCACCGCGGCTTCGTCGATCTGCCAGTTTTGGACGGCCTCCCCCAGCAGCTTGTAATACTTGGCCGGGCCGGGCATTTCCAGGTCCAGGCCGCCCTGGACCGACTCGAAAATGGTATGGTTGGCGGCCCAGTCCGAAACGACCGCGCCCTGGAAACCCCATTCATCCTTCAGGATCTCATTCAGCAGGTGATGGTTCTGGCTGGCATACACGCCATTGATGCGGTTGTAGGAGCACATCACCGTCCAGGGCTGGGCTTCCTTGACCGCCATCTCGAACTGCGCCAGGTAGATCTCCCGCAGGGTGCGTTCATCCACGTTGGAAGACTGGCCCGGTGCCGTTCGATCTCATAGTTGTTGGCGGCAAAGTGCTTGAGCGAAGTGCCCACGCCCCGGCTCTGCACGCCTTTGATGTAGGCCACCGCCGTCCGGCCGCTCAGGTAGGGGTCCTCCGAGAAGGTCTCGAAGTTGCGCCCGCCGCGCGGGTCGCGCACGATGTTGACGCACGGCCCCAGCAGGATGTCGCAGTCCATGCCGCGCGTTTCCTCGCCCAGGGCCTGCCCCACCTGCTCCACCAGCTCCGGGTTCCAGGCCGCCCCCATCGAGATGCCGGTCGGGAAGGCCGTGACCGCTCCCATTTTGCGGCCGGCTTCGGGAGCCGTGGAGCGCACCCCGTGCGGGCCATCCGTCATCGTGATGGATGGGATCCCCAGGCGCTTTACCGGTACGGTATTCCAGATATCCTGCCCGGAGAGCATGGATACTTTCTCGCTCAGGGTCATTTTTTTGAGAAGTTCTTCCACGCGTTGCTCGATTTTTCCTTCAGTGCTCATAATTTCTCCTTGGAAACAAATTATCATATTTAATGATAACATGACATCGCCAATCGGGCGCTGGGAATACCAGCACAACCCGTAGTTTTAACATTTTATCCTGACAAATCATGTGTCAACTGTGTGTCTGGTCTATATGCTTCTCTCACAATCTAATAACCGTTCTTCGTCGTTTTGGCATTTTCGTCTCCCCCCACTGCTCTCTATTCTCCGTTCTCTGCTCAACAAAATATATGCTATAATTTCCTCGCCGTACTGATTCAGGAGCACAAGGAATGACAGACACCCTGTAAAAAAATATTGAATTCCGGGCAACCCAACCCGCTGGTTTTGATTCCGGCCGGGGGCGTATGCCCCCGGTTTTTCGTTAACTACAGGATCGTCCATGCTCTCTGCACATCAAATCACCAAGACCTACGGCATCCACACCGTACTGCAAGACATTACTTTCAGCATCAACCCCGGCGACCGGCTCGGGCCTGATCGGGCCGAATGGCTGCGGGAAATCCACCCTGCTGCGCATCCTGGCCGGGCAGGAAAAGCCTGATTCCGGCACTGGTGGCGCACACCCGCCCCGGCCTGCGCATCGGCTACCTGCCCCAGGGCTTGGAACTTGACCCGGCCCTGACCATCGCCGAGGCCTGTGCGCCCGCATCCGCTCCATGACACGGAATCTGAATTCATCGAACTCGCCGCTGCCCTGGCCGCCAACCCAGCCGATAAAAATCTCCAACATCGCTTACGACGAAGCCTTGCAGTCTCTTGGAACGTGCCAGCGTGCAGCCGGTCAACGTGCTGGTTCCCCTGGGCCTGTCTGAGATACCCACCAGAAACGAAGGTCGGCGAACTCTGAGCGGCGGCCAGAAGACCCGCCTGATGCTGGCGCGCCTGCTGCTCTCCGAACCCGAACCTGCTGCTGCTCGACGAACCCACCAACCACCTCGATATCGGCATGCTCGAATGGCTGGAAGGCTGGCTGGCGGGCTTCCCCGGCGCGGCGCTGATCGTCTCGCACGACCGCGCCTTCCTGGATAACACCGTCAGCCGCATCCTCGACCTCGACCCGGAAACGCATCGCCTGCACGAATACGCCGGCAACTACAGCGACTATCTCGGACAGTTCCTGGCTGCCCGTGAAAAGCAGTGGGACGATTATCGCGACCAGGTGGCCGAGATCCGCCGCATCCAGCAGGATATCGCCCGCACCAAACAGCAGGCCCTGCAGGTCGAACAGTCCACCACCCCGCGCCAGCCGCATGTGCGCCGCATCGCCAAGAAGGTCGCCGTCAAAGCCCTGGCGCGTGAAAAGAAACTGGAACGCTTCCTCGAATCGGACGAGATCGTCGAAAAACCCAAGCCTTCCTGGCAGTTGAAACTGGACTTTGCCGCCCCCGAACACCAGAGCCGCGATATCCTGGTGACCGAGAACCTGTCCATCGGCTATCCCGGCCACGCCGCCCTGCTCGAAAATATCCGCCTGCACATCCGCGCCGGGGAACGCATCGCCCTGACCGGTCCGAACGGCTGCGGGAAAACCACCCTGCTGCGCACCATCGCCGGGAAACTGGAGCCGCTCTCCGGCTCCGTCCGGCTGGGCGCCTCCGTCAAGCTCGGCTACATGACCCAGGAACAGGAACACCTCGACCTGCAGAAAAGTCCGCTGGAAACCATCCAGTCCGCCGGCATGTTCAACCAGACCGAAGCCCGCCACTTCCTGCACTTCTTCCTGTTCAGCGGCGACGACCCGCTGCGCCCGTGCGGCAGAGATGAGCTACGGCGAGCGCGCCCGCCTGGAACTGGCCTTGCTGGTGGCGCAGGGCTGCACCTTCCTGCTGCTGGATGAACCCATCAACCACCTCGACATCCCCTCCCGGGCGCGTTTCGAGCAGGCCCTGGCGAAATACTACCGGCACCGTGCTGGCTGTCATCCATGACCGCTATTTCATCGAGCAGTTCGCCACGGCTGCCTGGGTGGTGGAAGACGGTCAGATCAGGATCCGTTCCCATTGAGGGAACGGGCCCTTTCCCACCCCTTATCCCCCGCCCCCTACCCCCCAAGTCAACACTACGATCAATATGATTTCGCCGGAGGGTTTGCGTCAGGCTGTTTTGGAGAATCTGCGTGAGAAGAAACGTTGGAATTTATTCGATTCACCCTCGGAACCTGCCAGAGCCTGGCCGCCAGTACTATAATTGGATCACACACCCGGCAGGCCCCCTGATGGAAAATGATCGGCTCATGGCTGTGCTTTCTCCCATACTATGCTTTTATTAAAGGAGTGCATCATGAAAAGAGCCTGGTTTTTATACGTTTTTTCGGTTTTCCTCACCGCTGCCCTGCTGGCTGCCTGTTCACAACCTCCTGCACAGTCCAGTACATCCGTCTCCGCCACGCCTGCTGCCACCCAGGCAGCTTCTGACATGTCCACATCAACTGTCCCGTCAGCGCCAGCCCCCACATCCTCCCCTAATTGCGCAGTGGGGTACACCCACCTCGCGCCCGGAACCTCCGCCCGGCTCAAGCCCGATGGCCCACCCAACCGCCTGCGGGCAGGGCCAAGCACTTCCAAGGATGTGATCGGCCAGGTCGCACCCGGCACCATCGTCAAAATTGACGCAGGGCCGGTGTGCGCCGACGGGCTGGTATTCTGGCAGATCACCGGATACACCGACCCCAATCTTTCCGGCTGGACCGCCGAAGGCAACGGTACGGCTTACTGGCTCGAACCGTATCAGCCATAAGGATAAGGCAGCCTGCACTCCGAAGGCAAAATTGCAATATGGTTTTAGGTAGCGCAGTGCTGAAAATGATCCACGGATTCACGCTAATCTGCGTCAATCAAAAGCAATTCGCCCAAATATTGCCAAAATATTAGCGGGAATTCGCGCAGATTAGCGGATTCGGTAACTCGCTCTGCCTTCGCCGCCGGGGGAATACAGGATAACGGTCTGAAGTCAACCAATATAATACATCAAACTATACTGTAAATATTGACATACTGTATATTATACAGTATACTGCCGTCAATGGTGATGCTATGACAAACAAATCCTTTGAAAATGTAATCCTTGAACTGCGCCGCGGGGTGATCGTGCTGGCCGTTTTGAGCCATCTCGACCAGGAGCAATATGGCTACTCGCTCATCAAGAGCCTGGCCGACGCCGGGCTCGAGATCGACCAGGGCACGCTCTACCCCCTGCTGCGCCGGCTGGAAAGCCAGGGACTCCTGCAGTCAGCCTGGCGGGTCGAAACCGACCGCCCGCGCCGCTATTATGTGCTCAGCGATGAAGGCAGGACTCTCCTGCCCAGGCTGAAAGAAGAATGGACCGGCATCGTGTCCATGATGGAAAATGCTGTTGTAACGCAAGAGGAGAATGGGAATGAGTACAAACCTGATTGATAGCTATGTTTCTGAAGTCGGGCGCCGCCTGCCCAGGAAGACCCGCCGCGATATCGAGGCGGAAATCCGCTCGATCCTGCAGGATATGCTGGAAGAGCGCAGCCAGAAGACCGGTAAACCGGTGGATGAAGAGATGACCCTGGAGGTCCTGAAAGCCTACGGCGCGCCCGAAAAAGTCGCCGCCACCTATCAAGGGGAACGCTACCTGATCGGCCCGCGCCTGTATCCCATCTTCATGCTGGTTACTGCGCATCGTGCTGCTGGTGATCGGCGTCCTGGCAGCCATCGGCCTGGGCGTTGCAGTATACCAAACTACTCTCACTGGCCAGGGCATGCTTTCGAGACCATCCTCAAGGCCATTGCCAATTTTATCGCTTCAGGCTTTACGGCCCTGGGCAACATTGTGCTGATCTTCGCCATCCTGGAATGGGCGCTCTTCCGGGCAGGGATGAAGGTGGATTTCAAAGGGTTGCCGAAGGAAAAGGAATGGGACCCGCGTTCGCTTATCAAAGTATCTCCCCCCAACCTGGTCAAGATGGGTGAAACTATTCTGGAAATCGTCGGTTGTTTCGCGGCAATTGTCATCTTCAATTTCTACCCGCAGATCATTGGCTTCGGGTTTGCATCCAATGGGAGTTGGTATGTGGGCGCGGGCAGCGCCACCTTCACCCCGCTTCTGTCAGAGGCCTTCTTCCACTTCGTGCCCTACCTGACCCTGGTCTGGGGGCTGACCATCATCCTGGATATCATCCTGCTGCGCATGGGCCACTGGAATTCACTGACGCGTGTTTGCTTGATTGGTCTAAAAGATCGTAAACATCATTATCGCCGCGGCTCATGCTGGCCGTGCCCTCGTTGCTGGCCATCACGGCCAGTTCGCTCACCGCCGCCTTGGTCGATCCCGAATGCGGCGCGCACACCTGGTGATTATGCTGAGCCAGCTCATGCGGATTGCCCTCTGGCTTTCCATCTTTGGAAACACCGTCGAAATCATCCGGGCGGTCTCCCGGCTTGCCACGAACGAAATCATCCCCCAGTTCACCGGAAAGAGTTGAACGCTATCTTCTAGGTGCAAAAAAGGCCCGGTTTCTGCCAGGGACCAGGCCTTTTTAGAATCAGAGGAAATTCTTTAACATTCTCTTTATATTTCATGCTATACTGAAAAAATGAACTGGGATTATACCCCCTACGCGGCTGTTTTCCACATCACGGCAATCATCTCGGTTGGTATTGCCTTGTTGATTTCGCGTCGCAGGAGTGTATCCGGCACAGATGCTTTGATTCTTTTGATGTGCGCCGTGGCGGAATGGTCTTTTGCTGCCGGCATGGAAGCGGCTACGGTGGGGATTGCGCAAAAAATACTCTGGTCCAAAATAGAGTATCTGGGGGCGGTTACCGCTCCCACACTTTTCATGATTTTTACATTGGAATACCGCCAGATGACCCGCTTCCTGACGCCGCGCTACCTGCTGCTTTATTCTGTCATCCCACTGGCAGCGATCATCGTAACCATGACGAACGATTGGCATGGGTTGATCTGGAATAGTTTCCAGTACAGTTTGACCGAGCCGAATTCCCTTATCTACGGGCACGGTCCCGGTTTCTATGTGCTGATCGCATATGATTATGCGATCGTCCTGCTGGGCATGGCGGTTATGGTGCACGCCTGGTTCCAGTCAAAACAGCCCTATCGCCGGCAAATCGGCATTATTCTCATTAGCTCCATTTTTCCGATCATAAGCGGGCTGGCATACACATTGAGGCTGGATGCCTTCCCGGGATTGGATATCACGCCCATCTCTTTTCTGATCACAGGGCTCCTCCTCGCCCTGGGAGTCGTCCAATTCGGCCTGTTTGACCTGGCTCCCATCGCACGCCATTTACTGATTGAAAATATGAATGATGGCATCCTGGTGCTGGATGCCAGGGACCGCATTGTCAGATATTAACCCGATGGCAGAAAGTATCATTGCTGCTTCGGCCGGCAACGTGCTCGGACAGCCCATCTCAGAAGTGCTTGACTCATGGGGTATCATTTCTCCAAATGACGTCAAGCAGACCAATGAACTCCAAATAGAAATCCTTTCGAGGGAGAATCCGGCGCGTTATTATGACCTGCACGTAAAACCACTAATTGACAGAAACAAAAAGTTTCTGGGACGGCTGTTCGCTTTCCGGGATGTTACCCTTTACCGGCAGACGGAGGACCAGTTGGCCCGTCAGAACGAAGAGCTAAAGATCATCGAGAGGATCAACCTCGCCATAACTGCTGGCCTGGACATGCAGCAGACCATCAAAACCCTTCACGAACAATGCAGCCATGTGGCGCCTATTGATCTGTTTTATGTGGCTTTGTATGATGAAGAACGCTCACTGATCACCGTTCCGCTTCATTATGAACGCGGGCATTACCAGACCGGCACTTTACGGGACATCAACGAGCATCCGGGCACGATTGGGAACGTCATCCGCACCCGCCAGACCCTGTACCTGCAGGACAACATTGATCCGGTCACCGGGCCGCTGAACCCGGATATGGATATGGAAAAACGGGCAAAATCCTATGTCGGTATCCCGCTGATGGTGCGCGATAAGGTGGTGGGAGTGATGTCCATCCAGAGTTACCGGCCCAACGCCTACCGGGAGGAGCAGATCCACTTGCTGGAACGGATTGCGGTCCACGCTGCCATCGCGATCGAAAATGCCCGTCTCTACTCTGAGGAACAGCGCCTTGCCATTATTGACGAACTGACCGGCATCTATAATTACCGAGGGCTGAAGGAACTCGGGGCACGTGAAGTGGAGCGCTGCCCGCCGGTTTAACCACCCGCTTTCGTTATTGTTTTTTGACATTGATGATTTCCGCAACTTCAACAACAAGTATAGTCACACCACCGGCAATATTATCCTGCAGACGCTCGTACAGCGTTGCCGGACTATTCTCCGCTCGGTGGATGTGTTTACCCGTTTCGGGGGGATGAATTTGTTGCCCTCCTGCCTGAAACAGACTTGGCCAGCGCCGAGGCCGTCGCCCGGCGGTTGGTCGATGAAATCGCCGCTGCCAAAATCCCCACGCCCGCACGGGGACTTTGAGCGTTACTGTTTCGATTGGGTCTGGCCACGTTGACCGACACCACGGTCGACCTGGCTGACCTGATCGACCGTGCCAACCATGCTGAACATCAAGCCAAGCAGGGTCAAAAAAGCATGGTGGCAATCGCGAAGTAGATTTTCTCTCGGACCTTTAAATAAAAAAGTCCGGGAACAAGTCCGGACTTTTTTAGTTGGCTCCAAAGAACAATTCCCACCAGATTCGCCAGTTGGGCAGGGCCTGCGTTTGCGTCACAGGCGCAGGTACCGGAGTGGCAGTGACAGTTCCCGACGGTTCCAATTGCACGGCATGCTCACCCACGCGCACCCATTTATTCTGATAGGCCCATTGCTCCACCGCCTGGTCTGAGGTGGCATAAGCCACCTGGGTCACCAATGCATCCTGCGTCTGCATGACTGACGTGCCTTCAGCCCGCACTGAATCCAACTTCGCGGTCAGACTATCCAGTTCTTCCATGCGGCGATTGAAATCGATCAACAATACAACCGCCAGGAACAGGCCCAGGACTATCAGGATATTCCGCCACTTGAATTTCATACCTTAATCTTACCCTCTCCGAAGAACTTTGGCAAGCGTCTGTCGCGAGAAAAACAAAAACCCGCGTTTCCGCGGGTTTGCTGCAACATGGTGCCGAAGGAGGGACTTGAACCCTCACGACCTTGCGGCCACTAAGCCCTGAACCTAGCGCGTCTGCCAGTTCCGCCACTTCGGCATGCGGGCTGTATTTTATCCGAAAGTAAGATTTTGTCAACCTAATCTGCCGACCAAACTACATTGAGATATATTCCCGCAAATTGTGCTCCACCGCATAAGCCGCAGCCTCGGCGCGGTTGCTGACGCCCAGTTTGGACAGGATGCTGGAGACGTAGTTGCGCACTGTCCCTTCACCCAGGAAGAGCGCTTTTGCAATCTCACGGTTGGTCCTGCCTTCCGAGACCAGCAACAGGACATGCTTCTCCTGCTGGCTGAGATGAACAAAGGCGGAGGCTTCTTCCTCCTTGACAGCCCGGCGTACTTCCTGAAAAACACGCTGGGTCACCGCCGGATCAAGCAAGGCTTCGCCGCGCGCCACTGCTTCAAGCGCCCGCACCAATTCCTCTCCGCCAATTTGTTTCAGAATGTAGCCGGATGCACCGGCCCGGATCGCAGAGAAGAGCATTTCATCCTCAGCATAGGAGGTCAGCATGAGCACGCGTGTTTCCGGGAAACGGCTGGTGATTTCTTCACAGGCTTCAATGCCGGAAGTACCCGGCAGGCGGATATCCATCACCACCACATCCGGATGGTTGTTTTCCACCTGTTCAAGGGCTTCACGCGCCGAAGCAGCCTCCCCGACGATCTCAAATTGCGGATGGCGTTCCAGTAACGATTTCAGGCCAAGTCTGACCACTTCGTGGTCATCCACCAGCAGGATGCGCTGTTTTACCATATCTTTCTCTCCATCATGGGAGTACCCATTGACCAGTATATTCGAGAGCAGGTTGTCTGACAAGGATAAAATCTATCCTAGGAAAGATAATTACTAAGGAACCAGATGATGAAAAAATAACCCAGGGCTGCCCCCCACAGCCATGAATCGATCCGGTCCAGAACACCGCCGTGACCGGGGAAGAAGTTGCTGGCATCTTTCACACCCGCCTGCCGTTTGAACATCGACTCGCCCAGGTCACCCAGGATGGAGAGGGCGGAAAGCGCCGCCCCCAGTGCGGCTCCCTGCCACCAGGCGATTGCCGGACCCTAAGCCAAAACTGTGCCACAAAATCGTCAGCCCCGCTGCGGTGAGAGTACCGAAAAGAACGCCGCCCCAATAGCCCTCCCAGGTTTTTTTCGGGCTGATCCGCCGGCTGAGCGGGTGTTTCCCAAAGCGACTGCCCACAAAATAAGCCCCCATATCCGTCAGCCAGATGGTGGGAAGGACGATCACCAACCACCACATCCCACCGGGCATATTCCGCAAGTCAATCAGATAGGCCCCAATCCAGCCCATGTAAACGATGCCGGCAGTGGTGACGGCAAAGTCGCTGGCGGCCTGGTCACGTCCTTTTTCGTAATCAAGCAGGTGCCAGGTCATGGCAGCCAGGATGGAGAAAGTCAGCGCGGCAGCTGCCAGGCCAGGGAAGAATGCTCTCACCAGCGGCAATCAGGACAACGCATCCGATCAGAAGCGGTCCGGGAACTTTGCAGCCTGCCTTGTCAAACATACGCCCATATTCCCAGGCAGCCACCGCCAAAAAGAAAGTGATCAAGGCAAAATAATAAGGCCCGCCCAGAATGATCACCGGGATGCCAATGGCCGCCAGGACGAGAGCGGTAATGGTGCGTTTAATCAGCATGGTAATCGTTATCCCCATCCACCTGAGATAGGCCGCCAAACCTGCGATCGCGCTGGGCAAAGGTATCCAATGCCTTACGGAATTCATCCTTGTTGAAATCAGGCCAGTAGACGGAGGTAACATACCATTCAGAATATGCCCCCTGCCAGATCAGAAAGTTCGAGACGCGCAGCTCACCCGATGTACGAATGATCAAGTCCGGGTCCGGGACTCCGGCCGTGAAGAGATAGCGACTCACCAGGTCAGAGGTGACTTCTTCGGGCTTGACGCCGTCTTTTATCATCTTTTGAATGGCAAATACAATTTCGTCGCGCCCCCCATAGTTGAAAGCAACGTTCAAGACCAGGCGGTCATTATGCTTGGTCAGTTCAATGGCATCCATGACTTTTTCCTGAAGTTTGGGGTCCAGGCGCTCCAACCGCCCGATATGACGCAACTGTACGCCCTCTTTGTTCAACTCCGCCAGTTCGCGGTCGATCACATCCTCGAGAATGTTCATCAGGCCCTCGACTTCTTCACGCGGGCGGCCCCAATTCTCGGTGGAAAAAGCATAGATGGTCAGGTACTTAACGCCGAACTCAACACAAGCGGTAATGATGCGGCGCAGATTCTCGGTGCCGGCGCGGTGACCGACCAGACGAGGCAGGCCGCGTGCGAGTGCCCAGCGCCCATTCCCGTCCATGATGATGGCGACGTGGGTGGGAACTTGCGGCAGGGAGGCCGTGGACTTTTTTGCCATAATTGGTAGTGACGGTCAGACTGTCACTACACCTCCATGATCTCCTGCTCTTTATGCTGTCCGTGTTTATTGATTTCTTCGATATTATGGTCTGTGACCTTCTGGAGTTCTTCTTCGCCGCGCTTCAAGTCATCTTCGGAAATAAGCTTTTCCTTTTCAAACTCGCGCATATCGTTATGCACGTCGCGGCGGATATTGCGGACAGCAATGCGGCATTCCTCCAGCCGGTTATGGACAACTTTCACAAGTTCCCGGCGGCGTTCCTCGGTAAGGGCAGGCAGGTTAAGCCGGATTTGTTTTCCATCGTTATTCGGGGTAAGGCCCAGGTCCGAAACCATGGATCGCCCGCTCGATGTTTTTTATCGAAGCCGGATCGAAAGGCTTGATCAGCAGGCTGCGCGGTTCCGGTACGGAAATGGATGCCAGTTGCACCAAAGGGGTGGGCGCGCCATAGTATTCCACTGGCAGTTTCTCCACCAGCGCCGGAGTGGCCCGGCCGGTGCGGATCCCGGCCAGGTCATCGTCCAGGGTTTGGATCGCGGCGTGCATGCGTGTTTCTGCTTCTTTGAGTAAATCTTTTATCTCGTCCATCACGTCGGCCTCCTATGATTGGGTAAAATGTCTGCCTTAAGGATACCCTAAAACCAGAAAAAATGCCACTGAAACAAAAAAATCAGGGCCGTCCCAAGTATCGCCGGGCGGCCCTGTCAAAAGGTATCGAAAAGCTATCAGCAGTCGGCGGAATTCAGGCCGAAACCAGCGTGCCCACTTTTTCGCCGCGCAGGGCGCGTTCGAGCGCAGATGGATCCCATAGATTGACCACCAGGATGGGAAGGTTATTGTCCATGCACAGGGAGATGGCCGTGCTGTCCATCACAGAAAGGCGGCGATTGAGCACATCGATGTAAGTGAGCGTATCGAACTTCCTGGCGCTGCTGGATCCTTTTGCGGGTCAGCATCGTAGACGCCATCCACCTTGGTGGCCTTGATCAGCACATCCGCGTCGACCTCCACGGCCCGCAGCGCCGCGGCGGTATCGGTGGAGAAAAACGGGTTGCCGGTCCCCGCGCCGAAGATGACCACGCGCCCCTTCTCCAGGTGGCGGATGGCGCGCCGGCGGATATACGGTTCGGCCACCGCCCGCATCTCGATGGCCGACTGGACGCGTGTAAACACGCCGCCCCGTTCCAGGGCATCCATCAGCGCCATGGCATTCATGACGGTGGCCAGCATGCCCATGTAGTCAGCCGTGGCGCGCTCCATCCCGTGTTCGAGACCCTGCTTGCCGCGCCACAGGTTGCCTGCCCCGATGACGATTGCCACTTCCACCCCCATCGCACGGATATCCTTGACACGCGCCGGCAACCGCCTCGGCTCGTTCGGGGTCGATCCCGAAGCCGTTCGGACCTGCCAGGCTTTCGCCGCCCAATTTGAGCAGTACACGCTTGAATTTGAAATCCGCCATTTTCTTCTCCTTTCAAATTCGAATAAAAAAAGCCAACCATCTGGTTGGCCTTTTTTCAATTATCCACTTATCTCGCCCAACTCCCAGCGGACGAACCGCCGGATGACGATATTCTCTCCGATGGAAGCGACCTGTTCGAGCAGGAGCTTTCCAATCGTGACTTTGTCATCCCGGATATAAGCCTGGCGCAGCAGCACGACTTCATCCTTGAACTTCTCCAGGCGTCCCTGTGCGATCTTCTCCAGCATGGCTTCCGGTTTGCCTTCTTCACGGGCACGTCCCTTGGCAATCTCGGTCTCGTGTTCGAGCACATCGGCGGGGATATCCTCTTCCTTGATGTACTTCGGCGCGGCCGCAGCCACCTGCAAGGCCACCTCGTGGGCAAACTTGATGAACTGCTCGGAACGGGCAACGAAATCGGTCTCGCAGTTGACTTCGACCATCACGCCCACCCGGCCATTGCCATGCGAATATAACTCCACCATGCCATTGGAAGCCTGGCGGTCGGCCCGCTTGGCGGCAGTTGCCAGCCCTTTTTCACGCAGAAAATCCACCGCTTTCTGAAAATCACCATCGGAGGCCTCCAGAGCTTTGCGGCAGTCCAGCACACCGGCCTTGGTGGCTTCACGCAGGTCTTTGATCATTTGAGTCGTAATTTCCATGCATTCACCTCAGATTACTTTTGCTTCTTCGTCGTCTTCATCGACGTCCAGTAATTCTCCCACAGGGGGCTCTTCCGCCTTTGGAGCCGGAGCAAGCTTGGCCAGGGTGGATTCTCCGAGCAGCTTGGCATCTTCAAGCTCATCTTCCATGCCGGCGGTGCGGGCCTGCTCGGCCGATTCGGCCTTTTCCGCCTCGATCCGCTCCATCGCGGCTTCCGCCTCGATTTCCTCGTCCTTGCGCATGGCTTTGCCTTCTTCCACGGCATCCGCCATCTTCGACACCAGCAGCTTGATGGCGCGGATGGCATCGTCGTTGGAAGGGATGACGTAGTCCACGAAGGATGGGTCACAGTTCGTATCCACCAGGGCGATCACCGGGATTTGCAGCAGGTTGGCCTCGTGGACAGCCGCATACTCGCGCTCCACGTCGATGACAAAGACCAGCTCCGGCAGGCGCGTCATGGTACGGACGCCCGAGAGCCGCAGGTTCAGGCGGTTGATCTCCCGTTGGATCAAAAGGGCCTCTTTCTTGGTCAGCTTTTCGATCTCGCCTGTGGCGAACAGTTTCTCCATGCGCTCCAGTTCCTGGATGCGCTGGTACATGGTGGCCCAGTTGGTCAACATACCGCCCAGCCAGCGCTCGGTGACATATGGCATGCCGCAGCGCATGGCCTCGTCATGGACCGTTTCCTGCGCCTGGCGCTTGGTGCCAACGAACATGACCGTCCCGCCCGTGGCGACACAATCACGGATGATGTTGTACGCCACGTTGATCGCCTTCACCGTCTGCTGCAGGTCGATGATGTGGATGCCATTGCGCTCGGTGAAGATATACGGCCTCATACCCGGGTTCCACTTGTTGGTCCGGTGGCCAAAATGGACGCCGCTCTCGAGCAGCGCCTTCATGGAAACAACTGCCATTTTTACTCCTTCTTTTCCCGTCCTGCAACGCCGCGGTTTCCGGGCGTGGACGGGGTGAGTTTAGCGGGGCTAAGTCCCCGTCAGGGGGGAACATTTCCCGCTCAGGGACGCTTGATGCCCGTCCCGGGCAAGATGTGCCTCCCCTTGGGCAAAGGGCCAGGTTCCAGGGCCCGCAGCCGAAGGGCGGAAGCGCCGGGATTATACCATAATCCCGGGCGCTATGGACGTTTTTTTCAGGGGCGGCTATACTACTCGCATGGCCATTATCCTCTCGGCGTGCTATACTTTCCTTAAGGAGATCCTCCATGAATTTCTTTAAAAAAGCATTCACCACTCCGGGCACATTCCACAAATTCGCCGTGAAGTGCAGCCGCTGCGGAGAGATCATCCATGCGCAGGTCAATGTCAACAATGATCCCAGCCTGGAATATGACGAGAATGGCAGACCCTATTACACGCTCCGCAAGGTGCTGGTGGGGGATCAACTGTGTTTTCAGCGTATCGAAGTCGTCTTCAAGTTCAACGAATTGCGCAGCCTGCTCAACCGGCAGATCACCGGCGGCGAATTTGTGAACGATTAATGTTTTTGGCAACGTTGTTTTCTTAGTGTTCATTCGTGTTTTTCGTGGAGAAATTTTTTCAATTCCGGCTTGGGGCAGTGCTATTTTTGTATTTTTAGTGTTCATTCGTGTTCTTGGTGGAGAAATTTTTTCAATTCCGGCTTGTCCAGGTCAGGAGGAATGATGGATATCGAACAGGCGCTTTCTGAAGCAGAGTCATATATTCACCAGAACCAGACCGTGTCGGCCAGGATCATCCTGGGGGAGATCCTCCGTGAGGACCCCCAAAACGAAGAAGCCTGGATCCTGAGCGCCCAGGTGAGCGATACACCCGGGCAGGTCCGCTATTGCCTCCAAAAGGCGCTTGCCTTCAATCCTTCGTCCCGAGCGCGCCTCCTGCTCGACCGGCTGCAAAAGCCCCAGACCTTGCTCTCCTCCATTCCTTCATCCCAACCTGCCCCCCAACCCCTGCCGGATACCCAGCCCCCCCGGGATCTACCCCCGTCCGCTGCCGTGGTGGCTGAGCCCGCTCCGGCTCTGGCTGATACCGGTGTCCGGGTCACACAGGCTGCGCCAGCTCCTGTCACACTGCTGTCAGAGCTTGGCGCAGAACGGCAACGGCCAACCCGTTGGCTGCCAAGAGGCTTTACCATCGCAGCTACCGCCTGCCTGGCTGCCCCCTGGCTCCTGATGCAGGCCAGCGGCAATGTCGCCGCTCCGTTGAGCGGGGTCCAGGTCCTGCAGACAACTGTCCTTTCCTCCCTCGGCCCGGATGTGGTGGCCGCCGGTCTGGCCGCCCTGGCCCTCCCGCTCTTGATGTTTTTCCGCTTCAAGTCCGCCGCCGCCCAAAAATGGGGCGAACGCGCCACCCTCGCCCTGGTCCCCCTGGCGGCCCTGCCTTCACTTGACCTGATCTCCTCCTTTTATGCCGGCCCGACCGGCATCCTGGCGCTGCGCTGGGGCGTCTGGCTCGCCTGCGCCTTCTATTCGCTGACCGGCCTGGCGGCCTTGGTCAATACTCTCCGGCTGGGCAAGCTGGCACGCACGGAATTATCCGCTGCCCGGGCCGGCCGGCTCTTCACCTGGCTATTCAGCCTTGGCGATCTGCTCGCCTTCCTGTGGACGGTGCTTGTATTGGTCAGCATGGGCAAATTTAGCGTAATTGGAATAGCTTTGCCGGCCATCTGGCTGCTCCTGGGCGCTTTGTTGAGCCTCTTCGCCTGAGCGCTGCGGGTTTTGTAGCCTACGCCTGATGTTGCGAATCCAATAATATCGGTGTTTCCTATGCCGTGCGTCCGTGCGGCAGCAGGCCGCAACGATCCATAAGCTATTGCTCTTGTACTTGGGAAGGGAATCGTCCATTCCCGATCTACCCAGGATGGGTGACGGTTGAGCAATGGATTAGGCCGGGTTCCGTGAATGGAAGGAAAGAAGTGACCGAAAAAATAGCCGTTGAACTTGGGGATGTGCAAAAGACTCTCTTCCTGCCCCTATGGGGCCGGGCCGTCGAGTCCAGAAAAGCCCATCCTTTGCTCGTGGATAAGACCGCGCTGGAAATCATGCAGGCAGTCGATGTTGATTTTGCCAGCATCGCCCGGAATGTCAGTGAATTGAGCCAGGTTGCCTGGATCACGCGCTGCATTATTATCGATGAAGCCATCCGGGCTTTCCTCGACAAATACCCCGGCGGCACGATTGTCAACATCGGCTGCGGCCTGGATACCACCTTCGAGCGGGTCGACAATGGCACGCTGACCTGGTACGACCTGGACCTGCCGGATGTCATCGCTTTGCGCCGAAAGTTCATCCCGGAAACGCCGCGCAGAAGGTTCCTCGCGGCTTCCTTCCTGGAACGCGCCTGGCTGGACCGTCTGGAAGTCAAAGAGCAGGTGCTATTCTTCGCCGCCGGGGTGCTGTACTATTTCGAAGAACAGGAGGTACGCGAATTCCTGCTCCGGCTGGCGGACCGGTTTCCCGGGAGCGAGCTGCTCATGGACGTTTGCTCGCCCTTCGGGATCAAAATGGCCAACCGGATGGTCATTAAACGCACCGGGCTGGATGAGCGTTCCTTCCTGAAATGGGGTCTCCCCAGCCCGCGCACGCTGACCGGTTGGGACCGGCGCTTCCGGTTGGTGGACACCCATACTTTCTTTGGAAAAGGGGGCCGGCTGCTCAGCCCGAAGACCCGGCTGGTCGGATGGGGGTCCGACCTGATGAAGGCCCAGTACATGGTTCATCTGGATTTGAATGGGCCTTGAATTTTGACGTGTCTTGCCCTATACTGAATATAACTATCCGCCCGGTTTTGGAAGGAGGCTATTATGGTTTTTCACTGGGACACCATCACATTCATCAATCTGGTTCTATGTATCGTCATCCTGGTGTTTGGGATCATCGGTTGGCAGCGTTCGAAAAACCTTGTCCCCCTCTACATCGCAATTGCGTTCGGCCTGTTCGGACTCTCGCACCTGGCTACGCTGCTCAGCCTTAATACTTCCCTGAGCGCCCTGCTAATTGTCATCCGATTGCTGGCCTACCTGCTGGTCACGTATACCGTGTACCTGATGGCTTTCCGAAAGAAGTAATCGAAAACAATATGTTTCTGGGTCGATGAACTGACCGGTCAAAGGGGATAAACCCCCTTCTCAGGTCGTGAAAACCCCTGCGGGGTTCGTATAGGCCCAGTCCGAAGGACTTTCATGTACTGAGGAGCAGTTTTAACCGCGCCGAAATGCTGAAATGCGATTGCCCTACGGGAAGCTAGGCCGGTTTCAGTCCCCTGCTCTGTGAGCTTTTGCGTCCGTCGTGTTTAATTTTCGGATAGGTTCTTAACGAGACGCGTTTCGGGGACCTGTCCCGCGTACTCTGCGGGAGAATCAACCCAACTGGCAGGCCATTCTCCATGCCTTAAGAACGAGAAAAGAGCACGTTCTTATCAGCCGGTGGTGGGTGGGGCTGCATCGAGTAGCAATTGGTACGAGAAGGCTTGCCTCAAAAAAGATCAAAGGGAGCAAGGCGTAGATACTGGCGAATTCATCAGAAGAATTTTAAATTTAACCTTTAAATCATCTGCTCTTGTCATATCCTTGCACGCTTCCTCGACTTCTTTATAAGCGTCTTCTTCTTCTTTGGCGGCATCCGAACGGCGGTCTACAACCCATTTGATGCCTGCGCCTTCGACGATGGTACCGAGGCTGGTAAGCGCCCCAGGTAGCCAATCTTGCCGCAAAAAGAAGAGGATGGCAAGGACCAGAAAGATTACAACGGTTGCCCCAAAGACCCACAGTAGAATGCTCCATAGGTTTTTCCAAAGGGCTGCATTTCGAAACCTTTCTTGTGCAATCTTGCATACGATATCAGCTTCGCCTGCCATTTAATCCTCCTTTTCTGATTCTGGATCAATTTGCTAATCACGAATCGCGCTACTGACAGCTTGCTCCCTTTGTTGCCGTAACTTTAAGCTGTGTTCCATTCCTGCCTATGCCGCCCCTTTTGCGAGGCGTATTTTCCAAGAAAGCTGATGTTGGGCGGCAATTCTCTTGGAATAGCTAAGGCACCATCTGGCTTTCATCTTGAGTTTTACAATCTAGCAACCACGACACTAGCCTCTTTGAAATTTCATCCATAATTTTATCTCTTAGAAGTGCCACACCGTCTTGTCTGTTATCAATTTGCACCAGGCCTGCCGCGAATTCTTCGCCTAGTTTATCAATATCGTCATCTTTATAGTAGCTTTCTAATATATCTGGGGGCACGAAACCCGCCTCGTCATTGGAACTCTGTTGAGCGCCTCGTGCCTCATTTCTCTTGATACATGTACTCATGGGGGTTTGTAAGTAGAATATACTGCATGACCTCAGTATTTTGCTGTCGAAGTTGATTAGTGCAGACGTATATTGATTGCGAGAAAATTCGACAATGATGAATTGCTTTTGGGTCATATCAGTGACGACAGCCTTATTTATCTCACGAAGGCAGTCGTCTAGAATAGCAAAGTTCTTTACTCTAAACCCGCCTCGAGGCCCCGGTTCAAAATTTTTCTGGAGTTCATCTTTGCTGAACCAGCTATACAGCGTGCGATAATCGTTGTGAACAGCAATCTGGGTTTTATCATATCCAACCGATTGTAAATAATCAGTTATCACACGAATGGCAGAAGTCTTTCCCGACCCTGGACGCCCCAATAGGAATATTACCTTGGCAGGTTGAATTCGAAGGGCTTTATCTACTTCTGAAACAGGGATTTGGAGATTATCGGCAATCAGCATTCTAGAAGGTGGTTGAGATGGGTTTAATAGCTTGCGCACTTCAGAGGCAAGAAAGGCGTCATATTCCATTGCGGACGATTGATTCCAATGTTGCTCGAAGTGTCCTCTCAATAGTCTGTTTAGCTGTTGGCTCCTTATTACTGCGCCGGCTGTGCTTGAGCCTTGGTCGTTTTCTGATGATTCCAGGGAGATGATGGAAAGATCTTCGTCAATGATCATATATCGGAGATTTTCCACACTTAGATAGGCCAATGCCTTGATAGGGACTCCTTTTTGTTTATTGAGTTCATATGCGGCCTCTACTCTTTCCGCGCCGCTTGGTGCCAGAAGCCGCACATCTTTCCCGCCCGCTTTAGCTTTTGCTAACTCCTCTTGTAGTTTGCAGACCTCCTGGCTTGTACTGCTGGGATTCAATGTATGAACTGACAACCATACTGCTGACTGTGCAGTGCCAATATGCTCTAGCATTGCTGCCATGTATAGGTGTCTATTGCTGAGTTCTGTAATTGTAGAGTCGTTGTCACTCAAAGGGCGTTTGCCAAATAAGGCCTCTGGTCTGAAGAAAGCCAAGAGTGCAACTAGAATGACCAATAAAATTATGAGAATTAACATCCCGTTGATGAGAGAAGTGCGATCTGCGCCTTGGCTCAACCTTGTTGCAACAAGACCAAGGATTGCCTCGACAACTAGGACCACCAATGTAAAGAAGCCCAAGGGTGTTTTGACCGTTTGGATAATGTCAACGCGGGAATTTGTCGGTTGCGAGTTCTTTTCTTGATTAGTCATAGCTCCTCCTTCATTTGCTGGAAAGCTCTGAAACAGCAAGAAAAAAGGATGCGTAGCTCAAATGGTTGAGCCACCCAATGGAACAGCTTCGCGAAGTATCCCCACAGGGGACACCCTGCTTTGTGTGGCGGGTTGCTGGCAGTGAGACCGGCGACTATCTGAGACGGTTTTCGCGCAGCCTCTCTTTGGATATGCCCGGAACTGGTCGCCTTCTTGCAGATCGATTTTGCCTTGCCATCTTCACGACCCGCACACCTTGAACCCTCACCAGTAAAACCACCTTTTT
Organism: uncultured Chloroflexia bacterium; assembly: GCA_963746015.1. Taxonomy (GTDB): domain Bacteria; phylum Chloroflexota; class Anaerolineae; order Anaerolineales; family Villigracilaceae; genus UBA877. Next base: position 87,960 of record CAVUZS010000003.1, read on the forward strand.
CTTATTTTCATTATAGGGATTTTTCCCCGTAAGTCAAGCGTTTCGTCCGCCATCTTCACGGCTTGATTAATCCGAACCTCATTTATCCCCTTCCAATTTAAGAACATTTGTGCTAATATTGCCGCATGAATCTTTCCTGTCTCCTTTCGCTCCCGCCGGCGGCTATTCGTTCTTTTCGTTTTCGAAAAAAATCGAATTATCAGGCACCCATCGTTATTCCTCGTTATTTGGGCGAGTCGAGAATCTTGTCCCCGAAAGGAGATACACTCGCCCTTCTCCCTTCCGTTTTACGCTTTATGTTTTTCTTCCCATCCATCTATTCGTTCCTCCTTTCGTTCCGCGGAACGAAACTTGTCCCCGAGTGGCACCCGCAGGGCAAAGGGAATACCGTACCCAAAGATTATACCCATCCTTGCCGGAGGCTATTTGTTCCTCCTTTTGTTTCCGCGGAACAAATGCCTCCACGATGGAAAATTCTCAAGGCCAGGTCATCAATCAGCGATCCTCTTGGCCCTTGTTCACTACTCTCTTCTCTCCCTTCTCCGCTCTCTCCTCCTAAATATTAATAATTTTAAACTATACATTAATAATATTAACAATTAACTATTGACTTTAAACTATTCATGCGTATAATATAAATAATATTAACTTGAAACATCAAGGAACTAAATGCCATGAAGACCGCCCTCAGTAAATGCCCCGTTTGCGACGGCGAACTCACCGTCACCCGCCTGCGCTGCGAAACCTGCGACACCGTCATCGAAGGCCGCTTCGCCAACGCCGCCTTTGCCGGTCTCACGCCCGAACAACTGGATTTCATCGAGACCTTCGTCCGCTGCGAGGGCAAGCTCACGCGTGTGCAGGAGGAAATGGCGCTCTCCTACCCCACCGTCCGCAACCGCCTGCAGGAGGTCATCCGCGCCCTCGGCTACGAACCCGGCAAGGAGGAGACCGCCGAGATCTCCGACGAGCAGCGCCTGGGCGTCCTGGAAGAACTCGATTCCGGCAAGATTTCCGCCGAAGAAGCCATGCGCCGCCTGCATGGAGAGGAGTAACCTATGCAACAACAAACCGTTCCGGTCAACCCCAATGCCAGTGTGCTCGTCCACGCCGTCCAGGGCGACCTGCGCGTGGCCGGTTGGGAACGCAATGAACTGATGGCCAAGACCTCCGGCAGCACTGCTGGACCTGGTCTCCGGCACAACCCCCATCACGGTCTCCTGCGACGAGGACCTGATCCTGTACCTGCCGCACGCCGCCAACCTGAAAGTGGAACAGGTCAGCGGTGACGCCAGCCTGCAGGCCCTCAGCGGCCCGGTCACGCTCGGCCCCGTGGACGGCGACCTGACCATCAAGGACCTCGGTCCGCGTCACCCTGGGCACGGTCTCCGGGGATGCCTCCCTGCGCAATGTCGGCGCGCTGAACGCAGAGACCATCGCCGGCGATTTCACCCTGCGCGGCGGAGGCGGCGTCTGTGCGGTGGATACCATCGGCGGGGATGCCTCCATCCGGGATATCGATGGCATGGTCGCCATCGAGAACGTCGGTTCGGACCTGTACGTGCGCAATGTCCACGCCGCCGTGAACGTCAAGGCCGGCGGGGATGTGGCGCTCTACCTGGAGCCGCTGCCCGGCCAGACCTACGATATCACCGCCGGGGACGACCTGATCCTGCGCCTGTCGCCGGAGACCAACGTCAAGCTCCACCTGACCGGCGGCTCGCCCGATTCGATCCACGTGGACTTTCCGGGCGTGAGCAGTGCCCGAAGATTGCGTCGGCTGTGAAGTGGTCATCGGCAAGCGAGGCCGACGGCATGGCCGAAATGCTCCTGACCGCCGGCGACGATCTGCTGGTCACCAGCCAGGCCGATTCCTGGGAATCCGCCGCCGATTTCGGCGTGGGCATGCGGGATGGCAGCGAGTGGAGCTTTCCGCCTTTCGAACTGCCGGAGGATTTTTCGGAGCGCATCAACCAGCGTGTGCAAGGCCGCCATGGAACGCGCCCAATCCCACCCTGGAGCCGCCAGCCGGCAGGCCGAAACTGCCGGGCACCGGGCTTCCATCAAGATCGAAGCCGCCATGCGCCGGGCAGAGGCCAAGGCACGCGCCGCCGAAGTACGCTCCCGGCGTGGCCAGGCCAACGTGCATGTCGGCATTGGCCGCTGGAACTGGGATGTCACACCCGCATGGCCCAGTGGAGACCTCCGCCCCCGTCTCGGATGAGGAACGCCTGTCCATCTTGAAAATGCTCCAGGAAAAGAAGATCACCGTCGAAGAAGCCGAAAAACTGCTGGCAGCTTTGGAAGGAAAGTAGTAACGACTTTAGTCGTTCGGTAGGCAGCGACTAAAGTCGCTACTACGAAAAATGGAGAATGAAATGACAGACCAGGAACGCAATCAAGTCCTGAAGATGATCGAAGAGGGTAAAATCACCCCCGAGCAGGGCCTGCACCTCATGCAGGCGCTTGACCAGCAAGTCCCGCCGAAGAACATCCCCCCGTCTCCCCTTCGCCCTCTGCCGCCTGGAAATGAAGCGCAGCAAGGGGAAGCCCAGCCCGCCAGGCCTGACCTTACCCCCGATCCGCGTGTCGAGCGTCTCAAGGCCAACCGCCCGCCGTCTCTGGCAGATCCCGCTCTGGGTCGGCATCGCTATCACCGTCCTGAGCGCATTGGGAATGTACGCGCATCATGCACGGCCCCGGCATGAACTTCTGGTTCTACTTCCTGCTGCTGCCCTTGCTGCTGGGCGTGGCGCTGACCGCCCTGGCCGCCGGCAGCCGGGCCGCACGCTGGATCTACGTCGACGTTCACCAGCAGCCTGGTGGGCACCCGGAGCACATCTTCCTGGGTTTTCCCCTGCCGCTTGAAACTCGACGGCCTGGTTCCTGCGCACCTTCGGTCCCATTGATCCCCGAACCTGCAAAGGACCAATGTGGATGAAATCATCCAGGTGATCGAGAGCGGGTTCTCCGGTAACGAGCCGCTCATCGTGCACGTGGATGAGGGCGATTCCGGCGAACGGGTGCAGGTTTATATCGGATAAATAGGACGAATGTGACAGTCACCTTCTTTTGGTGACTGTCACATCACACACAAGGAGACTTCCATGGCCAGCGTTGAAGAACGCATGAAGATATTGAAGATGATCGAAGAAGGCAAAGTCAGCGCCGAAGAGGGCGCAAAACTGCTCTCGGCCCTGGCCAATGCCAACCGCCCGTCCGGCGGGCTGGCCGCCAGCGGCGCCAAGTGGCTGCGCGTGCGCGTCACCGACGTGGCCTCCGGGCGCTCGAAGGCCACCGTCCAGATCCCCATCAGCCTGATGGAGGCCGGCATGAAGATCGGCGCACACTTCGCTCCCGAGATCGACGGCGTGAACATGGATCAGTTGATGGAAGCCCTGCGCCTGGCACCACCGGCAAGATCATCGACGTGGTGGACGACGAGGACGGCGAGCACGTCGAGAATCTTTGTAGAGTAAAACTCTTTTTCTTTCCCTTGCCCCGGTTGCATTCTGGCAGGAAAAACAGTAAGATAAAGGCGGATGGTAATATGCCTGACCATATCAAGAAAATCCTGCGCGAACTAAAAAAAGGGTTGTCTGAGATTTATGGTGACCAGTTGAAAGCCGTGGTTCTATTCGGCTCTTATGCCCGCGGCGACGCACATCCGCCCGACTCGGATATCGATGTGATGATCGTGCTGAAAGGTGAATTCGATTATTGGGGAATGGATAAACGCTCATCGGAATTGGTGGCTGCCCTGTCCCTCGAAAATGACATATTGATCTCCACCAAGCTCGCTTCCGAAGCCACATATTCCGGAAGCAAAATGCCGTTGTATATCAACATCCGTAAAGAAGGGGTGGCAATATGATCTCACCTGAAATTCAGCATTTCATGAACCTGGCGCAAGAGAGCCATAGTGCCGCAAAGGTATTGATCGAGAAAGGTTTCACCGGTTTTTCTGCTGCACAATCGTATTACACGATGTTTTACTTGGTTGAAGCGTTATTGCTGACGAAAGGATTGACCTTTTCTCGTCACTCTGCCGTTATTGCTGCTTTTGGCAGGGAGTTCGCAAAGGCAGGCTTGTTCGACGTAAAGTTCCATCGCTATCTTATCGATGCAGAAAAACGCCGCGAAATCGGTCATTATGGTGATGAGATTGAAGAAATTACCGACGAGCAAGCCTTGGAATCCTTCCGTTGGGCACAGGATTTCAAACAGGCTGTAGAAGAATATTTGAGCAAACAATAGCTTGTAAGACATTCAAATATATTTGCCGGCGGCGGATGTGTTTCACCCCGGCCCGCGCAACCCGCGATATAATCGGCGCGGAGTTGTTTATGCCCAGCATCTATCCCTTCACTGCCATCGTCGGACAGGAACGCATGCGGCGTGCCCTGATCCTCAACGCCGTTGACCCGCGCATCGGCGGCGTCCTGATCCGCGGCGAACGCGGCACCGCCAAGTCCACCGCCGCACGTGGCCCTGGCAGCGCTGCTGCCCAAGGTCCGCACCGTGCGCGGCTGCCGTTTCGGCTGCGACCCCGACCAGCCCGCTTCCTGGTGCACGGAATGCCGCGAAAGAGCCGCCTCCGGCGAACCCCTGCCCGTCGAAGAAAAACCCATCCCCTTCATCAACCTGCCCGTCTCGGCCACCGAAGACCGCGTGGTCGGCACGCTGGATATCGAACAAGCCATCCAGAAGGGCGAGCGCCATTTCGAAGCCGGCGTGCTGGCCGCCGCCAACCGCGGCCTGCTCTATATTGACGAAGTCAACCTGCTGGACGACCACGTGGTGGATGTGCTGCTCGACTCCGCCGCCATGGGCATGAACATCGTCGAGCGCGAAGGCATCTCCTTCACCCATCCCGCCCGCTTCATCCTGGTCGGGACGATGAACCCGGAGGAAGGCGACCTGCGCCCGCAGTTGCTGGACCGTTTTGCCCTCTCGGTGGAGATCACCGGCATCCGCGATGCGCGTGACCGGGTGACCATCATCGAAAACAACCTGGCCTTCGAAGCCGATCCGGAAGCCTTCCGCAAGCTCTGGCAGCCGCACGAGGAAAAACTCTCGCCGCATGATCGCCCAGGCCCGCACCATGGTCGATAAAGTGACCTACACCCGGCGTGACCTGCTCTCCATTGCCGCCCTGACCGCCTCCCTGAACGTGGATGGTCACCGCGCCGACCTGGTCATCCTCAAGGCCGCCCGTGCCCATGCCGCCTACGAAGGCCGCAGCGCCATCACCGACCGGGATATTGCCCTGGCCGCCGAACTGGCCCTGCCCCACCGCATCAAGCACGGCCCCTTCCACCAGGCAGAGATCACGCCCGAACAGTTGCAGGAACGCATCGAACAGTTGCAGGGTTCGTCTTCCGAAGGCGAACCATCCGAAGCGTCCGAGAAAGAACCCGAAGCCGACGGATGTAAAAAAAAAGTCGTAACTGAAACGGGCGAGCAGGAAGACCCCAACCAGCCCCCGGATGCCGAGCCCTCTCCCCAGCAAACGGTCTTCGACGGGCAGGATGCCCACTGGTGGGACGGCGGCAAAAAGGTCAAGGTGGGCGAGACCTTCGAACCCCGCAAACTCGATACCCCGCTCGATAAATTGACCCGTCACCACGCCGGACGCCGCTCGCGCACGCATACCGAGCGGAAACGCGGCCGGTACATCCAGGCCCGCCCTGCCAACGGCAAGACCGACGATGTGGCCTTCGACGCGACCATCCGCGCCGCCGCCCCCTTCCAAAAACGACGCACCGAACAACGCAAGCAGGTGGCTTTCGCCATCCAGAAAAGCGACCTGCAGCGCAAAGTGCGCGTCAAAAAGGCCGCCAACCTGATCCTGTTCCTGGTGGATGCTTCCTGGTCGATGGCCGTGGCGGAGCGCATGGCCGCCACCAAGGGCGCCATCCTGTCCCTGCTGACAGACGCCTACCAGCGGCGTGACCGGGTCGGCCTGATCGTCTTCCAGAAGGACCGTTCCACGCTGATCCTGCCGCCGACCAGCTCGGTCATGCTGGCGCAGCGCGCCCTGTCCGATATCCCCGTGGGCGGGAAGACGCCGCTCTCGGCCGGCCTGCTGATGGCCTACGAGGTGCTCAAGCAGGAGCAGATCATCCATCCGGACGTGGAGCCGCTGCTGATCGTCCTGACCGACGGGGCCGGGAATGTTTCGATCGGAACCCTTCCGCCGCAGGAGGAATCCTACGCTTTCGCCGAGCAGATCGCCGAGCCGGAATTACCGCACCGTGGTCATCAATATGGAACACGCCTCGTTCGACCAGGGCCTGGCGCAGTCGCTGGCCGACCACCTGGAAGCGCCCTGCTACACGCTGAACGAACTCAAGGCGGAAAGCCTCCTGAACACCGTCCGGCAGGAAATGGCCGAACCGAAGAAGAAATAAAAACCGAAGAACAATATTGGAGTTGGGGAGTACCCTTTCGGGCGAACACGGCATCGGCCGTTGAAACGTCCGTACATGCACCAGGCACTCGGGCCGGTTTCGGTCGAGATCCAGAAGCACATCAAGCAAGCCCTGGATCCGCTCAATATCCTGAATCCCGGCAAAGTATTTCCGGAGTAGGTTGCTGTCGGTCTACAGACAGCCGCGTTCCCGCCCCCCCTAAAAAATAATTCAGGCCTCCGCATTGCTAGCCGGGGGCCTGATTGTTCTCGATCCCATCAATCTGGTATCAGATTGATCATAACTTCTTGCCGCAATGCGGGCAGAATTTCCAATCTTCCTGAACGGGTTCGCCGCATTTCTGGCATGGGTGCGTTGCTGCAGCAGGGACAACCGGATCAACAGCCGCAACCGGGGCTGCGACCACACCGGTTTGCGCAGGGCTCTCACCAGCCAGATGATGGCCAGCACGATGAGCACCAATACTCCGAGCACAAACAGGCCTCCGAAGAGTCCGCCGAAAGCAGCTCCGCCAAAGGCATCATCCCGCCAAAGCCCATCATGCCACGCATACCCCAGGCGCCATTACCAAAAGGCATCATGCCAGGGAAGCGCCTGGTTATGCCAGGCTGTCCATTTCCATTGTTGCCAGAAGGCATGGTACCGGTCTCCGGGAACTTGCGTGCCAGGCCGGGTCAATCTGGCAACACCAACCACATTCATCAAGTGGTAACGCAGCAAAAATGCGCCCCCCACCAGGACTGCCACGACCACCAGGACAACCACAATACCAATAACCCATTTCCAAACTGTCTTCATATCATGACTCCTTTTATTATCTTTCAAATGGCTTCTCAATAAGGGAGGGTCGATTGTTTTTCTCAGACCTTCCTCATTATCGAGAATTATTCCAATTACAGTATATCCAATAAATATATAGATTTGGTAAAGAAATGATTAATCTTTCATAAGTTCTAAAACCGCATCTTTCTCTATACCACGAGAATACTTTATTACCACTCTATCTACCTCCTACCTCCCAATCAATCCAAAATGATATACTTTGTCCATGCAAACCATCGGCATCTTCGGCGGAACATTCGACCCGCCTCACCTCGGCCACCTGATCCTGGCAGCCGAAGCACGCGCACAACTCGGCCTGGAGCGCTTGCTGTGGGTGCTGACACCCGATCCGCCCCACAAACAGGGCCAGTCCATCGCTCCACTCGACCACCGCCTGGCAATGGTCAAACTTGCCATTGCCGATGATCCCCAATTCGAACTTTCCACCGTCGAACTGACCCGTCCCGGCCCGCACTATGCGCTGGATACGGTCCAAATCCTGGCCGGACAAAACCCCGGAGCAAAGCTGGTCTACCTGATGGGAGGGGATTCTTTACGCGACCTGCCGGCCTGGCATCGCCCGGCCGATTTCGTCTCTGCCTGCCACCTGATCGGCGTGATGCGCCGCCCGGGTGACGCGGTCGACCTGGCAGCCCTGGAAAAAAGCCTGCCCGGCCTGACCTCCAAAGTCCGCTTCGTGGAGGCGCCGCTGCTCGACATCGCCGCACACGAAATCCGCGGGCGCATCGCCGAGGGACGACCATTCCGTTATTTCCTGCCGCCAGGGGTGTACACGATACATCATGTAACACAATCTTTAGGCAGCCGGTTCAATAAATCCCAATCAATCTGCAGTGGCCAGAGACAGGATATGAAACAGAAACCTGGCTTTTGAAGAAGCAGGCTTTTGACCTCAATATCTGCGGTATAACTCAGGCTGATCCAGCGGTCTTCGCCGATTTTCCCCCAGCCATTCTTCTGTGTTGTGATCTCGAACAGATCTCCCTGACTTACCGTCCCAGCCAGCAAGGCATTGGCGTCTCGGCTGCGAGTGGACATTGAGCAGGTTCGCGGTAACGCGCACCCGCCGGACCAGTTGCAAGCGCGGCACCAGCACGGCCCGCTCATAACCCTGAGGCCTGCTCCAGGCCTGGTAGAAAGTCAGCCATGGAATGCCCTGCGCCTGACCGGAAGCATCCCTCCGCAGCGGGTCATGGATGAAGGCCTGCTCCACATCCATGCCCACCACCACCAGATAATGCGGCCCGTCGAACTTCTCCGGCGTCAGCCCGGCCTGTTGTAATACCGTTTGCTTGACAAGCGCGATGACCGGACGTCCGCTGAACAGGATAAGCGACAGGTCGGCAAGTTTCAGGCTGCTGCGCAACTCGACCGGGATACCATTGGCGCTCAGTGTGTTCGAAATCTGTGCAAACGAGAGTGGTGCTGTCGATCAGTCTGGCCGGTTTGCTTGATAAAATTCGGTGGGAGTGATGGTTTGATCGGTATAAGCCTGCACCAGCATGGCGCCCGCGGCCGCACCCGAATCGTTGACAAACTGGTCAGCCCCGGCCCCCAGTTGGGAAATGTAGGGGACAGGCAGAATGGATGCGTACTTGTATCTGGCGGAAGGGTATCCGGAATGGAGCGTTCGGATCTGGTGGAAGGGTATCAGGAAGGTTCCGTGCGCCGATTACAGAATCCACCACCTGGCGGATGTGGTCAAGGGCAGCGCGTTCGGGTTCAGTCATTGTATCTCCTTATCAAGAGCAACTCTATTGTAAAGAAATTCGCGTTCGCGCAACTCCAAATACTTCAATCTCCATAATAAAGACGGCAGTTGATCTGCCGTCTCACTGCTTATTCTTTCTTCCTGCTCCTGCTTTCCTTCGGCTTGAACTCCAGGCCGCTGCCATCGGCATTAATATCCACGCTGATGGACGAACCGGAAGGAATGGAACCACCCAGCAGTTCCACCGAGAGCGGACTCTCAACGTATTTCTGCAAGGCACGTCGCAGCGGGCGGGCGCCGAAGGCCTCATCATAGCCGGTCTTGGCCAGCCAGTTGCGGGCTTTTTCGGTCAGGTCGACCTTCACGCCAAACTCGTTCAGGCGGTCCTGGATCTCCTTCATCTGCAAGGTGACGATCTGTTCCATCTCATGCAGCGAGAGCGGCGAGAACATGATGATCTCGTCAACACGGTTGAGGAACTCCGGCCGGAAGGTACCCTTGAGCGCTTTCTCGATCTTGGCATGGGCTTCACGGTCCTCATCGGTCTCGGAGGGCTGCAGGAAGCCCAGGGTGCCGCCTTTGCGCACATACTCGGTGCCCAGGTTCGAGGTCATGATCAGCACCGTGTTGCGGAAATCCACCACGTTGCCCTGCCCATCGGTCATGCGACCATCGTCCAGGATCTGCAGCAGGGCATTCCAGACCTCGGGATGGGCCTTTTCAATTTCATCGAACAGCAGCACCCGGTACGGGCGGCGGCGGACGGCTTCGGTCAACTGGCCGCCTTCCTCGTAACCACATATCCGGGCGGGGCGCCGAACAGGCGCGAGACGGTATGCTGTTCGCGGTATTCGGACATGTCGATCCGCACCATGGCTTCTTCATCATCGAACATGAACCAGGCCAGGGCCTTGGCCAGTTCGGTCTTGCCAACGCCGGATGGACCGATAAAGATGAATGAGCCGATCGGCCGGGCCGGGTCTTTCAAGCCCGAGCGGGCACGCCGGATGGCATCCGAGATGGCATGGATGGCTTCATCCTGGCCGATGATGCGCTCATGCAGGCGCTCTTCCATGTGCAGGAGTTTCTCGGACTCGCTTTCCATCATCTGGCTGAGCGGGATGCCGGTCCACTGGTGGACCACTTCGGCAATATCATTCACATCCACCACCTCGTCCAGGTGGTGTTCGGATTCCCATTTATCACGCTTGGCGGTGAAATCCTGTTCCAGGCGCAGGCGTTCGGCCTTTTTCTGGGCGGCGCGTTCGTAATCGCGCTCCACGCCGGCCTGCTCCTCTTCGGCCCGCAGCTTGTCGATCTCGTTCTTCTTTTCCTTCAATTCCGGGGGCAGGGAATAAAGCGCCACGCGCAGTTTGGCAGCCGATTCATCCATCAGGTCGATGGCCTTATCCGGCAGGTGCCGGTCGGTGACGTAGCGGTCCGAGAAACGTGCCGCGGCCACCAGGGCCTCGTCGGAGAAACGGACCTTATGGTGCGCTTCATAGCGGTCGCGCAGGCCCATCAGCATCTTGATGGTATCGTCCACGCTCGGTTCTTCCACGTAGACCGGCGCAAAACGGCGCTCGAGGGCGGCGTCCTTTTCGATGTACTTGTGGTACTCGTCCAGCGTGGTGGCGCCGATGCATTGCAACTCGCCGCGCGCCAGGGCCGGCTTGAGCATATTGGAGGCATCCATGGCGCCCTGGGCCGCCCCCGCCCCGACCACGGTATGCAGTTCATCGATCATCAGGATGACTTCCCCGGCGGAACGCTGGACTTCTTCGATGGCCGACTTGAGGCGTTCCTCGAACTCGCCCCGGAAGCGGCTGCCGGCGATCATGGCGCCCAGGTCAAGCGAGACCACGCGTTTGCCGGAGAGGATCTCCGGCACATCGTTGGCGGCGATCTTCTGCGCCAGACCTTCCACGATGGCGGTCTTGCCGACGCCGGCTTCGCCGATCAAAACCGGGTTGTTCTTGGTGCGCCGGGAGAGGATCTGGATGACACGCATGATCTCGTTATCGCGCCCGATGACCGGGTCCAGCTTGCCTTCCCGGGCCAGTTGGGTCAGGTCACGCGAATATTTTCCAAGGGTGCGATAACGCGTCTCGGCCTGCGGGTCGGTGACACGCTGCCCGCCGCGCAATTGCATGATCGCATCCAGCACCCGTTCGCGGGTCAGGCCGGCGCTTTCGAGGATGCGGGCGGCGGAGGTGTTGCGCTCGCTCATAATTGCCAGGAAGATATGCTCGGTTGAGATGTATTCATCCTTCAGCCGGTTGGCTTCCTCGTTGGCCAGGTCGATGATCCGCTTGACGCGCGGGGTGATGAAAATCTGTCCGGCCCCGCCGCCGAAGATATTGGCCTTGGGGGTCATGCGCAATGTCTGGTCGAGACGTTCGGTCAATGCCTGGGCATTGATGTTCAACATTTCCAGGATCTGGGGGATCACCCCGCCGGGCTGTTCGATCAACGCCAGCAGGATGTGTTCGGTATCGATCTGGTTGTGGCCATAGCGCTGGATGATCTCGGCGGCACGCTGGGCGGCCTCCTGTGCTCTTTCAGTAAAGCGATCAAATCGCATCATAAGCGGAATCCTTTTAATTCATGATATGGGACGATTATAACAAAATGCAGGTTGACAAATTGCAAGTATTCCGTAAGAGCAATGTTAAGATTTCAGCCAGCATTGTACCGAAAATCCTGTTCAGAACGCAAGCTACAATTAGGTACTGAAAACCTGCAAGTACGCAACCCGTGAAATTCCTGCAAGCAGACAGTAAATCCCGCTATAATAGACTGCATGGCTGCCATTACCACTCCCATCCTGGCCCAGACGCCACAATTGCGCCCGCTGAACATCCTGCGCGACCTGCCGGGCGTGGCCGACCTGGTCGAGAAATGTTTTGCCGACACGATGGACTCGGAGGGCCGCCGTTACCTCCAGCAGATGCGCCGCGCCGGGCAGGATAATGTCTTCATGCGCTGGGCCGCCAATGCCGCTGAAAGCGTATCCATGCCGCTTATCCGGCTACGTCTGGGAGGAGAATGGCGAAATCATCGGCAACGTCAGCCTGATCCCCTACCGGCACAAGAAGAAGAAAATCTATTTGATCGCCAATGTGGCCGTCCGCCCGGACTACCGGCGCAGGGGCATCGGGCGCGCCCTGACAGCCGCGGCCATGCGCCATGCACAGCGCAGCGCCATGCGGCCGCCACCTGGCTGCACGTACGCGATGACAACCCCGGCGCAATCGCACTCTACCTCAGCCTGGGTTTCCAGGAACTGGCCCGCCGCACGCTCTGGCAGGCCAAACCCGACCGGAATGCCTGCCATGGACGGGCTGGGCATCGCAATTACCAAGCGTTCCGGACGCGATTGGCCTCAGCAGGAAAGCTGGCTCCAGCGCATCTATCCGGAGCTGATGACCTGGTACCAACCCATGCCCTGGCAAAGCCTGCGTCCCGGCCTGGACCATTCATCTATCGCTTCATGATGGACTACGAAGTCCGCCACTGGGTGGCCCGTACTGACAACGGGGCGCTGTCTGCCATTCTAAGCTGGCAGGCCATGGCCGGTAAGAACGACCGGCTATGGGCTTCCGTTCCACCGCAGGGCAGCGAGCGCGCCCTGACGGCGCTGCTGCTGCACGCCCGCCGCAATCTACCCTGGCGGCAAACTCTCACGCTGGATTATCCGGCCGGGGAGTACAACGCTGCCATGGAAGCAGCCGGTTTTCATCCACACCGCACGCTGCTGTGGATGAAACTTCGGGCAGAGAATCCCGTACATCCTTCCTAGGAGGCTCCTATGAAATTCATTTTACGTTGGGCAATCAACACGGTGGCGCTGTACGTTGCCATCATCCTTTTACCTCAATTACATTATCCTGCAAGGCAGCTGGGTTAACATCATCTGGCTGGCTTTGATCTTCGGCCTGGTGAATGCCATCCTGCGCCCGCCTTTCAAGGCATTGACCTGCCTGCTGATCATCCTGACGCTGGGCCTGTTCACCCTGGTCATCAACACCCTGCTCTTTGCCCTGACCGTCTGGATCGGCAGCATTTGGCAATATCGGGTTCACCCTGGCACAACCCTGGTTCTTGAGCGCTTTCCTGGGTTCGCTGGTGACCACCATCATCAGCGGCATACTGAATGGATTCCTGCGGGATGAACTGAGGGACCGCAAGCACAAATCGCATCAATTAAACAAACGGGCGGATTGCTCCACCCGGGAAATCCAAGAACAGGGATGCGTGGAAGCGTATCCCTGTTTTATTTTCAGAGAACGAACAGGAACACCAGGTCGTTCACGTTGGTGCCGGTCGGGCCAGGCTTGAGCAGGTCGTCCAGCGCGGCAAAAAAGGAGTAGGAATCGTTCCGGGAGAGAAAATCGTCCGGTTGCAGGTCCAGCCCAGCCGCCCGGCGGAAAGATTCGCCCGTGACCACCGCCCCGGCGGCATCGGTGGGACCATCCTCGCCATCCGTGGCCAGCGTGACCAGCATCACGCCGGGGAAATCCGCCAGTTCGGTCACGGCAGCCAGGGCCAGTTCGGTATTGCGCCCGCCTTTGCCTTTCCCACTGCGAGGGTGACCGTCGTCTCGCCACCCGCCACGATACAGGCCGGGCGCGGAACCGGGTCGCCGGTGCGTTTGGCCTGGCGCAGAAAGGTGGCAAGTTCGAAAGCAGCCTGGCGCGCCTCGCCTTGCAGGTCGATGCGCAGAAGATACGGGTTGAATCCCTCCGTCCCGGCCTGCGTCAGCGCGGCCTGGGCAGCCAGCAGGCCGCTGCCCACAATGACATTCTGCACTTTCGCGAAGATGGGATCGCCCGGCTTGGGCGTTTCGGGGGCCTGCTCCAGGACGGCCGGAATGGAGGCGGGGATTTTGCCGCGCAATCCATATTTTTCCAGCAGCGCCAGTGCATCGGCGCGCGTGGCCGGGTCGGGGGCGGTCGGGCCGGAGGCAATCGCTTCGAGCGGGTTGCCGACCACATCCGAGAGGATCAGGCTGACAATGCTGGCCCCGTTCGATAAACGCACCAGCCCGCCGCCTTTTATCCGCTCCAGGCGGCGGCGCAGGAGGTTGATTTCGTCTATGCGCGCCCCGCACGCCAGCAAGGCGGCGGTGAGGGCCTGCATATCCTCCAGCGAAACGCCCTCCAGCGGGGCGGTCACCAGGGCCGAGCCGCCGCCGGAGATCAGGCAGAAGAGCAGGTCATTCGGGCCCAGCGTGGAGATGAATTCAAGTGTTTTTTGCCCGGCTGCCAGGCTGTGCGCGTCCGGGACGGGATGGCCGCCGGCGAGAATGGTAAATGGGAACTGGGGAACGGCAGCAGCATGTTTGGTAATGACCAGCCCGGCATCCAGGCGCGCTCCCAGGATCCCGGCCAGCCGTGTGCTCATCGCAAGGGCGGCTTTGCCAATCCCCAGCAGCCGCACGCTCCGAAAATCTGCCAGGTGATATTCACGCCCGGCAACATGTCAGAATATCGCCGGAGCGGCGGACAAAGCGTTCCACTGCCGCGCCCGGTTCCACGGCGTTGATGGAGGCGGCGAGGATGCGGGTGATGGATTCACCTTCCCGGGCGAGGCGCAGACTGGCGGTACTGGAAAGACTCGGCAGAAAACATGTTCCTATGATAGCATTAAAGCATGTCCAAACCCAGAGTTTTCGTCACCCGTCTCATCCTGGAAAGCGGCCTTAACCTGATCAGGGATTTTTGCGAGGCCGACATCTGGCCGGAGGAACTCCCGCCCTCCCGGCAGGCAATCCTGGAACACGTGCGCGGCATGGACGGCCTGCTGTGCCTGCTGACCGACCGGATCGACGCCGAGATCATGGATGCAGCCGGGCCGGGGCTGAAAGTCATCAGCAACCATGCCGTTGGCGTGGATAACGTGGATGTGGCGGCCGCCAGCGCACGCGGCATCCCGGTGGGCAACACACCCGGCATTCTGACGGATGCCACCGCCGACATGGCCTTTGCCCTGCTGCTGGCGGCTGCCCGGCGCGTGGTGGAAGGCGACCGGCTGGTGAAAGCCGGCGGCTGGAAGACCTGGGGACCGGGCTTCATGCTGGGCGCGGACCTGGCCGGTGCAACGCTGGGGATTGTGGGGTTCGGCCGGATCGGGCGGGCCGTGGCCCGGCGGGCCGGCGGGTTCGGGATGCGGATCATTTTCACCGACCCGGCGCAGGCCGCCCCCGAACCAGGTGTAGACGGCAACCCAGGTGGATCTCGACACGCTCCTGCGCGAGGCGGATTTCATCAGCCTGCACACGCCGCTGACAGACGAAACACGCGGCCTGATCAACGCCGATACGCTCGGACGCATGAAACCGACTGCGGTGCTGGTCAACACCTCGCGCGGCCCGGTGGTGGACCAGCAGGCATTGTATGAGGCGCTTGTACTCAAAACGCATCTTTGCCGCCGCACTGGACGTAACCGTCCCGGAACCGCTCCCGGCGGATCATCCCCTGCTGACAGTTGGAAAACTGCCTGATCGTGCCGCACATTGCCAGCGCCAGTTGGCGGACACGTGCGCACATGTCAATGATGGCGGCAGAAAACCTCATCGCCGGGCTGAAGGGGGAGAGATTGCCAAACTGCGTCAACCCGGAAGTGTATGAACATCCACGAATGAACACGAACAGCACGAATTAAAAAACGCAACGGACGCCAGGAAGCACAAAGCTTTTCTTTCGTGTCCCGACTGTCCTGCCTGCATTGTGCCGCGGGCACACGTGACGATTTTTGTCAGGGCGTTCTTTACGGGATCGTGCCCATTGTGGTAAAAAATAATTAGAGCGTAACAGGTTTGCCCGTTTTGGCCGACTCCAACAGCGCCAGGATGGCGGCGGTATTGGCGCGGCTGTCGGCCAGGCTGGTGGTCAGCGGCTTTGCCGAGCAGGACGGCATCCGCAAAATTCTCCACTTCGGCAAGGTAGGGGTCCGGGCCTTTCACAACAATCGTGCGAGGTCTTGCCGTCCCGGGTCAGATAGAGGGTTTTCCTCGCCCCGGTGTTGAACGGCTGGGGAATGCTCAACGTGCCCTCGTCGCCGACGATTTCCATGAAAACGTGGTAGGGGATTTTGAAACTGCAATCCAACTGGAAGTAGATATCCCCGGGGAAACGCAACTGGCCTGCAAACACTTCATCGATGCCGGTCGGGCTGGTGACCTGCCAGCCAAAGACCTCCAGCGGCTCCGCCCCGAGCACGCAGCGCGTAAAGCTCAACGGATAGCAGCCGATATCCCACAGGCCGCCGCCGCCCATCTGCGGGTCCCAGCGGATGTCGTCCTGGTTGGTCATGACAAAGGTGAAGGAGCCGTGCACCATTTTGACCTTGCCCAGCTTGCCGCTGTCCATGATCTCTTTTACCTTTCGCATATGCGGGTGGGCGCGGTAGGCAAAAGCCTCGGCGATGATCCTGCCGTGTCTTCCCGGCTGCGGCAGCCATGGCATCCACCTCCGCCAGGCTGAGCGCCAGGGGTTTCTCGCACAGGACGTGCTTGCCCGCCTCGACCGCCTTGATGGTCCATTCGGCGTGCAGGTGGTTGGGGAGCGGGTTGTAGATGACGTCGATTTCCGGGTCGGCCAGCAGGGCTTCGTAGGAGCCATAGGCGCGCTTGATCTTCTTTTCGCGCGCATAGGCATCCGCTTTTTCCTGGGAACGGCTGGCAACCGCCAGCAGCTTGTTGCGTTTCGATAACTGGAGCGGCGGGATGAGGGCTTTATTGATACGGGCGGTGGAGAGAAGTCCCCAGCGGAGGGGTTGAGCGGTCATGGGTGGCCTCCCTTTCTTTGCACAGGGTTTATGTCCCTTTTTACCACAGAGAGTGCAAAGCGCACAGAGTTTTAATCCGCTATTTCCCATCCAGGGTCTAAGGTGGAATTAAAGTCACTTTTTTTTAAATTTTCCGCGGAACAAAAAGGAACGAATAAGATGCAAGGAAAGGATGAAGGATGAAGGATGAATAGAGGATTGGGAAGGGTAGAGGTTTCATAACTTTGCGCATTCCATAACCATGATAGAACTAACGTTCTTTTTTGTCAAGGGTTGGATTTTTGGGGTTAGGACAATAGAGGAATTTTGAAGTTTTGCATAAGTCCCCAATAGTATATAATGCGCCCATGTCTGAACCGGCCCAACAGCCCTCCCTTTTCAGGCGCATCCTGGCATTGTTCGGCTGGTCACGTTCCAGCAGCGTCCTGCTGGGCGGATTTTTCCTGCTGTGCGGGCTGATCGTGTACGTCTGGTGGCCGCTGGCGCAGGAGGCGCATGGCATATATCAACTGGAAGGGGCAGTGGTGGCTGTACATGGACTGGCTGCTGGTGGGCATTTTTGCCTTCATGAGCCTGACCATCATGGCGCAGCGCCGACCTGCGGCGGGATGCGTTGATCGTCTTCGTCGGCATGGTGGGCGGGCTGGTGATCGAGGCATGGGGCACCCAGACGAACCTGTGGCACTATTACACCGCCGAACGCCCGCCGCTGTGGATCATCCCGGCCTGGCCGATCGCCAGCCTTTCGATCGACCGGATAACAAGGGGGTTGAACTGGGGAGTAAAAAGATCTAACCACGAAGGTCACCAAGGAACACGAAGGAAAAACCTTAGATACCTTAGGAACATTAGGAACCTTGGTATTCAAAATCCTTTACTGGCTTATCTTCATCGCTTTCTTTGCATTGATGCTGTATTTCGTGGCGCCGACGTTCGGGAAATCCTATACGATCATGGCGCTGCTGCTGGTGGCGCTGCTGACCCTGACGCCAACCGATCACCGCTACGCCGTGCTGACCTTCCTGGCCGGGGCGGGGCTGGGATACTTCCTGGAGTTGTGGGGCACCACGCGGCAGTGCTGGACGTATTACACGGCCCAGACTCCGCCATTCTTTGCGGTGCTGGCGCATGGCATGGCGGCGGTGGCTTTCTGGCGGGCAGGATTAATGGTGAAATGGATGTGGGAAAAATTGGCCGGGATGGTCAATTTAATCAAGGAGTTGAACCATGTCTTCAAGCCCAAATTATAAGGCGGAACTGGTAGGCGTCTTTGGACACCCGGTTGCTGAAAACCCCAGCGTGGTGATGGAGGAAGCCGGCTTTCAGGCCCTGCACCTGAACTGGCGCTACCTGACCGTCGAAGTGTATCCGCAGGACCTGGCGGCGGCCATGCAAGGAGCGCGCGCCTTCAACATGAAAGGGATAAACCTGACCATCCCGCATAAAGTGGAAGTGCTGCAATATCTCGACGAAGTCAAACCGGATGCGGCCTTGATGGGGGCGGTGAATACGGTCGTGCGGGTCGGGGACAGGCTGGTTGGAGAAAATACCGACGGCAAGGGCTTCATGCAGGCGCTGAGGCAGGATGCGAAAATCAACCCGATCGGTAAAAAGGTGCTGGTGCTGGGCGCCGGCGGGGCGGCCCGCTCGATCACAGTGGAGCTGGCGCTGGCGGGCGCGCAAGAGATCACCATCGTGAATCGCTCTCCCGAACGGGGCCGGGCGCTTGCGGAACTCTTGCGTGCGAAAACGCCGGTAAAAGTCCATTTTCTTTCCTGGCAGGGCACCTGTTCCATCCCGGGCGATACGGACATCCTGGTCAACGCCACATCGATCGGGCTGGCCCCGGACGCCCAGGAAAAACCGGAGATCGATTACGGCTCGATCAGTCCAGGCATGGCCGTCTGCGACGTCATCCCGGCGCCCATGACGCCATTCTTGGAGGAGGCGCAAGAGCGCGGGGCAAAGGCCATCGACGGTCTGGGTATGCTGGTCTACCAGGGAGCGATCGGTTTCAAGCTGTGGACCGGGCTGGATGCGCCAGTGGAAGTCATGTATAAAGCGCTCTCCAGAGCATTTAATCTGAAATAAAAGAAAACTATCAAAACACTACGTATTCATGAACCGAGTTCACCCCGAAGGATGAAAATCTCGCCACCGGAGTCCAACGTCTCTTGACGTTGGAGAGTCCGAAGTCTGGAGACTTCGGACTCCGATAACTATTTTCGTATCAGGCCACCAAGGCACACAAAGGGAAAAACCCCATTTTTATGGGTTCTGCGTTTTGAAGTGGACCAGCTTCCCATTCGTGGCATCCGTGACCCACAGACCGCCGGAACCATCCGCGACGATGCCGGTGGGTAACTGGAAGGCCGTGCCGGTGGCGCAACCATCCCAGACATGGGTCGGCTTGCCGGTGGCGACCGAGAACGAGATCACCCGGCACATCTCCGGATCGGTGACCGAGACGGTGCCGGCTGCATCCACCGTGATGAAAGGCTTGTTGTCCAACCCGTTGCCGGCCCAGCCGTCCACCGGCCATTCGGCCGTGGCGGTATAGACCAGCCGGGTTTGATCCGGAGTAAAGACCTCGATGCGCTGGTTCCAGGTATCGGTCACGTAGGCAACGCCCTGGGCATCCAAGGCGATATCGACCGGTTCATCCAACTGGCCGAGCTGCGCGCCGGGTGCGCCGAACTCGCCCAGATACTTCCCATTGGCATCGAAAATGATGATGCGCTTGTTGCCCGTATCGGCCACGAAGACATGCCCAAGGGCGTCCACGGCGATACCGCGCGGGCCATAGAACTGCTGCTGGCCTTCGGCCGGGCCGGAGCCCCACATCAACAGGAATTTCCCATCGGAAGTGAACTTCTGGATGCGGTAGTTCCAGGTGTCAGCCACGTACACGCTGCCGTCCGGCCCGACGGCCACGCCCCATGGTTCGTTGAAGGTCCCACCGGGAGCCGCGCCTTTGGATACGTCGGCAAAGTCGCCCCACATATCGAGCACTTTTCCATCCGGGCTGAGGTGCTGGATGCGGTTGTTGCCCGAATCGGCCACATACAGGCTGCCATCTGGGGCCAGGGCAACCGAACGCGGTGACTGGAATTGACCCGGATCGGTACCCAGCGCACCCAGAACATTGTCCGGCGTGACCGGCGTCGTAATGGCCGCATAGGGGTCGACGGGCTGGACAACCGGCTGAGGCGAGGTGCCATACGGCCAGAGCTGGGAGGCGATATCCTTGCGGACGTAGAAAGTCATCTGCTCGGAAGTGCCCCAGTTGGTGAGGGTATAGGAACTATTGCCGGTCAGGGCCGCCCAGGCCGTGTAATCCCGGTTGAACCAGATCTGCCAGACGGCGTTGCGAACGGCGGGATTGGTGAAGAAAGGCTCGATATGCGGCCAATCGTATTTCAGGTAGTCGAACACCGTCATCGGCGGTATCTTGGTGCTGGTGACGCCTTGCGGAGCGAGAGCGGCGGCGCGTTCCGAGGCGATAGTGTCCCACTTCAGGCCCCAGTAGTCCATGGTTGGCCACCACAGGCGCATGTAATTGGATTCGAAGTAATTATCCCGCACGATGGGGGTGAGTTTCGGAACATTTTCACTCCCAGAGGCGATGACCAGGGCCTTACTCAGCGCCTCCCGGGTGGGATTCTGGTCAAAGTCAATCTTGTTGGGATAATGGCGCATGTACCACCAGTAGGGGTAACGGACATTGTTATCATACGCCACGACCATGTCCGTCCCTCCAGTAATGCGCAGGGAAAGCTGCTCAATCTCGTTGAACAACGCCTTGGGGTAAGGAGTGCCATGGGCATACACCAGGTACTCAAAGGGATAGTCATAATTGATATAGGCCGCCTTGAAGGCCGTCCGGGCGGTAATGAGGGCCAGGAGACCGAAAAAGGCCAGGACTGCGATACGGACGCAATGACGGACACCCCAGGTTGCCACCCGCCCCCACGGGATCGACTCGATCATCCAACCGAAGGCCCAGGCGGCGGCCAGGATCATCGGCAGGGCAATGTGGATGGTCAGCCAGGGCATCTTCTCGCCGGCATACGTGAACAGGGCTAGGCTGCTGACCGACCAATACACCAACAGTGCCGCGACCGGGACCGGCTGTGGCGACCCGCTTCCTTCCGAACCTTGGCGCAGCGGCTGCTCCGGGATAGATACGGACGGCCCAGATGCGGGGACCGGCTGCGGGGCCAGGGCCGGTCCTGTAACCGCCGCGGGTACCACGCGGGCGAAGGGCTGGCCGGAGGGCGCCTGCCACAACTTCCTGGTCGAGGCGATCAGCGCGGCGCCCACCGTCCCAAGGGCCGGCAGGAACTCGTAGACCGGGATCAGGAGAAAGGCATAGTAATACAAAGGCTGGCCGCCGCGGGCAACATCCTGCTGGGTGGCCCAGTATCCGAGCAGCCCCACCAGCCCGCCGATTATGCCGGCGGGGACGGTGAAAAAGGTGCTGTACAGCACCACAAATGGAATAAAGAAGAGGGCGGCGTGCAGCAGCCATTTGCGGCCAAACCACCACAGGCCGATCGCCGCGGCAACGACACCCAGGACTGCCACCGCCGCGAGCACCCGCTCCACCCCGGCAGTGGTGTAATCCAGGGGGATCTGCCCCAGCAGAGAAATCGGGATGGCTCCCATCAAGGGCAGGACGAGCGTGCCGAGCAGGATCAACAGGTCAAGGGAGCGCTCGGACTTCAGGCCGGCCCAGCCAAAACTCCGCACCAGCACCAACCCCGACCAGACCAGCGCCGCCAACCCGCCGGCCGCCAACACGGCCAACACCAGCTTGACCGCCAGCGTATCGAGCGGCTTTTGGGTGAGGAAGACACCCCCGGCCGCGGCAAACAGCGCAATCGCCAGGACGAGGCCGGACAGGAAAGCTGTCCGCCGGTTGGCTTGCGGCCATTCCCGGCGCGCCATCCGATCCACGAAATAGGCCAGCAGGAAGATGAACATCTCCCCGGCGAACATATAGGCAGTGGCTTTATCGGTAAAGTGGATCGCATTGGCGGCCGTGAACATGAACAGGGTCCAGGCCTGGCCGTGCTCCAGGTAACGCAGGGTGGAATAGAGAGTCAGCAATCCCCATACGACGATATAGGCTTCGTTGCGGGCATAGCGTCCATAAAAGAGCATGATGGGTGAAATGAGCATCATCAGGCCCGCCAGGATGGCGCCGGTCCGCCCGAGGTAACGTCGGAAGGCCAGCATGGCCAGCGCGATCGAAGCAACACTCAAGAGGGCGGCCGGGATGCGGGTGGTGAAGTCGTTATCGCCGAAAAGCGCATAGGAGAGGGCGATCATGTGGAACTGGAGCGGGCCGTGGCTCATCGGGTCGTACTGGTAGCCGTTGCCCGTATACAGGCTGTAGGACGGCACGACGTGGTTGACCTCGTCGTGGCTGACGGCGCGCGCGCCCAGGTCGGTGAAGCGTGAGACGATCCCCGCCAACAGCAGCAGGATCACCAGCAGGGTCTCCAGGGTGGCCGGGAACCAGCGTTTGAGGGGGATATCAAGGATGGGATGGCTTTCGATGGTTGGCATCATTGCTGCTATTGTACCAAAAAGGGGGGAAGAAGGAATGAGTAACGAGTAAGAAGTTAGAAGGAAGAAGGATTGAGGATTGAGGAACGGGGAGGGAAAAGAATTTTCTCCACCAAAAACACGAAATAACACGAAGGAAAAGACTTTAAAAAGGATAAGGATTGAGAAAGACGGTAGCAGGGACGGTATTCGTTATTCGGAAAAAAAACGAATAAGAAACGAATGGGAGGGGAGAAGGAGAAAGAAGATAGAAGAAACTTGCCGAACCAAGATGGAATTAAGTGCACTTTTTTTCGAAAACGAAAAAAACGAATAGGGTAGTGGCGGGAGGGGCCAGGGGCGGAAGGGGAGGGCGCATGGCAGAATGTATTGGAAAGCAGAAGGAAGCAACCAGGCAATGTACATGTTTAGCGTCAAAGACGAAATTTGAGTAGGGTCAAACCTCAGAAAAATGGAGGTCAAATGACTCTGAGCGAAGGAAATGGAAAGCAGTAAACTTGGCAGGATGAGTCGCAAACGGAATCAGAACCCTCAACCGAGTACGAAAGATCAGCGGATCGCCGAATTGGAACTGGAACTGGTGCGGGAGCGCGCCAACCTCCAGAGGCTGCAGATCAACACGCTGAGATTGCAGAAACTGGTGGAGCGCTTGCAAGCGGAGAAGGAGGAATTGCAGCGGGCAGGGAAACGTCAGGCAGCGCCGTTTGCGCGCCGGAAACGGGTGGAGCATCCGAAGAAGCCTGGGCGCAAAGCCGGGCAGGGGAAGTTTTCCCGGCGAGAAAAGCCTGCGCTGAAGCAGGGCAATGCGACGAAAGTGGCCAAACTGCATGGCTGTCCGCAGTGTGGGAGCAAGTTGCGGGACACGCATAAGCATGAGCAGTATGTGACGGATATTCCGAAAACCATTCGTCTGGTCACCACTCGCTATGTGACCTACAGTGGCTACTGCGTCAAGTGTTGCAAGCGGGTGCGCTCGCTGCACCCAGAGCAGACATCGCAGGCCACGGGAGCAGCGGGGGTGCTGGTGGGGCCGAGGGCCAAGGCTCTGGCCGCAGATGCGAAACATCGTTTGGGATGTTCGTACGGCAAAGTGAGCGAATTGCTCAACGATGCCTTTGGGATGCAAGTGAGCCGGAGTGGCTGGTGTCAGGCCGACCAGCGTTTGGCCAAAACCGCCCGGCCGGTCTATCAAGCATTGATTGAAGCGATACGGCGCAGCAGTGTGGTGCATGCGGATGAAACGGGTTGGCGGATCGGCATCTTGTCGGCCTGGTTGTGGGTCTTCACTAACAAAGAGATCACAGTCTATGCTATCCGGGATAATCGCAGCAGTGATGTGGTGATCGAGATCCTGGGGGAGAAATTCAAAGGCATCCTGGCTTCGGACTGCTTTGTGGCCTATGATGATAAAAGGCTGGCAGACTGGCTCAAACAGAAATGCCTGTCCCATTTGCTGAAGGATCTGAACGAGATGGAAGAGAGTAAAACTGGTCGGGCGGTGCGTTTTGCCCAGCAATTGACCGTTGTATTGCGGGCAGCCCTGGCTTTGAAAGCAGAAAAAGCCAGCCTGGATCCAGCCAGCTTCGCCCAACGTGCCCAGACCCTGGAAACCCAACTGGATACCTTGATCTCCAGGCAACGCAATCTGAAAGACCGGGACAATCTCCGTTTTGCCCGCCGTTTGCGTAAACATCGCCCACATTTGCTGCGTTTTCTGTATGTGGAAGGTTTGGATGCCACCAATAACCATGCGGAACGCCAGATACGGCCAGCGGTGATTATCCGAAAAACGAATGGCTGTAATCGGGCGAATGAGGGAGCGGAGACTCACGAGATTTTGGCCAGCGTATTGCTGACTTGTCGTCAACACAATGTTCCTATCCTGGATTACATGGTCAGCTTACAACGCTTCGGTGAAACGCCGCCTTCTTTGGTTGCTGCTCCACCTTAACTCGTTTTGAACGCTAAACAAGTACCAGGCAATATTAGCACAAATGTTCTGATTTGGGAAGAGGAAAAATGAGTTCCAGAGTCTTCGCAAAGGTGGAGGCGATATGGTCATTGGGAATATTCAACGCGAAGGGGCGAAGAACGCGAAGTTGTTTGGAATCTGCGTCCCCGGAGGCGTTCGCAGGCGGGTTTTCTTGATAAGAAGAACTTGCTTCCATTTTGAGCAAGCCGTGAGGACGGCGGAAAAAATGCTTAACTCACGGGGAAAAATCTCTATAATGAAAATAAGAAAAGGTGGTCCTACTGGTGAGGGTTAAGGGTATATGAGCCGTGAAGATGATGAGGCAGCCCCAATCATCAGGAAGGTAACACGTTCCAGGCATATCCAAAGTGAGGCTGCGCGAAAACCGCATCGGGTAATTACAAGGCCCGCCGCTGGCGGCGAGTTAAACCAATGGGCGGCAATTCGAAGATAGACTAACTCTGGCACATTTTTAATTTCCATTGACAAATATACGTCAATGGCGTATATTTTGGAGTAGAGCGATATGGTCATTGTTGAGACATCTGTTTTCACCCGTCGAGTCATGGAACTTCTGCCAGACGATGAATATCGCGAACTTCAGGCAATATTATTGGGCAACTGCACAAGAACGCATCTTGATGCTATTCATTTACGCTAAGAACGAGAGTGCTAATCTCACACTCAACCAAATTAAAACGCTAAGGCAAGTTGTGGAGAAGGAATACCCATGAAAGACGAATTGTTTAATGAACTGTTGGAAAGCGTTCGCGAAGGTGGAACCATTTTACGCGGTGAAAAATCGCCAACGCGAGTTTTTGGCATCGAAAAACCCGACGTACAACAGATTCGGGCTAATTACCGACTATCTCAAAACGAATTCGCGAGATTATTAGGTATCAGCCTGGGAACTTTGCAGAATTGGGAACAAGGAAGACGGACGCCTCAAGGCCCCGCGCGTGTATTGTTACAGGTGGCGGCTAAACATCCAGATGCCGTATGGGATGTTGTTCACCCTAAAAAATCAAAGTCAGCAAATAAATAGGCAGAGTAACTGTTCAGACCGGCCTTGCCTGCGCCAGCACCGCAGGTACAGGTGCGAAGGTTCTATTTTCTGACCAAACTATACGCTGAAAGGAGTTGCACATAGCGATAGGAAATAGAGTTAAGGGATGCATCGATAAAGTTACCATCGGCGATTTCGAGAATGCCCGCTTGAAGCACGTTCCGTACCAGGCGCAGGGCAAGCGTGAATGATGGCAAGCAGCCGGCAAGAAATGCGCGATAAAAAGGAGAAAACGATATGAGCATAGCATGGGATTACGAAAAGATGACGACCAACGTGCCGGAGATCGATAAGCAGCACAAAGAATGGATCCGCCGGTTCAACGAGTTCTATAATGCCGTGATCGACCAGAAGGGGCCGGAGGCGCTTCAAAGCACTCTCGATTTCCTGGCACAGTATACAGAGACCCATTTTGCGCTGGAAGAAGCCACCATGAAACAATACCACTGTCCTGCCGGCGCTGCAAATCTTGCGGCGCATAATGAGTTCCGAGGAAAGCTTGCCGAGATCATGGCCTGGGTGAAACGAGGAGAAGCATCGACCGTTGAGGTGCTGGAGCTGGAGATGACGCTGGAAGATTGGTTGGTCAACCATATCTGCACCATCGATGTGCAACTGCGCGGGGTAGTCACCAGTGTCCAAACCCGGGCTGAATAGTATCAGTATCAACGATCAATGAACCATGAAGAACACCACCCTGCTTTCCGGGCTGATATTCCTGCTGGTGCTGGCCGCCACCGCCACCGGCATTTTTTACCATACGCCGGGCGCTCCGATCGAATACATCACGGTACGCGGGGAGCAAGCCATCTTTCAAGGGAGCGGCCTGTATCGCTTTAATCCGGTCTCCTTCGTGCGGGAAGGCGTCATCTGGGACGTGATCAACCTGTTCATCGGCCTGCCGCTGTTCGCTTTTGCGATCTATCTCAACCAGCGGAACTCTTTGCGAGGCCGGTTGTTGCTGGGCGGCCTGTTGTTCTACTTCTTCTATGTCTATCTACAGGTCATGACAATGTATGCCTTCAACCGCCTGTTCCTGGTCTACGTGGCGGTTTTTGCCCTGAGCGCGGTGGCTTTCTTTCTCAATCTACACGACATCGATGTGAGCCGTTTGCCGGCGCAGGTGTCGGCAGGGTTCCCGCGCCGCCTGGTCATCGGCTTTACTTTCGTGATGGGGGCGGCGCTGATATTCCTCTGGTTGGGGCGCATCATTCCCAGCATGTCCACCGGCCAATTTCCCCCTGAACTGGCAGGACTGACCACCCTGCAAACCCAGAGCTTCGACCTGGGAATGGTGGTTCCGTTGATGCTTTCGACAGGGATCTTGCTCTGGCTGCGCTCCCCGTGGGGATACCTGTTGGCAAGCATCAGCCTCAGCTACGGGCTGCTCATGTGCATTACCCTGCCGGCCTGGATCGTCGTGCCATTGATCCAGGATGGGAAGATCAACCCCATCGAAGCCATTCCCTTCCTGGCGTTGTGCCTGGTGGGGCTGGTCCTGATAGGCCTGTTTTTCAGGAGCGTACAAGAAGAGAAAACGCGCTAGGATGGAGCAAAAGATTCCGTAAATGGGAATTAACAATATGAACATGAAAAACATCCCTTTTAGCACAACCACATGGTCGCAAATAGCCCCAATTGAACACAAAGGCGAATCAGGAATGGCCACCTGGCGTACGCAACAATTCGATGATATCCGGGTTCGCCTTGTTGAATATAGCCCCGGCTACCTGGCCGATCATTGGTGCACAAAAGGCCATATTCTCTTGTGCCTGGAAGGCGAATTGCATACCGAACTGGCCGACGGGAGGAAGTTTGTTCTCACTCCAGGAATGAGTTATCAAGTGGCCGACAACACAGAGCCGCACCGTTCTTATACTTCAAACGGGGCAAAGCTCTTTATCGTTGATTAATATTACAGCACAATGTTGGCAGTACAAAGAGCAGAATCCGCTAATCTTCGCTAATGCCACTTCGTGGTACACGTCAGCACGAATAAAAGACGGATTAGTAAAGGTTAGTGTGGATTAGCGGACAAATAAGGGACGTGCAGAATATTATTCGTCGAGGGGCGCCTCAACCGAGGAACCGGATTCCAGGTAATCCGCCGCCTTGCGGCCAAGGCGGTCGAGGATGGCCTGCACCATTTCATTCGAGTTCGAGCGCCTGATTGTAACCGGCGGCCCTTTTGGTGAGGTAGTCGGCAACTGCCAGGGCGTATTCGGTAAAAGCGATATCAAAGCAGAGCATCTGGTAGGTGCTGCTGGCGATGCCGGCCTCGCGTTCGGCGCTGCGCAACTGAGGGTGGTCACGGTTCAGGGTGATGACCCCCGCCTTCACGTCATAGCTGGCGCGCGGCGCGGTTGGCCCCTGGCGGGTATAACGGATCTCGAACTCGACCGGCGCCCCACGGCGCGGAGGCGACGGTTTACGCGGCGGCTCGATCCCGAGCAAATGTCGCACCCACTTCAATCCGCGCTCGAAGCCCGAAGGCGGGCGGCGGACAGCCTGCCCTGGGCGGGCCTGAGACGGCTGCGAATCGTTCTCTTGCGGATCAGCGTGTTTGCGGGAGCCAGGCATACTGGCCCAGGGCATAGACTCCTGGATGGTCAGGAAATCCTCGTCCAGGAAGCCCTTGATCCGGCCGGCAACTTTGCGCAACAGGTATTGGTCCCTGGCAAGCTGACGTTTCCTTTCCCGTTCCACCAGGGTCTCAAGCACCTCGTCAATACATTCGCCCAACCAGGCCTCCAGGGCGCGGACTTTTGGGTTCTGCAGGTTCAAGGCCAGGCTGCGGGTATTGTCAAATGCCGGGATGGGACCGGGGTCATCGTCCAAGCCGGGCACCTCGACTTCCCCAAAAAGATAATCCGAGAAGGGTTGGCTGTTCCGGCCGGCCAGGGTCGTGGCGTGCAAATAACCGTGACAAAGCACCGCCACCACGTTATCCTCATGCGGGAGCACAGTGGGGCAAACGTACAATTTGCACTTTGCCGGCCCGATTATTTTATTCACCGAGGAGGGAGGTTTATATTTAAATTTCAGCTCCACCTGCGGCAGCCTGTACCGGCAGGCTGCGCCATTGACGATCACTTTGTGCAGGCGCAGGTGCTGGCCGAGCAGTTTTTCCAGGTAAAGGCGCGAACTCGTTTGGATCAGGATCATGGACGAGCAGTTCGTGAATATGGATAGCCGTCCCGGAATGGCCTGCGCCCGGTTTATCAACGACGACCTCCTGCACCGGGATGGGCTGCCCGTCCTGCGCGGCTTCCACGTCCGCCCGGTGAAGCTCGACCACGTTCAGCAGGCCTGCCCTGACCGTCTCGATGCGCAGGCAATTGGCAACACCGAAGGCGGCCGATTTACCCGTGCCGAATTTCCCGCGCACCGTCCGCCCGCGCTTGCGCTGGATGTTCTCGCCGTGCATCTGGAAAAAATTGGAAAGCTCCGCATAGGTCATGCCGCTGCCATCATCAGCGATGATGATCTCGCCGGCTTTAATGGTGACTTCGCAGTGCACCGGGGCGCCCGGTTCCGCACTGTCAATGGCATTCGTCACGTACTCGGCGATCACCTTGGGGAGCGTGTTGAAATAAGCCGCATTCTGGAGCAGGTCCCTGGCAACATGGGAAGTGACACGCAGGTGAGGGCCTTCAGGCTCCGATCTTTGCGATCGATTCCTGATCCAGTCAAACAGGCCGCTCACTTTTCTTTCCTTCTTCTGCTGGCTCATGAAGGACTCCTGTGTAAATGTGGCTCTACTGTTTTTAACGGGACGCTTTTCAACGAGAACGGTTCAGGCGGCGCACCAGCGGGCATAGACCGCCTGGGAAAGCCAGCGCCCGGCGCTCTTCTCTTCGGTCACCAGTTCCCCGCATTCCAGGTTTCCCCCAAACCCTTTCAGCAGCTCTTCAAGGGCATAATACAGGTGGACAGCCGGAGCCTTGACGGCATAGATCGTCAGCACGACGAAGAGCGGCGTTTCATTTAATATAAATCGGCAGACCTGCAGGATCTCCGGCAAGGACTGGTAGACCTCCCAGACCTCGCCCTTCGGCCCGCGCCCGAACTTGGGCGGGTCGAGCAGGATACCGGCGTATTTCACTCCCCGGCGGGCCTCGCGCTCGACAAACTTGAGCGCATCATCCACAATCCAGCGGATGGGTCTCTCCGCCAGGCCGGAGAGGGCCTGGTTCTCACGCGCCCACGCCACGGACTTCCGGGAGGCGTCCACGTGCGTGACCTTCGCCCCGACTGCGGCGGCCGCCAGCGTAGCCAGGCCGGTGTAACCGAACAAGTTGAGCACGTTCACCGGGCCATTTCTTTCTCGCGTCCTCTGTTCTATCTTTTCCGCGATCCAGTCCCAGTGGGCCGCGCATTCGGGGAAGACTCCCAGGTGACGCCCGGGAGTGGTCATGGCGATAAAACGAAGTGCCCTCAGCCGGCGTTCCCTCACCCCTGGCCCCTCTCCCAAAGGGGGAGGGGAAGAGGTGAGGGGAAAGCCCCCGGTGAGGGGGTAAGTCATCTCCCATTTTTCTGCGACCGGTTTCTTGAACGCCCAATGGCCTCCGC
Source organism: uncultured Chloroflexia bacterium (assembly GCA_963746015.1). Lineage (GTDB taxonomy): Bacteria > Chloroflexota > Anaerolineae > Anaerolineales > Villigracilaceae > UBA877. The sequence goes on from CAVUZS010000003.1 coordinate 117,923, forward strand.
TCTCTTCCCCGCTGGGTATGAAAGAAGCATGGGCTGCCTGCCATTTTTCGGCCGGCAGGGCCTGCTTCCACAACGCCTGTACTTCCGGGCGGGCAAAGATGTAGGGGCCGAAGCGTTCCAGCTTCTGGCCAGCGCCGCTGTCGAGCAATTCATAATCGGTCCAATGGGGGGAAAGGAGCAGGTCAATTTTTGGGGTCATAGCGAGATCCGGGGAGAATTATTGCCCCACAACCATGACAGGAAACTGTAATGCATGGTAAACAAGATTGGTCAAAAGTACTACTTGTATTGCGAACCGGAAATGTGCTAAAATGAGTTTGTCCGTGGGATGAAGTGGGACGAAGTGGGATGCCGGGAAATCCCGTCATTCTGGGTTAATTAAGAGGAAAAGGACAAGTGTTCCTAAACCAGTACCATCACTCCTTCGATGATAAAAGCCGGCTGACAGTCCCGGCGAAATTTCGGGAACTGCCGGAAGAGGGCGCTTTTGTTGTCCAAGGCCTGGACCGCAACCTGATGGTACTGCCTCCGGCGGTCTTCCAAGATCCTTTACGATCGAATAATGGCGTTGAGCCTGACCGATCCGAACGCCCGCTTACTCCGTCACACCATCCTGGGCAACGCCATGCAGGTGGTCCCGGATGGATCCGGACGCATCCTGCTCAGCCAAAACCTGCGCGACTATGCCAATCTAAAGGACGAAGTTGTTTTCGTCGGGCAGGGTGATTACTTCGAAATCTGGGCGGCCGAGCCGTGGCAAGCAGCAGCAAGACCAAGATCAACGATGCAGAGACGAATGCCAAGCGGTTCGCCGCACTCGACCTGACGACTCGCTGAGATGTCACTGCCGCACCAACCAGTACTTTACCAAGAGATTATACACGCTTTACGCCCGAAAAGCAGGAGGGTGCTATGTGGATGGGACAGTCGGAGCAGGAGGTCACGCCGCCGGTCTGCTGGCCGGAAGCGAGCCCGGAGGCCGCCTACTCGGCCTGGATGTGGACCCGCAGGCGCTCGAACTGGCCCGCCAGAACCTCGCTCCCTTCGGGGAGCGCGCTTGGTTAATGAGAGCCCCCTACACCAGCCTGCCCGACCAACTGGCGGCGCTCGGCTGGGACAAGGTGGACGGCATCCTGCTCGACCTGGGCGCTTCCTCCATGCAGTTCGACACGCCGGAACGGGGTTTCTCCTTCCTGGCGGATGGGCCATTGGACATGCGCTTCGACCCCTCCAACCCACTGACCGCCGCTGAAATCGTCAACGCCTGGCCGGAGGGCGAGCTGGCGGATGTGCTCTTCCGCTACGGCGAGGAACGCGCCGCCCGCCGCATCGCCCGGGCCATCCGTGCGGGCCCGGCCCGTGAGCGGCACCCGGCAACTGGCAGACGTGATCGAGAAGGCCATCGGCCGGCACGGCGCCCACCACCCCGCCACGCAGACCTTCCAGGCCCTGCGGATCGCCGTCAACGGCGAACTGGAGGCGGTGGAGAAAGCCCTGCCGCTGGCAGTGCAGGCGCTCGGTGCCGGGCGGGAGGCTGGCGGTCATCAGCTTCCACTCGCTGGAGGACCGGCTGGTCAAAGAGTACTTCCGCCTGGAAAGCAGGGACTGCATCTGCCCGCCCGGGCAGCCGGTCTGCACCTGCGGGCATAAAGCGAGTATCCTGGAAATCACCCGGCGGCCCATCACGCCGACCGAGGCTGAAATCAAACGGAATTCGCGTGCCCGCAGCGCCAAGCTGCGGGTCGCAGAGAAATTGTAATGAATATAGGCCAATGGGTGTTGGCTCGCAAGACCCTGCGGTATCCTGGACTGTCATCCAGGACAGGCTAACGCAGGCAGAACGGAAGTGCAGCGTCTTTTACAAACTTCGCTTAGGTAATGGACTAACCATGGAAAACGTCACACAAATCGTCCAACATGTTCGTCAGGCCAACTGGCGGGTGCAGCGCCAGTGGATTGGCCTTTTCCTGCTCGGGCTGGTAGCAGTGTCCATGGTAGCCGGCATATACCTGAATATCACCGTCCGCGCCACCCTGGCAGGGCGCGAGATCCAATCTCTCCAAAAAACGCTCACCGACGAACAACAAACAAATTCTGATGATGAAACACAGTTGGCCGGGCTGACCTCATATGAGACGATGCAACAGCGGGCGACAGCCATGGGCTTCCAGCCGGTCGACCCGGGAAATATCACGTACGTGGTCGTTCCCGGTTATGCGCCTCAAACCGCGGTGGATATGTCCCAACCGGGGACAGCCAGCCAGAGCCAATCGCAGCAACCGCTCATCCTGCCCGAGTACACCGAATCCCTGTTCGATTGGATCACCCGTACACTGGCCGCTTCCGCCAGCGCGGGAGGCCAACCATGAAAAAACAATCCTTCTGGCGGTATGTAACCATCGCTGTCTGCATGGGATTAACCGGTACGGCCATCCTGGTACAAATTGTCCGCATCCAGAACAGTCCGGAAGTTGCAGGGATGACCGACCAGAGCGGCTATGTTTGGAAAACCTTCTACCCGGCACGCGTGGATTGATCTACGACCGGAATGGCGTCCTGCTGGCCGGGAACACGACCGTCTACGAAGTGGGCGTGGACCTGACCGCCCTGGCTCCAACAAAAACCCATACCACATTGGACATGGAGAGGAATATCGCATTGGCAGCGCAGATGGCGCTGGGTATGGACCCTGCCACGGCCCTGGAAAAAATGACGAATGTCAGCCGCGGATACCCAATACATGGTCCTGGAAGATTATGTTTCTCCGGATAAAGCCGAACAGTTCATGAAACTCCAGAACAGACGCCCAAGCCGATCCCAGTGGTCTCAACCTGAATGCGGTGAATTTCACGGCGCACCTGACGCGCAGCTACCCGGAAAACGACCTGGCTTCCACCGTGCTTGGCTACGTGACACACGACAATCATGGCTACATGGGAGTGGAAGAGAAATATGACAACATCCTGGCCGGCATACCGGTGACCTTGCGCGTCCCGGCCGACCCACGCCGCGCAGGCGGATTATCCCACACATCGAGCCCGGCCAAACCCTCATCCTGACCATCGACCGCGAAATCCAGGCCTCTGTGGAAAAAATCCTGGATGACGCCCTGGCAAGCACCGGCGCCGCATCCGGGACCATCATCGTCATGGATCCCAAAACCGGTGAAATCCTGGCCATGTCTTCCACTCCGCGCATGAACCTGAACGACTATACCCAGGTGAACCAGATCTTCCCCGGCGAAACGCCCTTCGACCGGGCCATCAGCGAGGCATACGAACCCGGTTCGGTTGCCAAGATCTTTACCATGTCTGCCGCCCTGGATAACGGCACTGTCACGCCCGGCACCATCTTCCTCGATACCGGCTTCATTGTCGTCGGCGGTGTTCGCATCTACAACTGGGACATGGGCGCCTGGGGTTACCAGGATATGACCGGCTGCCTGGCGAACTCGCTGAACGTCTGCCTGGCCTGGGTCTCCACCCAGATGGGCAATAGCGCCTTCTATTCCTATATGCAACGCTTCGGCCTCGGCCAACTCACCGGCATCGACCTGGCCGGCGAGACCGCCGGGCGTCAGAAACTCCCCGGCGACAGCGACTGGTACCCGGTGGACCTGGGCACGAATGCCTTCGGCCAGGGTGTGGCCATCACCCCCATCCAGATGGTCATGGCAGCCTCTGCACTTGCCAACAACGGGCAAATGGTCTACCCGCACGTGCTGTATGCCCAGGTGCGGGATGGCCACCAAAGCGACATGAGCCCGCAGATCGTTGGCACGCCCATCAAACCCGAGACCGCCCACACCATTACCGCCATGCTGGCCAACTCCTTGAAAAGAGAATCATCCACTGCCCTGCTCCCCGGCTATTCCATTGCCGGGAAAACCGGCACGGCCCAGATCCCCACCAGCACCGGATACGACCCCGATAACATCAATGCTTCATTCATCGGCTGGGGCCCGGTGGACAGATCCCCGTTTCCTGGTCTACGTGTGGCTTGAGAAACCACAGAGCAACAAGGCTGCCTCGGTCGTGGCTGCGCCGATATTCAAACAGGTCGTCGAGAAACTGGTCGTTTTGATGGGCATTCCGCCCGACCTTGCACAAACGCAAAATAACTGGACAATGAGATTCATGCTGACACTGGCTGATGTAATCGAAGCCCTGACAAACATCCGCCCTGCCCAGGCGAGCACAGTAATCACCGAGGCGGCGGTGGATTCGCGTCAGGTCATCCCCGGCGGACTTTTCGTGGCGCTGCCCGGCGAACGCGTGGACGGCCATGACTTCGTCGCGGAGGCTTTCCAGCGCGGGGCTTCATTTGCTTTAATCCAGCATGAAATCAGCGGCGCTTTCCGGACCATCGACCTGCGCGCCGGTCCGGAAGCCGTCCTTCTCGCCCGATATGGAGACGCCGATCTGCCTGCTGGTCGAGAATACGCCTCTCGGCATTGCAGCAAATTGCCCGCTTCTGGCGCCGCAAACTGGATCTGCGTGTGGTCGGCATCACCGGCAGTGTAGGCAAGTCCACCACAAAAGAAGTGGTCTTTGAAGTGCTCAGCCAGCGTTACCGGACGTTGAAAAGCCCCGGCAACATGAACAACGAAATCGGCCTGCCGCTGACCATCCTGAGACTCGGCGCCGGCTATGAGCGGGCGGTCCTGGAAATGGGTTTTTACGTTCCGGGCGAAATCGCCCTGTTGTGCGAGATTGCCCAGCCAAGAATCGGCGTGGTGACCAATATCGGCACCGTCCACGCCGAACGGGCCGGGTCGCAGGAAGCCATCTTCCGGGGCAAATCCGAACTGGTACAGGCTCTGCCCGCCGATGGTGTCGCCATCCTCAACCTGGATGACCCCTGGGTATCGAAAATGGCCGAACTGACCCAGGCGCGCATCTTCTTTTACGGCCTCGACCCGGAAGCCGACCTGTGGGCCGATGAAGTGGAAGGCCTCGGGCTGGAAGGCATCCGCTTCCGCTTGCACTACCGGCACGAGATCCTGCACGTGCACATCCCGATGATCGGACAACATTCCGTCCATACGGCTTTACGCGCGGCAGCGGTCGGCCTGGCAGACGGTCTGACCTGGCAGGAAATCATTGACGGCCTGCGCCAGGGACACGCGCAACTGCGCCTGACGGCTGTCCGGAGCGAAAGCGGTGCATTGCTGCTCGATGACACCTACAACGCTTCGCCCGAATCCATGCTGGCAGCCCTCAACCTGCTGGCCGAACTGGACGGCCACAAAGTGGCCGTGCTGGGTGATATGCTCGAACTCGGACCATACGAGAAGCAGGGACACGAGATGGTGGGCGTGCGGGCCGCGGAAGTGGCCGACACGCTGGTCACGGTCGGAGCGCTCGGACACATGATCGCAGCGGCGGCCCGCTGGGCAGGCATGCAGTCCGGGAAGATCATCGAATTCGAGAACACGGACGAAGCCATTTCCCATTTGCAGAAATCCCTGACCGAGAAAGACGTGGTTCTGGTCAAAGGCTCCCATGGCATCCGCATGGACCGCATCGTCACCGCCCTGGAGATTCCGTCATGAACGACACTGCCCTTGCCATGAGCCTGGCCGGATTGGTTTTCATGATGACCGTCATCTGGGGTGGGCCATTGCTGCGCATCCTGCGTCATTTCAAGATCGGCAAGCAGATCCGCGTGGAAGAACCCGACAAGCATTTCGTCAAGATGGGTACGCCCACCATGGGCGGCGTGATGATCATCATCCCGGTCGTTCTGATCACCGTGCTGTTGAATGCTGCCAGCCTGATCGGCATGCGAATCCTGGGCCAGTCGGTACTGGTGCCTTTGATCGCCATGCTGAGCTTTGCCATGCTGGGCGCAATCGATGATTGGCAAGGCGTCCAAGGCAAACGCAAAGGCGAAGGGATGCGCATCCGCACCAAATTCATTGCCCAGATCGTGCTTGGGCTTGGGATTGCAGCTGGTGCTGAAGTACATGCTTAAAGTGCCCGAAATGTACCTGCCGGGAATCAACTTCGAGATCAAACTGGGCTGGTTGTACATCCCGGTTGCGGCTTTCGTCATCGTTGCCATGTCCAACGCAGTCAACTTTACCGATGGGCTGGATGGACTGGCCGGGATTGATCTCTGCCACCATCTTCGCCGCATACGGCGGGATCGCCTTGATCCAGGGACAGGTCTTTATCGGCCGGTTTTGTTTCACCATGGTAGGGGCGCTGTTCGGCTTCTTATGGTTCAACGTCCACCCTGCCCAGCTTTTCATGGGCGATACCGGTCGCTTTCGCTGGGCGCGACGATCGGCGTGATCGCCCTGATGACCGGGCAGTGGGCCCTGCTGCCGGTCATTGCAGTGATCCCGGTCAGTGAAGCATTGAGTGACATTATCCAGATCGCTTATTTCAAATTGACCCATGGGCGGCGGTTCTTCAAAATGGCGCCCATCCACCTGCATTTCGAACTGCTTGGCTGGTCAGAGATGCAAATCGTGCAGCGTTTCTGGCTGATCGGCCTGATCGCAGCCATGCTCGGTATTGGATTGATGTTAGTGTAGCAATGGAACAAAAAACGGACTGGAACGGCAAACGTGTGGTCATTCTGGGAGGCGCCCGCCAGGGACAGGCGGCGGCGCGCTGGTTGGCGCGTCATGGTGCAGTCGTGACCGTGAACGACCGCCGCAGCGCCGAGGAAATGGCCGCAGCCCGCTCCGCCCTGGCCGACACACCCGTCAACTGGGTGCTGGGCAGCCATCCGGTTGAGATTCTCGACACGACCGATATTTTGTGCATCTCCGGAGGCATCCCGCTGGACAACCCGCTGGTGGTCGCAGCCGTGCAGCGCGGCATTCCGCTGACCAACGATACACAGATCTTCATGGAAGTGGCCCCCTGCCGGACCGTTGGCATCACGGGTTCGGCCGGGAAGACCACCACCACCACACTGGTCGGGCAGATGGCAAAGAAGCGCATATGGCGATAAAGCCTTTGTTGGCGGCAATATCGGCGACCCCCTGCTGAACTACGTGGACGAGATGACACCCGAAGACCTGGCAATTCTGGAAATTTCCAGCTTCCAACTGGAACAGATGACAATTTCACCGGATGTGGCAGCCATCCTGAACATCACGCCCAACCACCTCGACCGGCATGGCACGATGGAAGCCTACACCGCTGCCAAGCGCCGCATCCTGGAATTCCAGCGAGCCGACGGCACCGCCATCCTGAACCGCGAAGATACCGGTTCCTGGAACCTGCGCGAGAATGTGCACGGCCGGCTGGTCTCTTTCGGGTCCGGTGCATTCCCCGGCAAACAGGATGGCACTTTCCTGGCAGATGGCATCCTGCACTTGCGCCAACGCGGAGTGGAAATTCCGCTGCTGCGAGCGCGACCAGATCCAGTTGCGCGGCGCACATAATGTGATGAACGTTCTGGCAGCCTTCGCCATCGGCTACGCGGCCGGTCTTCCGCTGGATGCCATGATTTCTGCCGCAAAAGAGTTTCGCGGCGTGGCCCACCGGCTGGAATTTGTCCGTGAGTGGAACGGCGCGCAATGGTACAACGACTCCATCGCCACTGCGCCTGAACGGACGATGGCAGCCATCCATTCCTTTACCGAACCAATTGTCCTGCTGCTGGGCGGGCGTGACAAGAACCTGCCCTGGGAAGAACTGGCTGCCCTGGTGCGCCAGCGTGTGGAGCACGTGGTGCTCTTCGGCGAAGCGGCGGAGAAAATTGCCGCAGCGCTGGATCAGGCTGCGGGCCCGCTCCCGCTGACGCTGAACCGCTGCAAAGACCTGCAGGAAGCAGTCCAGGCAGCCGCCAAAGTGGCCAGCCCCGGCAGTATCGTCCTGCTTTCACCAGGCGGCACCAGTTTTGATCAATTCTATGATTTCGAAGAACGTGGAAAGGCTTTTCGAAAATGGGTATCGGAACTTTCGTAAACCAGCCTGCCCGGCCAATCACCGCACCGGCAGCGCCGCAAGCGCACTTCCACGGGCGACCTGATCCTGATCGCCGCCGTGATCGCTTTATGCATCTTCGGCCTGCTGATGCTGTATTCAGCCAGCACGGATTTTTCGCTCCTGAATTACGGCTCGCAAACCTTCATGTTCAACAAACAGTTGATCTTCCTGGCCGGTGGAATTCTGATTGCCTTCCTGGTCTCGCGGGTGGACTACCATCAATGGCGCCGCTTTGCCCTGCCGCTCATGGTGTTGACCATCATCCTGCTGATCGCCGTGCTGCTGATCAAGGACATGCGCAATGGCGCCGTCCGGACCTTCTTCGGTGGGTCGGTCCAGCCTTCGGAATTGGCAAAGCTGGTCATGATCCTTTACCTGTCAGTCTGGCTTTACAGCAAGCAGGAATACCTGCATGATATCCAGTTGGGCCTGGTGCCGCTGGCCATCATCCTGGGTGGGATCGCCGGTTTGATCTACCTTGAACCCGACCTGAGCGCGACCATCACCATCTTCCTGCTGGGCGGGCTGCTCTTCTTCCTGGCCGGCGGGGAGTTGCGCCAGATCGTTCTGTTCTGCCTGGTGGCCCTGGTGGCCGGGTGGGTGGTGGTGCAATTCAGTTCCACCGGCCGCGCCCGCATGGCATCTTACCTGGCCGGTCTCAAGGACCCGCTCAAGTCCAGCGACCACGTCTTGTGGTCCCTGGAAGCGGTCTACCGGGGCAAATGGTTCGGGGTGGGCATCGGGAATGCCACCACCAAATTGATCGGCCTGCCTTTCTCGGCCACCGACAGCATCTTCGCAGTGATCGTGGAGGAACTGGGCTTGTTCGGAGCGCTGTGCCTGATCGGCCTGTATGGCATCCTGCTCTGGCGCGGCCTGGTGATCGCCTCCAGGGCTCCCGACCTGCTGGGTTCGGTCATGGCAGCCGGATTAACCTTCTGGATCATCATAGAAGCCCTCATCAATATGACCATGATCATCGGTCTGATCCCGGTGGCAGGCAATGCCCTGCCATTTGTCAGCGCAGGCGGCTCGAACCTGATTTCAACCCTGGCAGCCATTGGTATTCTTTTAGGTATTTCGCGCCAGTCCGGGCAAAAAGTCCCGGCTGAGAGCAAAGAACGGAGGTCGTACAGTGCGTCTGTTGATCTGCGCCGGCGGGACCGGCGGCGGAGTGTATCCCGCCCTGGCCGTCCTGCAAGCCATCAAAGATAATGCCGAAGTCCTCTGGATAGGTGGAGAAGGCGGAATGGAAACCCAACTCGTTGAGAGAAGCGGCATTCCCTTTAAGACCATCCCGGCTGCCGGAGTGCATGGCATTGGTCTGCGAACTCTGCCGCGCAACCTGTGGCAGTTGGGCCGCGGCGTCTTGGCTTCCCGGCGCATCCTGCGCGAGTTCAAACCAGACGTGCTGTTCTTCACCGGCGGATACGTGGCCGTTCCCATGGCGCTGGCCGGGTGGAAAGTGCCCAGCCTGCTCTACGTCCCGGATATCGAACCGGGGCTGGCATTGAACACCCTGGCCCGCTTCGCAGACAAGATTGCCGTCACCGCCGAAGACTCGTTCCGCTATTTCACAGGTACACGTGCAGGCAAGCACCCTGAACGCATCAGCCTGACCGGCTACCCGACGCGCGCAGACCTCGCCGGATGGACACGCCAGGCTGCCCGCAAGGCCCTCAACCTGAGCCGATGAAAGCCCCGTCCTGCTGGTCTTCGGCGGAAGCAAAGGCGCCCGTTCGATCAATACTGCCGTGCTGGCAAACCTGCCTGCCCTGGTTGAAATGGCGCAGATCGTCCACATCACCGGCGAACTGGATTGGCCGAATGTGGAAGCGAAAATGAAAGAACTGACCAAAGCCCAGTCTGCCCGCTACCATGCCTTCCCGTACCTGCATGAGGAGATGGGCGCCGCCCTGGCCGCGGCCGACCTGGCGCTCAGCCGCGCCGGAGCTTCCACGCTGGGCGAATATCCGCTCTTCGGCCTGCCGGCGATACTGGTGCCCTACCCGCATGCCTGGCGTTACCAGAAAGTCAATGCCGATTACCTCGTCCGGCATGGCGGCGGCAGTCATGCTTGAAGATGGAAAACTATCCGATCAACTTCTGCCGACCGTAAAGGATTTACTCAATCAGCCTCAAAAATTGGCTTCCATGCACGCTGCCATGCAGCAACTATCCCACCCTGAGGCCGCCGCAGAGATCGGTCGCCAACTGCTCGCCCTTTGCCCGGAAGAGGAGATGAGACCATGATGAGCCTGGCTGTTGTCTTCTGGATGTACGTGATCCTGTTCGCGATCATCGGCGGGATGCGCGGCTGGGCCAAGGAAATCCTGGTCAGTTTCAGCGTCATTCTGGCACTGGCTTTTATTGCCCTGCTGGAACATTATGTTCCTTTTATCAGGGATGTACTCCTGCCACAACAGAGCCCCACCCTTTTCTGGCTGCGCACGATCATCCTGATCATGCTGGTTTTCTTCGGTTATCAAACGGTCAACTTCCAGCGCTTTGCGGGCAAGATGACCCGTGAGAAATTGGAGCACGCCATCCTGGGCATCGTCATCGGCGCCATCAATGGATATCTGATTGCCGGAACCATCTGGTTCTATATGTCAGATGCCAAGTATCCCTTTGCAAATATCATTTCTGCTCCAACCGGGACCATTGCCACGATTGCCACCAACATGCTCCATTACATGCCGCCCAGACTGCTGGGCATCCCCGGCATTTACTTTGCGGTGGTGGTCGCTTTCATTTTTGTGATCGTGGTATTCGTCTAGACTATGACTCGCATTCATCTGATCGGCATCGGTGGTACCGGGCTCTCAGCCATCGCTCGCGTCCTGCTCGAAATGGGGCACACGGTGAGCGGGTCTGATCGCGCCGAATCCCCATTTACACGGGACCTGCAGTCTGCGGGCGCGACCATCCACATCGGCCACAGCCCCGAGAACATTGCGGGCGCTGACCTGGTGGTACGTTCCTCCGCCATCCCGGATGACAATCCCGAAGTAATGCGCGGCGCGCGCTGCCCGAATCCCGGTGGTCAAACGGGCCGATTTTCTTGGCAGCCTGATGGACGGCAAGACCGGCATTACCATCGCCGGGACGCACGGCAAGACCACCACCACGGCCATGCTTGCCTGGTTGCTGACCGCGCTGAAACAGGAACCGACCTTTATTGTCGGCGGCGTGCTGGCAAACCTGGGTGTCAACGCCCGGGCCGGAAAGGGCAACGCCTTCATCATCGAGGCGGATGAGTACGACCGCATGTTCCTGGGCCTCAAACCCACCATCGAAGTGGTGACCAACATCGAGCACGACCACCCGGATTGCTATCCCACCCTGGCCGATCTCCAGGCCGCCTTCATGGAATTTGTGCAACACCTCTCCCGCCAATGGGACGTTGGTCGCCTGCGCCGAAGACCCCGGTGCATATGCCTTGTTGACGAAAGCGGAAAAGATGGGCAAAACCGTCCTGGCCTACGGGCTAAAGCCCACCGCCAGCGATGGACGCGAGCTGGAGACATATACCAGCGTCCTTTCGGTCAACGGAAAAGGCGGCTTCACCTTCAGCGCCTGTGTGCTCGGCAAGACGGCCATGGTTGAATTGCAGGTCCCAGGCAAGCACAATATTCTCAATGCGCTGGCCGCATTGACCGTGACCCAATTGCTCGGCCTGCCGCTGGCAGAGGCTGCCCAGGCCCTGGGCCAGTTCACCGGTACCGGGCGCCGGTTCGAGGTGCGAGGCGAGGCGAACGGGATTGTTGTCATCGACGACTACGCGCACCACCCGACCGAAATCCAGGCCACACTGGCCGCGGCGCGCTCCCGCTATCCGCGCAGCCCCCTCTGGGTCGTCTGGCAACCGCACACCTACTCGCGCACGCAGACGCTCCTGGAAGATTTTGCCAATTCATTCGGCAACGCTGACGAAGTCATCGTGACCGAAGTCTACCCGGCGCGTGAGCCAAAACAGGATTTTTCGTCCAAGAAGGTCGTGGATGCCATGCACCGCCCGGCGCATTTCATCGCCGGTCTGCCGGAAGTAAGCAATTATCTGATCACGCATCTTCGCCCCGGCGATGTTCTGCTGGTTCTCTCCGCCGGGGATGCCGACCAGGTCAGCACGGATGTGCTGGCCCATTTGAAGGAGATTCGCCATGGATGAGAAGAAACGCGTATACGATGTCCGAAGTGATGGCCCTGCCGCCCCTGCGGTTGGTAATTGGGGATGTCCCAATACCCGACCCTGACAGGCGGAACAGGATCCAATCAACTGACGCGGAAATCAAACCGCGAAATTGAAGGCACGGTCAAACGCATCATTGCTCATCTGGAAGAGGATTAATTGAGCAGGCTTGAAGTCCTTTAACTGGCGACTAGCCCAAGAGGATACCTTTTTAGACGCACTCTGGATGAATGATACCCATGAACCCGGCCAGCCTGGCTGAACTGCGCGCTACCTTTGGTGACAGAATGCAGGAGAATGTACCTCTCTCCAGCTATACCGCTGCGCGCATCGGCGGCCCGGCAGACGTGCTGGTCTTCGTCCGCAAGGCAGACGAACTGGTGCAGGCTGCGGAGAAGTTATGGAAGATGGACGTGCCTTTCATCCTGCTGGGCGGCGGCTCGAACGTGCTGGTCAGCGACCGGGGCGTGCGCGGCGTGGTTATCATCAACCGGGCCCGGCTGTTGAAATTCAATTCGCAGGCCGAAATACCCACCGTCCACGCCGAAACGGGTGTCACCCCCAATGATATTGCCCAGCGGGCGGCCCGCCTGGGGTTGGCCGGTTTTGAATGGGCAGCCACCATCCCCGGGTCCCTGGGCGGGGCGATCTATGGCAACGCCGGAGCCTTTGGCGGCGATATGGCCGGAAATTTGATTTCGGTGGAATTGTTCCACCGCCAGCACGGACGCCAGACCTGGCCGGTGGACAAGCTGGAATATGGCTATCGTACCAGCCTGCTGAAGCGTGAACATCCGCCTGTCCTGATCCTTTCGGCGGAACTGGCGCTGAAGCACGGCAACCAGCCGGACATCCAGAGCAAAATGGAGCAATTTTCCATCCAGCGGCGGGCCACCCAGCCACCCGGTGCGAGCATGGGTTCCATGTTCAAGAACCCGCCAGGTGACAAAGCCGGGCGATTGCTCGAGGCAGCCGGTTTGAAAGGAAAGAGCATCGGCAATGCCACCATCAGCACCCAGCATGCCAATTTCTTCATCAACAATGGCATGACACGAGCCGCGGATATGCGCGCATTGATCGAATTGGCGCAGAAAGCCGTCCTGGATCAATTCGGAATCAAGCTCGAACTGGAAGTGGAATTAATTGGCGAGTGGTAAGAATAGAATAGAGAATAGAGAATAGTGAAAAGGAAATGATGAATCTGAAGGCCGACACAAACCGCAAGTTGAAGATCGCCGTCCTGTTTGGTGGACGGTCCGGTGAGCATGAAGTCTCGCTGGATTCGGCGCGGTCGGTGCTCGGCGTACTTGATCCCGCAAAAATATGAGATCTTCCAGGTTGGCATCACCCATGCAGGCGACTGGCTCACCGGGCCGGATGCCCGCCTGGCGCTGGAAAAAGGGGATACCGACAAGCTGACCCCCTGCACCATCCTGCCCGACCCATCCAAACCCGGTCTTTACGGCTTTCCGTATGACGGATCACAGCACAGACTGCCGGGTTCGAGAAGCTCACCGACCTGGATGTGGTCTTCCCTGTCCTGCATGGCACCTATGGCGAGGATGGCACCCTGCAAGGCCTGCTCGAAATGGCGGACCTGGCTTATGTGGGCGCGGGTGTGACCGGCTCCTCCGTCGGCATGGACAAGGGTGTCTTCAAGGATGTCATGCGCGCCATCGGCATCCCGACGGTTGAATCCATCATCGTCCTGCGCAGTGAAATCGAAAAGGATATCGAAGCGGTCATCCGGCAGGCCGAAAAAGTCTCAGCCTATCCGTTGTTCATCAAGCCAGCCAACCTGGGTTCCTCGGTCGGCATTACCAAATGCAACCGCCGCGCCGACCTGGGCGAGGGCCTGCTGGAAGCCGCCGCTTATGACCGGCGTGTGCTGGTGGAGCGCGGCGTGGATGCCCGTGAGATAGAAGTTTCCGTGCTCGGCAACGACGACCCGCAGGCTTCCGTGCCCGGCGAAGTGCTGCCCAGCCGCGAGTTTTATTCCTATGAATCCAAGTATGTGGATGGCACATCCGGCCTGCTCATCCCGGCTCCCCTGCCCGATGAAACCGCCGGGAAGATCCGCCAGATGGCCGTTAGCGCCTACAAGGCCATTGATTGCGCCGGCATGGCCCGGGTCGATTTCTTCCTCGAGAAAACACACCGGCGAGATCTACCTGAACGAACTCAACACCATCCCCGGCTTCACCAGTATCAGCATGTACCCGAAACTCTGGGAAGCCAGCGGATTATCCTACGCCGGGCTGGTCGACCGCCTGATCGAACTGGCCCTGGAGCGCAAAGCCGATCGTAACCGCACCGAACGCCGCTTCCGGAGAACATCATGACCACACTACAGATACCCAAAAAACGGGCACCCGAAAAATCCCGCGCCGAAACCGTCCGCCAACGCCGCTCATCGCAAACGCGTTCAAAGCCGGATTCCAAGAAGACGAAACAGATCACCCGCCAGTCCTATCGGACCGGGTCGGTCTTCCTGCCGGTGGAACCGCAGCCGGTGCCCGGCGGCCCGCTTCGACAAGCTCAGGGCGACGCTCTTCCAAGGGCAGGCAGCGCCCAGACCAGCGGGCTGCGGTCTGCATCCCATCGCAGACCAGAGCAGCCGGCCGGATGGGAACCCTCAAGACGGTAAACAAGCTTCGCGCCAGCAATGGCTATGATTTTGCCTTCAGCCTTGGCCGCACCGCCGTGCACGCTCCGGCGATCAACCTGCCCCAACTGGGCCCGCGCTGGATCTCGGCCGGATTGACCCTGCTCCTGGGCCTGCTGCTCTACACCATGTGGACCGCCAACACATTCATCGTTTCAGCAGCCGAAGTGAGCGGCAACCAGCGCCTGGATGCGGCAGATGTCAGCGCCGCGCTTGGCGTGGCCGGGCAACCCATCTTCAAAGCCATCCCGTCCCAGATCGAGACCAACCTGCGCACTGCCTTCCCGGATCTGGCCAGGCGTCAGCGTGCAGGTGGGCTTCCCCAACCACATCCACGTGAGCGTGGTCGAACGGACGCCCATCCTGGCCTGGTCCCAGGATGGCAATACAACCTGGATCGATGCCAACGGGGTGGCCTTTATGCCGCGCGGCAACGTGCAGGGCCTGATCCCGATCGCTTCGAACGGGAACCCGCCCAAGGTCCCAGTGGACCCGACGCAATCCGTTTACGACCAGCCCTTCATCGCAGCCGGCCATGGTGCAGGCAATCATCGCACTATCTCCTCAGGTCCCTGCCGGAATGCCGATGGTTTACGACCCCAAATATGGCATGGGCTGGCAGGACCCGCGCGGCTGGTCGGTTTATTTCGGCCAGAACACACAGGATATTCCGATGAAACAAAAAGTTTACCAGGCCATCCTGGACACAATCACCCGACAGGGCATCCAACCCACACTGATCAGCGTGGAATACCTGGATGCACCATTCTATAAGTGACCAAGAATAACCTATGGACGAAATTGTTGTCGGAATTGACGTAGGCACGACCAAAGTCTGCACCCTGGTGGGAAGGGTGGAAGAAGAGACCATCCGCATCCTGGGCTCGGGCATCGAACCTTCGGAAGGCATCAAGAAGGGTGTAATCGTGGACCTGGCCGCGGCGGCGCAGGCCATCACACGTTCGGTGGAAAAGGCCGAGCAGGTTTCGGGCGTGGAAATCACCGGAGCGCTGGTCAGCCTGGCCGGAGCGCATGTCTCATCCATCAACAGCCGCGGCGTAGCCGGGGTCTCGGGCGAGATGATCGACGAGAGTGACGTGATCCGTGCACTGGATGCGGCCCAGGCGGTCGCCATCCCGCACAACCGGGAGATCATCCACATCATCCAGCGCGGCTTCACGGTGGACGGCCAGGACGGTATTACGATGCCGATTGGAATGCACGGCTACCGTCTGGAAGTGGAGGCGCACATCATCACCGCCGCCCAGGGCACGGTCGAAAACCTGCGCCAGTGCGTCGGCGCGGCCGGCGTGGAAGTGCTGCAGTTCGTGCTGAACCCGCTGGCCTCCGGCGACGTGGTACTCACCGACGGAGAACGCCAGATGGGCGTGGCCGTCTGCGATATCGGCGGCGGGACGACCGACCTGGCCATCTACGTGGATGGGCATGTCTGGCACACCATGGTGCTGGCGGTGGGCGGAAACCATATCACCAACGATATTGCCACCGGCCTGCGCCTGCCGCTCGCCCAGGCCGAGGAGATCAAGAAAAAGCACGGCTACGCCATGAAGTCCGGCGTAGGTGCGGAAGAATATCTTAACCGTGCACGCCTATGGCGAAGATGCCCCGGTCCAGATCAGCCGCCAGGACCTGGCGCACATCATCGAGGCCAGAGTGGAGGAGATATTTGCACTCATCCTGCAAGAGATCAAGCGTTCCGGTTACGACGGGCTGCTGCCAGCCGGCATGGTGCTCACCGGCGGTACCAGCGCCCTGCCCGGCATCCGGCAACTGGCCAGCCAGGTGCTCGGAGTGCCCGTCCGAACAGCCGGGCCGGAGAAGCTGGTGGGCCTGGTGGATCAGTTGAAAAGCCCGGCATATTCCACCGGTTTCGGCCTGCTGCATTGGGCAGCTGCGCTGACCGAAGAAGACCTGTTGCCAGGCCGTACCGGCGGGCGACGTCCCTCCAAGAAAGAGAATCCGATGGACCTGGGTCCCGTCAAGGACTGGTTCAAGCGGTTACTCCCGTAACACAACAAATTGGTTACTACACACATCCAGAAACATCGAACCATTTTATCCGCATATAAGGAGGCTTAGCATGGACACAAAGAGTACGCAATCAGAAGCATTTGCCCGCATCAAAGTGGTTGGCGTGGGCGGTGGTGGCTGCAACGCCGTCAACCGGATGATCGAAGAAGGCATCCAGGGCGTGGAATTCGTCGCCATCAACACCGACGCCCAGGCGTTGATGCTTTCCAAGGCCACCACCCGGGTCCGCATCGGCAACAAGCTGGCACGCGGCCTGGGTGCGGGCGGCGACCCGGAAATTGGGCGCAAGTCCGCCGAAGAATCCTCCGACGACCTGTACAATGTGCTGAAAGGCGCAGACATGGTCTTCGTCACGGCCGGCCTGGGCGGCGGCACCGGCACCGGCGCAGCCCCCATCGTGGCCCAGATCGCCAAAGAGAACGGCGCACTGACCATCGGCGTGGTCACCCGCCCGTTCACCTTCGAGGGCAACAAACGCATGCAGTCCTGCGAGGCGGGCATGGCCAACCTCAAGGATCATGCCGATACCCTGATCGTCATCCCCAATGACCGCCTGCTGCAGATCATGGACAAGCGCGCCAGCCTGAACGACTCCTTCAAGATCGCTGACGAAGTCCTGCGCCAGGGCATCCAGGGCATCTCCGAACTCATCACCGTCCCCGGCCTGATCAACCTGGACTTCGCAGATGTGCGCGCCATCATGAGCGAAGGCGGCGCAGCGCTGATGGCAGTCGGCAAGGCCTCCGGCGAGGACCGTGCCCGCATCGCCGCCGAACAGGCCATTTCGAGCCAACTGCTTGACATTACCATCGATGGAGCCCGGGGTGTGCTGTTCAACGTCACAGGCGGACCGAATTTGACCCTCTTCGAGGTCAACCAGGCCGCCGCGCTCATCCGCGAGACCGCTCACCCGGATGTGAACATGATCTTCGGCGCGGTGATCGACCCGAACATGACCGACGAGATCCACGTCACGGTCATTGCCACCGGCTTCGAACGTTCCGGCATGCCGCGCCGCATCACTCCCCGCCCGATCACCCGGACCATTGACGGAAAACTGATCAACCACCCGCTGGAATCCGTCAACGTGTACGCGCAGCCGAACAACCAGCCCGCCGAGTTCAGGCCGCAGACCTTCCACACCGAAGACCTGGACATCCCGACCTTCCTGCGCAACCGCAAGTAAGCGTACCGGTTTGCAAACCATGCCCGGCCTGAGGGGAGGCCGGGTGGGTTTCTATTCATTGGATTGTAAAATGGAATTCTGCATGAAACCCATCGGGGTGATTCACACCCCCTTCAAAGAGATCAACGATACCCCCATCCAATCAAGCCGTTCCACAGTTCCTGGAGAAATTGAGATTTTTCCGGAATACGAAGCCGGGCTGGAGAGCATCGAGGGACTCTCGCATTTGATCCTGCTCTACGTGTTCCACAATGCCCTCAACTGTACGGATTTAATGGTCAAACCATTTCTGGATGACGCCCTGCACGGAATCTTTTCCACCCGCTTTTACCGCAGGCCGAATCCAATCGGTCTATCAGTGGTCCGTTTAAACCGGAGGAACGGCCTGCTGCTACAGGTCCAAAATGTCGATATGTTGGACGGGACCCCTTTACTAGATATCAAACCTTATGTACCCGAATTTGATGTCCATACGGTCGAAAAGCTGGGTTGGTATGCCAAGCGGGCTCATCAATAGGGGGAATTTTTTAATATAAGAGAAATTAAATACTATGCGTATCAACCTGGCTGCGCTGTTCGAGCCGTCTCATTAACGCCAGTAACCCAATAGATACAACCATCAACATTACCGATAATGCGATTGCCACGCCCAACCCGGTCTCGAAGCCCAGGTAAATGGCCAACGGCATCGTTTGGGTCGTGCCTTGCAGGTTCCCGGCAAACATGATGGTCGCGCCAAATTCGCCCAGGGCCCGCGTCCACGTCAGGATCAGCCCGGTCAAAAAAGCGCGGCCTGCCAGGGGGAACATGATAAAGCGGAACACCTGCCACTCGTTCGCCCCTTCCACGGTGGCGGCCTCCTCCAGTTGCCTGTCGATATCGGCAAAGCCCACATGGAGCTGAACGAACGAATAACGGCGCAGAGACAAAGGTCTGCGCCATCACCACCGCTGCAGTGGTAAAGGGCAAAGTAATCCCGATGGAAGACAACCAGACCGCCGAAGACACCCGTACGCCCAAAGGCGATCAGGAGGGCCAACCCCGCCACGGAGGGCGGGAGTACCACCGGCAGGTCGATCAACAGTCCAAAGGCCGTCTTACCGTGGAACTTCCAGCGTGCCAGGATATAAGCCAGAGGCGTCCCGGTGATTATGGCAAGCAAAGCGCTGGCCGTGCTGGTCAGCAGGCTGAGCTTCAGCGCCGATAATGCCGACGGGGAAAGAATATCGGTAAAGAAATCCTTCCCGATGGCGCGCAAGACCAACGCCAGTAGAGGCAACCCCAACAAAGCAACCAAAGCCAGGCTGGGGAGGATAAACACCCAGCCTGGGTTTTGATCGATCGAAAGACTGCGCAAGAAGCGGCGCAATGCAGCCTAAGTCTACGTTAGTTTACGGCGTAGCCGGGGAGAAACCCCATTTCTTCAATACAGCCTGGCCATCAGCAGACAGGACGTAGGCAACGAATGCAGCCGCCCGGTTCGGATTGGGCGCCTTGGTCAGTGCGACGATCGGGTATTTGGCGATCACGTTGAAATTGGCGGGGATGGGGATGGTTTTCAGATCCGGCGTGGCGCTCGCATCGGTGACATAGACGATGCCGGCGTCGCCTTCACCCAGGTCCACCTTGGAGACGACCTGCTTGACATCCGTCTCATAGGAAACCACGTTGGCCAGCACCTTCGTGCTGAAATCCGCGCCATAGGTCGGATCCTTGCTCATGTTGGCAAGGATCTGGAGGGAATAATTGCCGGCCGGGACAGATTTATCTTCCAGGATGAGTTTCAGGCCGGGCTTGGCCAGGTCCTGCAAGGGTCTGGAGACTGGCTGGGTTGTTCGGAGGCAGGATCACGACCAGCAGGTTGGTTGCGAAGTCCTGGTACGGGGTCGGAGCCAGGTTGGCCGTGACCAGTGCATCCATATTCTTGTGGTCGGCTGAGGCGAATACATCCGCGGGCGCCCCTTGCTGGATCTGGGTGCCCAGCGCCTGGGAACCGGCAAAGTTTAATGTTACCGTTACACTGGGGTTGGCAGTCTGGAAGTTCTTGCCGATTTCCGTGAAAGAGCCGGTCAGCGAAGCAGCCGCATAAACGTTCAATGTAACCGGTGCGGGTGTGGCGGTGGGCGGAATTGGGGTGTCGGTAGGCAGCGCGGTCGGCGGAACCGCGGTCGGGGGGACGGCAGTCGGAACGGGCGTGGCTGCCGGGCCACATGCGGCCAGCAGGGCCGCGATCAATAGGACGAAAATGGTGAATCTTTTCATAGCGATCTCCTTTAAGATTTTATTTCAAATGTCTTGCGACATTCGATTAACCAATCACAGACCGAATGGAGCTGCCGGACGCGCAAATCCAGGCCCAGGTGGTTGAACGTTTGTTCGGGAGGAACAGCATTCCGGTCCTTTTCCATAATGGCCAGCGCCGTATTGACATCGGCAGACTCGGCTTCGATCATCGCCGGGACCATTTCCGGGAAGAGTTTTTGGGCAAAATACAGGCGGGAAATGAAATCCGACCGGATGGCACGCATGCTGCTGCCCGAAGGTGTTTGCAGCCAATCCTCGAACCGGCGGCGGCCCAACCCGGTCAGCTCCAGGAAATGTATCGGGGGGAGTTTTTCCTGCTCCACGGTGACAGACGAAATAAACTCTTGCGTCTCCAATCTTTTCAGGATGTTATACGTTTGACTCTGGCTGACATGCCAGACATGCCCCAGCTCGTTGACAAGCTGTTGGTGGAGGGTATAGCCATGGTTTGGTCCCTCGTAAAGAAACCCGAGCAGCGCATACTCCGGGGAAAGAGCACCGAAGTGATGGGGCATTTTAGCCATATATACTCACTCAGTGAGTATATCAGATTGTTTCCCTTTGCGCAATTGATTGGCGATAAATTGGCAAATTTCAGCAGCGCCACGGAGAACAGAAATACCCGGAGCCATTAAGCGGGTCATCTGACCCGGCGCGAAGGGGGGCATCTGACACTGTAAATAAGATGGGAATTGTCGTAAATTATAGCGGTATCAAATACACCTATTAACACTTTATATCCAAAGGAGATAGAAATGAAAAGCACTGTTACCACTCGCTCGGGCGAAGTTGTTCATACCCCGACATTCCTCGTGAAGCTGTTCAACCACCCGCTGGCAGGCCTGATCTGGCTGCCGATCCGGGTCTGGATTGGCTGGCAATGGTTGGAGGCCGGCCTGGAAAAGATCAAGAGCCCGGCCTGGATGCAGACCGGTGCCGCCCTGAAAGGCTTCTGGACGGGCGCAGTTGCCATCCCCGCGACAGGAACTGCTCCGATCCATTATGCCTGGTACCGATCCCTTCCTCCAGATGTTGATCAACGCCCAAGCCTACACCTGGTTCGCCAAACTGATTTCGGTTGGTGAAATATTGGTTGGCGTTGCATTAATCCTGGGCATTTTCACCGGGTTCTCGGCTTTCATGGGCGGCTTTATGAACTGGAATTACATCATGGCCGGTTCCGCCAGCGTCAACCCGATGTTCCTGGTACTCTCCGTAGTGCATGGTGCTGGCCTGGAAAGTTGCCGGCTACTTTGGTGCAGACTATTTCCTGGTTCCCTGGTTGCCTCGCTCTTGGGACAAAAGAAGGAAAAGGTCGAGACCGCTCCGGCAGGGCTGCCCAAGGGCGCCCAGGCCAGATAAGTTTGGGATAAACAAAATCAGGACGGCGAGACAATCTCGCCGTCCTTTTTTTTATTTCCCCTGTTATTCGCGTTTCATGCGCTCGGAAAGATGGTGCTTGATGGCATAGGTGGCCAACTCGATGCGGTTGGTAAGTTGGAGTTTTTCCAGGATGCGCACTGACATAGTTGCGGGCGGTTTTCTCACTCAGATTAAGGCTCTGCGCAATTTCGGCATTGGTTTTTCCCAGGCTTACTTCATAAAGCACTTCCAATTCGCGCTCCGACAGGTCATGGAAGGCATCTTCTTCCACTTTCTGTTCCAAAGTGCGCATACGGGCGAACATGCGGGTTGTCGTTGCGGCATCCATCACGGATTCACCTTGCGCGGCTGCCCGAATTCCCCGCAGGACTTCCTCGTTCCCCACTTCTTTCAACAAGTAGCCAACCGCTCCCGCACGGATGGCGCTCATAACCAACTCTTCATCGGCAAAGGAAGTCAGCATGACCACTTTGGTATCCGGGAAGCGGGCTACGATCTGGCGGGTGGCTTCCAGGCCGCCTTCCCCGGGCAGGCGGATATCCATCAGCACAACTTTCGGATGGAGATTCGCAACCATTTGGATTGCTTCGGAAGCCGACCCGGCCTCACCGATCACTTCCATATCGGGTTGATCATTGATCAGGGTCTTCAATCCCAAACGCACAAGGGCATGATCGTCAACCAATGCAACCTGGATCTTGCTCATTGTTCCACCTTCCATGGGATATCCAGGGTAACGCACGTACCCTTCTCCATTTCCTCAACAACCAGGTGCCCGTGCAACAACGCGGCACGGTCGCGCATATTTCGCAGCCCATGTCCTTCGATAACCTGGGCCGGCAAGCCAATTCCATCGTCCTGGATCGTCAGATGCAGGCTGTCACCAGGACGGTGGGCAGCGACCATAATATGCCGGGCATTGGCATGCCGGATAATATTGGCAAATGCCTCCTGAACGATCGCCAGCACGTGTGCGGCACGCTCTGGCGGGAGCGTATCCGAGGCGGACAGGTCCAAGTCAAGAGCGACATCCACCAGCGAACTGAAGCGCGGATCGGTTACCAGCTTTTCGAGCATGGGCCTGAAAGGTTCCCGGGATTGAACCGGCGCATGGAGTTCACTCAGGTTCTGGCGCAAATCCCCGATGGCATCATCGAGCACACCCACCGCCGTCGCCAACCGGCCGGCCAGTGGAGTTTCCGCCGTCGGCCAGATTCTGGGCTGACCTGACCAGCAAACCAGCCGTATACACTTTTTGGATGGTGCCATCGTGCAGTTCGCGTGCGATCCGTTCGCGCTCGTCAGCCAGCATTTGCTGCTGTTTCATCTACTTCGATCTGGCGGGATGTTTCAACGTTGAAGATTTCCAGCACCCGGATGGTGGTCACTGCCATCACCAGCCCGATCAGCGCCCGGAAAAGCTGAGGGGGTACGATCAGATAGCGGGTGAAAGTGTCCGAATTCAACCAGTTCCCTGGAAAGAAATTCACCGGTGGAACGATCAGTCCGGTCGCAAGTGCATACAATGCCATTGCAATCCCGGCTGCCTGCAACGCCCGGACGATCTGGGGCACATCGAAAGGAGCGATCCGTTGGAGCGTGTGCTTGCGTAAAGCATAGGCAGCCAGCAGCCCGCCCGGCAAGCCGATGAAATACCTTGCCAGGGCACTGGCGGTATTAAACCAGGTAGTAAAGTCGGATATCCGCATCCGCAAGGGGATGAAGACGATAATGCTCCAAACAACCAATATGCCGGCTGCCAGGATATGCAACCATTTCCGAGGTTTTAACGACTCCAACAATGCCGCCCCAAATTCAAACAGGCAGGCAAATGAAGCCAGCCAGGAGTAGAAGGTGAACATAATTTAAGACCTGGATGATGGCAGGCGACAGATATGCAGCCTGCAAAGGAATAAAGAGGTCGCCCCATTCATTAAAGGCATGCAGAAAGCCAAAGGCAGCCAACCATGTCAGGTTGCGGGCCAAGTCAAGGCGGGAGGAATGCCGGGATTGGAGTGCAATTGCCAGCCCCAGCATGAAAAACACCAATCCATAGACAAAATAGATGATTTCGTGGTTTACGGTGAATAGATTCTGGATGAAGTTCATTCGCAAGGCAAATTATAGCACCACGCCACAACGAGGGCCTTCATCTGTTTTCCACCCTTATGCGGATTTCATCCGCATTTAGCTGCAACTCCACCCGCTCACCATACTGGATGCCCGGGATGAAAACAGAGATTATTTCCAGGATGGAAGCACTTTCGAAATGCCTTTTCTTGGTCTCCGGATGAGGGTAATAAACACAGCCTGCATACCTGCTGCCATTGAACTTGATCGAACAGCGCGAAAATGAAAAATCCTCCGGCGGGTGCAGGTCGGTCCAGGCCACCTGCCGGAAGGTGTATTCAGGGTTTGCCATCTCGAAAGTGTGCGGGGCGATGGAGACATTCAAGGTACCAAGATAGAATCGCTCCAGGTCGAGGCCGCGTTCCTTGAACAGCGGTATCTGCTTCTCGAGGGAGCCGTAGGGATAATCCTGCGAGGGCCCTGACGCAACCCGGTAGCCTTCCACAACTACACCATTAACTGTTATTTGCATGGAGAGTGGACTCCACCTGCCCAAACAAAACGGCCGCTGTCACTTGACCGCGGCCGTTGCTGATTTATGCTTCCGCAGGCTGTAGGGGCTGCAGAGCAAGAAAAGGATCAGGCGCACATGTTTCATCCGCCTGAATGATAAGTGCTAATCCACCGCGACCATGACATTGGAGGCCTTTATGACTGCATAAGCCTCCATGCCCACTTTCAGGCCCAGGCTCTCGACTGAACCATTGGTGATGATGGACACGACCTGGATCTTTCCCGGCAGCTCAAGCGTCACTTCGTCGTTGACCGCTCCGCGTACAATTTTGACCACTTTTCCTTTTAGTTGATTTCGGGCGCTTAGTTTCATGATAATTAACCTCTGTTATGTCTATTTTAATTTACTCTGGACAGGCTGTCAAGCTAGAGAACTACAAGCCCGACCCTGCACGAAAGAGGAAAAATACCCAAAAGCTGTACGAAACTGCCTTTTCCTTTAATAGCCAGCCGGTGGTTGGGTGGCAGGTGGTTGGGTGGCGGGTGGTTGGGTAGCCGGCGGAGCAGTCGGTGGGACAGCGGTCGGTGGGACAGCGGTCGGCGGGACAGCGGTCGGTGGGACAGCGGTATTAGCCGGGATAACGAAAGTTCTAGTAGGAATTGGCGTGGGGGGGAGAAAAAATCCTAACGTCGGAGTCATAGTCAATGTGGGTGTACCGGTATCCACTACAGTTCCATTGAATGTTGGAGTTATTGTTGGGGTGGCGGTCGGAGGCTGCCTGAATAAGAACAGCCAGGCATTGCTGAATTTGCACGTTACGGATTCCAGAAGAAGTTGCACCCACAAAGCCGAGAAAGCCATCCGTTAAGGAAGCTACCTTGTTCGAATAATAATTTTGCTGGGCCTGAAGCATTTCCGCCGACATCTGGTCATTGATTTGTTGATACTGGGACAGCTGTTG
This sequence comes from uncultured Chloroflexia bacterium, assembly GCA_963746015.1. Lineage (GTDB taxonomy): Bacteria > Chloroflexota > Anaerolineae > Anaerolineales > Villigracilaceae > UBA877. The sequence continues at coordinate 143,202 of CAVUZS010000003.1, forward strand.
CTGATAGGCTTGTAGTTGCTGAAGTGAGGGATTAGCAGGCAGCGTGGGAATGACGGGCTTATTATATGTCGATGGCGGCGGTTTGGTGGTATCCACCTCGGCAATCTTTACACCATTTGTGTAGAGATCGATCAGATTGCCGCGCGCTACGATAACCAGCCGATTTGTGGAATCGTTTTGCCAATTGAAGGATTTATCCTTCGTCCACGGGTAATAATTTTGCATGTTGGTAACGTTGCCATCGGCCATGGCAGAAAAAACCAGCGAACCCTCGGCCGAACGTGTCATTAACACCATGAGCTGATTGGGCGTCTTACTGTTTCCATCTGAACGGAACATAAACCCACAACCGGATAAGCCTAATTGGGTGTTCCAGGTGATATCGGCTGAAAGCACAAAATCCTTGGCGGTGATTTGCGGATAATCGTTGGCATAGCCAGTCTGCTGGTAGCCATTCAGGGAAATGGTAACCGGTTTATGCAACCAGGCCACATCCCCATCGAGGGCATTCACTCCATAGAGCGGCAGAATTTCCAGCACCGGGACAATGGCCGTGGCAGTGGCTTGATAGGATGTATTATTGAGCATGGCCTGGGCAGTGGTGGTCTGGTCGATAGCGGTAGCATTGGCAAAATCGGTTGCCAGCTCGTGACCTGAATTCCCTTGTTGGATGGCCCGCGCGGTAATCGTCTTCATTACATCTCTACTAAATACCGTCTGGGTATCAGACATCCGGGTTGACTGGTTCAAAAACGGCCCACAAGCGACCATGACCACCAAGAGCAGGGATATTGAGAGTAAGAGTATATACTTCCTTAGCATAGCAGTTCTCAATTCTCATCCATTTCCAGAAAACATCTCGCCAAGGGTCATCTTGCCCAAGGGCGAAAGTTAGTGGACATCCTTACTCTTTACCAAAACCAAACATACTGAGAAATATGCCACCACGAGTATAACCTGTGCGATCCATGTTTTAAACAGCCAGGGATAGTAGATCTCTGGGTCACGTTTGTTCACCCAGGCCCACCCGCTATGTGCGGCCACGCCATCAATGAGCCCCTCTCCGCCGAGACCGCCGTCACACGCGCGACAGTGTAGTCAGCCAGGTCTTCCTGGTATTGGACCATCTGACCCTGGTATATGGCAGCCATAGCCTGGTAGATGTCTATCTGGGAACGATAATTGTTCTGAATGGTACTTACATCCTCCTGATATTTTTTCAGGGCGTTCAAATATTGCACCACCTGCACCTGATTGGAGGTGTCCTGGGGCGGACCTGGCGGAGAGGGAAGGGCTGGCTCGGGTGGTGCTGCCGGTAAGGGTGGGGGAGGATTGGGGAGCTGCCTCAGAAATATCAGGCGTGTAAAAGGCTCCCAAACCCGGAAAATTGCACGAATTCTGGTTGAACATATTCAAACCCATACATGGACATTGGTAATAGGTTTTATCATCCAAGGTCAGCTCATCCCGCGAATTTTTGTCAAGTTGCCAGCAGCGATCGCGGGCCACATCCGAGCCAATTCCTGATATGCCCGTCAATCCCTGCAGGGACCAGCGTGGTAGTGGCCCACGCGCTCAAGTAATCGGGAATGGGCGCCATCCCACCGCTAAATACGAACACTGGCACGACCAAACAGATCAAGACCAAAGGAGTTACGCCCTGGTTGTTCGAGATGGCCGAGGCCATCAGGCCGAGCATCATGCCGGTCATCACTGCCAGCACGAGGGTCACATATACCTCAAAGAAATCCAACAAACCACCCGGCATCTTGAAAGCAGCATAATGGATCAGAGTAAAGGCCATGGCATGGTAGAAGGCCAGCAACAGCGCCACCCATACCTTGGAGGCAACATAAGGAAATATCCTCAGGTTGACCAGCCGCTCCCGCTTATATATGTTGGCTTCTTTGACAATTTCGCGCATCTGGGACATGGCCCCCACCATAAGGGCATATACACAGAGCATGAACAGGGAGACATTGGCGTAAACCGCATTGCCTGCATAATAGTCAAAGAGGTTCTTGCCCAGTATAGGTGCGATAACAAAATCGACGGAACCAACCACTGGCGCGATCAGCAGCATCAATATCAGGCTGGAGCGGTCGCGTGTCAGGATGGTAAGATTACGCGCAGAAAGAATGAAAAATTGACGGAACGAGGATATCCTGCGATATTTCGAGCCGTCTTTCGGTTTACTGTATCCGGCTTCTTCGGAATGGATTATTCTGCTAGGCTGTTCCTGGCGGGAGCGCAGGGGTTCAGTGATATATTTGCGATAAGCCGCACTGGCCTGGAAACGGTCCGCCCAATCCTTGGCGCTGCCCAAATCGGGGTCGTCCAAGCATCGCATAAATGTCGTCAAACTGCATAAGTTGTCGCCTTGCCTGCGCTGGCGCTGGTATTGACCGAAATACGCCAGGGCTTCATCCGGCGGCCCAAACCAGGCCAGATAACCGCCGCTATCCATGAAGACCACCTTATCGGCCAACATCACATTCTTGGTCGTATGGGTGATCATGATGATAGTACGACCCTGGTCGGCCAGATGACGCATCAAGTACATGAAGGCCTGTCTCATTACCGGGATCCAGACCGGATGTCGGCTCGTCCAGAAAGAACAGGTGCGGCCGGGTAAGCAATTCCACACCAATGGAAACGCGTTTCTGTTGCCCGCCACTCAATTCGCTGATGCGCACATTTCTTTGGTTTTCCAGCCCCAGTTCATCCAATACTTCATTGATACGCGCTTTGCGCGCCAGCTTGCTGGTACCTGGAGGCAGGCGCAGCCGGGCGCTAAAATCCAGAGCCTGATAAACCGTCAGCTCCATATGGATGATATCCCGTTGTGGAACATACCCGATCTTGCCGCGCATGGAATTGACATTGCGATATACATCGATACCATCCACAAACACCTTGCCATTCGTGGCCGGGCGGAAACCGGCAATGGCATCCACCAGGGTGGTCTTGCCACCACCGCTCGGCCCCACCACAGCCACAAATTCATTTGGCTTGACGATCAGCGAGATATCATGCAATATATTGAGTTTCCTGCGAACCCATTTGTTGACCTGAAGAACCTCCACCAGGGATCCTTCAGTCGCACCTTCTGCAGTCAAGCGATCTGGTTCTGTCATAATTTTATTCCGGCCGAAGTGAATAGCATATTGTTTACTTTCATAAAAAAATCGATATCAGAATCTTGTCAAGCTCAAAGAAATGATGAAGCGAAAGGCGCACGTCTGGTCAGAGTAGGTACGTCGCCTTGATGGTTTCTTCCATCAAATCCTTCAACCGCCGCCGCTCCAGCACCACTGGGTTATGCGGATCGAAAGCGACCGGCTTTCCCACCACTACGTACTTCTTCGGATGGACCGTCAGCGGGTAAAACTCCAGACATTCTCCGGTCTCCGCAAAGTAGAGCTCTCCCAGGCGGGCAAAACTGTGCATGAAGGGGTTCATCTTCGTCACCGGATCAGCCGGCAGGCGGGATCCTCCGGGAATATAAGCAGGATCTTCCCTCCCGCAGGGCACGCAAACTTATCTCCATGGTCTTATGCATCCCATCGTAATCACAGCGGTAGACCGGAATGGAACCGATCAATTTTAGGAACGCTACGCTTATGACGCTGAGCGGCCGGGAGATCCACCGGCTGACCGGGGGTCTGAAATGCCACTGGCGCTCCACCAAATCAGCCTGGAAATAGGCAGGAGCAAGATCCCTATCGACGATGTCCGCGATCACCCAGGCATTCGTTGTCAAGGGTACCGAATCGTATATCGCGACCGGCCCAATCCCATCCATATGGTTGGCAATGAAAACAGCCGGTCCTTGCTTTGGTAGATTTTCCTCCCCGACGAGGCTGCCTCCCCAAAGAATAGGACCCAGGGCTGTTTTCAGAAAAGAACGAAGCATTTTATTCCATCCCTCTTGCCGGTTATCGCAAAAATCATCAGTATGTTACCAAAGTCTGGGCAAGAACCCCCCTATTTCGCCTGGGTTGTCTATGAGCTCATTAATTACAGTTCCCGGTGGACTAACTCAAAACATTACCACACAAGTCAGTGCATACCGTCACGCTGCAAGTTCCGAGACCAGGAACGGGTGCGCTATAACTCCGGCAAGAGGATTGCCCAGTGGGGACGCAGGCAGGGACAGCCGGAATATTGGGTAGAAGCGTATTGATTGGCAAGGGTTTCGTGGCAGTGACCGTTGGATACAGTGTAAGGGTATAAGTAGGCGTAGGAGTATTGGTGAGCGTTGGCGTGAGGGAAAGGGTGAAAGTAAGTGTAGGCGTGGAACCAGTTGTGGGGGTAAATGTTGGCGTCAACGTATCAGTTGGTGTAGGGGTGGCTGTCTGAACCGAGCCACAGGCCGAGACTATCAGGCTCAAACTTACCATAAGGATTAAAAAGCTCGCCTTCCTGTGTTCATGTTGCCTCCTGCCGTGCGCACCCAAGATTGGTAAAGTGAACCGCTGACCCATCAGTCAGGCCGCCAGCCTTACCCGGGACCTGTTTAGAGTATAACAGTTTGCGAGAAAAAGAACAAGAAAAACACTTTGGGAATCGCGGCATGCCCGGAGGTTAACCACCTCTATTTGCCCAACGGCTCAAAAGCCGAGGGGATGACTTTAACATTCATTTCAACCGGTCGGGCCGGGAGGTGGAACAGGTTGCGCAGCCCTTCACGCAGGAAGCCGGTCACGAAGTGGAGGCTCGAGCCAACGGCCACATCCAGCCCGGTCTTTCCATCGGTGGCCGAAGAAGCCAGCCAGAGCGCCTTGCGGGCGGCCACTTCGGGTTGCCTCCCGGCAGCCCGGATGAGGATGGGCATGAAGCCACGTAAGCGCTGCGCATGCTGCTCAAAGGTGATGACCTCGGTCAACAGGTCGGTTTCCATCAGGCCGGGCTGCAGGGCGTACACGCCCACCCCGCTATCCCGGGTTTCTGCCGCCAGCGCCAGCGTAAAGACCCGGATCCAGGCTTTGGTCGAACCATAGGCGTTCTGGTTGGGGGTCGGTTTCTTCGACCCTGCACCCAAGATGTTGATGAGCTTCCCGGACCTGCGCGGCAGGAAGTGGCGCATCGCCGTCCGCGAACCGTGATAAACACCGAACATATTCGTCTGCAGGACGGACAGGAATTGCTCCGGTGACAGGTCAAAGGTGGCGCCGTACGGGCCAGCCACTCCGGCATTATTGACCCACACATCGAAGCGCCCATACGTGTGGATGGCAAAGCGCGCCAGCGCCTCCACCTGGTGCGGGTCGGAAACATCGCAAGCAAAAGGCACGGCCACGTACCCCTGTGCGCGCAGTTCGGCGGCGTTCTGCTCGATATCCTTCTGCGAGCGGGCGGCCAGGACCACCTGCGCGCCCTCCCTGGCGAAAAGAGCGGCGATGGCCTTTCCCAGCCCACGGCTGGCCCCGGTGACAACCGCGACTTTCCCGGAAAGTATGTTCATGTTCAGGTCTTCATTCCAATGCCAAACAACTTTTACGGTGGAATTTATCAAATAGCCAAGTCAAAAGGCAAATCGCTGATATCCCGTAATCGACGGCCGGCTATAAGGGTATCCAACATATCCATCTGGTCTGCGTTATTTATCTCAATGATTGCTTCTTTCATCTCGTTTAAAGCAAAATGATAAACACAATCCAAATCGCCTGTGCCCAGCGCAAGGGAAGCAATACGGGTTGGTAAGGGTTCAGCTGTAACAGCAACAATGTGCGGTAAGTGTCCTTTTCGGTGCCGGATCAGATTCAAGGCCTCGGTGCGCGCATTTTGGCCTCGGTCGCTGCGGAGTGTCCATTTACACGAGATGCTGGCATGCAAAATAGAATGAGGTTGGGGCAAATTGCTGCTTCGGAGAGGAGTAAATGTTGCCACGCCATCCGAAGGAGAAAGAACTTGCTGGTTGGAATTTATCTCTTCATCCTTCACGGGAAAACGACCGACAACAATATCAGGCGCAATGATGTATTCCTTGCCAAGCGCTGTTGCGAGTTCACCATTCCCCTTCACTAAACGTTCGATCTCTGCCAAATGCTCATATTGATCGAATTCTGAAATAGCCAGACCGGTCGAATAATGCCATTGACCCGGCCGCAGGTGTAAGAGCAAATCGAACGCGCTTTGTAGAAAATCGCATGTAATCTCTTCAAAACGTCCCCCCGTAGTCTGTCCCTTCAAGTTCTCATCTGGAACCGGATTCCCCAATCTTTTGACAATACCCCACGCAATTTCTCTACTAGCTCTGTTTGTTTTATCCGCAAAATTTGGAAAATCGGGATTTCCAGGTTGGATTCGGATAATCTTATGGCATACACTTTGATGGTATTCTCTTCGAAGTTTCATCAGCTCCATGGTATCCTCCTCGCTCAATTAGCTGGTTTGTAAAAACCTATCACATATTCCTCGTGCATGCGTTGCTGGATTTGAGATTCCAAGTTTATTATAGAGCCGGCTGGTAGCATGCGACGATTTCGATCTATATTTCTTATCCCAATTGCCGGCACATCAAAACCTAATTGGTTTCCGATGGAAGCCAAACAGTTTTGAGTTTGGGTATCCATGCCTCGAATAATGGAATTGCCAACAATTACAATAGATGCCTTACCCGGTTTAAGCACACGATACATTTCTTGCAATACACGCGTCATTTCAGAATAATAACGATGAAGAGATTGACCTTTTTTCACATCCAAGGCAGAAATTCTTTGAACTGTAGAAGCTACATCTCTTGGTAAAACTTCATAATTGATTCCAGAAATAGCATCTCCGCCAATATAATCTTGACGTTTCTGGCTTAAATCATTTATTGGATATCCAAACCAAACCAATGAAAACTTATGCGCACGCATGTAATCAATCGCATTTGATGAATAAGGAGGTGAAGTTACAATTAGGTCAACGGATGAACTAGGTAATGATAATGCTTGGGCATCCCCCCAGGAAATCACAGGAGTTGGAATATTTTCAGAATAAGGGCTGACTCCTTTTAGGTTATTCTTAAACCTCTTTTCAAATTCTATCAGTGGTGAACGGAGTGTTTTAGTAAGGATATCCAAATGTTTAAGTGGTTTTTCTCCCACATCACGGAGAATTTCTCTACCATCTTGACTAAAAACAATTTTAGCTCGATGGGGGCGAGTGTGTGCTAAATCTAATGCAAGTGAAACGCCTCCATTTTTTGTAATTATACAGGCTGAGAAAGCTAACATAAGAAACAGCTGTATGGCCGGTTCCGTAACTTTCTCTATCTCAACTAACAATCCTATTAGTTCAAGTTGCGTCTCTTGGGCAAACCAATAATCAAGAAATTCTTTGGTTGAATTATCCCATCGGGTTGATAATATTGATTCTAGATACTGCTGACGATTTTTTATATTCTCTTTTGCCCTCTCCATTACCTGATAAAACGACCGATCTGTTTTTTCTAAATCAATGGAAGTAACTTTTACTTTCCCTATCATTAAAGCAAGTGGATCAATGTCAAATCCTATTGCCCGTCTTTGGGCAAGATAGGTCTCAAGCATTGTCGTACCAGAACCCATCATCGGGTCTAAAACTACATCCCCGGGCTTAGTTAGTTCCTCGATAAATTTGCGGGGTAACTGAGGTGGAAATTTAGCAGGAAACGAATGAAAGTTATGAGACGCGTAATTACTCTCTTTATCATGAAAATCCAGATTGGCTATTAAAAGCGAAATTAACCGTTCACGATATGATACGGTAGAAGGAGGGATATCTTTAATTATTTCTAAAGGCAAAGCAAGTTGCTCGGAAATTTTTTTCATCGATTATTTTTCCAAAGTTGGAAGAACCATTGGATTATAACCTACTGAAAATTCAAAAATTCAAACTATTCCTGGTACTCCAACTCATACTCCCCGATATAGACCGTATCGCCTTCCTGCGCGCCGGCCTCCCGCAGGGCCTTATCCACGCCCAGGCGCTCCATCAGCTTCTGGAAACGCCGCACCGAACCGCTCTGGTCCCAGGGGGTCATCTCGGCGGCCCGTTCGATCGCGGCAGATTTGACCCGCCAGCCACGTCCGGTTCACGGGAAATGGTAAAGGCATGCGGGTCTTCGGCCGGGCGGTAGACCGGCACGCGGCTGTTCGGTCTCCTCCACTGCAGGGCAGCTCGGCCAGCAGCTTGACCGCCTTCAACAACAGCTCACGCACATTCGTGCGCGCCAGGGCCGAGATGGCCATGGCCTCGTAGCCGCGCTTCTTGAGTTCCTTCTTGAGCTTCGGCCAGCGTTCCAGCACTTCCGGCTGGTCGATCTTGTTCAGGGCCACGATCATGCGGCTTCTTCGCCAGCCCCGGGTCGAACAGGGCCAGCTCGCTGTTGATCTGCAGCGAAGTCCGCCAGCGGGTCGGCCGAGAGGCCGTCCAGCAGGTGGATCAGCACACGCGTGCGCTGGACATGCCGCAGGAAGTCGTGCCCCAGCCCCACCCCTTGCGCGGCGCCTTCCACCAGCCCGGGGATATCCGCCAGCACGACCGTCGTCTCGTCGTCCACGTTCGCCACGCCCAGGTTCGGATCGAGGGTCGTGAACGGGTAGGCAGCGATCTTGGGTTTGGCATTGGTCAGCACCGAAAGCAGGGTGGACTTGCCGGCGTTCGGCACGCCCACGATGCCGATATCGGCGATCAGCTTGAGCTCCAGGCGCAGGCGCTTCTCTTCGCCCGGCTCGCCGTTCTCGGCGGTGCGCGGGATCTGGTTGATGGAACTCTTGAAGTGCGGGTTGCCGCGCCCGCCGCGCCCGCCCTTGCAGACCACCAACTGCTGCCCGGGGGCGGTCAGGTCGCCCAGCAGGAGCCTCCGTGGCGGCATCGTAGACCAGCGTGCCGGGCGGGACCGGCACAACCAGGTTCTCGGCCGACTTGCCGGATTTGTTGTTCGTGCCGCCGCCTTTGCCATCCCCGGCCTCGAAGCGGGTGGTGAAGCGGAAGGCCGCCAAGCGAATTAAGCGTGGGGCGCACTTCCAGGATGACATCCCCGCCGCGCCCGCCGTCGCCGCCATCCGGCCCGCCGCGCGGCACGTATTTTTCGCGGTGGAAGTGCACCATGCCATCCCCGCCTTTGCCGGAATGTACCAGGATCTCTGCTTTATCTATGAACATGATTTCTCCATGGAAACATTATACCGTCTCTTCAGGAGGTTCTTAAACGTTGGGTGTGAAAACCGAACCGTTAAATGGCGGCGCGTGGACAAAACCTGAAACGGTGAGGAACAATGGCGCATCCGGGGGAAGAGGGGGCAGGGGGTGAGGGGGTTGTGCAGGCATTGACAAACGCAGCAACCAGGGTTATTATATGATGTATATTATATACGTATAGTCCTATATAAGGAGCATCCGATATGTCGCTCGAATTTGCCATCCTGGGTTTCCTCAACTACCATCCCTACACCGGCTACGACCTGAAGAAGATCTTCGACAGCTCCATCCGGCACTTCTGGCCGGCCGACCAGAGCCAGATCTACCGCACCCTGACACGCCTGACCGAACAGGGGTTCGCCAGAGATGGAAAAAGTTCCCCAGGAAGACCGCCCCGACCGGAAGGTCTATTCCATCACGGAGGCCGGCCGGGCTGGCATTGACTGGATGGCTTTCCAGCCCGCCCCCGCTCGGGGATCCCCGCAGCGCCCCGCTCATCCAGGTATTCTTTGCCGGGCAGTTACCGGACGAGAGGTCCTGATCAAATTCGAGGGCTTTGCTGCCATCCTGCGGGCAATCCTGGCGCAATATGACCAGATCCCGGCCCAGATCAAGCCATACCAACAGGAGATACCATCACCCCGGGAGCACTTCTTCTGGATGCTGACCCTCGATAACGGCATCCGCTCGATGCGCGCCAGCCCTGGAGTGGGCCGAGAACGTGATCGAACAGATCAAAGCGGGAAAGGTTCCGCAAAAATGACAGAAAAAATGAAAATCACCATCCTGAACGGCAATCCCGCCCCATCCGCTTTCGATGCCTACCTGGCGCAGGTGAAGGCTGCGCTGGAAGGCGAAGGCCACAGCCTCACCCAACTCGACCTGCGCGACCTGTCCCTGCGCTACTGCATCGGCTGCTGGGGCTGCTGGGTCAAGACGCCCGGCCAGTGCTCCAATGGGGATGCAACCTGCCTCGACATGGACCGGGCCGTCATCAACGCCGACTTCGTCCTGTGGGCCGCGCCGCTCAAAATGGGCTTCCCGTCCAGTCTGCTGAAAATGGCGCTGGACAAGCACCTGCCGCTCATCCACCCCTACATGGTGGTGGACCACGGCGAAGCCCACCATCGCAAACGCTATGCGCATTACCCGCGCCTCGGCCTGCTGCTCGAAAAGGAAGCCGGCCACCGATGCGCGCGACCTGCAGATCGTCAGCGATATCTTCTGCCGCACGGCCCTCAACTTCAAGACCCGCCTGGAGTTCAGCCTGACCACGCGAAACCCCGGTGGCGGAGCTGGCCCGGCGCATCCTGGTCAAACCGGCCCGCCCGCTCCCGCTGCCCGCGACCATCTGCCTGCCACCACCAGGGCGTAACCGTTAGCTCCGCCCACCCGGCTGACCCTGTTCAACGGCTCGCCGCGCGGCAGACGCGGCAACACGCCCATTTTTCTCGAACAGTTCGCCCAGGGCTTCGGCGGCCCCACCGAAATGCACCACCTCATCCGCCTGAAAGAGACCGAACAGATGGTGCAGGCCTTTGCCGGAGGCGGAATGCGTCCTGCTGGGTTTCCCGCTCTACACCGATGCCATGCCGGGCATGGTCAAGCATTTCATCGAGGCGCTCGAACCGCTGGTCGGACGGGAAGAATAACCCATCCGCTCGGTTTCCTGGTGCAATCCGGCTTCCCGGAAGGGCTGCACTCGCGCTACGTGGAACGCTATCTCGAAAAGCTGGCGGAACGGCTGGGCAGTCCCTACCTGGGCACCATCGTCAAAGGCAACGGGGAAGGCGTGCGCCTCATGCCGCCCCAGGCCACGCAGGGCCTGTTCGCCGAACTGCAGGCCCTGGGAGCGGGACTGGCACGCGAAGGGCAGGTTCGACCCGCAAATCCTGGCACGCATCGCCAGCCCCGAACGTTTCCCTGCCATCCTGGGACCGTTCTTCCAGGTCTTCCTGCGCCTGCCGGCGGCGCATGCCTACTTCGACGGGATGTTGAAAAAGAATGGCGCCTATGAGCAGCGCTTCGCCCGGCCATTCGCCGGATAGATTGCCTGGAAGGCTGCTATGTGGTTCATGAATAAGATCGCCAACCCGCTCGTCCGCTTGATCCTGCGTTCCCCTTTCCATGGGATAATGAGCACGGCGCTTTTACTGATCACTTATCACGGACGCAAGAGCGGAAAAGAATACACACTGCCGGTCCAGTATGTACAGGACAACCAGGTAGTCTACATTATATCTGGCGAGCCGGAACAAAAGACCTGGTGGCGCAACCTGCGCGGGGGCGCGCCCGTGCAAGTTCTCCTGCAGGGACAGCAATTACAGGCGTACGCGGATGTGCTGGACGGAAATGCACATTCCACGATCAAATCCGAGGCGTTCAAGCTTTTCCTGCAACGCTTCCCGGCTTCCGCCCGCCTGCATTCCGTCCGCATTAATGCGGATGGAACATTGGATGCAGAAGATTTGGGCCGGGCTGCCGCATCCGTGCTCCTGGTGCGCGTACAGCTAAAAGAGAGGGTTTCGGCCACTCAACCCCAAAAAAATCCCCGGCAGCCGTGATCTGCCGGGGATTTGCCAGAGGGGACTCCCGATGGACCTTTTACTTCACGCCCACAAATGCGGCGCTGACAATCAAGCGGTACTTGAAGTCGTTGTTCGCCAGATAATCAACGCAGGTGACCAGGGTCAGCCATGGCGCATCCTGGTGCTTCATCATGGTAGCGATATCGCCGGGATCCACCTGCTGGAGATTGCGCACCTGGTAGACATAGTGGGTGTGATAAGCATGCACAATGATCTGATCGCCCACCGACAACTGCCCAAGGTAACGGAACGGCCCGGCCGCCCCATTCGAATTGAAGTAATGACCGGTCAGGACAGAATTGCCGGAAAGGGATGGGAAGGCCGATCCTTGCAGCCAGCCGATATCATTATCCAACCACGTAACATCCCATGTCCCGTTCACCTGAGGCACGCCGATAATATTTGCCTCGACACCGAGCTTCGGGATCTCCAGCCAAACGCTTCCAAGGGGTTCGTATACTCTATCAGCCGGCTGCTTTGGCAGAACCGTCACCCGGTTGGGAGCAAATCCGGTCTGCGGGATTGTTGTAGGGACGTTGGGAGGAAGGTTGGGTCCAAGCAGGGTAAAGTTTCGGACGAAGTCGGAGCCCTCGCCGGTACCATTCCCGGCCAGGGGCTTACCATCCAGGTCGACGACGGAGGTCGTCCCGCAAACGAACAACCGGAAGTGTTGATCATTGTTAAACTCGCGCTGCCGCCATTGTAAGGATCCAAATTGATCGTGGCAACAAATGGGCCTCTCCGGTCGGTCCCATTCGAGTAGGTGATCGAGTGGATCGGCATGACATGATCAAACGGGTCAACACTATCCAGGCAACTGGTCGTCCGGACGACAAAGTTGCTTTGAACAAAAAGGACCCGGTAGTTGGCAGGGTTGGTCACGCTCTCGGCATAATCCGGGTTGGAAGGGTTATTAACGTTGAAAACATCCTTGTCAAAGAATACCTGTATCGCCATCGGGGAAGCAGCCAGTGACACGCTGTCGCCCTCATCGACGTGCACATAACCGCCGGTGGTAAGAAACCTGATCCCGTTGGTCGCGATGGTCGGAGGAGCATCGGGCACGACCGTTTCGGTTGTGCTGTCGGTGCTGCGACCGTAAATTTCATCCCCGTTATACGTAGCCTGGATGATGTGGGCGCCGGAGCCAACATGGTTGGCCGTATATTCAACGGAACATGCGACGGTCGAGTTGCTGCCCGAAAGATTGCAGTGGGAAGGCGAGAACCTGCCGTCATCGCCGCTGGTGATGGCCCAGCTTACCGTTCCGGTGATATTTGCGCTGCCGCTGCTGCGGGTGACGGCGGCAGTGCAGGTGGTCCAATAGCCTTCCTCGATGGAATCGGGCGTGCAGGAAACTGCCAGGGTGGTGTCAATCCGGAGCGCATAGGTAATAACAACCTTGCCGGCAGCACCATTACCGCCAGTGCGCGTGCCAGAGGAGGTGCGGTATGCGCCGCCGCCGCCCCCGCCCGGCACGGAACCGGCCGTTCCATTCCCCTGCGTTCCCGAGGCGCCGTTGCCGCCGCTCCCGCCGCCCGCCACCGTGCCTCCATTTGACCCGGTGCCGCCGAATCCGTTCATAGCCGTGCCAGCCGAACTTCCGCCCCCGCCGCCATAGGTATCCATACCGGCAGCTCCAGCACCGCCGGAATAGGTAACATCGCCCACGCCATCCGAGGCCAGGCCTCCGGCTGCACCAAGGGAGGTGTCGGCCGCAACTGAACTGCCGCCTTTGGCAAGGATGGTGGTGGGATCAATGAAATAGGAATCGCCACCCGGGAGGGTATCGTCGGTTGAACCCGCGCCGATAACCACGGTGTAGGTCTCCCCCGGCGTGACCGGGATGTCGTCCACGCGCGAGTAGGCCCCGCCGCCCCCGCCGCCGCCGTTCGCCGTGGTACTCAGGTCGGCACCCTTGCCGCCGCCGCCCCAGGCTTCCACGGTGACGTCGGTGACATGCGCCGGGGCGGTCCAGGTGGAAGTACCGGCCGGCCAATCCTTGGTCAAAACGCCATTTATCGTCTGCGTTTGCAGATTCGTGGGCGTGACACCATCGTGATCTTGATATGTCGCTCGTACATCGTAACTGGTGGAAGGAGTAAGCCCGGTGATATCCGTAATATAGGGTGAGGCTGTATGGTTGTTAATTTGTGAACCATCAACCCAATTGATCCATGTACTGTCAGACGAGAGTTTGTAGTCAACCGTATAGGTATTATTTGTGTTTCCGTCGTCTCCGTACGGCATCGTGACATGAATGGTTACCGGATCGGTTGATGTGGCGGTTACCGGGAGAGCGGTGGTGAACATGGCAAGGGTATCGACCTGGTTCCCCCTCGCCGGAGTTAATTTATAGTTCGTCCCTTGAGCATCTCCAGATGTGTCCACCGCACCCGCGTATTCATAAACCGCGACGTAATAGGTTGTGCCCACGGTCAATCCGGTCACAGCCACGCTGGTGCCGGTGCCCCTATAGATGAAATAGTTTCCACTGCCCACCTGCGTGCCGCTTCCAAACGCAGGGTTGGCTATATAGCCAGTATATGTCCCATCCGAGGGGTCAGAACTCACCGCAGAGCCGGATTTCATCAACACAATTACCCCGTCGCCACTGCCGGGAGTCCAATTCACGGTCATGCCCAGGCTGCTTACCGCCGTAAAGTTCACGCCGGAGGCCTGGGTGGCCGGCTCTGTATAGAAACTGCCATCCGGAGAATATCCGGTGCCTTGAGAGTTAGTTGCAAATCCCCGATAGTAGACGTGTGCGCCGGCAGTCAGACCGCTCACCCCCTGGGTAAAGGCCGAGACGGAAATATTTCCTCCAACTGTACAATTGGTCGTGGGGGCTGCGCTGGCTCCCCAGCAAATACCGCTGGAAAGAAGAACAGCGCCTCCATTGGAAGTCACCGTCGCACCCAATGTCGCCGTGGTACTTGTGATCGCTGTCGCCGTGGGCAAACTCAGACTGGGAACTTGAATAACGGTGGCCTGGTCTCCGGTTGCCGGCGGTGTTTTATAGTTTGTCCCCTGGTTATATCCTGAGGTATTCGCAGTACCCTGGTATTCATAGACCGTGACATAATAAGTTAGGCCCGGCGTCAAACCTGTAACAGCCACACTGGTGCCTGTGCCCATATAGATGACATAGTTGCCGCTGCCGATCTGTGTGCCGCTTCCAAATTCAGCGTTAGCTGTATAAGAATACGTTCCATCCAAAGGATCAGTACTCACCGGGGAACCAGATTTCATCAACACAATTACCCCGTCGCCACTGCCGCGTGTCCAATTCACGGTCATGCCCGTGCCGGTTACCGCGGTAAAGTTCACAGCCGAGGCTTGGGTGGCCGTTTCCGTATAGAAACTGCCATCCGAAGAATAGCCGGTGCCGGCCGAGTTGGTCGCATACCCCCGGTAGTAGGTAAGTGTGCCAGCAGTCAGACCGGTCCAATTCTGAGTGAATGAAGAGACGGTGGTGTTCCCTTCTGACATACAATGAGCCAGCGGGGATGGAGTGATTCCCCAGCACGTACCCCGGTCAGTAAGCACTGCGCCTCCATTGGAAGTCACCGTCGCACCCAATGTCGCCGTGGTGCTGGTGATCGCTGTAGCCGTGGGCGTGCTCAGGCTGGGAAGGGCAGCAGAGGTAGCCTGGTTTCCAATCGCCGGAGTAAGTTCATAGTTCGTCCCCTGGGCAGCTCCGGAGGTATTCACAGCACCCGCGTATTCATAGGCCGCAACGTAGTAGGTCGAGCCCGGAGTCAAGCCTGTCACAGCCACACTGGTGCCGGTACCCTTGTAGATAACATAGTTACCGCTGCCGATCTGTGTGCCGCTTCCAAATGCAGCGTTCGCTGTATACGTGGTATACGTTCCATCCACCGGATCAGAGTTCACCGCAGAGCCGGATTTCATCAATACAATTACCCCGTCGCCATTGCCGCCCGTCCAGTTTACGGTCATGCCCATGCTGGTTATCGCAGTAAAGTTCACAGCCGAGGCCTGGGTATCCGGTTCCGTGTAGAAACTGCCATCCGAAGAATATCCGGTACCGACCGAGTTGGTCGCATACCCCCGGTAGTAGGTAAGTGTGCCGGCAGTCAGACCGTTCACCCCCATGGTGAATGCCGAGACGGTAGTGCCTCCTTCTGCCGTACAATTGGTTGTCGGGGCTGCACTGGCTCCCCAGCAGGTACCCCGGTCAGTAAGCGCCGCGCCTCCATCAGAAGTCACCGTCGCACCCAGCGTCGCCGTGGTACTGGTGATCGCTGTCGCCGTGGGCGTGCTCAGGCTGGGTACAAAAATAATAGCCTGGTTTCCCGTCGTTGGCGGTGTTTTATAGTTCGTCCCCTGGGCAGCTCCGGAGGTATTGACAGTGCCTCGGTATTCATAGGCCGCAACGTAGTAGGTCGAGCCCGGAGTCAAGCCCGTGACAGCCACGCTGGTGCCGGTGCCCTTGTAGATAACATAATTGCCGGTGCCGATCTGTGTGCCGCTTCCAAATGCAGCGTTCGCTGTATACGTGGTATACGTTCCATCCACCGGATCAGAGTTCACCGCAGAGCCGGATTTCATCAATACAATTACCCCACTGCCACTGCCGCGCGTCCAGTTCACGGTCATGCCTGTGCTGGTCATCGCGGTAAAGTTCACAGCCGAGGCCTGGGTATCCGGTTCCGTGTAGAAACTGCCATCCGAAGAATATCCGGTGCCGACCGAGTTGGTCGCATACCCCCGGTAGTAGGTGAGTGACCCTGCAGTCAGACCGCTCACCCCCTGGGTAAAGGCCGAGACTGTGGTACCTCCTTCTGCCGTACAATTGGTTGTCGGAGCCGCGCTGGTTCCCCAGCAGGTACCCCGGGCAGTAAGCGCCGCGCCTCCATCAGAAGTCACCGTCGCACCCAGCGTCGCCGTGGTGTCCAGGATGGAGGTTGCCGTGGGCGTGCTCAGGCTAGGAGCAATAGCAGGTGTCGCCTGGTTTCCCGTCGCAGGGGCAAGTTTATAGTTCGTCCCCTGGGCAGCTCCGGAGGTATTGACAGTGCCTCGGTATTCATAGGCCGCAACGTAGTAGGTCGAGCCCTGTGTCAAGCCCGTGACAGCCACGCTGGTGCCGGTGCCCTTGTAGATAACATAGTTGCCGGAACCAATCTGTGTACCGCTTCCAAATGCAGTGCTCGCTGTATACGTGGTATACGTTCCATCCACCGGATCAGAACTCACCGGGGAAACAGAGCTCATCAATACAATTACCCCACTGCCACTGCCGCGCGTCCAGTGCACGGTCATGCCCGTGCTGGTCATCGCAGTAAAGTTCACACCCGAGGCCTGGGTGGCCGGTTCCGTGTAGAAACTGCCATCCGAAGAATATCCGGTGCCGACCGAGTTGGTCGCATAACCCCGGTAGTAGGTGAGTGTGTCTGCAGTCAGACCAGTCCGCGCCTGGGTAAAGGCCGCGACGGTAGTGCCTCCTTCTGCCACACAATTGCCCGTCGGAGCCGCACTGGTTCCCCAGCAGGTACCCCGGGCAGTAAGCGCTGCGCCTCCATCAGAAGTCACTGTCGCACCCAGCGTCGCCGTGGTGTCCAGGATGGAGGTTGCCGTGGGCGTGCTTAGTATGGGGGAGGTGGCAGTCGCCTGGTTTCCCGTTGCCGGAGTAAGTTTATAGTTCGTCCCCTGGGCAGCTCCAGAGGTGTCCACAGCGCCCGCGTATTCATAGACTGCAACGTAATAGGTTGTGCCCGAGGTCAATCCCGTGACAGCTACGCTGGTGCTGGTGCCCTTATAGATAACATAACCCCGGCTGCTGCCGGTGCTTGGAATCGACGTGCCGTTTCCAAATACAGTGCTCGCTGTATAGCCAGTATACGTTCCATCCGAAGGACCAGTACTCACCGCAGAACCGAATCTCATCAATACAATTACCCCGTCACCACTGCCGCGCGTCCAGTTCACGATCATGCCCGTACCGCTTATCGTAGTAAAGTTCACACCGGAGGCCTGGGTGGCCGGTTCCGTGTAGAAACTGCCATCCGAAGAATATCCGGTGCCGGCCGAGTTGGTCGCATACCCCCGGTAGTAGGTAAGTGAACCTGCATTCAGGCCGGTCACCCCCATGGTGAAGGCCGAGACGGTAGTGCCTCCTTCTGCCGTACAATTGGTTGTTGGGGCTGCGCTGGCTCCCCAGCAGGTACCCCGGTCAGTAAGCGCTGCGCCTCCATTGGAAGTCACCGTCGCACCCAGCGTCGCCGTGGTGTCCAGGATGGAGGTCGCCGTGGGCGTGCTCAGGCTGGGAGCAATAGCAGGTGTCGCCTGGTTTCCCGTCGCCGGGGCAAGTTTATAGTTCGTCCCCTGGGCAGCTCCGGATGTATTCACAGCACCCGCGTATTCATAGGCCGCAACATAGTAGGTCGAGCCCGGAGTCAAGCCTGTCACAGCCACACTGGTACCGGTACCCTTGTAGATAACATAGTTACCGCTGCCGATCTGTGTGCCGCTTCCAAATGCAGTGCTCGCTGTATACGTGGTATACGTTCCATCCGAAGGATCAGAACTCACCGGGGAACCGGATTTCATCAACACAATTACCCCGTCACCACTGCCGCGCGTCCAGTTCACAGTCATGCCCGTGCTGATTATCGCAGTAAAGTTCACACCGGAGGCCTGGGTGGCCGGTTCCGTGTAGAAACTGCCATCCGAAGAATATCCGGTGCCGGCCGAGTTGGTCGCATACCCCCGGTAGTAGGTAAGTGTGCCAGCAGTCAGACCGGTCCAATTCTGAGTGAATGAAGAGACGGTAGTGCCTCCTTCTGCCGCACAATTGGTTGTCGGGGCTGCACTGGCTCCCCAGCAGGTACCCCGGTCAGTGAGCGCTGCGCCTCCATTGGAAGTCACCGTCGCACCCAGCGTCGCCGTGGTGTCCAGGATGGAGGTCGCCGTGGGTGCGCTCAGGCTGGGAGCAATAGCAGGTGTCGCCTGATTTCCAGTCGCAGGGGCAAGTTTATAGTTCGTCCCCTGGGCAGCTCCGGAGGTATTCACAGCACCCGCGTATTCATAGGCCGCAACATAGTAGGTCGAGCCCGGAGTCAATCCTGTCACAGCCACGCTGGTGCCGGTGCCCTTGTAGATAACATAGTTGCCGGAACCAATCTGTGTGCCGCTTCCAAATGCAGTGCTCGCTGTATATGTGGTATACGTTCCATCCACCGGATCAGAACTCACCGGGGAACCGGCTCTCATCAATACAATTACCCCACTACCACTGCCGCGCGTCCAGTTCACAGTCATGCCCGTGCTGGTTATCGCAGTAAAGTTCACACCCGAGGCCTGGGTCGCCGGTTCCGTGTAGAAACTGCCATCCGAAGAATAACTGGTGCCATACGAGTTGGTCGCATAACCCCGGTAGTAGGTGAGAGTAGTAGCGGTCAGGCCGGTTCTTGCATCTGTGAATACCCCGGCAGTCCCTGCTCCCTTAGTAGAGCAGTTTCCGCTTGGCGCTGCCGATGTGCCCCAACAGGTTCCATATTGGGTAATGGACGCACTGCCGATGTAGGTAATATTCGCCCCCAAGGTCGCTGTGGTATCTGTGATCGAAGTTGCCGTTGGAGTGGTCAGTGTGGGAGTGGGGGAAGTATTTGTTGCTACCGTCACAATACCGGTTGATGCAGCAAAGTAGGTGTTATTTGTATATGTCGCACTTGAACTGGTGGAACCCCAGGTACCGTTGGCCTGGCCGATGCCTCCTAGAGTAAGGGTATTCACAGAAAGATTTAGGCCAGTCGCCAGGCTGGCCGTGGCGGTTCCCGTGGGCGCAATACTTAGATTGCCAGATACAGTAGTTCCGGATGATATTGTCTTTGCCGAGGTGCCGGAAAGCACCAGGTTTGCATAATCAAAATCACCTACAGTCTGTGTTCCCCCATTATATGTCACGGTTGATCCGGTATAGGTTGTCAATGTGCCTGTAGAGGAATCCCAAATGGTCCCACCTAAATTCAGATTTCCAGCGCCTGTGAATGCAATGGTGGCACTTCCAGTACTGCTAGTTTCTGTCACATTACCTGTAACCGTAACAGTACCAGTGGAGATTGTAAGCTGGTGCCTAACAGAACCGCCACCATTTGTAAATGCAATACTTGCAGCATTCAACGTTCCTGCGCCAACAGCCAGTGTATTTATAGCACTACTGGGTCTTGGGATTGTCACGGCCCCAGAAACATTAAGGGTAATTCCCGAACCGATGTTCACGTTTTGATTTGCCGAACCCTGGGTGAAAGTTAAGGCTGCAAGGGTAATTCCAGAATTGATGTTCACGGTTTCAGTTGATGAACCTGTGGCGAAAGACATGGTTCCAATGGAAAAGGCTGGTGTTACATCCACAGTCACGGTATTGCCGCTCGAAATGGTTACTGTGTCGCCAGCAATACCTTGGCCAGGATATGTTGTACTACTACAGCCACTTCCGGTAATAGTCCAAGTACCTGATGCACTCCAATTACCAGTGGCCTTGGATGTGAACGTACATGCTGCCGCGCTTGCCCGCATAACCGGCAACGCTGCCAGCGCCAGCATGACAATCAGGGTTGCGGCAAAAATCTTATGCCAAATGGAAGAAAGAGATTTTGACATTATTATTCCCTCGCGCAAAAGAATGATGATGGGTCAGCCGAATAATATCGTCCGGAGTCTTCCAATCATTAAAATTACCGTTAATAATACCTTAAAGCCATGCCTTGTCAAGAAACGTTGTGCATATCCGGCAGGGTTTTATCATTTTCAGTTATTGGGTCTCATCCAAGTTTTAAAACCCTGTCAGACCATTTCGGAGGCACTTTATGGGCGGTTTTCCAGCCCTCCCCATTCTCGTATAAAAAAGTGACCGTCCCTTTGCAGGTGACGGCCACTTGCCCACAAAAATAAATGCTCAAGGCATTACCTATGACTTAGACCCACTGAATCTTTACCTGGTCTTCGACTGCTTTGAATTCATGATCGCCTGTTACCAAATCTGCTTTCCTCGACCTGGCAAGCGCCGCCGCATAACAATCTGCGTATGACATTTTTTGCTGCGATTTGAACCCGGCAGCTTCCCGGGTAAGTTCCCAATCCACATCCACCAATTGAATCCGCAGGTCATGGAGTTCTTTAATACTTTGGTTTGCATCTTCCTCTGAAATTTCGCGGGCGATGATATACCAAACCTCACCGGCATTTACCACTGTCATGGAGACCGGTATTCCCTCTTCGTGTGCATTGGCGATCAAATCAGCAATTTTCTGGCCAGAAGGTTCATCTTCCAGGTATGCGATCACCGCCCAGCTATCCAAAACGAAGGCGTTGGCTTTACGCGCCATATTACAACTCTTTTTCCCGCTGTTTCTCGGCCATCAGCGCTTTCATCAAGCCCTTGCCTTTGTATTTCCCGCGCAGGGAATGGACGTATTCCCGCGTAATGGGGGTCAAGATGATCTTCCTGGTAAGTTCATCCACGTCGACCTGAAGGTAAGTGCCCTCTTTTACGCCTAATCGACGCCGGATCGATGACGGGATGACCACCTGTCCTTTAGATGTGACAATTGTCTCCATGGAACACTCCTTCCGAAACTGATTTGTAATATACCATTGAATTAAAAGTAAGTCAATAAATATTAATCTTACAAATTAATATAGGTCAGAAAATAACAGGGTTCTTTAATACCATATGAGCCGGCTCTATAGCTGCCATGGGAAAACCATCCCAAACTCTGCCGGCTCTCCCATCAATCCCACCAATCGATAGCCCGGAGCCGAATTGGGATCAGGCGGATAGGCAGTTCCAAAAGTGCCCAGGACGGCTGGGATGGTGCGAGGAAAATGCAGCTTGGTTTCGACCGGTAAAAGGGTCTCTGGAAACTTCACGATAAAATCGATTTCTTTTTTGTCCTGCGTGCGCCAGTAGTGGACCTGACCCGGACCGTAACGTTTTACTAATTCAGCGAAGATACTCGTTTCGAACACGGGGCCCAATATTTCTTTCTGCAGACGCTTCAACCAGAGCATTTGCATCAACCCAGTGTCGTAGAAGAAGATCTTCGGGGTCTTGAATAGTTCTGAACGGATATTGCGGCTGAATGGACGTACCAGGCGGAGAATATACGTCTGCTCCAAGAGAAAGAGATGTCGTTCAATGGTATCTCGGGCCAGCCCGCAGGTGTTCGCCAACTCAGAGATATTCAATAAGTTGCCGCTTTGAGATGCAAGGGCTTCCAGCAGGCGATTAAACTTGTTCACATCCTTGATCTCAGCCAAGTCACGAATATCCTTGCGAACATAAGTATCAATGATCTGCTGCAAGTACTTTTCCTTGACGTCCGACTCCGGGGTGAGCACAATCTTGGGGTAACCGCCATACAAGACAAATTCTGTATATAACATCTGCAACTCGCTGGTTTTCTTCATGGTAAACCGGGCGGCTGGAACGAACGGGATACCTTTGAACAATAAGAACTCCTGGAATGAAAGCGGATAGATCTCAAAGCTGACCGTTCTGCCGACCAGCGAATCTTTGAACTTGCTCTTCATTTCAAAGCTGGATGAACCGGAAACGATGATCTTCAAATAGCGATGATGGTCTGCCAGAAGTTTCAGGAAAGAGAACGGATTTGCCAGATACTGGATTTCGTCTATCATGACAAACAGTTTCTTACCTGTTTTCATTAAGCCAGGAAGATCGAAGCCTTGTTCGGAAAGGTAGGCGACAAACTCATCGACTCCCTTGTCCATTAAAGTGACAAAGCGGCTATCTTCCAGGTCGATATAGAAAACCTGCTCTTTCTCGGAGCGAAGAAGATCTTGCAAGTAGATGAGAATGGAGGTCTTGCCAACCTGACGAGCGCCATGAATTACGACGATATCGTTGGTGGGCAGGAATCGAGTGATCTGGTCAATGACCGTGCGCTTATAGATGAAGGTTGTCATAGGAATTTTCCTTTATCCCATCCCATTGTATATCCAATATTTTTACTAGTCAACTAGTAATAATATTAAATTTATTGTAGGATATATTTTACACAGAATAGGACAGGCCGGGAGTGTGCGCCGAGGATAAGGAAAAGGACTGGCCCCAACCAGTCCTCTTTGGTACTTGCTTCTGACCACACGATTATCAGACTATCAGACTACCGACTATTTGACTTTCTTCCCAAACTTCTTCTTCAGAATATCCTCCAGCGTCGGCTGGCCGATCTCCTGCAGCTCGTAGCGCACACGCTGGTAGGGCTTGGTGATCTTGATCACGCGGGTCAGGTCGATCGGCGTGCCGATGATGACCAGGTCCACATCCGCCTTCTTGATGGTGGCTTCCAGGTCTTTCATCTGGGCCGCGCCGTAGCCCATGGCCGGCAGGATCGGGCCGGTCTTCGGGTACTTCTGGTAGGTGGCTGCGATGGACCGGACCGCGAACGGGCGCGGGTCGACGATCTCGGCCGCGCCGAAGCGTTTGGCGGCCACGTAACCGGCGCCGTAGGCCATCTCGCCGTGGGTCAGGGTCGGGCCGTCCTCGATCACCAGGACGCGCTTGCCCAGGATGGCGGCGGGATCGTCCACGAAGAGCGGGGAAGCCGCTTCGATGACGGTCGCATTCGGGTTCAGCATGCGCAGGTTCTCGCGCACCTTGATGACCGCCTGCGGATCGGCCGTATCCACCTTGTTGATCACGATCACATCCGCATCGCGGGCATTGACCTCGCCGGGGTGGTAGGTGCTCTCGTGCCCGGGGCGGTGCGGGTCGGCCACCACGATCTTCAGGTCCGAGACGTAGAACGAGAAGTCGTTGTTGCCGCCATCCCACAGGATGATGTCCACTTCCTTCTCGGCCTGGCGCAGGATCTTCTCATAGTCCACGCCGGCATAGACGATCACGCCGTTATCGATGTGCGGTTCGTATTCCTCGCGCTCCTCGATGGTGCACTCGTGCTTGTCCAGGTCGGCGTAGGTGGCGAAGCGCTGCACTTCCTGCTTGACCAGGTCGCCGTAGGGCATGGGGTGGCGGATGGCAGCCACTTTGTAGCCCATGCTCGCGCAGGATCAGCGAGACGCGCCGGGTGGTCTGGCTCTTGCCCGAGCCGGTGCGCACGGCGCAGACCGAGACGACCGGCTTGGTGGATTTGACCTGGGTGAGCTTCTCGCCCATCAGGCGGAAGTCCGCCCCGGCTGCCAGCACCATCGAAGCCTTGTGCATGACCACTTCGTGCGGCACATCCGAGTAGGCAAAGATGACCTGGTCCACCTTTAATTTCTTGATCAGCTTGAGCAGGTCGCTCTCGGCATAGATCGGGATGCCCTTCGGGTACAGCTTCCCGGCCAGTTGCGGGGGATAGGTGCGGCCTTCGATGTCGGGGATCTGGGTCGCAGTGAAGGCCACCACTTCATAGTCCGGGTTGTCGCGGAAGAAGACATTGAAGTTGTGGAAGTCGCGCCCGGCGGCGCCCATGATGAGAGTACGGACAGGGGACATACGGAGACTCCTTGACAGAAAAGATGAATTTCAGCCAGGTTCCTCATTTCACCGCGGCAGCCGTTGCACTCGCAAGTAAGCGCAACGGCAAGGAGGCTCCTGCGCTTTTTCGGAGCTCCTGTACCTGCTCTGGCATCCTGCGATGAAGCAGGAACGCGCTGATTTTCGCAGCGGACTTCCCCGCTGCGTCACATCACTTCTGGGGCTGTGATGCCCAAAAGCGCCAAGGCATTGGCAAGGGTATATTTGGTCGCCGCCACCAGCCGCAAGCGGGCTGCCCGGACCTGCGGCTCGGCCTGCACGACCGGGCAGGCATCGTAGAAGCCGGCAAAGGCTTTGGCGATGTCATAGGCAAGGCTGGCAATGACCAGCGGCTTGTACTCGGCCGCGGCCCGCTGCACTTCGGATGGGAAGCGGCTGATGATATCGATCAGTTCGATTTCGGCCGGGTGCAAGGGGTAGTCAAATGGAGCAGGCTGCAGGTCGGCGATGACGACCCCGGCCTTCTTTAAGATCGAGTTGCAGCGCACATGCGCATATTGGATGTAAGGAGCGGCCTGCCCGTTGAAATCCAGGGCGGCCTGCCAGTCAAAGGTGACCAGCTTGGTATTCTCCCGTGCCAGGATCGGGTATTTCAAGGCGCCCAGCCCGACCGCTTTTGCCACCTTTCAAGTTGTTCCCCGGTCAGGGCGGGGTTCTTCTTGCGGGCTTCTGCCTTTGCGCGGGCGATGGCCTCGCGCAGCAGATCCTCCAGCAGCACCACCGTGCCCTCGCGCGAGGAGACCACCACGTTGCCCGGCAGGGTCACCAGTTCATAGGCCACATGCAGGCATTTCCTGGCCTGCTCATATCCGGCAATTTCCAGGATCTTGAAGATCTGCGTGAAATGCAGGGACTGGCGCACATCCACCACATAAACCGAGCGGAACAGGTCCGGGTAATCCCGGAATTTATGCAGCACCAGCGCCAGGTCTTCGGTGGCATAGAGCGCGGTCCCGTCCGAGCGCAGCACCACCGTGGTGCGGTACTGTTCTTTCGCCAGTCCCAGCACCTCGTCGATCTTGACCAGCACCGCCCCACCCTGCGGGCGTTCGTCCGTGGCGATGCCGCGCTCGGACCAGTTCTTCCACGATTTGCTTGCCCGGTGTCTTCTTCTTCGCTGTTGAAGTAATACTTGTCAAAGCGGATATCCAGCTCGGCATACATCTGGTGGAAGCCTTCCAGCGACCACTGGCGGGTCTT
Organism: uncultured Chloroflexia bacterium; assembly: GCA_963746015.1. GTDB lineage: Bacteria > Chloroflexota > Anaerolineae > Anaerolineales > Villigracilaceae > UBA877. The sequence goes on from CAVUZS010000003.1 coordinate 168,696, forward strand.
CTGCCACAGCGCCACGATCTCCGGGTCACGTTTATCCCAGCGGGCGTAAACCGCCCGCACTTCGGCTTCCAGGTCGGGATTCTCTTCCAGGCGGCGGCTGGCATCCGCGTAGACCTTGCCCATCCACTGGGTGATGTCGGTCTCCGGCTCCTCGCCGGCATGGTATTTCAAATAGGCCCACAGCCACTTGATGACGTGCAGGCCCATGTCGCCGGGGTAATTGGCGCGTACCACCGTCATACCCGGCAAATTCAATGATGCGGGCAAGCGCATCGCCCAGGATGGCGGAGCGCAGGTGGCCGACATGGAAGGCCTTGTGCGTGTTCGGCTGGGAAAATTCGACCATGACGCGCTGGCCGGTGGCTGGCCCCGGCCCCGAAGCAGTTCTTTTGTTCCAGCACCGTATCCACCACCCGCCGGGCATATTCCGCCGTGTCGAAGTACAGGTTGAGATAGCCTTTGACCGCCTCATCATGGCTGATGCCGGCGCGTATCGTGCCAGCGCATCCTTGACCTGTTCGGCAATTTCCTGGGCCCGCTGCGGCACGACCACTTTTTTCCCGGCGCGCGCTTCGAGCGCGGCGCGTGGCAAAAAATGAAGTGGAAATGCCCCACTCCCCGCTGAAAGGGATGGGCTTCCATTCCAGCGTGGCGAGGGGAATCCCACTCAGCCGACAGAATGACTTTGATCTTGTCTTCGATGGCTTGCTGTTCGATCTGGAACATGGTCACCTGTGGTCAGGATTATATCTCATTCGATGGAAGCAAAAAAACGGGACGCCCATTCGTTCCGGGCGCTCCCGCTCAAGGTTTTTGCAAGCCACGAACGCTTGGAGCGTAATCTAAAATTGCTCTCGCCGCCGTGCCCCTTGCGGGGTACTTTCCTCGGTGGCGGGGACGCCGCCTGGAGCACAATTTTAGATCCTTAGGTTGTCTTTTTCGCGCTGGCCTTTTTGGGTGCGGCTGTGGCTTTCTTTGCAGCCGCCGCTTTCGGGGCCTTCTCTGTTTTAACCTTAGGTTCGGAGGCAGCTTCCGCCTTGGCAGCGCGCCGGCGCGGGCGGCTTTCTTTTCTTCAGCTTCGGCAACCGGCTCGACCATCGCCGGCTGAGCCTCGACCACGACCGGTTCCATCTTGGCGAACGCCTTCATCAGGCGGCTCTTGCGGCGGGCGGCATTATTTTTGTGAATGACGTCCTGCTCTGCGGCCTTATCCAGCGCACTGATGGCGCTGATGAGGGCCGCTTTCGATTCGGGGACACCCGCATCGATGGCGCTGCGGGCATGCTTTACCGCGATGCGGGCGGTGCCGCGGTAAACGCGGTTGCGCAGACGGCGCTTGTCGTTCTGCTTGTTACGCTTGATCTGGGACTTGATATTAGCCACTTACTTCCTCCATAAAATAATCCTATTGCGCGGCGGCGCGCGCCTATTGCGCACATGCTGCCACCCAAATCATTTATTTCTGATTTAAAAGCTCGTACCAAAGAGCAGTATTTTACCTGAGGCCGGGGAATCTGTCCAGATTTACCGCAATCTGGTTTGAAAATCGTCCCATCTGCGAGGCAAATGGGCATGTAATCCACTGTCGAAACACAGGCGCGCGGCGTTTTATACCGGCGCGCTTATGGAGATGGATTACGAAGAGAGCATTCAGGATCTCGATGCCATTCCCGCCGGGACTGAAGTCCCCGGCTCAACACACAAAGTCCGCTGAAGCGGACTGAAAACCGACTACAAGCCCGGTCAGGCAATCTTTTCGAATTTTTCGCCGGGCGTATTGCAGACCGGGCAGCGGCCTTCCAGCGGGCCTTCGTGGGTAAAGCCGCAGATCGGGCAAACGTAATATTCTGTCGCGGGTGCATCTTTACCCTTCCCAAAGAACTCGGCCGCCTTGCGATAGAGCATTTCGTGGACCTTCTCGACTGCCAGTGCATATTTGAATGAGAGCGCGGCGCGCTTATCGCCTTCCGCCTGCGCTTCTTCCAGCATGGGCGGGTACATGGAGACGACCTCGTAATTCTCCCCGGCAATGGCGGTTTCCAGATTCTCGGCAGTGCCCTTTACACCATCCATGGCCCTGAAATGGTTTTGGGCATGCACGGTCTCGGCTGCTGCCGCCGCGCGGAAGAGCCTGGCGATCTGAGGAAAGCCTTCATCATCGGCTTTCTTCGCAAAGGCCAAATACCTGCGGTTGGCCTGGCTTTCCCCCGCAAAGGCAGTTTTCAAGTTATCGACGCTTTTGGACATTTTTACCTCCTCGTGGATTATTCCCAATTATACATTAGACCTCTTGCAAAAGTATAAGTGCATTTCGGCGAAACCATCCTTTGTCCGCTAATACCACTTCGTGGCACACGTCTTCGCTAATCCGCACGAATATTTCTGATAATTAGCGAAAATTAGCGTGGATCAGGGGGCGTGAAACACTTACGCAAGAGGCCTATTATTGACTAACAGGTTGAGAGACGGTATGGTATGATACCTTTGTCTTCAGGCTGGCCGGGCGATCGCGGTCTCAAGCAGAAGCGAGGGCTCGCCCAAGGCTTCGGCCAAGGGTTTGTCCCGAGCGTAAGCGAGGGATCGAGGAAAGTCCGCACTCCATAGGGCACGGCGCCGGGGAAAGCCCGGGACGGGGCAACCTGCCGGAACAGGGCCACAGAAACAAACCGCCTTCCCTCCGCCCCCCTCCCCCATCGGGGGAGGGGCCGGGGGTGAGGGTGATGGTGAAAAGGCGGTGTAAGAGACCACCGGCGTTCGCAGCAATGCGGGCGGCCAGGTAACCCCCGCCGGGAGCAAGGCCAAGCAGGGACAAGAGGCGGCTCGCCTCATTTGTCCCCTTCGGGGATGATAAGTCCCGGGTAGGCTGCTCAGAGAGATGATCGCACAGGCGCGCGGTCCGGGATGAAGCTAACACCCCGAGCTTCGGCAAGGGGCCGGTGTAAACCGGAATGAACCAGACGCTGGACAGAATGCGGCTTATAGGCCAACCTGAAGACACTTCATTACTTACCGGACAGAACCCCCGTAAAAAGGAATTATCCATGCTAACTGCCTTGAAGGTATACTGGAATTTGCAGCGACTAAAGCTGGATTACGGAGGAGAAAACATACCTAAACGCGTCTCCGCCGCTCGCAGCTTGGGCAATCTCGCCCAACCTAAGGCTGTTCCCTATTTAATTGATGCTCTCCGCCGCCATGATGACAAGACCGTGCACGAAGCGATTATTGAAGCTCTGGTGAAAATCGGCGATCAGCGTGCAATCCCCGGTTTGTTGGAGGCTCTGGGCGATCCCGTTGAATCGACGCGAATAGCAGCAGCAACGGCCCTAAGCCAACTCGGTGAGGACCAGTGGGTCAATATCATCAGTGGATCGACATCCGACTACGCAAAATTAGCCGCAACTGCTGATCCCCGTATTGTTGATGCGCTTATGCGACCCCTGAAAGCCTATGGGGTCGAATGGGAGACAAAGAAGGCGGCCATTAAGTCTCTGGGAACAATGAAGGACAAGCAAGCTGTTCCTGTTCTCATAGGCGCACTTGTCGACAAAGACTTAACGGTCAAAGAAGAAGCAATTCACGCCTTGGAAAAGCTCAAGGATACCGCGGCGATCGATCCTCTATGCAGCATCATCTATCGCGAGATCACTCCACTTCGATATCCGAACAGCAGCGAAATATTATACAGTATCGGAAGTACGGCGAAGGATGCCGCATATGCACTCGCTGAGATTGGCCAACCGGAAGCATTGCCCGCCTTGTTACATCTCTATCGGGCTGCTGAACACCACCAATATAACGGCAGCCCTGATCAGAACATATACTTAATGGCTTCGACAAAAGCCATTATCCGTCTGGCACAAACCGTGAATGAACGAAATCCCACCAGCCAATCCATAAAGATCCACAAGTCTTTCTATTTTGGTCATAACGATTATTCCGAAGGATATGACATCCGTGAAATGGATGAAACTGTCCCATGGCCATTCACGGAATTGTCTCCTTTCTGACAATGCTATTATGGAGAACAACCATGAACCTGAAAGAACATGTCCTGGCCGCTCTGGAAGAACAAATCAACCTTTGGGAAGAATTGATTACGAATATGAACGATGAGCAGGCTTCTGTTGTTCTTATCCCTTCCTATTGGTCCATCAAGGATAATATCGCCCACTTGATGGCCTGGCAGCAGCGTTCCACCGCCCGACTGGAAGCCGCTTCATTCGACCGTGAACCCGTCTTTCCCGGATGGCCTCCCGATGTGGACTCTGAAGAGGAAGACAAAACTGAAGAAATTAATGACTGGATCTTTGAAAAATACCGCGACCAGGCGTGGACAAAAGTCCATCAGGGCTGGAAAGAAGGCTATCAACGGCTACTGGAATTTGCAAAAGGTTTCCCTGAAAGAGATTTATTGGATGCAGGCAAGTACGCGTGGCTGAAAGGGCATCCACTTGCCGAAGTGTTGTTGAGTACGTACGACCATCATCAGGAACATCTTGAAAAACTGCTTGCCTGGCTGGAAGAGCACCGGAAAAGGGATATACAATTTCAAACCTGGTGAATGTTAACCTTGTATGGTGGGTATGGCTTTGGTATAATTGCGCGGCTTAAGCCGGAAACAGGCGATTGCCGACGTAGCTCAATCGGCAGAGCAACCGCCTTGTAAGTGGTAGGTTACGGGTTCAATTCCCGTCGTCGGCTTGGAACGTTGACAGTTTTTCCGGTTTCAGTGTTCGTCGGTTGGCCTCATCCCCGCGATGGGACCAAGCGACCAGCACAGTGGAACGGCTGGAAATATGGGCAGTTACCCAAGTGGCCAAAGGGGACTGACTGTAAATCAGTTGTCAGTAGACTTCGGAGGTTCGAATCCTTCACTGCCCACTTGAAAGTCTGATAGACATGATAGTCTTATAGACTGATGGTTCAACTAAAGACTATTAGACTGGCGACTATTAGACTCATAGACTAACCGCCCTCATAGCTCAGTCGGTAGAGCACGTTCTTGGTAAGAACGGGGTCATGGGTTCAAATCCCATTGAGGGCTTCGCAACCAAGGAATAATTGTCAAGGAAGGAGAAAAGTTTATGGCGAAGCAGAAGTATGAGCGGAAGAAGCCGCACATGAACGTGGGGACGATGGGGCACATCGACCATGGCAAGACCACGTTGACGGCGGCGATCACGAAGTACAGTCAATTTCTCGGGAAGGCGCAGTTCCGTGCGTACGACTCGATTGACAATGCGCCGGAAGAGAAGGCGCGCGGCATCACGATCAACATTGCGCACGTGGAATACGAGACGGACAAGCGGCACTATGCGCACGTGGACATGCCGGGGCACCGTGACTACATCAAGAACATGATCACGGGAGCGGCGCAGGTGGACGGGGCGATCCTGGTGGTGGCGGCGCCGGATGGGCCGATGCCGCAGACGCACGAGCACGTGCTGCTGGCGCGGCAGGTGGAAGTGCCGAGCATCGTGGTGTACCTGAACAAGGTGGACCAGATGGACGATCCGGAGCTGCTGGAACTGGTGGAGATGGAACTGCGGGAACTGCTGACGAAGCAGGGCTTCCCGGGCGACACGACCCCGATCGTGCGCGGCAGTGCGCTGCAGGCGTTGGAGAGCACTTCGACCGACCCGAATGCGCCGGAATATGCCAGCATCAAGGAACTGCTGCGGGTGATCGACGAGTACATTCCCGGAGCCGAAGCGTGAGATCGACAAGCCGTTCATGATGCCGATCGAAGACGTGTTCTCGATCAAGGGGCGCGGCACGGTGGTGACGGGGCGGGTGGACCGGGGCGTGATCAAGATTGGCGAGCCGGTGGAGATCATTGGCCTGCGCGAGACCCGCAGTTCGGTGGTGACGGGCGTGGAGATGTTCCACAAGATGATGGACGAAGGCATGGCGGGCGACAACCTGGGCCTGCTGCTGCGCGGCATTGAGCGCACGGACGTGGAGCGCGGCCAGGTGGTCGCCAAGCCGGGCTCGATCACGCCGCATACCAAGTTCGAAGCGCAGGTGTACGTGCTGAAGAAGGAAGAAGGCGGGCGGCACAGCGCCTTCTTCAACGGGTACCGGCCGCAGTTCTACATCCGCACGATGGATGTGACCGGCAACGTCGAGCTGCCGGCGGGCGTGGAAATGGTTCTGCCGGGCGACAACGTCGACCTGACCGTGACCCTGATCGTGCCGGTGGCGCTCGAGCAGGGTTCCAAGTTCGCCATTCGCGAAGGCGGCCTGACCGTCGGCGCGGGTGTCATCACCAAGATCATCCAATAAGAGAGTAGTTAGGATAGAATGGCTTCGAAAAAGAAAGATGTCCGCCCGGTAATCATCCTGGCATGCAATGAGTGCAAGGAACGGAATTACGTAACGGAGAAGAATCGCCGCAACGATCCGAACCGGATGGAATTCAACAAATACTGTCCGCGTTGCCAGAAGCATACGTTGCATCGCGAAACGAAGTAGGCATGAGTCGGGTAGTCTGATGATCGTCTAATAGTCTGATAACCGAAGACTATGAGACGGATGGCTATCCGACTGGTTTCGTAGGCCAGTAGCTCAATTGGTAGAGCACTCGTCTCCAAAACGAGCGGTTGTGGGTTCAATTCCTGCCTGGCCTGTAGATATAACGCCGCCCTGCCTTTTTGGGCAGTCGATGAGGCGGCGTTTTCACCGTCAGATAAGAAGGAGTTCGACGTGGCTGAAAGAAAGAAAACGTGAGAATGCCATCCAACGTTTTTTCCGTGAGACGATGGGCGAATTGCGCAGAGTAACCTGGCCTACCTGGCTGGAAGCGCGGAATTTAACCGTGGTAGTTATCATCGTGATGGTATTCATGGCACTTTTTCTATGGGGGATAGATTTGGGCGCCACGAAGCTCTTGACCCTGATGATCGGTTCCTGAACCGGCAACGTGTAATATATTTGTATTAATGAGGTTGAATGATGCAAGACCTGGATCCAGAAGAACAGTTCGAGCAGGAACCGGTTGAATCTGAGGAGAATGAATCTCGCTCGGACCAGCCCGTTTTAAGCGAACCAAAGACTGTTCACCAGGAAGCCCCTGGTCTGCAAGAAGAGATCGAATCGGTCCCGGAAGGACCGGCCTGGTATGTAATACATTGCTATTCCGGGTATGAGAACAAGGTGCGGCATAACCTCGAGCAGCGCATCGAGACCATGGGCATGAAGGATAAGATCTTCGATGTGGTCATGCCCACGCAGGAAGAGATCGAGGTCCGGGATGGAAAGCGCCGCACCGTGGAACGCCACATCTTCCCAGGCTATGTACTGGTGAACATGTTGTTGAGCGAGGAATCGTGGTTCGTCGTTCGCAACACGCCGGGCGTGACCGGTTTCGTCGGGATGGGCAACCTGCCCACGCCCCTGCGCCCCGAAGAAGTGGCCCAGATCCTCAAGCGCATGGAAGCCGACGCGCCCACGGTCAAAGTCACGTTCAAGGTCGGGGAACGCGTCCGCATCGTGGATGGACCTTTCAACGACTTCCGGGGCGTGGTCTCGGAAATCGACATGGAGCGGACAAAAGTACGTGTAATGGTCTCGTTCTTCGGGCGCGAAACCCCGGTGGAATTGGATTTCCTGCAAGTGGAGAAAGCATAACAGCGATCACAGCCGACTGCGTTCAGCGTTCCCGGCATCCTGCTGAAGCCTGCACGCGGCTGGCTAATTCGTGGGAGGGCCCCCAGAATGGCCCGCTAACACCACAAAGGAGATAAGGTAACATGTCAAAGAAACTCAAGGCAATTGTTCGTCTGCAGATCGAGGCCGGCAAGGCCAACCCTGCGCCTCCCATCGGCCCGGCGCTGGCCGGCCATGGCATCAACATCATGGCCTTCTGCAAGGATTACAACGCCCGCACGTCAAACCGCCCGGGCGAGGTTCTCCCTGCTGAGATCAGCGTCTATACCGATGGTTCATTCACGTTCGTCCTGAAAACACCGCCCGCAGCAGTGCTGCTGCGCAAGGCCGCCGGGATCGAAAAAGGCTCCGGCGTTCCGAATCGTGAGAAGGTCGGCAAGGTGACGCGTGCCCAGGTACGCGAGATCGCCCAACTGAAGATGAAGGACCTGAACGCCCTGGATATCGAAGGCGCCATGCGCCAGATCGAGGGCACTGCCCGCAACATGGGAATTGTCGTCGTTGATTAACCCGGTGGGAGGGCCGCATCCCGGCCCGTTTGCACCACAAAGGAGAATTCATGGCAAAACACGGAAAGAAATACATGGCCGCCCTGGCCAAAGTGGATCTGGAGAAATTCTACGGGCCAAAGGAAGCGGTCAAACTGGTAAAAGAAACTTCCTATACCAAATTTGATGCCACGCGTGGAAGTACACATGCGCATGGGCCTTGATCCCCGCCAGGCCGACCAGCAGGTGCGCGATGTGGTGGTCCTGCCGCACGGCCTGGGCAAGACCGTCCGCGTGCTGGTCTTTGCCCAGGGCGAAGGCGCGACCAATGCCCGCAATGCCGGCGCAGACACGGTTGCCGATGATGATGAGACCCTGAACAAGATCCAGGGCGGCTGGCTCGATTTCGACGTCGCCATCGCCACGCCCGACATGATGGGCAAGGTCGGCAGGCTTGGGCCGTGTGCTCGGTCCGCGCGGCCTGATGCCGAACCCCAAGGCCGGCACGGTCGTCAGCCCTGAGGATATCGGTCGTGCGGTGACCGAATCCAAGGCCGGCCGCGTCGAATTCCGCCTGGACAAGACCGCCAACATCCATGTCTCGATCGGCAAGGCTTCGTTCGACGAGAAGAAGTTGTACGAGAATTTGCGGCATTGATGGATGCCATCAAGAAGGCTCGCCCATCCGCTGCCAAGGGTAATTACATCAAGCACATCACGATGACTTCAACGATGGGGCCGGGCGTCAAGGTGGATGCCAACATGGCCCAATCGATGGAGGAGACCGAATAGCTTTATTCGGTTAGCCCGAGGAATTTTCCTTCGCCGAAGACGGCAGGTGTCCTGCGACTGCGCCCTTCAGGGCAGCGTTCCGGACTTAATCTCCTGCCCAGGTGAAGACTGGTGGAAACACCACCCCCTTTCCGGGGGCAAAGTCTTTGCCTGGCAGCCTCGGGCAAAGACTTTTTGATTGGAAAGGAGGTGATTTTCTTTGGCTAAATCAAAAGCACAGAAAGAAAGCATGCTGGCCGAGTACATGGCGTGGCTCGCAAAGAGCCAGGCGGTCGTGCTGGTCGAATATTCCGGTTTGAAGATGAAAGACCTGGATGCCATCCGTGCCAAGGCGCGTGAGAATGGCGGTGAGTTCCACATCGTCAAGAACACGCTTGCCAAGCTCGCTTTGGAAAAGGCCGGCTACAGTGTCCCGGCTGACTTCGCGGAAAAGAGCACTGCCATCGGTTTTGCGTTTACCGATGCGGCTGGTTTCACAAAAGCGCTCACGGAAGCGACGAAAGGCATGGAAGCCGTCAAGGTGAAAGGTGGTTTCCTGGATGCAAAGGCTCTCAACGCTGCCCAGGTTAAATCCCTGGCATCCCTGCCACCGCTGCCGGTCTTGCGCGCCCAGTTACTGGGTGTACTGAAAGCTCCCGCCAGCAAGCTGGTGCGCACGCTGGCCGAACCGGGCCGTTCACTGGCCTATGTGGTCAAAGTATATTCCGAAAAGGCTGCCCCTGCTGCAGCATGATGTAGTAACGATCTAAGTCGTTACTACACAGATAAAAACTATTGGCTATTCCGTTTTTGAGGTGAAAAACAGAAATTCCTAACCACCAAGGCACGGAGACACGAATTTTCTCAGTAAAAGCTTCATGAAATTCGGATTGCACTGTGCCGTACCTGTACCTGCGGTACTGGCGCAGGCAGGCACACGTGTGTCTTGGCGACTTCGTGGTAAATCTTCACCGTGGAAACGAAAGAGCCAAAATATTCAAAAGAAATCTTAAGGAGATTTACAATGGCTGATCTGGATAAAATCGTCGAGCAGTTGAGCGGGCTCTCCGTTCTCGAAGCTGCCGACCTGGTCAAGAAACTGGAAGAGAAGTGGGGCGTTTCCGCCGCCGCTCCCGTCGCCGTGGCCGCCGCCGGTGCTGCTCCCGCAGCCGCCGCCGAGGCGGTCGAAGAGAAGACCGAATTCGACGTCGTCATCAAGGATCCCGGCCCGAAGAAGATCGAGGTCATCAAGGTCATCCGCCAACTGGTGAGCCTGAGCCTGACCGAGGCCAAGGCCATGGCCGAGACCGCAGATGGCAAAGTCCTGGCTGCCGTCGGCAAGGAAGCCGCCATGGACGCCAAGAAGAAACTGGAAGAAGCCGGCGCTGTCATCGAAGTGAAGTAGTTTCCTGGCAAGCACCCATAAATAGGCGGCCTCGCGAGGTCGCCTATTTTGATTTAATGCAAGTCAGTACTTAATTCCTGCCAATCCCTATTGACTCTTCTTTCGAATTGACTATACTGATGGTATAATTGGTCTGACCACCATACCACAGAATATTATGAAGATTCAACCCATCACCCACCAATCCCTCTCCGAAACCATCGCCGGAAAGCTGGCTGCCTCTCTCCTGGATGGAAGCCTCGCACCCGGCAGCCATTTTCCGTCTGAACGCGAGCTGATGAATCAGCTTGGCGTCAGCCGCGCCACCCTGCGTGAAGCCCTCAATACTCTGGAAGAATCAAATCTGATCGAATCACGCCCGAATGTGGGCTGGTTCGCAAAAGCCATCGACGAGACGAACGTTGCCAAGGCGCGCGAGCTGGCGCATGAGACCCGCGGAACCGGGCCACGTCCGGCTGCCGACGAGCCGCCCACCGGCCCTTTGCGCGTCCCGGTCGCCCCGGAAAAACCGCTGCACATACCCAACCTGCACACAGACCGGTTGGGGACTTTCGAATTCATTTCCTGGTGGGAGCGCGATAAAGTCCAGAATGCCCACGTAATGGTAGTTGGAGCCGGGGCGCTCGGCAACGATGTAATCAAGAACCTGGCGCTGATGGGGGTTGGTCATATCTACATCGTCGATTTCGATACGATCGAAGCAGCCAACTTGAGCCGGTCGGTGCTCTTCCGGGAATCCGACAACAACCGCAGCAAAGCCGAAGTGGCGGCAGCGCGCGCGAAAGCGCTGAACCCGCAGATCCACGTGCAGTATTTGAACGGCGACGTGATGACCCAACTCGGATTGGGCGTCATCCGCCGCATGGATGTGGTGATCGGCTGCCTGGATAACCGGGAGGCCCGCCTGGCCATCAACCGTTTCTGCTACTGGATGAACAAGCCCTGGGTTGATGGAGCCATCCAGGAGCTGCTTGGACTGGTGCGGGTCTTCGTTCCCGGGCAGGGTGCCTGTTACGAGTGTACGCTTACCGAGGCGGCGCTGCGTGACCTTTCGCTGCGCTATTCCTGTCCACTGCTGGCAAGGCAAAATATATTGCTCGGAAAGGTGCCCACCACCCCCACCATTGCCTCCATCATCGGTGGGATGCAGTCACAGGAAGCCCTCAAACTGATCAACGGCATGCCGGTCGAACCCGGCAAGGTTATCCATTACAACGGCATGGTCAACGAGATGCATACCAGCGCGTACGTTCCCCGCCAGGATTGTGAAAGTCACTGGACGTATGGGGAGGTCACCGAACTGCCGGCGCGCGCCGAGCGGACCACGCTGGAAGAACTGCTGCGCATCGCCCGGGCTGACCTGGGGCCTGAAGCGGTCATCGAGTTGGACCAGGAACTGATCGTTTCGATGAAATGTCCGGTCTGCCAGACCGTCGAACAGACTTTGAAACCGCTCAGTTCGGTCAGCTTCGAGGCCGGCCATTGCCCCACCTGCGGGACACTGCGCGAGACCGGGTTGACCCATCTCATCACCGGCGAGGAGAATTACCTTGCACCGCACCCTGGCCAACGTCGGCGTGCCACCTCTCCATATCCTGCGCGCCCACAACGGCCAGGAATACCGCTTCTACGAACTGACCGGTGACCTGCCCGAGGCGCTCCATTTCCAGCACTTCGAACAGACTGCCCGATCCAGGCCGGTGAATGGTCGTGTCCGTATCAAGGGCGAAGTACAACTCAATGACGATCTGAAAAGCCCAGGCCGCGGCCGTGTGAAACTGAGCGATCAATCCGAGACCGACCGATGAGCCTGCCTGCGGATGCCATGAGCAATCCCGTTACCCCCTCACCCGAACCGACTTACATCAGGTTGGCGCGCAAGTTCATCCTGCTTATCCTGATCATGATCGTAACAGCCCTGGGGCTGGTCGTATTGCTTCGCCACGTGCAGGTCCATAGCCTGCTTTTGCCGTACATCTTTTCCGACGCTGCCATGGGATTAATCGCTGGTTTATCGGTCCGTTGGATCCTACGCAAGCAGACGGTTGTCCTGTGCATCGCTGCGACCCTGGCATCCGTCACTTGCGGCCTGGAGCTGGTGGGATGGTTTACCGGCTGGCAGTTCGGTCTCAGTCCGTTGAAGGCCGGCAGCCGTGCGGATTGGTTCGACCTGGGTCAATTGGTCTTTACCGCCGGGATCGCCTTGCTGGCACTTTACGCCCGGAACCATCCCATCCGGAAAGTCGGAACTGCAGCACCGCCGCTGCAAATCAAAAGGACATCACGGCCTCGCATAGGGCCGAAAAAACGTTCCCGCCTCACCGAGGCCCTCAAGACAGCCGAAAAGGCGCTCAGCCCTCAAGCCCCGCCTGCAAAAGGAGATAAGACTAAATCGCCGGCCAAGCCGAAACGGAAACGCATATACCACCACAAGCCCCAATTGCATCTGTCTGCAGAAGTGGAGCATCGCTGCCCATACTGCCTGGAATTGATCGTGGAGAACGACCCGCGTGGCACAGTGGAATGCAAAATCTGCCACACCTTGCACCACGCCGATTGCTGGGCCATTACTGGCACTTGCCAGGTGCCTCATTACACCACTTGATAGGAGATAGCCATGCCTGATCTAAACGTGACCATTGTCCTGCCCAGCGGCGGGGCGCGCAACGCCGAGGTCCCCGACGACATTACCATCCACGACCTGCTAACGGAACTGACCTCACTGTTGAAGCTGCCCACCGTCGGCCCGGACGGACGCCCGATGTACTACCGGTTGGACAGCAAGGCCCTTGGGCGTGAGTTGAAGGACGATGAAACGCTGGCTTCTGCCGTGATCCCGGAAAACGATCGCCTGATGTTGACCGCCGATATCACCGCCGGGGCGATCGGCCTCGACCAGAGTCCGCGCATGCGCCGCCTGCGCGCCGACTACGAGCTGATGCAGGAGTTGGCCGCCCGCAGCGACCTGATCAAATTCGAGGCCAAAGGGGCCAGGGCAGCCCTGCCTCCTGAAACATATATCGTGACCTTCAACTGCAAAGGCATCGTTGGCGTGGACCGGCAGGGCAACCCGAAATTTGGGACCCACCACCAGGTGGAAATCTACCTGCACAACCAGTACCCGCAGCGCTGGCCGGGCATGAAGTGGCTCACCCCCATTTGGCATCCCAATATCAACCACCTGAACGGCAGTGTCTGCATTGACGCGGCCTGGTGGACTGCCAGCCGCTCCCTGGACCGCCTGGTGGTGATGCTCGGCGAAATGCTCCAGTACAAGAACTTTCACGATGACCCCACCAAACCACCCTTCCCATGGGATCCCGAAGCAGCCCGCTGGTGCCGGGATTATCGCCGCACCCACCCGCACGCCTTCCCGGTGGACGACTGTGAACTGTTGCGCCCAGAACGCGTCAAGTTTAGACCGGTCGAGGCGAAACGGAGACCGAATATTCGGATCAAGTAATCCTACCAACCGGCTGAAACCCAGCCACATTCAGAAAGGAGTAAAAACATGTCTGACCTACCCGTTACCGTTGTGCTTCCTTCCGGAGGCAGCCGCACCGCCGATGTTCCCGACGATGTAGTCGTGAAAGAATTGCTCCCCGAGCTGACCACCTCGCTTGAGCTCCCCGTGACCGGCCCGGATGGTCGCCCCATGTCCTACCGGCTGGACAGTAAAGCGCTCGGTCGCGAACTGAAAGAGGACGAGACCCTGGCGCAAGCCGGTATTCCCAAGGACGACCGCTTGATGATGACCGCCGATGTAACGGCCGGCTAATCATTCCTCCATCCGGACTGCTCCGGGAAGAAGCCCGGAGCGGTCCGGACCTTCGCCAGGCTGCCAACTGACATGACCCAATCCCGCATCCACTTTTCACCACCCGAAGGCCCGACTCCCCAACCGGCGACCATGCCCCTGGATAATTCCGTACGGTGGGTTTCACCGCACGAAAGAACGGGGAGCCAGGCAGTCGTCTCTGTCTTCGTTACACAGAGCGCCTACATCCGCGCCGCCAGCCATGCCGCCAGCGAACTGGAAAATGAGGTGGGCGGCGTACTGGTGGGAAAGTGGTGCCTGGATGCCGGGACCTGTCGACAATTCATCGTGGTGGTTGCGGCGCTGCCGGCCCGCTTCACCCAGCAAGGCAGCGTTTTCCTGACATTTACCCAGGACAGCCTGGTGGACATCCACGCGAAAATGGACCTGTTATTTCCAGGCGAGGAAATCGTGGGTTGGTATCACACGCACCCACGCATGGGGGTATTCCTGTCCCATTATGATACCTGGCTGCATGATCACTTCTTCCCCGAACCCTGGCAGGTGGCCCTGGTGATCGAACCGCACACGGCAACAGGCGGTTTCTTCATCCGCCAGGCCAACGGGGAGATGGATCCCAGCCGCTACCTGGGTTTTTACGAACTGGATGGAAATTCCGGGCAGAGTGTCGTCGGTTGGAATAATCTGCAGGAAGAGTCGGAAATACCCGGGAATGGAGAAGGCGGTGTACCGAATGAATAGACGTATGCGCACATATTACTATGCCTTGTTTGGAGCGATCGGGGGACTGGTCGGCTGGCAAATCAGCAACCTGCTCGGCCTGTCATTTTTCCCAAATATCTACCTCAGCGAGGCCGTGGTCGGCGCGCTGGTGGGCCTGAGCATCGGCCTGCTGACCGGGATCACTGAAGGTGTGATGACCCTCAACCTGGTGCAGGCCGGCAAATCCGGCCTCTTGAGCGGTTTGTTGGGGCTGGTTGCCGGCGCGATCGGCCTGCCGCTGAGCGAATGGCTCTTCCAGGCAGTCGGCGCCGGGATGATCGGCCGCGCCATCGGATGGGGCCTCTTCGGCCTGCTGATCGGCCTGGCCGAAGGCGTGGGCGGCAGGAGCCAGGTGTGGAAGGGGATGCTCGGCGGCCTGCTGGGCGGGGCAGTCGGCGGGGTCCTGCTGGAAAGCAGCTATCGTGTTTTCAAGAATTCCATGGTCGGGAAGGCGATCGGACTGGTGCTGCTGGGGGCAGCCGTCGGCGCGTTCATCTCCCTGATCGTGGTCCTGCTCAGCCGGGCCTGGCTGGAGGTAAAGAGCGGCAAGCTCAAGGGCACCGAATTCATGCTGGACAAATTCATGCGTGCCAGGGGCCCGGCCATCGCCATCGGCAGCAGCCCGCTCAAATCCGAGATCGTGCTGCCCGACCCGGATATCGCTCCGCAACATGCCATGCTCACCGGAGATGGTTCCCACTTCACATTGAAAGACATGAGCCTCACCGGCACGTTCATCAACAAAAGACGGATCGAGCGGATCCAGCTTGGCAACGATAGTCTCATCCGTATGGGCAATACCGAGATGGTCTACCACGAGAAGAGGTGAATATGGAAATCAACCAGCGGATATTTCCCATCGTTTTAATATTGCTGCTGGCATTCGTACCGCTCCAAAGCGCCTATGCGCAGGACGGGGGAACCCATATCCGCATCACCCAGGCGGACAACTCCAAGTTCCCGCAGGTAACCGTCTACATTTCAGTGACGGATGACTCCGGCGAGCCCTTGGGAGTGGACCCCAACCAGATCCAAATTTTGGAGAACGGCCAGGTGATGAAACCGGAGCAGATCAGCGGCGCCGGCGAGATCGGTCCCTTGACCACCCTATTGGTGATGGATGTCTCCGGAAGCATGGACAACGCCGGCAAGCTGGCGGCTGCAAAGGTGGCCGCCCAGGCCTATATAGACCAGATGCGTCCCGGCGACAAGGCTGGCCTGATCACTTTCAATACCAAGGTCACCTATCTCCAAACGATCACGCAGGATCACGCCGCGCTTATCCAGGCAATCCAGGGCCTTAAGGCGAAAGACGACACGGCCATGTTCGATGCACTGGACCAGGCCATCCAGATCCTGCAAGATGTTCCGGGCCGGAAAGCCATCATTGTCCTGACCGACGGCATGGACAACCAGAGCAAACACACTGCCGATGAGATCAACCAGGCCATTGGGGCAAGCGGCCTTTCCATCTCCACGATCGGCTTGGGGGAGCCGGGACAGGGGCCCTTCTTCGGCCTGGACGAGACAGCGCTTAAATCCCTGGCCGAAAGGAATGGGGGTGTTTACAGCTATGCCAACAACTCCGACGATCTACGCAGTTTATTCCAGCTTTACGGGCGCGCCCTGCAAAGCGAGTACCGCATTACCTATACATCCCCTTCGACTTTACGGGATGGAGTTGGCCGCACATTGACCGTTTCGCTCGGAATCTTGGCCTCCGCCCAGGTAAAATACAACCCCGGCGGCGTGCTGCCGGAAGTGGGGAACCAGGCTTCCTGGATGATCTTCGTCGTATTGCTGGCCGCCCTGGTCGTTCTACTATTCGCTCCCGGCGTATTTACCCACTTGCTGGCACGAAAGACTGCAAAAGTCAAATTGTCCGCTCCGCCCGGGCAAAAAACACGCACAAAACTAAAGTAATCCCAGCCGGGTGACGGGGAGGCTGCCCCTGCCCCCCGGCTTAGAATCCCTAACAAAACCTGCTCCCGACGCCGTCCTTCGCGTATCATCCCCGAAGGGGGCGGCGGCGAGGACGCCGCCTAGAGCAGGGTGTTGTTGGGCACTCTTAGAGGCGGAATGGATCGTAATTCGGATTGGTATTGGCCCATACACAGCCCGCTTTGGCAAACTGGTTGCACTCCGCGCCATCGGAACAACGATGGGATAGGACCCGCGGCGGGTCAGGCAGAGTATCCAGCGGGTAAAGCATTTCTGCTTCCAACGCCACTTCGCTCTTTACGTGCTCGCAATAGCACACCTTGCTTTTTTCCCAGATCCGTTCAGCCATACTGCGCCTCCATATAAAGTCTAAAACATCCAGAGCGGTTTATCCAGTGACAGGCATCATGAATTATTATGACAGTTCACGCATTTCAGACATTATAAGTCCAGAACATTCTGATGCTATCACTTCCGCTCCAGGCGCAGAATTGTACCTGTTCCATAATCAGAAAGGTAAATTGCCCCGGCCTCATCCACGCCGAAGGTGGTGATCTGCGCGCCGGTCGTGAAGAGGATTTTCGCCGGCGAAGTATTCCCATTTACATGGATCAATCCCCAGACATTTCCGGAACAGTAATCGCCAAAGAAATAGACACCCTGCCATTCCGGCAAGGCTTTACCTCGATAGACAGAACCACCGGTAACGGCGCAGCCATCCGCGTGCGAATATTCGGTGACCGGCCAGGTAAAGGTCATATTTGCGGGTGGCTGGCCTTTATAGGGATGATTACCTTCGTAGAAACTCCAGCCAAAGTTCATGCCGCCCGGCGTACCGGATGGGACGAGGTCGATCTCCTCCCATTTGTCCTGGCCCACATCCGCGATGTACAGATCGCCGGTGAGACGATCGAACGAAAACCGCCACGGATTGCGCAGGCCATACGCCCAGATCTCCGGCCGCCCGCCGCCGCTGGCAAAAGGATTGCCAGGCGGGATCGCATACAGGCTGCCGTGATCCACGTCGATACGCAGCATTTTGCCCAGCAGGGTCTGCAGGTTTTGGCCGGTCAGCAATGGGTCGCCCTCCAATCCGCCATCGCCAAGGCCGATGTAGAGGTAACCATCCGGGCCAAAAGCCAGCCCGCCGCCGTTATGGTTATCATAGGGCTGGTCGACCTGCAGGATATTCACTTGGCTGGCCGGGTCAGCGCGGTTCGGGTCGCCTGAGGAGACATGAAAGCGCGCAATGACCGTATTCCCATTTAGATCCGTGTAATTGACGAAGAACAGGCCGCTCCGGGCGTAATTGGGGTGGAAGGCCAGCCCAAGCAGCCCCTGCTCGGTCTGGAGACTGCCGACTTCGTTCTGGATGTCCAGGAATGGAGTGGGAAGCAACTGTCCATCCTTTATTATGAGGATCCGGCCGGGTTTCTCGACGATAAACAACCGCCCGGACCCATCGCCGGCGTTCTGGATATCCACCGGCAAATCCAGCCCGGAAACGACCGGGTTCCAGGCATATCCGGCCGGATCGGGGAAGGCCGGGAGAGCAGTTGAAGAAGATGTAGGCGTAAGCGTGGATGCAGGTGTAAGTACGGGGGGAGCAAGCGTTGGGGTCGGCGCGAGAACGGTTGGACTGGGGAGTGGCGAAGCGGCCGGCGTGACAGTATTCACAGGCGGGGCAGCACAGCCTGCCAGGAACAAGGTGAGGATTACTGGAATTTTCCATTTATTCGCCACTGTATTGTCTCCTGATTAAGTACTTCGAAGGCTCCCTTCCAGTGCAGATTCAAACCATCTGCCTGCGCACGCAAAAGGTGGATATTACACAATTATATTCCACCTAAATCTCCGTGTCAGTACACTGGTAGTACTGCTGTAACTGTTCAACCATCCAGCAAAGCATCCCCTCGGGAGGGTGTACAATTTGGTCATCAAAGCCGTTCGCGCGTGTTCCGGAGGTTTTATGCCCCTGCAGGTTGCCCGCATCCGCGCCATTTGTTTCGATGTGGATGGCACGCTCAGCGACAGCGACGACGTGATGGTCGCACAGCTCGTCGAACTCCTGAAGCCATTCCATTTCCTGTTCCCGGGGAAGGACCCCGTCCGGGTCGCCCGCGGCATGGTGATGGAGGTCGAAGCTCCGGCTAATTTCATATATGGCCTCCCCGACCTCATCGGCCTAGACAATGAGATCTTCGCGCTGAAGGATTGGTTCGTACGCCAGTCAAAAAGGGAAGCCGGACCGTTCCAACTCGTCCCCGGGACCAGGGAGATGCTGGAGGCGCTCGGCAAACGCTACCCGCTGGCTGTGGTGAGCGCCCGGGATACGCGCACAACCATGGACTTCCTCGATCAATTCAGCCTGGCAGCCTGCTTCAAGTGCATCGCCACCGATCAGACCTGCGAGCACACGAAACCTTTCGCGGACCCGATCCTATGGGCAGCCAGGGAAATGAGTGTGCCCCCCGAAGCCTGCCTGATGGTGGGCGATACCAGCGTGGACATGCGTGCCGGAAAGGCTGCCGGTGCGCAGACGGCGGGCGTTCTATGCGGCTTCGGGGAAGAGAGCGAACTGCGCAGGCACGGCGCAGACCTGCTTTTATCCATGCCGGCTGAACTGGTACAGGTTTTGGAAAAATAGCGGCTTTAGAGTGCCTAACAAAACCTCGCTCAAGGCGGCATCCTTCGCGCAACATCCCCGAAGGGGGCGCCGCCGAGGGAAAACCCTGCAGGGGCACGGCGGCGGGAGCAGGCTGTGTTAGGGATTCTTAGCGCCAGAAAAGGCAGGAAATGCCCATCCGTAAGTTCGGATTGGGCACCCCAGCGCCTTTACCGGGAGGAAAAGCGTTGATGTTGAAGCGAAAACTCGAAATTGTGATCCATGCGTTGAATGTCATTACCATAGCGACTTTCCTGGTCGCATATATAAGCCGTGATTATCCCGAGGTTGGACATGATTTCCGTTACTTCATTCCAATGATGCTGGACACGTACCTGCACTATCGGGTGAATGGTTTGCGTATTCAATGGTATACGCCAAGTTTTGGTGGAGGGTTACCGGCCTATCCCAACCCTCAACAGATCCAATTCTCATTACCCCAGGCTTTAACGTTCCTGACGACCCCCTGGAATGCCACGCTTATCTCAACGGTCGTTTTTGCCATGGCAGGGTATTTTGCAATGTACTATTTCCTGTCACATACCCTGTCTTTGACCCGGCAAGCCAGCATCCTCGGCGGATTATTTTTTACGCTGAATGGTTTTCTAGCCACCTGACAGTTTTGTAAAAAGATGTTGATCGGCAAGCAAAACCGAGTAAATTAGGTTCCTACCACGAAACCGAATACTTGGAGATGCGGAATGCCGATCAACGAACTCTATCATACTTGGATGCGACGAATTTGTGAATTGCGGCCAAACCAAAGAATTACCCAGCAACGGAACTTTGTCTGGCTGATTGTAGGGATCTACCAAAGTCACTCGGTCTATTTGAGCAGAATAGCCGGAAAGATCCCTGGGCCGGCGAAGTTGGTGAGCATTGCTCGTCGCCTGAGCCGTTTCTTGGACAACCCGGCAGTCAATGTTCGAGAATGGTATGAGCCGATTGCACACCAATGGCTGGAAGCGCAATGGCGTTGTTTGAGAGAGATCCATCTGATCGTGGATGGTACGAAAGTTGGTTTTGGGCATCAGTTGCTCATGGTCAGTCTGGCATATCGAAAACGGGCGATCCCGATTGCATGGACTTGGGTCAGCCATGTTCGTGGACACAGCAGTGCCTTCAAGCAATTGGCCTTGCTGAACTATATCAGGAAGCTCTTACCTGTCGGTGCAGCCGTTTTTCTGGTCGGTGACTGCGAATTTGGCTCGGTGGAAGTCCTGAAATGGCTCGATCAATGGCCCTGGTTCTATGTTTTACGCCAAAAATCAGATACCTGTGTCTGGTTGAACCAATACAACGAGTGGAAGCCGTTCGGCAAATTCGTTCACGAGGCCGGTGAAAGCTACTGGCTCGGTGCTGGCTACCTGACCTCCAGCGAAATCTATCCAACCAACTTGCTGATCTACTGGAAAACCGGTGAAGAAGAACCCTGGTGTTTAGCCACTAACCTGCCCGACCACAAGATGGCTTTGAAGTATTACCGGCTCAGGATGTGGTGCGAAGAAATGCACGCCGACTTCAAAAAACATGGCTTCGATTTGGAAAGTACGATGTTACGTGATTTCTTGCGTCTCTCTCGCCTGACACTCGCGGTGGCCATCTTGTATGTCTGGTTGATTTCTGTCGGCGGACGTACCATTCATCAAGGCTTGCGACACCTGGTCGATCGGAATGACCGCCGCGATTTAAGCATTTTCCAGATCGGCCTGCGCTATATCCAAAGGAGATTGACCAATGCCTTTTCTATCTCTGTTCCGCTTTGTACCTACCTATGACATCAAACTGTCGGGTGGCTAGAATGGTTTTTACATAGAGCATATGACGGTCGGCCACCTGGGCTTCCAGGTATACCCATTATTGGCGGTGGTCCTGGTGGTGCTCTTCTCTCCTTTGCTGCCGGAATTCTTATCTGCAATTTACCTTGCTTTAATTTTTGCCCTGATGGTAAACGAAGCCGGATTCAACCCGATCATCATCTGCCTGTTCGTGTTAATGCTTACATTGCCAATTTTGTACCTGGTTTTTCCCAATAGGTTTCACTTCAAGCGCTTGGCACGCGTGGCAGTTCTCGGCTGCTTGCTGACTGTTCTATTGACGGGCTCCAAGATATTCGCAGTTTATTCCTTTATGCGCTTTTTCCCCAGGACAATTTCCGACAGCTACGCGACCAGCCCAATTGCGGGTCTCTTCGGCATCCTCCTGCAACTCCTGGGGCCGATGACCCTGGCGCCTCTGCTTAAGCTGGCCGGGGTGGATCCCAATCTACTTCCAAATTACATGCTCTCGGCGACCAGGGCCATGTATGGTTATTGGGAATTCGACATGTCCATGCCGCCGGTGGCGCTTGGGATCATTTTCATTGGCGTTTATGGCGTCCTACGGAACATCCAGAAAAATACGAAATTATTCCTGCCAAACAAGAAATGGATCGCATGGATATTGTTGTTGGCTTCGACCTGGCTGGTGGTTGAATTTATTTTGGCAAAGGGTTTATTTTATCCCTTCCTCGAAAAACTGCCCGTCCTGAGCTCGCTGCACGTGAACCCTCGTTTTACGGCGGCGTTCCTTTTCCCGCTGGCGCTTTCGGCTGCCATTATTTATAACCGGTGGGCAGCCCGATGGCAGGGTAGAAAACCCGTTTATATGTTCCTTGCGCTGGATGCGCTTACCCTTATTCCCCTTTGCACTTACTACCTGATCGGAACAGGTTTTCAATACCGGATCTATGACATAACCACATCCCAAGCCATTTACAATTCCATCCGGTCGGGGGATACATTGGCAACCACCGGAATCGTATCAGACGTGGATAATACGGACGCCTTGCTCTTGCATGAAAGCAACCTGGAGCCTTACGAAGCGATCTTTGGATATGGGTTGGAGGATTTTCACCCGGAAATCCACGCAGGCTCGATCTGGGATACCTCCGACGGGTACTTCAACATGACCAATCCATCCGGATATGTTTTCCCCGAGATCAATGGAAGCCGCCCCTTCGAACGCATCGCCGTAAGCGACCAAGCCAGGCTGGAAGCCCTTGCCAACCATAGGCAACCTGACTGGAAAATTCCCCTGTGCCAACGCATCCTTGACTGGGTCTCCGGGTCAGCTTTTGTCATTATCATGTTCATCCTGGCCCTCCTGGCGATCCGGCAACTGCGACTGTTTGCCCGCCGCCGGAAGAGTTGATAGACCGGAAGGGCCGGCGGGATATCCTTTTTGGCAGATTGGTACCGGCGTACCGGAACGGTTGCGGGCTTGAAACGTATATCAGGGTAGAAACCGGGCCGGTTGAAAATGCCGGCCTTCGCATATCAAGAGGAGATTAGTATGATTCGCAAACTGCTTCCCGTTCTACTCGTCCTGGCTTTAAGCTCGATTGCCTGTGGGTTCAATGTCAGTATCCCGATCAATACGATCACACCCGGGCCCATGCTGACAGACCAGATCAATGTGCCGTACCCTGACACTACCAACACCGTGAACCTTTCACTCGCCTTCGGCGCGGGCACGCTAAAAGTCCATCCCGGCGCCAGTGCATTGGTCTCCGGCACTGCCACCTACAATATTGCCGACTTCAAACCCACTATGACTGTAAATGGCTCCAACGTCCGTATCGAACAGGGCAACTGGCACCTGACCGGCATCCCGGACCTTTCCAATATCAAGAACACCTGGGACCTGTCCCTGGGCGACCATCCGCTTGACTTGAGCATCGAAGCCGGCGCGTACCACGCCGAATATCAATTCGGCGGCCTGGCACTGACCAACCTGACCATCAAAGATGGCGCATCCGATGCAAAAATGAATTTCGCCTCCCCCAACCTGGCCGAAATGTCGCTCCTGAGCTACGAGACCGGCGCATCCAATGTCTCATTGACCGGATTGGGCAATGCAAATTTCGCCAGCCTGCTCTTCCATAGTGGCGCGGGGAACTTCACGCTCGATTTTACCGGCGACCTCAAGCGTGACGGCAGTGTGAACATCGAAACGGGTGTAAGCAATACGACACTGGTCATTCCTTCCGGCATCCCGGTCCAACTTACCGTGGATGGCGGCCTGTCAAACGTCACTTATGACTCCGGTTGGTCCAAGAACGGCAACCTGTATACCCAGAATGGGAGCGGGCCGCAACTGACCATCGTTGTGCACATGGGCGCAGGGAACCTGACGCTCACCCGTTAACAGCCCTGCAACGTCACCGGAACGCCCGGAACCAGCCCGATATACCCGCCGCCTCGCCTTTCCATAAGGCGAGGCGTTCCTTTCGGGTATTCCCTGTAATTTCAAATGGCCTCCATTTATTGAAATGATACTAATTCTGATAATAATCGGAGTAAAAGGTCATATTTCAAGCATGACCTCTATCACTTGCCCGGCACCCTGACAACCAATACAATATAAGAAGATAAAGATTACCTTAATATCCAGAAAGGGAAGTCCCCATGCAAATCACACGTCAGGCTGACTATGCCATCCGCGCAGTTCGTTACCTTGCCAAACAGGGGCCCAACCAACGCGCCGCCACCAGTACTGTTGCACAGGAAATGAAAATCCCGCCCTCCTTCCTGGCGAAAATCATCTCGCAATTGTCGATTGCCGGATTACTGCACACCAGCCGCGGAGCGCGCGGCGGTGTAACCCTGGCACGCGATGCCAAGGATATTTCCCTGCTCGACGTGGTCGAGGCCATCGACGGGCCGATCCTGCTCAACGAATGTGTTGGCGATCCCGGCCAACTGCGCCTTCAGCGATGATTGCCTGGTCCATCCGATCTGGGTGGAAGCACAGGAAAGCCTGGTCAAGCGCCTGCGCGAGACCAGGTTCGACCAACTGGCCGTCCAAAAAGAAGTAATATCCCAATCCAAAGCATAAACGAAAATCCCCTCCCGGCGTATAATAGCCGGGAGGGGATTTTCTTTTCAACCAAGGAGACGAATCATGACCGGACCTCGCACCGTCCGCGCCCCGCGCGGCACAACTCTCACCTGTAAATCCTGGCTGACCGAAGCCCCCTACCGCATGATCCAGAACAACCTCGACCCGGAGGTGGCCGAACGCCCGCAGGACCTGGTCGTCTACGGCGGGCGCGGGCAGGCCGCCCGCAACTGGGAGTGTTTCGACGCCATCCTCGAATCGCTCAAAGAACCTGGAAGACGATGAGACCCTGCTGGTCCAATCCGGCAAGCCGGTGGCAGTCTTCAAGACCCACCCGGATGCCCCGCGCGTCCTGATCGCCAACTCCAACCTGGTGCCGCACTGGGCCACCTGGGAGCATTTCGACGAACTGGCTGCCAAAGGGTTGATCATGTACGGCCAGATGACCGCCGGTTCGTGGATCTATATCGGCACGCAGGGCATCCTGCAGGGCACCTACGAGACCTTCGGCGCGCTGGCCAAACATCAAGGGCTGGGGCTCGCTCAAAGGCAAATTCTGCCTGACCGCCGGCCTGGGCGGGATGGGCGGCGCGCAGCCGCTGGCCATCACCATGAACGAGGGCGTCGGCCTGATCGTCGAAGTGGACCCGGCCCGCGCCAAACGCCGCCTGGACATCGGCTACGTGGACCGGGTGGTGGACAACCTCGAAGAAGCCATGACCCTGGTGGATGAATACAAGGACCAGGAGAAGCCGCAGTCCATCGGCCTGATCGGCAACGCCGCCGATATCACCCAGGAACTGGCCATGCGCGGCGTCATCCCGGATGTGGTCACCGACCAGACCTCCGCCCACGAGGCGCTGATGTACGTCCCCTCCGGCCTGAGCGTGGCCGCGGCAGACGAGCTGCGCAAGTCCGACCCGGAAGAATACAAAAAACGGGCGATGGCCTCCATGGCGCAGCATGTGCAGGCCATGCTGGCATTCCAGAAGCAAGGGCGCCGAGGTGTTCGATTACGGCAACAACCTGCGCCAGCAGGCCTACAACTACGGCGTGACGGATGCCTTCGAGTTCCCCGGCTTCGTCCCGGCCTACATCCGCCCGCTGTTCTGCGAGGGCAAAGGGCCCTTCCGCTGGGTGGCGCTCTCCGGCGACCCGGAAGATATCTACCGCACCGACGAGGCCGTCGCGGCGCTCTTCCCGCAGGATGACCACCTGCAGCGCTGGCTCAAGCTGGCACGCGAGAAGGTGCCCTTCCAGGGGCTGCCGGCGCGCATCTGCTGGCTGGGCTACGGGGAACGCCTCCAGGCCGGCCTCAAATTCAACGAGATGGTGGCAGATGGAACCCTGAAAGCGCCCATCGTCATCGGCCGCGACCACCTGGACTGCGGCTCGGTGGCCAGCCCGAACCGCGAGACCGAGGCCATGAAGGACGGCTCGGATGCCATCTCCGACTGGGCCATCCTCAATGCCATGATCAACGCGGTCGGCGGGGCCACCTGGGTCTCGTTCCACCACGGCGGCGGGGTGGGCATCGGCTACAGCCAGCACGCCGGCCAGGTCATCGTGGCAGATGGCACGCCCGCAGCCGCCAGACGGCTGGAGCGCGTCCTGACCACCGATCCGGGCCTGGGCGTGGTCCGCCACGCCGATGCCGGCTATGAGCAGGCCATCGCCGCCGCCAAACGGCACGGCATCCAGATGCCAATGTTGAAGCAGTAAAGACTGACTAAAGAAAGAGCGCATTCGTGAGAAAAAAGGGCTTCCTGGTTTTTGTAGAGGCTGGTGCTGTGGGCGGCGTTTGTTCTCACGATGGCTCTGGTTGTGGGAGCGCTGGTTGATCCCGGGCCCGCATGGGCCAATCCACTGGGTTGGGATGGATTTTGTGCCCTTACTGGGTGGGGGTGCGTGCCATGCTGGCAGGACAGAGTCCGTACAGCGCCGCAACGACCCACCTCATCCAGGCCGTTCTGCTCGGCGGTCCGCCGGAAGCGGGGGGAGATCCCATGCTTTTCGTTTATCCGGCCTGGGTCTTCCTGGTGATCGCGCCATGGGCCCTGCTGCCGCTCAAGTGGGCGGTTGCGCTGTGGACCGGAAGCCTGCTCTTCGGGATATTGCATCTCATCGGTTACCTGGCATTCCGCTGGGGAGGCGGGCGGCCCGGACCGCACCGGCTTATGGGCAGTCGTACTGGTCCTGGGCAGCCTGCCCTTCCTGTCCATAGCAGTGACGAAGGGACAATTGAGCCTGGTCAGCCTGGGGGCCCTGTTCCTGGCCATCCGCCTGATGGATGGACTCCCCAGGCAGCCTGACCGCACGGTTTCAACCCCCGGTCAGCGGGAGGAACGAGACCGGCACAAAGCGGCCATTTGCGCGAAACGACTGGCGGGCATATTCCTGGCGATTATCCATCCTGAAACCCACCCTGACCGTACCGGCCATGGCAGGGATACTGCTCTGGGCGCTCATCGAACGCAGAGGTTACTATCTGATCGCCGGGTTTGCTGCCTGCCTCGGGGTCCTGTCCCTGGCAAGCTGGATTGCCGTGGGGAATTGGATCCCGGATTATCTGCAATTATTAGAAATTACCGGCGGAGCCCCCGTGCTCTGGAGCCTGGCGCTGCTGGCATGGCCCTGGAAAGCCTTGTATGCCGGCTTCTCTTCATTGGGATAGGCGTCTATGCCTTCCTTCTATTTTTGCATAGGCGCGATCGAGCGCAATGGTTTTCTGCTGCCATCCTGGCCGGCCTGGCGCTCTTCCCCATGCGCTGGATTTACGATCTGCTGCTGGGGATACTGATCCCTGCAGAAGCAAAGCAGATGGGTCGATTGCCGGCTGGGATCGTTGGAATTGCCCTGCTGGCGCCCTGGGGGTTGGCGCTGTTCCCGGAAACCCTGCGCTGGTCGGCGCTGGTGATCGGGCTGCCGCTGGCCTGGGCGTTTGTCTGGTTTGCACTCTTCATCTTTTTTCCGGTGCTACCCAACTGACATGTGAGGGGCTTTTTCGCATTATAATTCACGCTCAAATGGTATCGGAGTTCAACCAGATATGGCAACAAAACGAATTGCAGTCCTGACCAGCGGCGGCGACGCCCAGGGAATGAATGCGGCTGTGCGGGCCGTGGTGCGCACCGCGCTGGAAAAAGGCGCGGAAATTTACGCCATCTACGAAGGCTACCAGGGCCTGGTGGAAGGCGGGGACTACATCAAAAAGATGACCTGGGATTCCGTCGGCGGGATCCTGCAGCGCGGCGGGACCATCATCGGGACCGCCCGCAGCGAGGCATTCCGCACGCCGGAAGGACGCCGGGCAGCCGCCCGCAACATGATCCAGAACGGCATCGACGGACTGGTCGTCATCGGCGGCGACGGCTCCCTGACCGGGGCGAACCTCTTCCGCCAGGAGTGGCCGTCCATCGTCGCCGACCTGGCCAGCGAGCGGCGAGATCACTGCTGAACTGGCAGCCGCCCACCCCAACCTGCTTATCGTCGGGCTGGTCGGTTCGATCGACAATGATTTTTCCGGCCCCGATATGACCATCGGCGCGGACAGCGCCCTGCACCGCATCACCGAAGCCGTGGACGCCATCACCAGCACGGCCGCCAGCCACCAGCGCACCTTCATCGTCAAAGTGATGGGCCGCAACTGCGGTTACCTGGCGCTGTACAGCGCCCTGGCCACCGGCGCCGACTGGGTGCTGATCCCCGAAGCGCCCCCGGATGTGGACAACTGGCAGGAGGTGATGGTCGAACGCCTGAAGGCCGGCACCAAGGCCGGGCGGCGCGACCATATCATCATCATGGCCGAAGGCGCCCGCGACCGGGACGGGAATTACATCGGCAGCACGCGATGTGCAGCGCGTGCTGGAAGAGCACCTGGGCGAGGAAGTGCGCGTCACCGTGCTCGGGCACGTCCAGCGCGGCGGCCGGCCGAGCGCCTACGACCGCATCCTGGCCACCCAATTGGGCTACGAAGCGGTCGTGACCCTGCTGAAAGCCAAGCCCGAGGATGAACCCGTGGTGGTCGGCACCAGGGCCAACCACATCAAACATTTCCCCCTGGTGGAATGCGTGGAAAAGACCCGGGCAGTCACGGAAGCCATCGCCGCCAAGGATTACGAAAAGGCCATGAGCCTGCGCAGCACCAGTTTCAAAGATGCCTTCAATACCCTGACAACGATGGTGCGCGCCCTGCCCCATTCCCCGGCGCCCGACCAGAAGCATTTCCGCATCGGGGTGATGAATTCGGGCGCTCCCGCTCCCGGGATGAACACCGCCGCCAGGGCGGCCATCCGCCTGGGCCTGGACCAGGGTCATATCATGCTGGGGATCAAGAACGGCTTCGAGGGTCTTGCCAAGGGCGAAGTGGAGGAAATGCAATGGATGAGCGTGAGCGGCTGGGCTTCCCTGGGCGGGTCCATGCTGGGCACCAGCCGGGTTGTCCCGCAGGGCAGCGACCTGTACGCGATCGCGCGCGTCATCGAAGATCAACACATCCAGGCGCTGCTGGTGATCGGCGGCTGGAACGGCTACGAAGCCGTTCACACCATGCTGGTTTCCCGGCCCAATTTCCCGGCTTTCAACATCCCGATCATCTGCCTGCCGGCTTCGATCAACAACAACCTGCCCGGCACCGAGTTCAGCATCGGCGCGGACACGGCCCTGAACAGCATCGTGGAAGCGGTGGACAAGATCAAGCAGTCCGCAGTGGCCACCCGGCGCTGTTTCGTGGTCGAAGTGATGGGCCACTGGTGCGGTTACCTGGCGCTGATGGGCGGCATCGCCACCGGCGCAGAACGGGTCTACATCCCCGAAGAAGGCGTCACCCTGCGGGATATGCAGGTGGATGTGGAAAACCTCAACCGCGCCTTCGATGCCGGCAAGCGGCTGGGCCTGATCCTGCGGGCCGAATACGCCAACGCGATCTACAACACCCCCTTCATGTGCGCCCTGTTCGAAGAGGAAGGCCGGGATGTGTTCGACGTGCGCCCGGCCATCCTGGGCCACCTGCAGCAGGGCGGCGACCCCTCCCCCTTCGACCGCATCCAGGCCACCCGGCTCTCCCGCCTGTGCCTGGACTACCTGATCGATCAATGCAACCAGGGCAGGCAGCAACTGCGCTTTCATCGGCCTGCAAAAGGGCCAGATCAATTTCCATGACATGCAGGATTTCGAGCGCATGATCGACGCCAAGCACGAGCGCCCCAAGGAACAATGGTGGCTGGAACTCAAGGGCATCGCCAGCATGATGGCAAAGCTCGGGCCGGGATAAGGCGTGAAGTACAACCCTGCCAACCCGACACAGTTCGTCAGGGTGTAAAAAATTTGCTATTCGGCTATCGCCGGACGCAATCATTCCTGTTTGGCCAGAATGCTGTACGCATTCACCAGGGCATAGTACTTTGTAGGGATTGAGCCGGAAATCTTTGAATAGTATTATTATGGATAATATATAGTCTGATTAGTTCACAAAGGAGATGCTTATGTTCAATTTCGGAAAGAAAGTGGAAAAAGATCCACAGAAGGCATTGGACAATGCCAAGAAAACCATGAACAGCGGGATTACCGGCGGGCTGACAAAAGCCTTCATGGGCAAGGATTTTGTCAACGAAATGAACGGCGCCATGGACCAGGGCCAGGCCGCCCTGGACGGCCTCAAGCAGCAGCAGTGGCTGGCGCAGAACGGCCTGGATGCGACTGCGGAAGTCGTCATGGTGCAGGATACCGGCGCCACCGTCAACATGAACCCGGTGGTGCTGATCCAGATGAAAGTCACTCCGGCAGCCGGGGCGCCTTTCGACGTTACCACCCAGACCATGGTCTCGCGCATCGCCGTGCCGCGCGCCGGAGACAAGATCAAGATCAAGTACAACCCGGCCAATCCCCAGCAGGTGGCAGTCCTGTAGTAGGTGGAAAAATATCAGTGGGCGGACCCCAAGTCCGCCCGCTTTATCAAAATGAACATGCCCAGATAATTCTGGTAGCGGTATAAACGAAGTGATAGAGTTTCCCCTGGCACGACGCCCAGCTTAGCCTTTTTCAACTCAATTGCGAAGGCAAATTTCGCGAACGTTAAGGCAGTTTCACAGCACCACCAGCCCCGGCGCGCGCCGGCGCGCACGGCTTCGGTCCGGCTGGTTACACCCAGCTTGGCATACAAGGACTGGAAAGATGGAACTTGACCGTGTTCTCGCTGATTTCCAGCGAGGCGGCGATCTGCTTGTTGGCCAGGCCCTGGGCAGTCAACTGCAGCACCTGCCGTTCCCGTCCGGTCAAAGGGTCAACCACCTGTTCGGCTTCTTCGCGGCACGGGCAGCGCGGTGGCGCTCCAGCAGGGCCTGGACCAGCGCCGGGCTGAACCGGCCCACAGGCCCTCCGCCAGGGCATGCAGGACCGCCGAGAACTCCTCCGCGCTGGCATCCAGGGGCAGGACGCCCCAGACCGGCCAGCCGGCCAAGCCGGGCAGCTTCCTGCGGGTTGCCGGTCACCAGCAAGAGCGGGGGCGTCTGTTCTTCATTCAACTCATCAATAAAATCCGCCGAAGTGACCACCCAAACATCCGCCGCAGGCAGCTCCTGCGGGAGGGCGGAATCCGCCAGCATTTCCACATCCGGCAGGCCGCGCAGCACTTCATGCAGTCCGATGCGCAGGGCCAGGGCCGGAGCAAGGATGGCAACCCGGATCAAAGCACACCCTCCGTGCGCTTATCCTTGCGGGCGCCCGCCAGGAAACTCTGGATCAGGCTGGCGGGGATGGCCACGCTCTGGTCGCCGCCGAAGATCATGGCGTTCAGGCCGATGACTTCCCCGGCCGGCGTTCAACAGCGGTCCGCCGGAATTGCCGGGCGCCAGTTGGACATCCGCCCGCAGGACCGGCACTTCGCCGTGCCGCCCGCGCAGGCTGGTCACGGCCGAGAGCACGCCGCCGGTCAGCACGTTGCGCTGGCCCCAGGGGTGCCCGAAGGCATAGACCAGTTCGCCGGGGCGCGGCGTGGAGTTCGAGAATACCGCCGCGGCGTGACCGTTCGCCGGGATTTGCAGCAGGGCCAGGTCCACGTGCGGGTCGCTGGCGATGACACGGGCATCATAGCTGCTGCCATCATCCAGCAGCACCTGCACCGAGCGGGCCCGGCCGACCACGTGCAGGTTGGTCAATACCAGGCCATCCCCGGCCAGCACACCCGCCCCGGCGCCCCGGCGCCCATTGCTGACGAGAGCCAGCACCGGGCGGACGCGCTCGAGCAACTCATCCAGGGCGGCATTGAGCAATGCGGTGGCTTTCATGGGCGCGCCCCGACCTCCACCATGAAGACCTGCGGCTTGCCGCCGCGCAGCACTTCCATGGGGACGGATTTGCCGACCACATCGCCGGTGAGATGGGCGAAGAGCGCATCATGGTCGGGGACGGGCTGGCCGTCGATGCCGACCAGGATATCGCCCACGATCAGTTTGCCGGCTTCGGCCGGGCTTTTTCGCTCCACGCTGACCAGCAGCAGACCGGTGGCCTGGTTGCGTTTAAGTTCCTTCTGCGCCGCTTCCGTGAGCTCCACCGCCTCGCTGCGCACGCCCAGGTAGCCGCGCTTGACCGAACCCGACCGGGCGAGCTGGTCGGCCACTTTCCAGGCATATTCGGCCGGGATGGTCAGGACCACCCCGCGCCCAAAGCCGGAGGTATTCACCCCGACCACCTGCCCTTCGGCATCCACCAGCGGGCCGCCGGAGAAACCCGGATAAGGGGTGGCATCGGTGCGGATGTACTTGTCGATGCTGCCGTGCGGCGTGCGCAGCGGGCCGCCCATGGCGCTGACCACCCCCAGGCTGGCTTCTATCCCGGCATCGGAGGGCCGGCCGAGCGCCAGCACAAGCTGGCCGATGCTGGCCTGCCTGGCCGGTTCGGCCGGGGTGGCAGGTGCTCCTTTTCCAGACGCAGCACGGCCAGGTCCGAGCCGGGATCGCGCCCGGCCAGTTTGGCGGCCGCCTCGCGTACCATCCGGCAGCAGGACGGTGATGCCGTCCTCCTGTTCGATGACATGGTCGGCCGTCAGGACCAGGTCGGGGGCAAAAGCGATCCCGCTGGCCGGCATGCGCCGGCGGGCATTGACCAGCAGCGGTGGAAGCGGCGGCTTTTTCGGCGGCGGCTGCCATGGAATTCGATAGTTCTACCAGTATATTGGACATATTTACTCCTTATTTTCCATCAGTATACCCCCCGCACCCGCTTCCGGCATCCTCCAAATGGACAGGCCCGACCCATCGGAAAGGATGGCTGAGGAGGAAAGAGAGAGCAGAGAGCAGTGGGGAAACGGACGCGAAAATAATAAAACAACGATCAATTATTGGGGTGGATTGGGTAGGAGGAGAGCGAGGATTGTAGAATGTAGATTGGGGTGGGAACGAGGGCAGCGGGGAGGGGAAAGAAGGTAATCGGGTAATTTGGTAATCAGGTAATCAGGCGATTAGGAAGGCAGGAAAAAGGCTTTTTTACGGGTTTGGCGGGGGGTAAGGCGAGGGAGCAAACCACAAGAGGTTTTACGAAGGAGGGGTGAATGAAATTTTCCCGCAAAAAACATTCAAAAAAACGGCGCTTTGGGGCGATCTTTTCGCAGAATTTGCAGAAATTGTACGATTCCGGAGGCAGGGGGCAGTTCCAACTTCACGGATGAGACGAGCTGCATTGCGCAGCCGGCCTGTGGGTGGAGGGTCACACTGAACGGAGCAGGCTCGTACACAAGTAAGTAACGGCTGGCTGCCCAAATATTCAAAAACGCCCGGTCTTTTGCCGGGCGATTTTGGGGTATGCCACCCATTCGCATTCCTCTCGGGAAATGGCCAGAAACGGGACGCGATAGAAGCAGGAAGTAGGGTAGGGAGATTAGTTTAAATACGAATTTATTACATAGAGCAACTGTTTTCCTAAACCAATTCATACTGTTGCAGTAAATTATCAATGCTGCGCAATCCTCCAACTTTTCTCGAACTTCTGTGCAAATATTGGGATGTCTTCAACTAATATGTGTTTTATAATATATTTTGAGTAGGTAGATTATGGCAGATATAAAGGCTTTACAAGAACTTCTTACGAAACTCGCCAATGATGTTTCAAATACTTACAATACTCGGGGTATTGATGCATTTAATTCTTACTACGAACTTACTCAAACTTTGGCATCGCCATATGTGAGAAATGGCTTTTTTGATAAGAATAAAGCTCCTCAAAGGTTTATTTCGGAAACAGCCATGCTTCATATGGCAACAACACTATTTGAAGAATGGTGTTTGCTGCACGAAATTGGATTGACTTAAAATTTTTTTGGTATTCATAGTGAAGGCAGTTACTTTTCATGGTATGAAATATCAGACAATCTGAAAGAAGGCATTATTGAGTGGGTTAATACTAATCCTGATATTCAGGATGCCCCACAAGTTATTTCCCTTCTTGCAGAAAATACCTTAGCTGGGCTTCAGAGGCGTTCACTCGGTGAGTTTTACACCCCTACTCAAATATCTGAACATCTTTATTCTCTAACCAATTTCGATGCCCGAAATATATTAACAAAAAAGATAGTTGATCCCGCCTGCGGTAGCGGCAACTTGCTCAAAATATTAGTTTCTGACGTGGTCAATACAGTAAAGAATGGAGATAGTGACGCAGGCTTAATATTGAAAAGTCTCAATGAAAATGTATATGGATATGATATACAGCCTGTTGCCATCCTGATAACCAAACTTCAATTGTTATTGGTCAGTTTGCCATTGATGAAAATACTTGATACAACATCAGAAAATATCTATAAGTTATTACCTTATAAGAATATTAAGTTAATAGACCCATTAAGCAATCCACAAAATCATTGGGGAATTTTTGCGAAGTTTGATTTAGTAGTTGGTAATCCGCCCTATTTAAAAATAAATATGAGCAATCTATCTTCTCATAAGGAATTTGATGAGATTTTTGCTGGACAGCCTAATCTATATCAGATGTTTTTATGGTGGGCAATTAAAGCTTCCCGTCCAAATGGCACAATCACATTCTTAATTCCACAATCGATTCGCTCAGGTCAATATTTCGGTAAACTAAGAAAAGAAATCTCAAAATCTTGTGAAATAAAAGCCATTACCTGCTTTACGGCTTCAGAAGGAGTTTTTGACTCTGTAAGACAGCAGATGATGATCATTTCCTTAAACATGATTAACAACAACGTTCAGCATGAACCTTCTAATGTGATCATTAGGAAAAGTTCTAATGGAAATAGTCTGACGGACTTAAATGAAATCAAATTATCCCAACACCATGTTGTTTTTCAAAATGATGGTGAGGTACTTTGGTGTGTTTCAGATTCTGAAATAGATTATCAAATATTAAGTAGCGTCTATAAAAAGACAAAACTATTAAAAGATTTAGATCAAGTTAAAATATTAAATGGTGGATTTGTATGGAATCAAAACAAAAAAAATCTAAGATCACAGCTTATTCGCGAAGTTAATGTTGTTCCATTAATTTCTGCCGGTTCAATTAGCATTCACGAATTCACATTTCCGCCTAAAGATGAACGCTTTCAAAACCGTATTTTTGTTGAGAGAACATTCGGTTTAGCTGAACCTAGTTATTCAACTCGCTCTATTTTAATTAAAAAGAACCACGCCAAAGAAATCGCAAGGACGGCGTATCGTCGCTTGTGTATTGCCTGAGAAATTTCTTACAAACTACCCCATATATTTTTGCGAAAACCATGTAAATTTAGTATTGACGAAAGAAGGTTCAGAAAGTTACTTATCAAGTCTAACAGCCTGGCTAAATTCAAGGTTAGCGAATTTTATATTTGGGATGATGAACGGCTCATCCCATCTCTCCAAATATGAACTGGGGCTTTTACCAATACCTATAGAGTTGCTTATTTTATTGGATAATATCAATCTTACAAACAAAATTGAATTGATGTCGAAAGTTGATGAAACTATTTTTACTTTTTATAAATTTGATGATACTCAAGTTAAGAGAATCAATAACCTTATTCCATCGCCAGAGTAAAAGGCAATTATGTCTAACCCAACGACTCCAACAGAATTGTCGTTTTCAATAACCGCTCGTACGGCATTATTACTTGGTCGAGAAAATATTTCTAGTTCAACAGTCGCTATACTAGAACTAGTCAGAAATGCTTATGATGCTGATGCAACTGAGATTACCATTAAATTCAGGAAAGCCAGCACAAAAAGTGGAACAATAGAAATAATTGATAATGGTCATGGGATGAGCTGGGATGACATTATCACCAAATGGATGGTAATTGGCACTGATAATAAACAAATTTCTCCATACTCTCCAAAAGGGCGGAGGAAAGTTGGAGAAAAAGGTATAGGCAGGTTTGCTTTAGACCGACTAGCCTCTCACACAACTATGGAAACCACATCACGCCTAAAGTCATCCGAGCCTACTTATCACTTAGAAATTAACTGGGATAAGTTTGTTAACACACCCCAATCTCTCCAAGATATCAAACATCCATTAAAAGTAATCGAGCGCCATCGAAGAACAGGGACTCGAATATTGTTGGAAAATCTAAGAGATACTTGGATAAAAAAAGATTACGAAGTATTATACAAAAACTTAATAGTACTAATTCCACCATTCGAGAAAAAATTGGCCGGTTTTAGTATAAATTTTGATTGTGATGAAGCTCCTGATTTATCCGGAAGAGTACAATCTCCTCTGACAGAGGTAGCACTATACAAAATGAAATGCGACTTAGATGAAAACGGTGGAACAAAAATTATTATTACTACAAGAGACGGTTCTGAAGATAAAAAATTTAGACGGTTCAAGAATTACCATCGAACTTGGAGGCAACTTGCAGATACGCCATCTATTAAGCCGTCTTGTGGACCTATTCACTTTGAGTTTTATTGGTACCTACGTGAAACTCCTACAAAAAGTTTGGGAATAAGTTTAAGACAACTTATAGAATACTTGGATATTTACGGCGGTGTAAGGATTTATCGAGATGGTTTTCGAGTAAAACCTTACGGAATCCAGGTGGGGGTGGCGATTGGTTAGAATTAAATGCACGAAGAGTAAAAAATCCTGGCGGCGTCCGCAGTAAGGAGAGATGGGTAGTTGGTGAAAACCAAGTAGCTGCAGGCATTTTCATTTCTAGTAACGAAAATCCGGATTTGAAAGATCAAACCAATCGAGAAGGTTTAATATCTAATCAAGCCTTCGAAGATATGCGTTTATTTGTTACGAGGTGTATTGATTATTTTGAAACCGATCGGCAAGAATACGAACGAGGTAAAGAACTCCCAAAAGAACCCGAAACCTTGGAACAATCCATTCAAGTGTTGAAAGAAAAATATTCAAAAGATATCCAAAAGCTAGGAGATGTAATTGATTCATTATCTGATAAGAAAGAAAAACAAATTCTTCGAGAAATGTTGCAAGGAGTTGTCTCTTCACAAGAAAAAAATCTGGATGAATTAGCTGCCACATATGATGCTGAGCAATCAGGGGTTATTTCTAAGATGCAGTTACTACAAAATACAGCCACAATCGGTATTGCCGTTGCATCTATGGGACATGAGGTGTTGGAAACTAGCAGACACCTTATTGATGCAGTAAACAGGATTGCAAAACGCGTCAAAGAATTAATGTTGTTATCTGATGAAAAAATGCAGCGATATCTTAATAAACTTGAAAAAAATGGGGAAACGCTCTATTCAATAGCAAACTTTGCCTTAGGCCATGCAAATCAAGATAAGCGTACAAGACAGAAGTTAAACCCAGATCAAATAATAAACAATTTATATAATGAGACACTAAAAGATTTGTGTGCTACAAATTCGGTTGAGATAAAATTCCTGTCCGGAAAAGTTCCAGATATTTATGCATTTCCTTACGAAATCGAATCTATAGTAATGAACTTTGTTACGAATTCAATAACAGCCTTTAGCAAAAAAATCAAATCAACCGAACCTAAGAAAATTGAAATCGAAACTAGATATTCTGAAAAAAGTAGAATGCTAGATATCATAGCTAGAGATAATGGACCTGGTATTCCTGAAGGTGATAATCATAGAATTTTCGAAGTGTACTCCACAAAAATAGATAAGCAAGGCAAGTCTGTCGGCACTGGCTTAGGGTTAGTTATTGTTAAAGATATCGTAGATAACCATCAAGGTAAAATTGTGGTGTTAGAGCACGGTAAACGTTTGAGTGGTGCTGAATTCACAGTCTCAATCCCTGTTCCGAAAGAACGTGGAAAGAAAAAGGACTGATATGATGGATGAAGAAAACTCAATTCTCTTGATTGAAGACGACAAAGATAGTGCAGATGAATATATAGAAGATGCGGGAATCTACCTGACTGACACTCATGTAGTACATGAAATTCCGCCCAAAAATATGTCTGGTGTTGTCAATTTGGTAAAAAAGCATAATGCAATTGCTGTAGTTGTAGATGAGAGATTAAGGCAACACTCAGATGCAAATTATCTTGGCGTAGATGTGGTAAATTATCTTGAGAACGCGATACCTGGATTGCCTGTTGTTATCTTGACTGAATATGAACGAGATTCGAACTTAAAGAAAAATACCAAATGAACAATTGTTCCGAAAACATGATCTTCTAAAAGATGATGGGAAGCAATATCATTTTGATATTCTGGAAGACTTAGTCAATCAATATAAAAAGAGACAGAAACAAATTAAAGCTCAAAAGAAAACGGTTTCAGAGGTCAGCGATCCAAATATTAGGGAAATTGCTCGCCTTCATTTCCTGATGGATGATTCTATCGAGAGAATTATTTGGTTTCAAAATAAAGATCATAAAGAAGTTCAACTAATTGAGGTAAATAGGACTGCTTTGCCAATCGAAAGTGTTGAAGCATTCTTGATTAATGAAAGTGAAGAAATAGCTCTTCCGCTCTTAATTGCTGATGTTACACCACTAGAGTGGGAAAGGATCCAAATTGGTGAAATTAAACTTCCTGATGGGTGGGATCTCGCCCATATTAGCATTTTTGACAGAGAAGAAACCCTAAAGCAGGAGTAGTCCCTTATGTGGGGTGATTCTTTTTTGTCACAAGCTCGCTCTGATTGGAAAGTCTATAATGAGCTACAAAAAACTCCGTTAGATGATTGCCACAAACTTTACTATTTGCGAGCTACGACAGAAAAACTAGGTAAAGCTGCATTACTGAGAAGTGGCAGTCATACAATCGGTGATGTTAGCCACGACCACAAAATTTTTGTGAGGTTTCTACAAATTTCAACTAGAAATCCAAAGTTGGCAAGAGTGCTTCATGTAAAAAATCAGCAACTCAAATTCTATATCCAGAGTATGTTGCCTTTGGCTCAACGAATAGAGAGTCTAATACCACAAGGGAATAATAGCCCAAACGCAGAGTATCCATGGCAAAACCCAGCGGGAGAATTTTTTTCTCCAGCAACTTATAAATTTTCGGAAATTGAAGATTCTGGCAAGGCCTGATGGGCGTAATTTGCTAAGATTAGTTCGTTTGATTTTAGAATGTTTCGAAACCGTCTATTAATCCACTAACTATCCATGTCAAACGATTCCCAATTCGTCACCTCAATAATATTCGTCGGAAGTATCCTTTCCCTACGTTTTTACAAATCAAAATAGCTTTCGGGTACCATTAGTATCTTTTTCGGTCCTTACTCGAGGTGGTTACACTCATCCATCCCGCCGAGGCGTGCCTGCCGGGCCGGGTCTGCGCAGGCGGCCCGCCTCCCGGAAGGAACCGATCCCTGCGAGGGAATTTGTTCTTGCGGTTTTTATATCGATGTGTCTCACGTACATATCAAACGGCGGCCTAAAAAGCCGCCGCTTATGATTTAAGCAATTTTCGCAGAGCCGGAATGATGGTTTGTAATCCCATCTCATACCGGAACAGCCTCACGCAGAATATTTTTACCGATAGCTGGCTTAAGCGAATCCTTCATCCCCAGATCCACTTTGACACCCAGCAAGTCCGACAGGTAATTTTCAAGCGCGATAAAGGCCAACAGGCCCGGCGTTTCACGGTATGTTACCAAAATATCCAGGTCGCTGTTTTTCTTCTGCTCGGCGCGCACGTAAGACCCAAACATTTCCAACGTTTCCACGCCGTAACGCTCCGCAAGCATGGGAGTTTGTTGGCGGAGAATTTCAAGGAACGTTTCCAAGGAATGTTTGTTTGCCATACCCGGATTATAAACCAAAAAATTGGAAGGCCCTGTTCCTAGCCAGGGAACGGGGCCTTAAGATTTCTACAGCTCCCTGGATTTCCAATGAATTGCAGGAGGAAGAACCCGCCTTATGCACTGAAGGCTTTGTTCGCCACCTCCGGCAGGGCCTCGAAGGCCGGCCGGGCAAAATAATAGCCCTGGAAGATGCTGATGCCGGCTTCGCGCAGCCAGTGGTACTCGTCCGCATTCTCGACCCCCTCGGCCACGATCTCGATCGCCAGGCGCTCGCAGATGTGCTTGACGCCCGAAAAGACGCTCTGCTTGACAAAATCCTGGTGGATGTTACCGATCAGGAAGCGGTCGAGCTTGATGTAATTCGGCTGGTACTCCGCCAGCAGTTTCAGGCCGGAATAGCCCGCCCCGAAATCGTCGATGGCGGTGGTAAACCCGAAATCCTGGATCAGCCGCAGGTATTGCAGCAAATTGCGCTGGTCGGTCAGGCTCTCCATTTCGAGCACCTCGAAGATGATGTTCTCCACCGGGATGCCGCTTTGGATGGAGGCCTGGAAGGTGGTCATGATGCTCAGGTCGATCTCGTAAGATGCTTTGCGCCGACAGGTTCAGGTTCAAGCGCTTGGGGATATTCAGGCGGCTGGCCAGGTAAATGGCTTTCGAACGGCAGATCTCGTCGAACCTGGGGAAATCGTGTTTGGGCACCTGGGCAAAGACCGAGGCCGAAGGTTCCCCGTGCGGCCCGCGCACCAGCGCTTCGAAGGAAATGATCTCGCGGTTGCGGGCATCCACGATGGGTTGGAACGCAAAACTGAATTCGAATCCGATGTTTCCGTTGGTCATGGGGGGTATGCCTGGCCTGCCATTTCTGGACCAATTCTGCATGGTTGTTTACCCTGGTGTCAATGGTGTGGGATGGTCCTCCTGGTTGCCCGGCCGGCACGGATGGGGAAATACCGCCGGCCGGCTGCCCGGAGAATCCATCCATTAACCCATCATAATCGCTGGCAAACCATTGCGGTATCCCATTATGCCGGTTCTTTCATGCCCTATTTTTGACCAGTCCCTTTCGCCTGCCCCGCGCCCTTCAGCGGGGTCGCGGTTAAATTGGCGTTTTCCATCGCAAAACATTTCTCTCCCACAAACTGATAGGCTACCAGCAGAAGCGATAGGCGTTATTGGGTGTCACAATGAATGTCTTTGCCGGCCGGTAGGTATCGAACGCACGCGAAAAAACAGCCTTTTTGGCCCAGGTGATCTGGAACGCCTGGAGTTCCTGGCTGTGGTTGCTTTCCAGCACCAGGTCGATCTCATATCCCTGGTAGGTCCTCCAAAAAAAGGCGCTGTAAAGACGCCGGGCATACAGGTTGCGCTTCATGACCGACGCAACCACCAGGTTCTCCAGGAGCATGCCCTTGTCATCGCGGGTCTCGATGGGGGCGAAGCGGTTGATCACTGAGTTGCGGATGCCGATATCCCAAAAATACACTTCGAATTTGGAATTCAATTCGCTGCGCAGGTTCCGGCTGAAGGAGGGAAGCCGGAAGATCAGGAAATATTTCTCCAGGATGGTGATGTAGTGGTCCACCGTGTTGCGCGTAATACCCAGTTGGGTGGCAAGTTCGCTGAGGTTGACCAAGTTGCCAATCTGGTATGCCAGGAGCGAAACCAGTTTTACCAGCACCTGGGGGCTTTTAGCCTCTCCAACATGAAGATATCTTTGTACAGGGCGCTTTCCAGGATGTCACGCAGTTTGGCCTGTTTCTCTTCAACGCTGGTCCGGTTTACAACTTCAGGGTACAGGCCGTAAACGGCCAGCGAGCGCAGAGTCTCGTTGAGATGGCCGGCCTGGGTGATGGACTCGGGGAAGGCAAAATAATCCTCCACAGGGATGCCGGCATATTCTCCCAGCGTCAACGGCAGGAGCTCGAGGAAATATTTACGTCCGGCCAGGCTGTCGGTCAACCTTTGAAGCAAGAGAAAGGAGCTCGAGGAAGTTGCCAGCACCTTCACATGGGGGAAGTGGTCGTGGATCAGCTTGAGCAGCAGGTCAATCCGCGCGAAGCCCTGTACCTCATCCAGGAACAGGTAGGAGCGCTGGCTAGATGTGAAGCCCAGTTCGGAAAAGATGCGTTCCAGCCGGGCCGTGGACGGCTCACCGAAAATTTCCTGGGCGGTCGGGTCGTCCAGGGAGTAGAGGGCGGTGGGATGGTTCCCTTGCAGTTCTTCGTGGAAGAGCGCCAGGAAACTCATCTGCATCCAAAACAATCCAAAAAGGTCGATTGATTTGCAAAAACAACCCCTTTTCGGCCTGTTTTTGGAGGAACAATTCCGCCCGAAATCGGATCAGCAAACCTTGGATGCCCTTGAGGCCTTCACCAACCTGCACCAAACTGCCTAAAAAGCCAAAAAACCTGCTCGAAACCCCCTTTCTCCCCTTCTTCCTTCTACCTTCTCCCTTTTCCCTTATCCTCATTCCCTATCCAATTCTACGGTACAATTCCACCACTAATCTCTATCCTCTATTCTCTATTCTCTATTCTCTACTCACTATAAGATATGCCCTCCGATACCCAGGTCATCTACTCCATGATGCGCGTCGGGCGCATCCATCCCCCCAACAAGCAGGTCCTGCGCGATATCTCGCTCGGCTTCTATTACGGCGCCAAGATCGGCGTGCTCGGCCTGAACGGCGCCGGCAAGTCCACCCTGCTGCGCATCATGGCCGGCGTGGACAACGGACTACGTCGGCGAGATCGCCATGAGCAAGGGCTACACGCGTCGGCCTGCTCGAGCAGGAGCCGCAGCTCGACCCGGACAAGACCGTCATCGAGGTCGTCCGCGAAGCCGTCCAGCCGATCGTGGACCTGCTGGCAGCGCTTCGACGAGGTCAACGCCAAATTCGCCGAACCGGACGCCGATTTCGACGCGCTGATCGCCGAACAGGCCAGGCTGCAGGAAGCGCTCGACAAAGTGCGACGCCTGGAACCTGGACTAGCCACCTGGAGCTGGCCATGGACGCCCTGCGCTGCCCGCCCGCCGATACGCCCGTCAAGGTGCTCTCCGGCGGCGAACGCCGCCGCGTCGCCCTGACCCGCCTGCTGCTGACCGAGCCCGATATCCTGCTGCTGGACGAGCCCACCAACCACCTGGACGCCGAGTCCGTCGCCTGGCTGGAGCACCACCTGCGCGACTACAAGGGCACGGTCATCGCCGTCACCCACGACCGCTACTTCCTCGACAACGTGGCCGGCTGGATCCTGGAACTCGACCGCGGCTACGGCATCCCCTGGAAGGGCAACTACTCCTCCTGGCTGGAGCAGAAGAAGGACCGCCTGGCGCTGGAGGAGAAGAGCGAGATCCAGGCGCCAGAAGACCCTCGAGCGCGAGCTGGAGTGGATCCGCATGTCGCCCCAAGGCGCGCCAGGCCAAGGGCCAGGCCCGCCTGACCGCCTACGAACGCCTGTTGAGCCAGGAAACCGAGCAGCGCCGCGAAGAGCTGGAGATCTACATCCCGCCCGGCCCGCGCCTGGGCGATATCGTCATCGAACTGGAGGGCGTCAGCAAGGCCTACGGCGAGCGCCTGCTGCTGGACGATTTCAGCGCCAAGATCCCGCCCGGCTCCATCGTCGGCGTGATCGGGCCGAACGGCGCCGGCAAGACCACCCTGCTGAAGATGATCACCGGGCAGGAACAGCCCGACCGCGGCTCCATCCGGATCGGCGAGACCGTCAAGTGGGCCTACGCCGACCAGACCCGCAGCCTCGACCCGGAGAAGACCGTCTGGGAGGAGATCACCGGCGGGGCCGAGACGCTCACGCTGGGCGCCCGCACGATGAACTCGCGCGGCTACGTCTCCTCGTTCAACTTCCTGGGCCCCGACCAGCAGAAGAAGGTCGGCGTGCTTTCGGGCGGCGAGCGCAACCGCGTCCACCTGGCCAAGACGCTCACGAGGGCGCCAACGTGCTCCTGCTCGACGAGCCCACCAACGACCTGGACGTCAACACCCTGCGCGCCCTGGAGGAAGCCCTGGAAGACTTCGCCGGCTGCGCCATCGTGGTCAGCCATGACCGCTGGTTCCTGGACCGCATCGCCACCCACATCCTGGCCTTCGAAGGCGACAGCCAGGCGCGCCTGTTCCTGGGCAACTGGAGCGATTACGAAGCCCACATGCGGGAAACCTATGGGAAGGACCTCCAGCCGCACCGGGTCAAGTACCGCACTCTGAAGCGGTGATCGGGAACAAGGAATAGCGCAAGACGACCCGGCATGTAACCGGGTCGTCTTGAAAGGAGGAGAGGAGAGAAATATTCGCACCTTAGCTGCTTACGACAATATAATAACACCTGAACGTGAACGGCAGATGAATTTTTATAAAAGGCTTATAGTCAGTTGTCTGATAGTCTGATAGTTCTGCAAGCTGATGAGAGGGAACCCCAAGAGGTCGTTCCTGCAATGACCGAATATTAATGGGTTCTCACACGTATATAATAGGAGAGTTTTCCTGTCTAATGGAATTTCCCTGAGGAGATACTATGTCCAACGGCGCTACCCTGATCGAGACGCATGCCCTGGTTAAACGCTACGGCGACAAGGTTGCCGTGAATGATGTCAGCTTCGAGGTGCAGGCCGGGGAAGTGTTCGGCTTCCTTGGTCCGAACGGCGCCGGGAAGACCACCACCATCAAGATGATCGTCGGGCTGCTGCAGCCCACCTCCGGCACGGTCAAGGTGGCCGGCTATG
The DNA here is from genome assembly GCA_963746015.1 of uncultured Chloroflexia bacterium. GTDB lineage: Bacteria > Chloroflexota > Anaerolineae > Anaerolineales > Villigracilaceae > UBA877. The sequence goes on from CAVUZS010000003.1 coordinate 212,999, forward strand.
ACGTCCAGGCCCAGCCGCTGCAGGCCAAGGCCGCCAGCGGCTACGTGCCCGACACGCCCAACCTGTATGCCAAGCTGACCGGGCGCGAACTGCTGCGCTTCGTCGGCGACCTGTACAACCTGGACCGCCAGCAGGTGGCCCAGCGCACCGAAGAACTGCTGCGCGTGCTCGACCTGACCGAGGCGGCCGATAATACCATCGACTCGCTACAGCCACGGCATGCAGCAGAAGGCCTCCCTGGCCGCCGCCCTGATGCACGACCCCAAGGTGCTGGTGCTGGACGAGCCGACCGTCGGCCTCGACCCCAAGTCGGCCCGCCTGATCAAGGATATCCTGCGCCAGATGGCCGAGCGCGGCGCGGCGGTGTTCCTCTCCACCCACATCCTGGAGATCGCCGAGCGCATGTGCGACCGCATCGGCATCATCAACAAAGGCGAACTGGTCGCCGTGGGCACCATGAACGAACTGCGCTCGCTTGGCAAGGCCGGCGAAGTCAGCCTGGAAGATATCTTCCTGGGCCTCACCGGCGGCGCCGAGGAAGCCGAGATCTGCCGAGATATTGAAATGACCGACCTGTCTGCCGCCCCGTCCGCGCGCCTGTTCCCTTCCATCTGGAAGCTGATCCGCCTGCGCCTGCTGCTCAACTGGAATGCGCTTCAAGCATGCCAGGACCCGCCGGAAGATCGGCACGCATCGTCGCTGGTGATCCTGGCTGCTGGCATTCGCAGGGTTCATCTTCTTCCTGAGCTGGCTGCTGCTGGGTTTCCTGCATTCGCCCCAAGCTGACCCAATACGTCGGGCTCGACGTGGCCCCCTTCCTGCAGAGCCGTGCCGGTGCTGATTTTCGCGGCCTTGTTCCTGGGCATCTTGTTCTCCAGTTTCGGCGTCCTGCTGCAGGCCCTGTACCTCTCCGGCGACATGGACTTCCTGCTGACCTCGCCGGTGCCCATCCGGGCGGTCTTTGTCACCAAGCTGCTGCAGGCGGTGCTGCCCAACTTCGGGCTGATCGCCCTGTTCGGCCTGCCGGTGCTGTACGGGCTGGGCCTCTCCGGGCATTACAACATCCTGTATTACCCGCTGGTCCTGCTGACCATGGTCGCCCTGACGCTGGCCGCCGCCGGTCTCTCGGCGCTGCTGGTCATGCTGGTGGCGCGCGTCTTCCCGCCCCGGCGGGTGGCGGAGGTGCTGGGGTTTCTCGACCGCCACCATCTCCATCCTGTGTTCGCAGAGCGGCAACCTGTACAATACCATGGGACACAATGTCAAGATCTCCGGCTCCCAGGTCAACAGCTTCTTCGCCCTGCTGATGCGCTTCAACACCCCCTGGAACCCGTTGAACTGGGCCGGGCGCGGCCTGGTGGACCTGGGCGAAGGCCGCTGGCTTTCGGGACTTTTCATGGTGATCGCTCACCCTGGGGCTCTCGACGGTCGCTTTCATGGTCGCCCTGGCCACTGCCGAACGCTGGTATTACACCGGCTGGGCCGGGATGCAGGTGGTGGCCAATAAGAAGAAAGCCGGCCCGCCCCGTCCTGCACACACGCCGCAGTCGCGCAACCCATTTCCAGGAGCGACGCCATGCGCCCGGATGGCATACGGCTGCTGCCTGCTCCGGTGCGGGCTATCCTCCAGAAGGATTTCCTGCTGCTCCGGCGGGACATGCGCAACCTGTCGCAGTTGATCACCCCGCTGATCTTCGGCGTCATTCTATACGTGTCATGTTCCTGCGCCCGGGTGGTCCGATGTTCCCCGATACCCCGGACATGCCGGCGTTCGTCACATCGATTTCCCACTTCATCTCCGCCTACGGCAACATCGGCATGGCTTGTTCGTCGGCTGGATGCTGCTGGGCCGGCTGTCGGGCATGGCTTTTTCGTCCGAGGGCAAGAATTACTGGATCTTGAAAGCCTCCCCGGTCCGCGCCGGTCACCTGCTGGCTGCCAAGTTCCTGGTGGCCTATCTGCCGGCCCTGGCCCTGGGCGTGATCTTCATGGTGGCGGTCTCGATCCTGCAAAAAGCCTCGCCTTGCCATTTTCTTATATGGCCTGCTGGCACGGCATGTGCCTGGCCGGGATGAACGGCATCCTGCTGGCCTTCGGCGTGGCGGGCGCCAACTTCAACTGGACCGACCCGCGCCGGATGAACGCCGGCGCGATCGGCTGCCTGGGCCAGTTCCTGACAGCGCTCTTCCTGCCGGTCTCGTTCGGGTTGTTCATCGGCCCGCTGCTGCTCGTCTCGGTCTTCAGTTGGCCCAGGTCTACGGTTACCTGGCCGGAGGCATCACTGGGGTCGCCGTGGGCTGTGCCTGCGCGGTCCTGCCGCCCTGGCTGGTCCGGAAACGAGTGGAACGGCTGAACGAGGGGTAAATAAGTTCTTCAGTATGTAGTGGCGACTTCCCTGCACAGACCGCACCTGTACCTGCGGTACTGGCGCAGGCAGGACTGTGTAGTCGCCTTTTAGTCGAACGACTGAAGTCGTTACTACGTTTTCGTGATCTGCTTGCTATCGAAACCAGCCCTGGAAGCTCGTTTCGATTACAATCACAGCATGTCGCGTTTGAAATCCCCCTTTTTCTGGTTCATCCTGGCCCTGCTGACCACCGCCGGGCTGACCGCCATCGGTCCGCAGGAAAAATCCCTCGGCAATGACATTCGCATCGTCTATTTGCATGGGGCCTGGGTACTGACGGCGGAGGCCGCGCTGGGGCTTGCGGCCGCGGCCGGGTTGTTCGGCATTCTGTTCCGGCGAGAAAACCTGCAGCGCTGGTCGGCCGCGCTGGGATATACCGGCCTCTTCTTCTGGGTCACCTACCTGCCGCTTTCCTTATGGGCCATGCAGGCCAACTGGAACGGGCTGTTCCTGGCCGAGCCGCGCTTCCGCGTGGCCGTCATCTTCTCCGTGACCGGGTGTCCTGCTCCAGATCGGCCTGACGCTGCTGGCCCGCCCGGTTTTCACTTCGCTTTTCAATGTGCTCTTCTTTGCCGCCCTGCGCATCGGGCTCTCACGGGCCGATTACGTCATGCACCCGCCGCCCTCCCCGATCTTTAGCTCGGGGATCCTGTCGCTCCAGTTATTCTTCATCGTGGTCATCTTCCTGACCATGTCCGCCGCCTACTTCATGACCCGCTGGTGGCTGCAAAAACAAAAGTGACATGCGGATTCCCCTGCGCTGGCAACTGGCCGCCTTCACGGTCATCCGGACGATCTTCAACACCCTGCACCGGATGGTCTACCCATTCCTGGCGATATTTCGCGCGTGGCCTGGGCGTGGACCTGACGACCATTTCCTATGCCCTGACCGCCCGCAGCGTGGTCGGGACCGTCGGCCCGTTCGCGGCTGCGGTGGCCGACCGGCGCGGACGGCGTTTCGGCATGCTCTTCGGGGCAGGCCTCTTCATGGTCGGGGCGGCCGTGGTGGTCTTCTGGCCGAGCTTTCCCGGCTTTACCATCTCGCTGGTCCTGGCAACCCTCGGCAAGTACATCTTCGACCCGGGCATGCAGGCCTACATCGGCGACCGCGTCCCCTACGAACGGCGCGGCCGGACGATCGCCTTCACCGAGTTCGGCTGGTCGCTGGCGTTCGTGGTCGGAGTCCCGTTGATGGGCTTCCTGATCGCCCGCAAGGGCTGGATGGCGCCTTTCCCCTTATTGGCCCTGCTGGGCGTGTTCATCGTTGGCGGCCTGTTCTGGATGCTGCCAAGAGAGGATGTTCCGGCCAGCATGCAAGCGCTCACGCGAAAATTTTCGCCTGGTGCTGACCTCCCTGCCCGCCCTGGCCGGCCTGGCCATCGGGATGCTTGCCACGCGCCGCCAATGAACAGGTCAACCTGGTCTTTGGAGTCTGGCTGCAGGACTCATTCGGTCTCAAGATCGCTGCACTGGGAGCCGCCTCCGCCGTGATCGGCATCTCCGAAATGAGCGCCGAAGGACTGGTGGCTGCTTTCGTCGACAGGCTGGGCAAACTGCGCGCCATCGCCCTCGGGCTGGGGGTCAACTCGCTGGCGGCCCTGGCCCTGCCCTGGCTCGGCCGGACAGAATTTGGGGCACTGGCCGGCCTGTTCTTCTTCTACATTTCCTTCGAATTCACCATCGTCAGTTGCATCCCGCTGATGACCGAACTGCTGCCTTCGGCGCGTGCCACCCTGATGGCCTGCAACGTGGCCGCCCTTTCCTTTGGCCGCGCCATGGGCGACTTCCTGGCTCCCCGGCTGTACGGACTGGGGTTCCTGGCGGTCGCGCTGGCGGCAATCGGGTTCAACCTGCTGGCGCTGCTGGCCGTCAGCCGCCTGGGGAAAGAGTTGGCCTGAGATGGTCGCATTGAAAAAATACTGGCTTGGGCTTGCGATCCCGGTGGTGATCTTGCTCTGCCTCCTGCTGCGCCATCCGCATTGACAATTCCATGCAGGTTCATAACAACGATAGAGACTTCCTGCCGTTTTGGCTGGCAGGGAGAATGGTTGGTGAGGGAGAAAACCCCTATGACCCTGCCCAATGGCTGCCGGATATCCCCAGTATGAAACAAGTCTCGCCCTCAACCCGGCCTTCCTCTACCCACTGCCGCTGGCCTTTTTCTTCGTCCCGTTCGGCCTCCTCCCGTTCCACAGCGCCTATATCGCCTGGGTAACGCTCACCCAGTTGATGATCCTCGCCTCCCTTGTCATGCTTCTGAACCCGGGAAACGATCTGCGCACGAAACTCTTCTTCATCCCACTGCTTGCCGGGACCGTGCTCTTCCGCCCGACCCTCCTGACCCTGACCCAGGGCCAGGTGAGCGGATTGTTCCTGTTCGCCCTGGCATGGATCGCATTTCTATGGCAAAAGGGGAAGTGGTTCTGGGGCGGCTTCCTGCTGGGGTTCCTGGCGCTCAAGCCCAACCTGGGCCTCCTCATCATCCTTCTGGCGGCAATCTGGCTGTGCCTCCAAAAACGTGCGAGTGCCATCTTCGGGACGCTTGCCTCCGGGATATTCCTCCTGGTTGCCGGGCTGATCGATAACCCCGGATGGGTCGTCCAATACTGGCATGTCGGCGGCAACAAGCTGGCGGAGACCTTCGGCGACTCCCCCACCGTTTGGGGGTTGGGCGCGCTGATCAGCCATAATGCCCCCACCGCTACGCTGATCATCGGCGGCCTGGCCGGCCTGCTCATCCTATTCGGGTTCTTCCGGGCCAGCCTGTATGCGGGCGCGGCCCTGGCACCGTTGAGCATACTCGCCCTGGCTGTCACCGTCACACTCTTGATCACCCCCTACACCTGGACCTACGACCAGTTGCTGCTGCTGCTCCCGATCACGGCCGTGATCCTTGCGATGGACAGGCAAGGTGTGCGTTTTCCATTGACGGCCAGCCTTTTTCTTCTAATCGATGTGCTGGTGGTTGTCTTGCTTTTCTTCGACGTCCTGCTGCAGGTGGAGATACTGAACGTGGTAATTCCCCTGGTCGTTTTTGGACTGTGCCTGGGGTGGCTGAACCGGTGCATTCCTGCCAGCACCCGAGAAAGCGATTTTTAAGTCAAAAAACAACCACAGCTAAACACGGAGGAACACCGATTTTTAGACTTGCTACCGTACATTTTTCAACGCGAATACCCTATTGGGCACACGTAACGCAAATGGGCAAATGACGCGAATAAACCTAAAAAAATTCGTGTTATTCGTTTATTCGTGACATTCGTGTTGAGAATCACCTGCTCGAATAAAAGTGTACGGTAGAGAATTTTTAGATAAAGTCCTGATCAAAAAAACGCGTACATCTTATTTAGCCGTGTTCATCCATGGAAAAGATGCGACTACACGCAAAGCGTTCAGAGAACACCATAATGGAGTAACCATGCCTCTAAATCCCTTCAAATTGGAACGCTACTTCGCCCAATACGAATTCAAAGTGAAATACCTGCTGAGCCCGTCGGATTGCGAAAGCCTTGCCATGTCCGAATTGCTCCAAATGGCTGCCCCGGAAAGCCTGGATTTGTGGCAGAGACTGAAGTTAAGCTATACCGAGTCGCAGGGCCATCCTTTATTGAGGCGCGCAGTCGCCGGACTCTATCAGCACATTACTCCCGAAGACGTCATCATTGCCGCGCCTGAAGAGGCCATTTTCATCGCCATGCAGACTTTGCTGTCGCCCGGTGACCAGGTGGTGGCCGTGAGCCCAGCCTACCAGTCGCTGCACGAGATTGCCCGTTCCATCGGCTGTGAGGTGACCGACTGGGCGGTGGAACCGGGTATGGATTACACCTGGCATTTGGACATTAACAAGCTGGAAGACAGCCTGACTGACCGCACGCGCCTGCTCGTGATCAACTTCCCACACAACCCCACCGGCTATACGCTCTCCCGCGCCGAGCAGGAGGCGGTCGTCGGGCTGGCCCGCAAGCACGGCCTGTATCTTTTCTCGGATGAAATGTACCGGCTGCTCGAATATGAACCCTCCACCCAACTCCCGCCGGTCTGTGACTTGTATGAAAAAGGGATCTCCTTATCCGGCCTGTCGAAGTCCTTCGCCCTGCCCGGGCTGCGCATCGGCTGGCTGGCCACCCGGGCGAGTGGATTGATGGAACGCTGGCTTGGCTTCAAGGATTACACGACCATTTGCAACAGCGCCCCGGCTGAGATCCTCGGCCTGATCGCCTTGCAGAACAAGGAGCAGATCATCCATCGCAACCTGGATATCGTGCAGGCGAACCTGAAAAGCGCGCAACGGTTCTTTGGCGACCACAGGGGATCTTTCAACTGGTTCAGTCCCAAAGCCGGTTCCGTGGCCTTCCCGGAATGGTTGGGCGACGGGCCGGTGGAAGGGTTCTGCCAGGATATCCTCGATAAACAAGGCGTGATGGTCGTCCCGGGCAGCCTGTTCGATTTTCCGGGGAACCATTTCAGGGTCGGATTGGGCCGCAGGAATCTCCCGCAAGCCTTGGAGCAGGTCGGAGAGTACCTGGGAGGCAGGTAGGATGGAAAAAGGTGCTTGGATCGGTGCCGGGCGGACCGCGGACGTCTACGCCTGGGGGGACGAGCGTATCCTCAAGCTCTACCACGCAGGGTTCCCGGCCGTTGCGGTCGAGCGGGAATTCGCCATTACCCGCCTGGCCTGGGAGGCCGGCCTGCCCGTCCCTGCCACGGAAGAAATGCTGCAGGTCGACGGGCGGCTGGGGATCGTCTTCGAGCGCATCCGCGGCACTTCGCTGCTGAAGATCCTGGAAAGCCGGCCCTGGGAAATCATTCCCATATCCCATCTTCTGGCAGAATACCATGCCAAAATGCATGCCAGGCTCCTGCCGCCTGATACGTACAGCCAGCGTGAACAGATCGAACGCGGCATTACGTGGGCCAGTGACCTCACGGAGAAAGAGAAGCAGGAAATCTGCTCCATTTTGGCACACTGCCCCGAGGAAAATGCGGTCTGCCACGGTGATTTCCACCCCGACAATATCCTCATGACCGAGCACGGTCCGGTCATCATCGACTGGATGACCGGGACGCGCGGCCACCCACTGGCAGACGTGGCCAGGACGATCTTGCTCTTACAGACCGGCGGCCTGCCTCCCAGGGTGCCCGTCGCCATGCGCCTGGTGATTAACGCCTCGCGCCTGTGGATGATCTCGGTTTACCGGAAGCGCTACCTGCAGGTCCATCCGGCCCGCCAGGGCGAGATCGATGCCTGGCAGTTGCCGCTGCTGGCGGCGCGCCTGTTCGAGGTCGAGAACTTCCCCAGGGAAAAGAAGATCCTCTTGGGGCGCATCCGCGGCGCGCTGGTAAAAATGGAGAGATAACAGACTGCTGTATAATGTAATCGCGAGGTGAAAGATGACAGTCGCAGAAATATTGAAATCGGTTAATTTTGTGGTTGGCCCCCAGGGAAAAAGATCCGCCGTACTGGTGGATATGGCCGTTTGGGAGCAAATCGTGACGATGCTCGAAGACGCCGAAGATGCAGACGAGATCAAGTAGGCGCGTTCTGTTCGTGAAGAAACGATACCTTGGAATACGGCAAAGAAGGACCTGAAGCTGAGAAAATAGCGAAAGAAACTCAAAGGAGAAGCGGGCTTTTCTTTGAGGATTGGAACATACCGTGTGTTAATCGAAATCGACCCTTGGCAATTTAATAGTTCCTATGCCTGAATTGCCTGAACTCGAAGTCGTATGCGCAGTCCTTAATCGCCGGATCGTCGGCCAGATCATCGCGGATGTGAAGGTCGTCCCGCCCGGCGGACCCATCGTCGTGCGTGACCTGACCCACCAGGGCTTCGAAGCCTGCCTGACCGGCGCAGGCGTCGCCGGGATTGCCCGGCGCGGCAAATTCCTGATCTTTTCATTCCTGGGCGGTGCTCCTGTACAGTTCCTTGCGATCAACCCCAAACTGACCGGCCGCCTGCAATTGGCTGCGCCCACCGACAAGCGCCTGGCGAAGACCCATGTCGTCTTCACCTTCGCAGATGGCCGGCAATTGCGCTATGTGGACCAGAAACAAATGGGCCAGCTCTATCTCACGCATACTCTAGAGTCCATTCCCGACTATGCCGGCCTGGGGCCGGAGCCGTTCGATCTTTCGTTGGAAGAGTTCCGTGAACGGTTGAAGCCTTATCGCGGCGAGATCAAAGGCATACTGACGCGTGGCGAGTTCATTGCCGGCATCGGCAACGCCTATGCGGATGAAATCCTGTGGGCGGCCCGCCTGCACCCGTACCGCAAGCGCACTCAGCTCACTGCCGAGGAAGTGGGGCGTCTGTACGCAGCCATGCGGTCTACCTTGTCCGAGGCCGTCGAAAAGGTCCAGGAAGAGATGCAGGAAAATATTTACCTCAAACCGCGCGATTTCCTGAACGTCCATATGAAGACCGGCGAACCCTGCCCGCGCTGCGGCACGCGCATTTCCCTGGTCAGCGCCAACCAGCGCATCACCAACTTTTGCCGCACCTGCCAGCCGGGCGGATTGATCAAGGGGATGGGATAGATGTTGATCCACTCCGCTTCCCAACTCCTCACCGTGAGTGGCGGCCCGCAGCGCGGACATGTCCTCGGGCGCCTGGGCCTCTTGGAAGACGGGGCCGTCCTGGTCCGGGATGAGGCCATCCTAGCGGTCGGGTCCACCACCGAGCTGTTGGCTGCTTATCCCAATGAACCCCGCCTGGATGCCTCCGGCTGTGTCGTCCTGCCTGGCTTCGTTGACCCGCACACCCACGTCATTTGGGCCGGGGAGCGCGCCGCCGAATTCGAAATGAAGATGGGCGGGGCCGGGTACCTGGAAATCCTGGCCGCCGGCGGCGGGATCCTCTCCACCGTCCGGCAGACGCGCCTGGCTTCGCTCGATACGCTGATGAACGAAACCCGCCCGCGCCTGCACAGCATGTTCGCCCACGGCACCACTACCGCTGAAGCCAAGACCGGTTACGGCCTGGAGACGGAAACCGAGCTGCGCATGTTGGATTCCATTCTGAGATTGGATAAAGAGGGCCCGCTCGAACTGGCTCCCACTTTCCTGGGCGCGCACGCCGTCCCGCCCGAATACAAGGACGACCCACAGGGTTACACTGCCCACCTGTGCAAAGAAATGCTGCCCGCCGTCAAAGCCGGGTGGTCTGGCCAAAAGCTAACCGCCAACCGTCCACTGCCATTCGTGGACGTCTTTTGCGAAACCGGCGCCTTCGACCTGGCCCAGTCCCACCGGATCCTGGCAAAGGCAAAGGAACTGGGCTTCCCGCTCAAGCTCCACGCGGATGAGTTCGAAGCCCTGGGCGGGGCCAGCCTGGCCGCCGAACTGGGCGCCGTCTCGGCCGACCACCTGGTCAGGACCTCCGAGGCGGATATCTCCGCACTGGCCGAATCTGATACTGTGGCCGTCTCCCTGCCCTGCACGCCCTTCGGCCTGGCGGAGAGCGCCTACACCCCGGCCCAAAAGATCCTGGCAGCAGACGGATTCCTGGCCCTGGCCACGGACTGCAACCCCGGGACAGCCTGGTGCGAGTCCATGCAGTTCGTCATCGCCCTGGCCTGCCGGACCCTGAAACTGACGCCTGCCCAAGCCATCGCCGCCGCCACCATCAACGCCGCCCATGCGATTCGCCGCGCCGACCGGATCGGCTCCATCGAGCCCGGAAAACAGGCCGATTTGCTGGTGCTCTCCGTGCCGGATTACCGCCAGCTTGGCTATCGCTTTGGGGCGAACCTGGTCAAACAGGTCGTTAAGCGCGGCAAAGTATACACGGTGGAAACCGGATATTCTCCAGAGGAGGTGGATCATGAGTAGTTTTTTGTCCCAAGTCGCCCCGTACTTCTGGCTCGTGGTAGCCGTCCTGGCGGCTATCGTGATATTCGTGATCATCCGCTTCTTCTGGCACCATATCCTGAAATTTGTCGTGCAAGGCTGCCTGGCCATCGTCGGGATCCTTGTCCTGCTGGCGGTATTACATTTTGTCTTCAAATTATTCTGAGACTGGTATTCTGCTCAAGTCCTAAATAAGATACAATCTATACACTCAACCCGCCGCATTCCTTGAGAATCCTCTCGTCTGACAGGAACCCGCCATGAATCCCCTTCTCGCCCTTTTTATCACGCTTGTGCTGGCCCTCGCGGAAATCCGGGCGCTGGACTTTGCCGCGCACCGCGGCTGGATCGAAAGCCGCCTGAGCCGCAAGCTCATCCACATCTTCACCGGGCCGCTGTTCGTATTGTGCTGGCTGCTGTTCCCAAGCCCGGACCTCTGGTACTATCGTTGGCTGGCCGCGTTGGTCCCGTTGCTGTTCTCCGTCCAGTTTGCGCTGATCGGGTTGGGTGTGGTCAAAGACGAATCCTCGGTCAAAGCCATGAGCCGCAATGGCGATCGGCGCGAGATCCTGCGCGGCCCGCTCTATTATGGCATCATCTTCGTGGTGATGACGCTGGTCTTCTGGAAGGATTCGCCCATCGGCATGATCGCCGTGATGCTGATGTGCGGCGGCGACGGCTTGGCCGATATCGTGGGGCGCGGCATCCACTCCCCGAAGCTGCCGTGGAACAAGGACAAGTCCGTGGCCGGCTCATTGGGGATGCTGCTGGGCGGATGGGTGCTGACGGCCTTCATTCTCTTCATATTCGTCGTCAAGCGTGTCTTTGCCGGGCCGTTTACAGGCTATCTACTGCCCACCACCTATCTTGCCGTGTTGGCGGCGCTGGTCGAATCCCTGCCGCTCAGGGATGTCGATAATATTACCGTCACCCTGGCAGCCGTGGCGCTGGGCTATCTGCTGTTCTAGAAAATTAATCCGCTAATCTTCACTAATCCACGCAAATCTTTAGATTGACCATCGAAAATTGGTGAAGATTGGCATAGATTAGCGGATTCATATTTTGTACATAAAATTTCAGGAGCATATCTATGTCAGATTACCTTTTCCGTGGTTCGCTTGCCGACCTTGACCCCGAAGTATACGAGCTGACCCGGATCGAATCCGAACGGCAGGCCCGCAAACTGATCCTGATCCCGTCCGAAAGCCAGGCCCCCCTGGCCGTGCGCGAAGCCATGGCCTCGGCCTTCCAGAACATCTACGCCGAAGGCTACCCCGATGAAGAGAGCCGCTGGATGAGCGAGGCCGGCATACTCGACTATCCCAATCGCCTAGCGAACTTCCGCCGCAGCTCGGACCCGCGCTACTACAAGGGCACCGAGTACGCCGACGTGGTGGAAGCCCTGGCCCGCCGGCGCTGCGCCGAGGCCTTCGCCGCCAACGGCGTGAGCGCCGACCAGATCTATGTCAACGTGCAGGCGCTCTCGGGCGCGCCCGCCAACAACGCCGTTTACCAGGCGCTGGTGGAACCCGGCTCGGTCGTCATGGGCATGAACCTGCTCTACGGCGGGCACCTGACGCACGGTTCCTCCGCCAACCGCTCCGGCAAGCTCTACAAGATCGTCCACTACGCCGTCGACCCCGAGACCGAGCAGATCGACTACGATGCCGTCATGGAACTGGCCCAGGAGAGCCAGCCCAAAATGATCATCTGCGGCTACTCCTCTTACTCCTGGATCCCCAACTGGAAGACCTTCCGGCGCATTGCCGATAAGGTGGGCGCCTACCTGCTGGCCGACATCTCGCACATCGGCGGACTGGTGGCGGCCGGCGTGGTGCCTTCGCCGGTCGGGTATGCCCATGTCATCACCTCCACCACCCACAAGACCCTGGACGGCCCGCGCGGGGCGGTCATCCTGACCACCGACCCGGCCCTGGCCAGGAAGCTTGACAAGGCCGTCTTCCCAGGCGAACAGGGTGGGCCGCACGTCCACATCTTCGCAGCCCTGGCGCTTACCTTCAAGCTGGCCCAGACCAGGCAGTTCGAGAAACTCCAGAAGCAGACCATCAAGAACGCCCAGGCCATGTCCGAGCGCTTCAAGGAGCGCGGCTTGCGCGTGCCCTTCGGCGGCACCAACTGCCACATGCTCAACCTGGACTGCCGCACCATCCTTGGCACAGACGGCACCAGCCTTTCCGGCGACCAGGCCGCCCGCATCCTGGACCTAGCCGGCATCGTCGTCAACCGCAACACTATCCCCGGCGACAAGTCCGCCGCCGACCCGTCCGGCATCCGCCTGGGCACGCCCTGGATCACCCAACGCGGCTTCGACGAGGAGAAGTCCCGCCAGTTGGCCGATATCATCGCGGACGTGCTTCTGGCCGCCGCCCCGCACAGCGTTTTGTCCGTCCGGGGCAAGCCGCAGCGGCGCGCCAAGGTCGACTTCAACGTTTTGAATGAAGCCCGCATAAAGGTGCGCAGGCTGGCCCTTTCAGCCGGCCTCGATTTCGAACCTTCCACGCACGGTTACCCGCATTTCTATTACGTCGACGACCAATCCAGCACGGGCGTGTTCGACCTGCGCGGGGAGCACGTGCGCCAGTACCTCGATTATATTGTTTCCAGCGACCTATCCGCCCTCGAGCCGGGGCAGTCCCAGGCCACCCGCCTGGCCACCCCGCGCGGCGAGATCGCCGGCGCCCTGGCCTGCCTGGATGGCGGGTCCTACCGCCTGTCCGTCCCGCTCGAACAGGCCGGCCTGGCTGCCGCCTGGCTGCGGGACCTTTCGGATGGCTACATATCCTTTAACCTGGACGGCAGCCCGGATTATTCGCCGCGCCGCCTACCCGGCCCCATCGTTGTATCGGAAGCAGACGCACCAGCGAAGTTGAAATTAGATCCTGCCAAGGAAACGGGTGTGCAGAAACCCTGGTACATCGGCATCCCGGATAAAACGGAAGGAAAGGCCTTGCCCGATTTTCAATGGCAGGAAGTCGAATCACCCCTGCGCCGCACGCCGCTCTACGAAGTCCACAAAGCGCTCGGTGCAAAGATGGTCCCGTTCGCCGGCTGGGAAATGCCGGTCTGGTATTCGTCCGTGATGGAAGAGCACCTGGCCACACGCCAGGCCGCCGGGCTGTTCGACGTGGCCCATATGGGCGTTTACCAGTTGGAGGGCCCGGACGCGGCCTCCTTCCTGGACTCGGTCTGCGGCAACTCAGTTGGTGGCCTGCAGCCGGGCGAGTCGCTCTATACCCACTTCCTCGACCCGGATGCCAACGTCATCGACGACACGCTGGTCTACCGCCGGGCAGCGGACAAATTCCTGATGGTGGTGAACGCCTCCAATGATGACAAGGATCGCACATGGTTGGAAGCGGTCCGGGATGGCAAGGTCAAGATCGATAACCTCTGGCCCGGCAGCCGCACGCTCGGCTACCAGGCCATCATCCGCAACCTGCGCGACCCGCAGGCCGGCGCGGATATGCGCGTGGACATTGCCCTGCAGGGCCCCAGGAGCCAGGATATCCTGCTGGCGATGGGCGTCAGTGCCGAGACCCGCAAGCGTATCCTGGCGCTCCAGCGCACGGAACTGTGCGACGCCAAAGTGGGCGGTTTCGACTTGATCGTATCCCGCACCGGCTACACCGGTGAGAAGATGGCCTTCGAGTTGTTCGTCCACCCCGATAAGGCCGTGGACTTCTGGAACGCCGTGCTCAAGGCCGGCGCGAAGTTCGGCGTCAAGCCGGTCGGCCTGGGGGCGCGCGATTCCCTGCGCACCGAGGCCGGCCTGCCGCTCTACGGGCACGAGATGGGCCTCGGCTCCGGCAAGGGTGGCCAGCGCGACCTGGGCGTGGCCGAGGCCGGCTTCGGGGCCTACGTCAAGACCAGCAAACCCTGGTTCATCGGGCGCGAAGCCTTCGTGGCGCGTGAACACGCCCGCAAGGGCGTGGTCTGTCGCTTCCAGTTCCCCGAGAAGGGCGTGCGCATGGCTCACAACGGCGACCCGGTTCTGGATAAGCGCGGCAAGGTCATCGGCTGGGTCACCAGTTGCGCCGCCGACATGGCCGGCACCCTGACCGGCCAGGCCTACGTGGAGCTGAAGTATGCCGTGGAAGGCACGCAGATCTTCGTCTACCAGGGCGCCCCGCAGGAGGCCGGTCCCGCCCCGGCCGGCTTGAAGCTCGGCGACAAGGGCCTGCTGCCCACCGAGGCGCTGGTGATCAGCCGGTTTCCGAAGTTGTGAAGAGCAGGGAATAGAGAATAGAGAGCAGTCGGGCGGCATAATGCCCTGCCGCCCGATTTTGTTGTAAAATAGTTCCATGCGAACCGTAGAGTTCCGCCACTTGTTTGATAACGACAATGCCCTACGGGTCTCATTTGTAACAGAACACGGACAGATTGTCAGTTTCGTTGTGCAATTGGAATGCCGGTTTAAAGATAAGGTTTAAAGATAATCAGTAGATCACGAAAAGCAGGGCTATCGCATTTCAACTTTTCGGCGCGGCTAAAGCCGCTTCTCAGTACTTGAAAGCCCTGCGGGCTGGCAATTTTAGCCCCGTAGGGGCTTCCATGAACTGCCAGCTTTGCCTGCGCCACTGTCGCCGCAGGTACAGGTGCGGTCTGTGCAGGGAAGTCACCACTACAAATCCTTTTCGTGAAGTACTAATAATGAATGGGTACCTGTGCAAGATTATAACGGAGCTCCTACGATTGCGATGAATGACGTCTCTAACAGCCGGCATACCTATCGCAGGAGGTACGAAGAATGGCTAAAACAAAAGTGGATGCAACAGGTGATCCCGTCGAGCGCAATATACGCCTGACGGGCGAAATCACCCGGTATATTTTAAACAACCCAAAAGTTCTTGACGTATTGCCCGACAAATTCGAACTTGTCCTTTTACCAGAGGACGACCCTGAAGTCCGCCAATTGAATTTGGAGTTGCTCGATAAATACGGGAGCGAAGGCAAGCCAATTGTTTTCGCGCGGGTTAAATCCAGCGCCTCTTCCACACAAATGAAACCGAGCATTTTTGTGCCGGTAGCTGCATAAAGGATGGTGGTTTTGACCAGATTCCCGAATGTGTAAGCAGTAGGGATGGGAAAGTAGAGAGAAGTCGGGCGGCAGAGTCAGGTCTGCCGCCCGCTCAGTTTTATTCCGGCCTTGTCCACCGCTTTGAACTGATGTATATTTGCTTTACTGGAATGGCCTGATGAATTTTGAATGGGATCTACGCAAAGCGGAAAGCAATCTTCGCAAACATGGCGTGTCGTTCGGCGAAGCGGTAACGAAAAGCCTATGAAGAAAAAAACAACTGAAATGAACGATGAACTACGCCCCGAATATGATTTGAAATCCTTGCTCAAGGACGGTGTGCGTGGGAAATACGCGCAGCCTTACCGCGGCAGGGACGAACCTCGTACTTCTGGAGCCGGATGTTGCCAAAGCTTTCCCCGATGAGAAAGCCGTAAACGCTGCGCTCCGGCTGGTAATGAAATTAACTAAGGTACAAAAAGATGCCCGTCCGGGCGCAAGACAATAAACCAAGGAGCCTAATAAACATTATTCGCAATAAAAAGATTCTCCACGAAGCCACACGAAGGACACGAAAAAATACAGTGAGTTTGTCATTTCAAGGAGAATCACTAAAAAATTCGTGCTTATTGGTGTTCTTCGTGGATCGGCCTCTTATTATGGATAAAGTCTCAATGAAGGTTGTCCCATGACCAGAGATTTTAGCGTAATTGTTGAACGCGACTCCGAAGGCTGGTATGTTGCCAGCGTACCGGAATTATCGGGCTGCCACACCCAGGCCAAATCGCTGGATAAATTGATGGAGCGTATCCGTGAGGCGATTGAATTGTGCCTGGAAACAAAAGCGCTAATGCCAGGTAGTTTCCCCAAGTTGTAGTGGTAGAGAGCAGGAAACAGAGGATAGAGAGCAATCGGGCGGCCGGTCATTCTTGCCGCCCGATTTGTTTTGTGCTTGCCACCATTCGTCATTTGGTGCATAATTGACTCATGGGCAAGCTGGGTATGAACATCCCCCCAAAGAAAATCGGCGAATTCTGCCGCCGTTGGAAGGTGGTGGAGTTCAGCTTGTTCGGCTCTGTCCTGCGGGAGGATTTTCGCCCCGATAGTGACGTGGATGTGTTGGTCACTTTCTCATTGGATATTCTCCCCGCAGCCCGCTGCGCTCGAAAATATTTGTAATATCTTACCTGCTTGCATTCATTATAGGGCGAAAGTTTAGCATCTCCGAATGCATGCCTAGCGGACAAGCCGCCATTTGCGTAACCTTCACGAAAAGGGCGGTTTGTCACGTGCCTGAACGCCCGACCTGACCATGGGAGAATAACAACATGGAAACCAAGCCCCCAACCCTCGACAAAATGACCCCCGCCGAATTACGCCAGCGCCTTCCAATCCTTGACCGAACGCCTTGACCAGATCGAAGCCGAGATCACCGCCCTGCGGGATGGCCTGGCCGCCGCCGGGCAGCCGCAACCCGCCTCCGCCCCGGCCGGACAGACCGTCGACTTCATCGCCACCATCCTGCTGGTGGGCGTGGATGACAACGGTCTGCCCACCTACAAGGCCAAGGGCGGGCCGTACATGAAGTTCGGCGTGAGAATCTGGCCCGAGATTCTGCCGGAATTGGGAATCGATCCCGCCACGCTCAAGCCCGGCCCCAACCCAATCAACCTGCACGTGCTCGCCCTCATGGGAGATAAAGGCCCGAGAAAGGTGATCGGGCTGGTAAAGTAATCACCAGAGAATAGCACCGCCAAGAAGAGTGATAACTTATTCCGTCCGATTTGGGCGGGATAAATCCATTTTACGCCGCATCCCGAAAGAAATCAGAATGATGAAAATAGTATGCATTTTCACAAATAACCGGGTAATATCCTTATATGGATTTTACGCAAATCGTCTATAAGACGTAACTGTGTGCTGCACAGCAGGTTACGATTCGCATAAACGCGATACATGCGCTTGCCTTCTAATCGGGACACGAGAGGAAACATGAAAACGAACACATTACTCATGGCCATTCTTGTCATTGTTTTGGTTTCGTGCGCGCCGGCGCCTTTGCCCATCGCCACCGTGCTTCCAACCAGCACAGCCGCGCCAACTGCAAGCCCGCTTCCATCAGCAACTCCCCGTCCATCAGCAATACTAACGATGGCAGCAGATCTTTATTCCGGGCCTGGAAATGTCGGTTTTGAACCCCTGGCCCAATTACCCATAGGCTCACAAGTGGTTCCTACTGGTACCTATGTGGATTTTGTTAAAGTAGATGAATTCATCAACGGGGTGAAGCAGGAGGGATACCTCCAGAAAGATTCTTTAGAAAGCTTGCCCGCCGGTTTACCCGAGTTGTCGTCCCAACAAGTGCCTTGGCAACCGGTTGACGTGATGAACAATTTTTTTAATTATTCGACCACTTTCGATGGCAATCAAGTTACGATTGAAAATACTACCGACGGTTATCTGGATCCGGAAGGATTGGGGATGCCCTTGGATTCGTCATTCAGGTTTACAGCAAAAATGGCGCCTCAAAACACCGATTATGGCATTGTCAAGTTTTTGGGCATCCCTGAGCCTACCACGGGAAATTGGTGGCAAGGAACCAATCGGGTGGATGTTAGCGCCCAGGCAGGAAAATTGGTATTGGGTATCCGTGATGGGACTACTGAAGGTTGGAATAAATCCTTTCCATTAAATATTCCAACAGATCAGCCTTTTACCTTTGTGTCCAACGATCCCCAGGGAAAGTCAATTACAATTCTCGATGAAAATGGAAAGGATGTCTTGACAGTAGATGTAACCAGCGTGCCAGGTGTTAATTTACCAGATGGGTTGTTTGCAAAGCAAAAACTTTACCTTGGGCTCAGTTCTGCGCCTCACTCCACCCTGGTGGTTTCCTCGATATTATTCGAGAAGGCCCCATCCGGCATAGCACAACCGGAAACGCAAATCCTGCCTACTCTACGCGAGCTTGCCCAACAAAATGGCATTACCACGGGTACCGAGTTTTCTATTTACAATATGCGTGATCCGCGGGTATGGTCCATCATGCAACAAGATTTTGATGTAGCCGTACTTGACGAATTTTCATCCACAAGCGTTTGGAAAGGACGCGGTGAATATGACTTTACGTCAATAGATGCTGCAGTAAATTTCGCTCTGCAAAACGGATTCAAAATTAGAGCATCCCATTTGATTTGGGGCGCGACCGAGGCATCTTCTTCTGCCATTCCAGATTGGTTAATGCACAGCAATTATTCTCAACAGGAATATATCCAGATCCTCGAGGAATACATCACAGTGATCGTCAGCCGTTATAAGGGAAAAGTGACCGAATGGAGTATTGCCAACGAGGCAACCAACCGGTCACAGTGGCCAGGTTCGGATTTTTGGATGAGCAAGATCGGTCCGGAATACATTGAAATCGCTTTCCGCACGGCGCGAGAAGCGGATCCGAATGGAGTCCTGATTTTCAACGATTTAAACAATGAAAGTCCTAGGGACGCCAATACCAGCTTTACTGTTGATAAAATGTATGAAACCGTTAAAACCCTTAAGGCAAAAGGAGTACCGATTGATGTAGTAGGGATGCAAATGCATTTGCTCCTTAAGTACAGCAGTCCCATACCACCCAGGGAAGCGGATGTGCTGGCAACCATGAAGAAGTTTGGTGACTTGGGTGTGAAGGTATACATTACGGAATTTGACGTTGATGTCAGCAAAGTCCCCGGAACCCAGGAGCAAAAATGGGCTTATCAGGCTACCTTGTATCACGACATGCTCCAGGCTTGTTTGGAATCAAAAGTCTGCACCAGCTTTACTACCTGGGGAATTTCGGACGCCACTTCGTGGATTACCTGCATGGACCCTTGGTGTACTGTGAGAGTTCCTACCGCCGATCCGCTGATGTTTGACAAGGATTACAATCCAAAACCTGCCTACTTTGCTGTCCGCGATGCGTTACAGCAAGGCTTACAAATACTTCCAACGGTCACGCCGACACCTTGATTTCTAACTCATGTTGCAGGAGCACAGGGAAAATGGAATTGACCTTGCTAAATTCAGTAAATCACAAATTTGATTGACAAAAGGGGCAACTTTGGATAAAGGTTAGGTGCCAACCAAAACCTTATCGATGAACTCGTTTGCCGACATCCAACAGGATTTTGGAAGTAATGTACGGGTTCCAGATTGATGGAACTGTACACGGTTATCGGTGGTGGACATGCCTAGCCGACGCAGATCAACCTTTCATGACTATCGTTGCACTGCAGTTCTTCTGGAAATTCTTCGATGCGCATCTCAAGCCGTAAAATTTGATATCCTGAGGAATGCGAAATCCGGGTTCGAACGATTTCAGGCGTTGACTAGGTGAGGTAAGTTGCCAAGAAGTGACAAGCGTTTAACAACCAGTCGTATAATATCCTTGGTAGGTTTTTATAGGAACCAAATATCAGCCCTCAAAACATTTCTAAAATATGTGTTAGTCTTCCTGCAAGAAGAAGGAGCTCAAAATGTCAAATCAAGTGCAATGTCCGAATTGTGGCGGATTCAAAGTGGACGAGAACAGTATTGAGTCTGATCCAAAGTCAGGAAGGAAAATAAAGACAAGCAGTTGTGGTAGTTGGATAGCAGGTATTATAGTCGCAATTATCGCACTCGCTTGCATTTCTATGGCAAGTATGTCAATTTTGGATAGGTTACCGAACAATAACCAAACGATTTTAAATTTGATTGGTTACGGAGGAACAGCATTCTGTATTGGATTCGGTATTCTAATAGTGGTGTTAAGTGAACGCAATAGGAAGTCGGCACTAGCAAGGGCAAAAACAATTTACAATTATTACTGTCAGATTTGTGGGTACCGTTGGAGTTGGCGCGCGGGAGATTTTCTGCCCCAAGTCACTGTTCGCTCTGATTTGATTGCGAAAGGATCAGATAAATTTAGGGCAGGTACATGTAGAGTCTGCGGGCAGCCAGTTTCAGAAAATGTTCGGAATTGCTCTTATTGTGGAACCGCTCGATGGTAGCAAATGAATTAACTGGGGTTAAGATTTCGCTTGCGAACAAAAAGTAAGAAAAAATCTGCCAAGAAGACAGGAAATCCCATGGATGAAATCCTGGAACGATTGCTTTTGGAAGAGCAGCAACTGCAATTCAGCGCCTTCAACGAAGATACTGCCTGGCAGATCGGCAGTTGGCTGGTGGAATATGCCATCCAAAATGAACTCCCCATCACCATCGACATCCGGCGCGGCGAACAGCAGCTTTTCCATGCCAGCCGGCCGGGCACCAGCGCAGACAACGATGAATGGGTCAAACGCAAGGTCCGGCTGGTCAACCGCTTTGGGCACAGCTCTTTTTACCTGGGCCAGTTGTTGCAGAGCGAGGGCAAGAGCATCGAAGAGAAGTTCCTGCTGCCCGAAAGCGAATATGCTCCGCACGGCGGCTGTTTCCCGATCATGCTCAAAGGCACCGGGATGGTTGGTACGCTCACCGTTTCAGGGCTGGCGCAGGCAGACGACCATAAAGTGGTCGTACAGGCCATCAGCCATTATCTGGAGGGCAAGTAGATGACACTCAATCCGGTAATATCCACCCTGGGGCGCCGGCTGCGCCTGGCCGTGATCGGCGGAGGCCCCGGTTCCTTTATCGGCGCCATGCACCGCCAGGCCGCCCGCCTGGATGACCGCTATGAATTGGTCGCCGGGGTGCTTTCCTCCAACCCGGAACGCGCCAAGAAAGCCGGCCTGGAAATCGGCCTGGCCCCCGAGCGCGTTTATACCAATGTGCTGGAAATGTTGGATTCCGAAGCCGCCCGGGCGGACGGTGCGGATGTGGTTGCCATCATGACACCCAACGACAGCCATTATGACTATGCCGTGGCGGCGCTGGAACGTGGCTTCGATGTCATTTGCGACAAGCCCATGACCAATACCCTCGCAGAGGCGGAGCAGACTTGCATCAAAAAGTGCAGCAGACCGGCCTGGTCTTTTGTCTGACGCATAATTACACCGGCTACCCGATGGTGCGCCAGGCCAAAGCCATGGTCATGGACGGCCAGCTTGGCACGCATCCGCCTGGTGCAGGTGGAATACGTTCAGGGCGGCAAGGCCGCTGAAAATGATCCGGATCCCTCCGCCGGGAAATTGCCCTGGCGTTATGATCCGGTCAGCGGCGGGCCTTCGCTGGTGATGGGCGATATCGGCACGCATGCCCACAACCTGCTGCGCTTCATCACCGGGCTGGAAGTGGCCGAAGTGGCTGCGGAGGTGGGCGCCATCGTGCCCGGGCGGCTGGTGCATGATTATGCCGGGGCGCTGCTGCGCATGGACAACGGCGCACGCGGCAGTTTCTGGGTCACCCAGGCCGCCGCGGGTGTGGAAAATTGCCTGCGCATCCGGGTCAGCGGCACCCAGGGTACGCTGGAATGGATGCAGGAATTCCCCCAGGCGCTGACCTTCAAACCATTGCACGGCCCCTCCCAGAACCGCACTCCCAATGGACCGGGCACCCTGCCGCTGGCCGCCCGTGCCAGCCGGATTGTTGCCGGTCACCCGGAGGGTTTCCACGAAGGTTTTGCCAACCTGTATTCCGACGCGGCCGAAGCCATCGCCGCCCGCAGAGCCGGAACACAGGTCGATCCGCTGGCTCTCTATTTCCCCAACTCCCTGGATGGGTTGCTGGGCGTGCGCTTTGTGCACAGCGTGATCGCCTCCAGCCAGGCGGATGGCAGGTGGGTGAAATGCTAGAAACGGCCTCAATCTTGAGGCCGTTTCACTATCAGTATTTTCAGTTTTCGATCAAATTATACTGACGCTGCAATCCGCCCTACTTGTCGCTTTGGACGATAACGTACCAGTTCGTAGTTGGTTTGTAGATTCAACCAGAATTCCGGAGTTGTCCCGAAAGCCTCTGAAAACAACCAGGCAGTCTCAGGGGTGATTCCCCGCTTGCCACGTACAATTTCGTTAATACGCTGGACTGGCACACCGATATGACCCGCAAAAGCCACCTGCGAAAGCCCAAGTGGGTTCAAAAATTCTTCCAACAGGATTTCTCCTGGATGAGTGGGAATGCGATTTTCTGGAAGCATGGGTCCTCCTTTAGTGATAATCTACCAATGAAATAACCACCCCAAAAATTCTAATACCTTCCCGGTATTCATGCAAGATAATTGATGAAACACAAACTCCGGAGTCCGACTTCCCGCCTGTACCCGAAAGGTGAAGGACAACGGAACGATGAAAATCGCGACCTGCTCCTTGGCAGCGTGGCAGCGTCTCCAGCGAGGTTAACAGCAAGCGCGCCGGTTCAGCTTCGCTGAAATGCCCTCTTTGCATTTGCCCGTACATGCGATAAGATAAGCGTGATTATGATAATCGTGCTTATGCTAAAGGAGGCGACATGTTTGTCAACCGGGTAACCGAATTGTCCCTGCTTGAAAGGCATCACGCCTCCAACCAGGCCGAGTTATTCGTCCTGTATGGCCGGCGGCGTGTTGGGAAAACAGAGTTGCTTGCCCATTTCTGCGAAGGCAAACGCGCCATCTTCTTTGTGGCCGACCAGGTTTCCGAGCCGGTGCTGCGCCTCAATTTATCTGCCGTTATCAATAATGCCCTGTTTGGGCCAGGCCAGGTCGGTGCGGTTTATGGCACCTGGGATGATATTTTTATGACGCTGGCACGCCAGTCGCAATCGGAGCGACTGATCCTGGTTTTGGATGAATTCCCTTATATGGTTGCAGCCTATTCGCCGCTTGCATCCATCCTCCAGCGGATATGGGATCAGGTTCTTAAAAATACACAGATCATGCTTATCTTGTGTGGGTCGTATATCGGCATGATGGAAGAGACTGTGCTCGGATACAGAGCCCCTTTGTATGGGCGCAGAACCGCGCAATATTTGCTCGAACCGCTCGAATTCTTCGATGCGCAATTCTTCTTTGATAAGTCCAAGCCGGACGACCGGCTGCGGACCTATGCCGTTTATGGAGGCACGCCGGCCTACCTGCAAACCATCCGGCCGGGGCAAACCCTGGAAATGAATATCCTGAATGGTATTTTGGAACGCGGCTCCCTGCTTTATGATGAAGTTCGATTTCTGTTGCAGCAGGAACTGCGGGAGCCGAGAAACTATTATGCCGTCCTGCAGGCCATTGCAGCCGGCAACACACGCCCGAATGAGATCAAGCAGGCTGCCGGCTTGGAAAGCATCACAGCCTATTTGGAAACGCTCCAGCAATTGCATTTGGTGGAACGTTGCGTGCCGGTGACAGAGACACAGCCAGCCAAAAGCCGGCGGGGTATCTACCGGCTCAAAGATAATTTCCTGCGCTTCTGGTTCCGCTTCGTTCTGCCTAATTGGTCGCAGCTTGGAACGAGGCGCTAAATCCGTTGTCTGGGAAACTGCAATCGCTCCGGAACTGGACAATTTTTCCGCCCCAATTTTTGAACAGGTCTGCCAGCAATATTTCTGGCGTCAGGGCCTGACAGGTCGTTTGCCCTTTGTTCCGGAGAAGATTGGTAGTTGGTGGCAGGCTAATCAGGAGATTGATCTGGTTCTCTTGGGAACAGGCAATGCGATGCTGGTCGAATGCAAATGGGCCAGCCGTCCGGTCGGAATCGATATTCTCCAGCAATTGGAAGATAAGGCATCTGCCATTTTGCACGAGGTCAATGGGAAAAAGATTATCTATGCCATATGTTCTCGCTCTGGCTTTACAAAGCAGTTAATCCAATCTGCTGGAGAACGCCGGGATGTACAGTTATACAATTGGCCAGGCATGCTGCTACCCGAATAACATGCGGCCAGGTCCCTTGGTGTTTCCAGATTCAGCCTGGATCAGCATTTCAAGACAGGTTTTATCGTGAGAGCAGCCATTCTGCAGTTGAGCGCACCTCGACCAGAATCCCGTTTACCTCAAACCCATCTTCGTTCGAGTCCGACAAGATTAAAGCACTCTTCGCCTTGATCGCCTGGATTGCCTCCGCCAGGGCGCGCAACTCGCGCTCACGCGTGACCGGGGCATCCAGGTTTTGTGTCACCTGAACCAATTGCCGGTTCTCCGGAAGGTAGAAATCCACTTCAAAACCGCCGGGAGTGGTGTAATAGTAGATTTCCTGGGAATTCTGCCGTAAAGCCAGGAACACCAGGTTCTCCAGTAGTCTACCGGAATTGGGAGAAAAACCGAAACCTACGGCAGTGGAAAGGCCGCTGTCGATGCAGTAGATTTTCTTGGGAGCGATTTGCTGGCGCTTGACGGAAAAGTCATACAGGTTCAAAGTGAATACGAGCCAACTGTTTTCCATGTATTCGATGTAGCTCTTGATTGTGTTCACGCTACCCAACTGGAACTGATTCTTGAGCTTGTTGAACGATACTAGGTTGGCAGGGTTGCTCAATAGAAAGAACGCAAGTTCCTTGAGTGCAATAACGGCGTCCAGGTGATAACGGGTGGCGATATCCCGGTAGAGCACATCATCGTACAAAGTCCGCAGCAGGGGTAGTTCAGGGTATTTGAGCGCCTCCGGAATTCCTCCCATCTGTAAATAGGATGCCAGGGCAGACTTCAATCACTCCCTTGTCAGCCGTGGTCATCCGCTTTAGGTTAGGGATTGGCATGCCGCGGAATTCCAGGAACTCATGAAAGGAGAACGGGAATAATTCGACCGGCACATAGCGCCCTGTCAGGCGTGTGCCCAATTCCCGGCTGAGCAAGGAAGCATTCGAGCCGCTGATGTAAAATTTGAAACCCATCTCCATGAACCGGCGGACAAAGTGTTCCCACCCGGTAACGTTCTGGACTTCGTCTATGATAAAGACTTTGCGTTCCCCGAACAGCTCGACCAGGATTTGATACAGATCGTTTGCATTTTCAGCCTGGAACCCTAGGAAACGGTCATCTTCAAAGTTGAGATAGTAAAACGCCTCCTTGCCCAATTTATGTGCCATTTGGGCCAGCAGAGTGGATTTTCCCACCCGCCGCAGGCCGGAAACGATCACGGCATGTGGCAGGCCGGCGGCCCTTTCCACCTCCGCAAGCCGGTCACGCGGGATGCCGGTATCGTGCTCCCAGAACACATCGAACTGTTCCAGAAGCATGGCTTTGATCTGGTCATGAGACCACCTGGTCTTCCAATAGTTTTCATTCATAATGAAATGATACATCAAATGGTTTTCATTGTCAATGACAATTATTTACCGTAGCCTTATCTTTGTGAAAGTTTGACTCCTTCGATACGCTGGTCAACCCTGCCCGGCCCATCTCGCCCGGCGCGGCCCGTGTGAATGGGCTGACCGATGCAGACCTGGCGGATGCACCCTCCTTCGCCAAAATTACCGGTCAAGTAAAACCACTGCTGGACGAGGCAATCATCGTCGGCCACAACGCCCCCTTCGATCTGGGCTTTGTGAGCAGCGAGTTCAACCGCCTCGGCCAGGAATTTCCCCCGGTCGGGACGATTGATACGCTCTTGCTGGCGCGTGAATACTTCGACTTTGACTCCAACAGCCTGCAAGCAATTGCAGATCACCTGATGATCGATCGCTCGGGTGCGCATCGCGCCCTGGCCGATGTCCTGACTACCCGGGCTGTTTTGGAACATTTTCTCGTCGAATTGAAGCATGTTCCGTTGGATGAGCTGGCCTCTGTTTACACTCCGCCCGCGGCCGCCCCGGCTGATTGTAAAACAATTCTTTTCTACGCAGATACCAGGATCATATTTGCGTATTGGATTGTATCACCGGTTCGAATGAGGCCGATCGCATGTGGAACCCGTAATTTAAATTCAATATGGGGTTCAAATGCAATGGGAATTGTACCCCTGGAATCCGTAAACTTTTGCCGTATTTCCGAAGAATTATTCGCATTGAATTCAGCCGCCATAAATATCTGTCCAATTATAAAATTAGCTTTCAGGGCTTCAAAAACCTGCAACACCGTGGGAATGTCATCCACCAGGGAGATATCCACCGTTTCGATCATCGGCCAATAAGGAAATCCACGATCCGAGATGACCAGAGTATTGGTATGGCGCACGCGGGCGATCAGGTCTAAGATTTGCGGATTAAGAATGCCTTTGGTAATCATGTCATTTTGCCTTTTATTAAGAGAAGATCGTTATTTCTTCAAATCAGGCGTTCTTGGTGCGTTTTTTTCAGGTATTCAACCAGGGCTTTCACATCCTGTTCCCGTTCACGCGAACAGACCATCACGACATCATCCGTGTCGACAATGACCAAGTCCTCCACCCCCATCACAGCCACCAGGCGTTTATCTCCAAAGATCAGGGTATTTTTAGTATCAATATCTATATGCGGCCCGACGAATACATTTTCATCAGCGTCTGCCGGCAATAGGTCGAACAGGCTGCCCCAGCTTCCAATATCCGTCCAACCGATATCGACCGGTATGACAACCACATCGGTTGCACCTTCCATGATGCCATAATCAATTGTCTCCTTGCTTACCTGTGGCCAGACGCGTTCCATCACAGCCGGATATTCGGGCGTACCCAGGCCAGCTTTAACTTCCATCAGAAGTGTGTAAAAATCCGGCATTAGGCGCTGAAATTCTTTCAAGATACGGCCTACCTGCCAGACGAACATGCCGCTGTTCCAGGAATATTCCCCGCTTTCCACCATTTTCCGGGCTGTGACAAGATCCGGTTTCTCGGTAAATCGTTCAACCGCATAAAAAGGAAATCCATTTTCCTGACCCATCAATGAACCCTGATGGATGTACCCGAATCCGGTGGATGGAAATGCCGGTTGGATACCAAGTGTCATCAACCTGCCATCCGCCACCTTTTCTGCAGCTTTTATCACCTCACAGAAACGCTTCGTATCTTCTATAAAGTGGTCAGCAGTCAGGATGACCATGCAGGCTTCAGGATCCTGTTTTGTTAAGTGAATCGCAGCCAGCCCAATGGCCGGGGCTGTGCCGCGCCCCTCGGGTTCAAGGATGAAATTCTCCCCGGGGAGTTCAGGTGCCTGTTTCATCAGGATGGATGCATGCATGGCCAGGGTGACTACCATGATCCGCTCTGGAGGGAAAATGGACCGGATCCGCTCCACAGCATATTGGAACATGGTTTTTTCCCCCACCAGCTTGAGGGCTTGCTTGGGGTAATTGCGCCGGCTGAGCGGCCAGAGCCGGGTTCCTGCACCGCCGGCTATGATGACTGCGTAATACATAGCCACGCTCCCTAAAAGCCGCGTAAATCGGTGCTTTGCCTGGGGGTCAATCCATCTTTGGGGACGCGTTTCAAAACCACGTATTCAATCCGGTGCTCCTGGCAGAATTGCCTTTTCTCAGGTTTGTCGCCATCTTCATTGACCACATAAAAATCCGGTCTGATTTGCTCGATCTCCGGTTCGGCATCCATCCAGCCGTTGCCGCTCGAGATCAGGGCCTGCTTTACAAACCGGATGGACTGCACCATGTAGCGGCGTTCCTGCTCAGAAAACAAGGGGTGGCCTTCGCCCTTGAGCAGGCGTACATTGGCATTACTGCCCACCACCACATACAAGTCGCCTAATCCGGAGGTCTCTTCGAAGAAACGTACGTGCCCCGAATGAAACCAGTCGTAGCAACCGGTTACCAACACCTTCTTCCGGGAAGACGCGTTATCATCTTCGTACGGAAAGATTGGGAAATCTGCCAGATCCTTCTCCTTCACAATGACATACTCCACCCCATAAGATGCGCAGAAATGCCGTTTGGAAAAGTTATCTTCACTTTCAGGTACCACCCATACATCCGGTTTAACACCATCAACCTGGGGTATCTCGTCCGGGAATGCCATCCTGTTTGCCAGAATCACCTGCTGCACATAACGAACCGACTCCAGAATATATTGACGCTCTGCCTGAGGAAATTCCGATTTTCGGCCTTTTATTTGTTGGTAAGCATCATCCGACCACAGCAATATGGTCAATGGGCCAATCTTTGCGGCTTCCTCCAGGAAACGGACATCCCGGGATTGTATATTATTGAAACTTCCGGTAACAATGACTGTCTTCATTTTGCTATTCGAATACTCACTTTAAAACTACCCGGCACAGGTTCCTCAGAGACAATGTATAGATAGCCGCCTCCACATCCGGAATACATGGCTCCAATATAGCGATTTTGATAATAAGAAAGGATTTCAACCAAGTCGATTGCAATGGTACGGTGGCGGACGGTTCCTGGCAGGATATGCTGCCAACAGATCATACATTCATTCATGGATGCTCCCAGTGCCTGCGCATCCATGGAAATTATGGCATTAAAACAGTTCTTGCCGGTCTGACTCAGCCTCTGGATCCAGTGCGGATCGAGATTTTTTTCTTCCAGCGGGTCATACCCCAACGGGCGCTGGCTTATGGGCACCATGCTGATCACTTTTTCCAACCAGCCTGCCACCGCGGGATTGTTGTTGGATTCAACATGGACCGGGAAATAACCACCTTGATAGTTGAAATCGTAATCAAGTCGGCTGATCCCGGGGTAGATGATTCCAGCCATATCCTGCGATCCGGATGGCGCTGGCTTTCCCTCATTTTCTGCCGCATACAGATTCTGCAGCAGGACTTCCGGATCTCCTTCAGGAATCTCACTCTCCCATATCTGCATGGCCACCTTGCGTGTGCTGGTTCCCATGCCACAGCGGTCCATGAACTGAATGGTTGGATTCAAAGACACTACCACCATCGAACCAGGAGGTTGCGGGTTATATTTGGAGATAAAAGGTTGGTCGATCCACCCACCCGCAAAAGCCATCCGGTAGGGTATTTGTAGTTCGGTTCTGTTGGGTTCAGTGGTTACGGTCATAGTCTGCCCGGATATTGATGGTCAGCGCCCTCATGGGGGTATCCTCGGTGTCCTGCACCACCAAGGATACCAGCCCACTGAGGAAAAGGAGAAAAAGTATCGTTTTAGTTGCTCTTATACCCTGCCGGGGTTGGTTTACCGGCTTTGCGGTCTGCATATTGCTGTTTGATCCAGGCATAAGTCTTTTCCATGCCATTTCGCAGCGTGGTATCCGGTTCCCAGCCCAGCACCTGTTGGATAAAGGTATTATCGCTATTGCGGCCCGCCACACCCCGGGGAGCGGTCAGGTCATAATGCCGTTCCAGCTTGATGCTGGCAATATCTTCAAGCAAATCCACCAGGCCATTGATCGAAACCAGTTCGCTCGAGCCCAGGTTGATGGGAGTAGCGATCAGTTCGTTGCAGTGCATGATCATGTCAATGCCCTTGACGCAATCATCGATATACATGAAACTGCGCGTCTGGCTGCCGTCACCCCAGATGGTGATGTCAAAGCTGCCTGTGGCCTGGTCTTCAACCACCTTGCGTGACAAGGCGGCCGGAGCCTTCTCGCGCCCGCCGTCCCAAGTGCCATTGGAACCATAGACATTGTGGAAGCGAGCAATATGGGTTTCCAGCTTGCGTTCAGCCCAATATTCCTGGCAGAACATCTCCGAGATCAACTTTTCCCAACCGTAACCGCGCTCAGCCATGGCCGGATAAGCATCTGATTCTTTCAGCGCCCAGACATTTGGATTATCCTGCAGAGTGGTGTTGTAAGCGCAGGCAGAGGAGGAAAAGAAATAACGGCTCACTCCTGCCCGGTAAGCCGCTTCGATCATGTGGGTGTTGATCAAAACACTCCGCAAACATTCCACCCTGAAACGCTCAATGAAACCCATCCCGCCCATATCCGCGGCCAGGTTATAGACTTCCACGGCGCCTTCGACTGCCTGGACCGCATTTTCTTTCTCGCTCAAATCCATGCACAGGCTTTCAACCCCGGGAACGCGTTGGTACCACATGGGCAGGGGTTTTTTATCGATGGCGCGAATATTGGTAAAGCCCTGATTATGGAAATACCTAACCAGGGAACCGGCAATAAAACCTCCCGCTCCGGTTACGACGATCAAGTCATTTTTATTTAGAGTGGTTAAGGCTGTTGGGTTATTCTTCATGGGATTCTCCTTACAATTCGTAATTACATGATATGGGTATTACATATACGCTATGGTTTTCCACATCCTTTTTTGTATATCCTCAGAAAAGGGGGGGAGATTGAAAAGAACACCTTAGGTTCTGGTAATGATACCGGTATTGTTACCGGTGTCTTTGCCGATATTATATGGTTAATTGCATTTAATTGCAATAGACTTTTCACCGCCCTGGAATTTCAGTTTCAGAAACTACCTCTTGAATTATAAAATTTTCCACTGTATAATATGGTAGTGATACCGGTAATGTTACCGGTATCAATTCCGATCAACTATCCAAGTTTAATTAGCTTTTATAAGAGGAGGTGCTTCAGAATCACATTAAAATCCATCTTGAACCTGTAATTTTATTCCCAACTCACCCGATATTCATTCTTAGTAAGGAGGAAGAAAAATGTCTATCAAGAAGCTCGTTTCAACTCTTTTTGCACTTGCGCTGATCGCTGGCTTGCTGGCGGCTTGCGCCTCCCCAACCCCCACCGCTGCCCCTGCGACCCAGGCACCTGCTGCGCCAGCTACAGCTGCCCCCGCAACTGCCGCGCCGGTTGCGCCCACGGCTACCACAGCCCCCACCACTGCACCCGTTACCCTTTCCTATCTGGTTAGCCAGGGCTGGGCTTCCGATGCCGAACAGGCGCTTGCAAAACAGTTTGCACAACAAACCGGCATAACGATTGACTTCCAGGTTATCCCGTCTGATCAGTACTTTAACGTCTTGAAAACAAAACTCAACTCTGGAGAAGGGCCGGATATCTTTGGCGGGCAAAGCGGCAAGACCGACCTGGTGGTGAATTATGATGTGGAAAAGAACGCCGTGGATTTGTCCGCCGAACCATGGACCAAGACGGAGGATCCGCAGGTTCTCGATCAAGCAACGGTCAATGGCAAAGTGTATGGCCTGACGGTTTGGAATACCCTCGGCACCACCTGGGTGGTCAACTACAATAAGGATATTTTCTCCAAGCTAAATCTGAGCGTTCCGACCACCTTTGCGGATTTGAAATCCGCCTGCCAGAAAATCAAGGCAACCGGCGTTACCCCCATCTACGAGCCGATGGCCGACGGATGGCACCAGGTCTTATGGTTCGCGGAATTGGGCGTCCAGATCGAGAACCTTGCACCCGGGACAGCCGACCTGTTGAACACCAATAAGACCACCTTCGCCAAAAATCCGACCGCGTTGCTGCTCCTGCAACAGTATAAGGATTTGTACGACTCTGGTTGCTTCGGGGATAACGCATTGTCCGATGCAGTCGCCGACCAGACCAAGATGATCTCCTCGGGCAAGGCCGCCATGACCGTAGCGAACCTGACCTTCGATCAGCAGGTTAAGCACGATTATCCTGATTTCAATGCAGATAGCCTGGGTGTCTTCATTATGCCACTGGGCGATAATCAGGTCTTGAATGTCAATCCGGCCGGCCCAACCATGTTCATCTGGACAGGGTCAAAGCATATTGCTGAGGCGAAGCAGTTCTTTAATTTCCTGACGCAACCCGACAGTCTGCAATACCTGGTCGATAACGATCCCAACAGCCCGACCCTGCCCTTCCCCGGGATACAGAGCAAACTGCTTCCCTTCCAGCAAGCCTTCATGGATGCCAGCACCAAGCGGGGAGTTGTATACCAGACTGCGGTTAAGTACGTAAATCCGCAATGGATGGATATGGGTAAGGATATTGTGGCCATGTTCACTGGCGCCGAGACTCCGCAACAAGTCCTGGCAAACATCGATAAGCGCCGCGCCGAGGAGGCCAAAGCCGCCGGTGATCCGAACTGGCCGTAGGCGAATCTGGTTTTCGTTGCGTTGAACGATTAATCGACTGAGATATCTGTAAGTAAATTTCCCAACCCAGTATGCCCGGGCATACTGGGTTGGGAACCCAGAAAAAGGGAATTATCCCATGAAACATTCGCATTAGAAGTCGTTATCCCTTTTATTTTGTCCTTGGCGCCCTCATTTTATACCTGGTGTTTTCTATCATCCCGGGTATTACCGGGATCTTCTACTCGTTTACGGACTGGAGCAGCTATACCACCAAGATAAATTTTATCGGCTTGGAAAATTTCAAGACCATTTTCTCGGCCAGTGAAAATTATTTGCTTTTTATAAAAAACACGTTCATATTTACGATAATTACCATCGTGGCTAAAAACAGTAATTGGCCTGGCCCTGGCGTTGATCTTAACCGAAGGGGTCAAACGCTTCGCCTATTTTTACCGGATGATGATCTACCTGCCGGTTGTTCTTCCGGTCCTGGCGGTTGCGCTTATTTTCCGGTCGATTTTAAACCCGTCCACTGGCCTTCTGAACACAACCTTGCATGCGGTGGGATTGGGGATGCTGGCCCAGAAATGGCTGGTCAACCCGCATATCGCGCTTTATTCCGTGATCGGGGTGGATACCTGGCAAGGGGTGGGATATATCATGGTCATCCTGATCGCCGGCCTTCAGTCCATACCCCGGGAATATTACGAGGCCGCCGAGGTGGATGGAGCCGGTTTTTGGGCAAAGCTTTTCTGGATTACCTTGCCGATGATGATGCCTGCCATCATCATCGTCACCGTATTGAATTTACTGTACGCATTAAAGGTGTTCGATATTGTCTATGCCCTGACGAATGGGGGCCCGGGGTATGCCACGGATGTAATCTACACAGCCGTATTCCAGGCCTTTAGCCAGGGGCAATGGGGCCTTGGCACGGCATTTTCCAGCCTTTTGTTCGTGTTCATGAGCGTGCTGGGTTATTTTGTGATTCGATTTATGGATCGCGGGCAAACCAGGGATTAAGGAGTTACTCACCTATGCTAACTAAAAGATATAAACAAGCAGGAGCCCATTTACTGGCTATTTTTGCCAGCCTGATCATGGTTATTCCATTCTATTTGATTGTGGTAAATTCCTTCAAAATCAAAGGCAGATGCAAGTTCGATGAGTGCTGCGTTGCCTTCTACCCTGCACTTGGAAAACTTTTCTAATGTGATTGCAGCGGGCAAACTGGCAACCAGCTTTTTTAACAGTATATTTTACGCTTCCGGCTCAACGATCATTGGAACTCTGTTTGCAGCCATGGCTGCTTTTGTCCTTTCGCGCAATCAGAACTCGCTTCAATCGTTTTCTGTATTTTTTTATCATTCTGGGAATTGCTTTGCCGACGAACTATTTTACATTGACCAAGGTCATGCAGATCACCCACCTCATTAACACCAGGGCTGGAATGATAATCCTGTATGCTGCCGGGCAAATTCCCTTCGGGGTTTTCCTCATCTATGGTTTTCTCGATACTGTTCCGAGAGAACTTGACGAGGCCGCCATCATGGATGGATGTGGGCCGTTCCAACTCTTTTTCCAGATCATCGTACCGCTGCTAATGCCGGTGTTGGTTACCGATGCCGTTTTATCCTTTTTGGGAGCCTGGAGTAACTTCATCATGCCACTCTACTATCTGAACAATTCTGCCAATTGGCCCATGACTCTGTCCGTTTATAACTTCTTCGGACAGTACCAGATGAATTGGAATCTGGTTTCGGCGGATATTTTAATGACTGTTCTGCCTGTCATTGTGGTTTATTTGGCTGCCCAGCGCTACATTCTCTCCGGAATGACGGCTGGCGCCGTCAAGGGGTAAGCCTGGGGACAAGTTACCATGAAACTCTTAAATTACACCGCCCAGCCAAACGGCCTCCGGCTTGAGACCTCGCGCGGTCTGATTGACCTGACTGCCTATTCTGCGGAAATCGTTCGGATCCGCTATACGCTTGAACCTGAATTCTCACCCAAAAAAAGTTTGATGGTTGTATCCGAAGCGCAAAACCCGGTGGAAGTTTCCGTTCGGGAAACAACCGAGGCGCTCTTTTTCTCAACCTCCAGACTGTCCATTCAGATTAACCGCAATACGCTGGCATTCACCTACCGGGATGCACATGGCCAAATTCTAACCCGCGAGCCCGATCGGGGCGGCAAGACGCTCATGCCGGTGGATGTGATTAAATCCATTCCTCGCCAGGAAAACGATATTCAGACCGAGTTGGGAGCGGATGGATTAAGAACTGCCCCGGCACTTTTAAAGAGGTGGTTGACCGTAAGGCCTACCATACCAGGCTGGAATTCGAATGGACCGATGGGGAAGCGCTTTACGGTCTCGGTTCGCATGAAGAGGGCATGTTGAATTTGCGCGGGCAGCACCAATATCTTTATCAGCAGAATATGAAAGTTGCAATTCCAGTTTTGGTTTCCACGCGAGGCTATGGAATCCTTCTGGATAGCTATTCTCTCATGATTTTCCATGATGACGCCTTCGGATCTTATCTGTGGACGGACGTCGATGATGAAATGGACTTTTATTTCATCTATGGACCTGATTTCGATTCGATTGTCGCAGGAATCCGCCGGTTGACTGGAAAAGTGCCCATGCTGCCAAAATGGATGTTCGGTTATTTGCAGTCAAAGGAAGCTTATCAATCGCAAGCCGAGCTGATCGAAGTCGTTAAAGAGTACAGAACTCGTCGATTGCCCCTCGACGGCATTGTCCAGGATTGGCGCTCCTGGACAGGAGACTTGTGGGGGCAGAAAACGCTTGATCCCGAGCGCTTTCCCGATCCAGATGGGATGATGGCAGAGATTCATAAACTCCACGCCCGGTTGATGATCTCGGTCTGGCCAAATATGGATCCAAAAACCGACGATAACAAAGAAATGAAAGAGCATGGCTGCCTGCTTGGTAACCGGACTACCTATGATGCATTCCAGCCGCAGGGCCGGGAAATCTATTGGCGGCAGGCCAATACAGGCTTATTTTCGCACGGTATCGATGCCTGGTGGTGTGACTGCACGGAACCGTTTGAGGCAGACTGGAAAGGTGTCTTCAAACCAGAACCGGAAGAGCGAATGAGAATCAATACCGGTGAAGCCAAAAGATATTTAGACCCGGAGTATATCAATGCGTATTCTCTTTTGCATTCGCAAGGAATCTATGAAGGGCAGCGTCAGACGACCGACCGGAAGCGGGTGGTGAACCTGACTCGCTCGGCCTATCCCGGGCAGCAACGCTACGGGACGATTACCTGGTCTGGAGACATCTCAGCCACTTGGGATACGCTCCGCCGCCAAATCGCAGAGGGGTTGAACTTCTGTGTAACAGGGTCTCCCTATTGGACCCTCGATATTGGCGGATTTTTCGTCAGGAATAAACCGGAATTGTGGTTTTGGAACGGAGATTATGAGAACGGTTGCGAAGACCTCGGCTACCGGGAATTGTACTTGCGATGGTTCCAGTACGGGATTTTTTTGCCAATTTTACGTTCCCATGGCACAGACACCCCGCGCGAAATATGGCGCTTTGGAGTTCCAGGCGAGCCAATTTACGATAGTCTGGTGAAATTCCTGAAACTACGCTACCGCCTTATGCCGTATATATATTCCTTGGCTGGCCAGGTCACCCAGGCGGATTACACCATTTACCGTATGCTGCCTTTTGATTTCCGGGAGGACCCGAACACCTACGAAATTCGCGATCAATTCATGTTTGGGCCGTCTTTTCTCGTCAGCCCGGTAACCCACCCGATGTACTATGGTCCCAATTCAACTCCACTACCCTCCTCCGAGAAAACCCGTGCCGTTTACCTGCCGTCTGGCAGTGATTGGTTTGATTTCTGGACAGACCAATGCTTTTCAGGTGGACAAACAGTTTTTGCCAATGCATCCATCGACACCATGCCACTTTTTGTTCGCAGTGGATCGATTGTCCCTCTGGGTCCTGAAATTCAATATGCCGAAGAGGCGGTTGATGCGGCTCTGGTATTGAAGATTTATACCGGCTGTAATGGTCATTTTACGTTGTATGAAGATGAAGCTGATAACTACAACTATGAAAAAGGGTTTTTTGCTACCATTGAAATTAACTGGGTGGATAAATCGTGCTGCCTCGTTTTTGGAGAACGCCAGGGATCTTTTCCCGGAATGAAAAAATCTCTGAAACTCGATATAATATTCGTGGGAAAGCATCAGGTGTATGGAGATGCTTATTCCATTGTTTATGAAGGAGAAAAGCTGGTCGTGGATTTCTCAAAAGAGAATGGAATGCTGTTAGAATCTGATTATTCCATGTTGAGACTCTTAGGATGGTATCGTAAAAATGAGAAAATCAAACAAGATCGCCAAAACCACCATTATGGATATCGCGAAAGCCAGTGGCGTGTCGGTTTCGACAGTATCCCGCATCCTCAACGATAAACCGGATGTGGCGGAAGAAACCCGGCAACGAGTTCTCAATGTCATTAAAGATTATCGTTTCGCACCCCAGGCACCCTGGCAACAACTTAAATCCGGAAAAAGTCATTTCATCACTTTGCACTATCCTCAAAATCCGAACAGAATCCATATGATTAATTCTTTTGTAATCGGGGCGGCGACGGCTTGTGAACAAAATAATTATTCCCTCAATTTTGTGGTAAGTCCATTGGATGAGACCAGCCTGTTGACCTTTTATCGCAGCGGCCAGACGGATGGGATGATCCTGATGGAAATAATGATGCAGGATTGGCGGGTTGAACTTCTGCGCCAGAACAATTACCCATTTGTCATGCTGGGTCGTTGTGAGAATAATTCCGGATTTAGTTATATTGATCTGGATGTTGAAGCAGGTGTCAAAATCGCAATGGAACATTTGATTGGATTGGGACATCGCCAGATTGGTTTCATAACGGTTGAACCTTATCTGTTCACCGGGAAGAAGCATGTCAACGGGCTATGGATATACCGCCTGGGCTGTAAAAGGATATAAACAATCCTGCGAACAGTATGGGTTGCCGGTTATTTGTGAACAAGTTCAGATCATCGAATGAAAGTATTGAAAATGGAGTTTTGCGTTTATTGGCTGAGAGTCCCCGTATCACTGCGATCGTCGCGGTACAGGAATCAGTTGTTACCGGGATCATTAAAGCTGTTCAAAGAAAGGAATTGGTTATCCCCGATGAAATTTCCATAGTGGGATCAGCGGATGCGGGAATAGCCGAAATGACCACCCCACCTTTGACAACCGTAAGCTATCACGCCGAGACTGCCGGTTTCCAGGCTGCCAAACTGTTGATTGAGCAATTGGAAGGACACCAGGACGGAGAAAAGCAAATTCTTGTTCCTTTTGAATTAATCGTACGCGGCAGCACCAATACTGCTCCCCGCCTTAAGTTTGACAAATGAAAGCTGCAAGGTAAGTCCGCTTATTGTAAAAAAAGCAAGAAATGAAGTTAACAGCGCCGATTCGCAAGCGGCTGATGAACGGGGTTAGCCAGCTTCTTGTAGCACAGATCATTGGCAATGCGTTTGTTTAAGATTCCGGTCATCGCATGGCGAATCGTCATATTTCACAATTCGTAGAAAGGGTAGAAAATGAGCACCGAAAACGAGAATCCACTTATTGCGGCCCGGAGAGAT
Source organism: uncultured Chloroflexia bacterium (assembly GCA_963746015.1). Lineage (GTDB taxonomy): Bacteria > Chloroflexota > Anaerolineae > Anaerolineales > Villigracilaceae > UBA877. Next base: position 250,734 of record CAVUZS010000003.1, read on the forward strand.
CGGACTCGCTGGTTTTTATCAGATCGTTTTGGGATGTTCATTCACTGGGGGCTGTATGCCATCCCGGCCAGGGGGGAGTGGGTGCGCAGTGTGGAACGCATCAGCAACGAAGCCTACCAACCTTATTTCGAGCAATTCAATCCAGATCACTGTGACCTCAGAGTCTGGGCGCGCCTGGCCAGGCAGGCCGGGATGAAATATGCCGTTCTTACCGCGAAGCATCATGATGGCTTTTGCCTGTTCGACAGCCGGCTAACCGACTACAAATCCACCAATACCCCCTGCGGTCGGGACTTGGTGCGGGAATATGTGGAAGCTTTCCGGGTGGAAGGGTTGAAGGTGGGCTTGTATTATTCGCTGTTGGATTGGCACCATCCTGATTATCCGGCGTACGGCGATCGTTACCACCCAATGCGGGACAACGAAGATTATAAGGACCGCCCTCAGGATTTTTCGCGCTATCTCGAATATATGCACGGCCAGGTCAGGGAACTGCTAACGAATTATGGCCGGATCGATATCATCTGGTTCGATTTTTCCTATGACAGCATGCGTGGTGAGACCTGGAAAGCAGCCGAGCTCGTGGAAATGGCACGCACACTCCAGCCGGGCATCCTGATCGATAACCGCCTGGGCGGCTCGGGTGAAAGCAACCGCAGTTTCGGCACAAAAAACCCATCGGCCCAAGCCGGGGATTTTGCCTGCCCGGAACAGACCATCCCACCGCAAGGATTTATGGATGAAGATGGCCAATCCGTGCCATGGGAAGCGAACATGACTCTGAATGAGAACTGGGGCTATGCAGCAGCTGACAAGGATTTCAAATCTGCCCAGCAAGTGGTGCGGGCGTTGGTGGAATGCGTCAGCAAGAACGGGAATATGCTGCTTAACGTTGGGCCGGATGCGCGCGGCGAAATCCCGCCTGCCTGTGTGGATATCCTGAGTGAAGTGGGCGAATGGATGCACAAGAACAGCCTCAGCATCCGCAGTTGCGGCCAGGCAGAATTCCCCAAGCCGGATTGGGGCCGCTACACACAAAGGGGTATAACCCTGTATGCCCATATCTATGAGAGGGGCATCGGACCAGTAAACTTACAGGGATTGGGCGGCAAGATCAAGCAAGCCCGCTGGTTGGCAGACGGATCCGAGATCAAGCTGGAGCGCCCGTGGATGACGACGGAGTATCCCGATGACGCATTTATCGATTTACCTTCCATGCACCTGCCGGATGCTTGCGACAGCGTGGTCGAACTGGAATTGATCTGATTTGGCATCTAAATAACTGTGTTTGACCCAACGCCTCAGTTGCATTTAACCCTCTTTTTCTACCGAATCGGGCCAGACTCTTTTTTCTCTGGCTGTTTGCCCTGTCCGAACTTAAGTCCGAACCTCAGACCCAACCCTTGACAAAATATGAACGTAAGTTCTATGATTAGCTTATACCTCAGAGCGGTGCTGTGCTGCGAGAAGAAATAGACCGATATGAAACTATCCTCCCCTTCCCAATCCCTGTTTTCACTTCGCCTTTTCCCCGCCCCTTATTCGCTCCGCGAAAAATGCGAAAAAAATAACTTTTAATTCACACTCAGCTTTTAGCGAACAGCCTTCAACCAGGAACAATTCTACCGGCCCTGCTCTCTACTCTCTGCTCACTTCTTCACTATATTCGTTTCTCCTTCCGTTTTTCAGGAACAAATCCCTAATCCCCAATCAACAATCCTCAATCTAAAATCTAAATTTTTCAATGTCCCCCCTATTCGTTTCCCATTCGTTTTTTTCCAATAACGAATATCCATTCACGAATACCAAATCCCAATTCCCTGATTACCTGATCACCTAATCCCTCATAACCTGTTCTCTCCTCTCTGCTATCCATTCTCCACCCCATGAAAGGAATCCCATGCCCAAACAAATCCTCATCCTGAAAGGCAGCCCACGTGAAAAGGGCAACAGCGCCACGCTGGCCGACCGGCTGGCAGCCGGCGCCGTGGAAGCCGGTGCACAGGTCGAAAGTATCTACCTGCACAGCCTGGACATCCGTCCCTGTGACGCCTGCGACCTGTGCAAGGAACCCGGCAGCGGCTGCGTCATCGAAGACGACATGCAACCGCTCTATCCCAAACTGGCGGGGGCGGATGCCATCGTGCTTGCCAGTCCCATCTACTGGTTCACCTTCAGCGCCCAATTGAAATTGTGCATGGATCGCTGGTACGCGTTCCAATCCTCGGACTGGCAGGAATTGCAGCATAAATCCTTTGGCATCATTCTCACCTACGGCGATACCGACCTGTATACCTCCGGCGGTATCAACGCCATCCACACTTATGAGACGATGACGCGTTTCCTGCACGGCGAGATTGCCGGGATTGTCCACGCCAGCCTGGATGACGTGGGTGATGCCGCGAAGCAGCCCGCGCTGCTGGAACAGGCCTACCGCCTCGGCCAGCAGTTGGCGCGTGGTCGGGCTGAGAAAAGTTGAGACAGAAGGCCCAATTTTCAGCGTTTTGGTGCCCCCCTGTTAGCGGATGGATAGGTTGAAAAGGGACGACAAGGTTAAGATGTAGACATTAGAACGATACAAGGCCATAACATATAAAGAGGGCAGTGGCTAATAAATTCCCTTCGTGACCCTTTGTGGCCTTTGTGTTTAGAAATGTTTTTTCATTTGCGTCGTATATAGAATCATAAAACGCAAATGCAAGGAGAATGCACTATGAAAAGAAATGTCTCGAGTATCTTCTGGGGGGCGCTCTTCATCCTGGCCGGCGCGGCCCTGCTGGCCGACCGGATGGGCTGGATCGACTTCAACCTGCTCTCGACGGATGGCTGGGTCTACGTCTTCGCCGGCCTCAGCCTGGTCTTCTTCCTCGGCTACTTCGTGAACGGCCTGCGCAGGTGGGGCTGGCTCTTCCCGGCTTTCATCTTCGCGGCCGTCAGCCTGACCATCTGGATGTCGGACCGCGGCTTGAACGGCTCCTTTGTCGGCATGCCGGTCCTGCTCAGCGTGGCCCTGCCCTTCTACGTCGGGTTCATATCCGATCATAGAAATTGGGGCCTGCTCATCCCGGCCTGGGTCATGACCGTCCTGGCCTTCGTCACCCTGACCGCCGGCCTGGTGAACGGGAACCTGATCGGCGCCTTGTTCCTTTACGCCATCGCCGCGCCCTTCCTGGTCGTCTTCCTGATGGACCGGGCACGCTGGTGGGCGCTCATCCCGGCCTGGGCCATGTTCGTCTTGGGCACGATCACCCTGCTCTCGAACCATGTTGACGGCAACCTGATCGGCGCCCTGTTCCTGTACGGCGTGGCCCTGCCCTTCCTGGTGGTCTACCTGACCGGCCGCTCGCGCCGTTGGGCGCTCATCCCGGCTGCCGCGATCGCCCTGGTCGGCACCCTCCCGCTGCTCGCCTCCGTCGTTGGCGGGGACGCGATGGGTGCAGCCGTCATGCTGCTCTTCTCGCTGCCCTTCTTCTACGTCTATTTCCGCTGGCAGGAGCACTGGTGGGCGCTCATCCCGGCCGGCGTTTTCGCTTCCATCGGCCTGGTGGTCATCCTGGGATGCTCCTCCCGCATAACCAGCCGGTTTTCGTGGGTCTCCTGAACGGTCTCCTGCTGCTCGGCCTTGGCCTGACCTTCGGCGCCTTATGGCTGCTGCGTGGGGCCCGCCCGACCGCCTGGGCGCGTTACCCGGCCATTGGCCTGCTGGTCGCAGCAGTGCTGTCCTGTCTCTCCGGCGGGAATCCCGCCCTGTTCTGGGCCGCCGCTCTGCTGGCAGCCGGGATCGTGCTGGTGGCCTACAGCTTCCTGCGCAGGAAGTCCGCAGATCTGCCAGTCCCGCCTGAAAATTGAATTTGCTCCCTCGCTGAATTTATCCTCTCGACAATATCACGGCTTTCTTAAAGTCGCCATGCCGCTTCTCAAATGTAGAGGATCGAACCGCGCAGCAGCGACATCGTACCCGAAGGGTAAGAACGCTACACTTGCACCTGCTGCAAGTGCAGGTGAGAAAACCTTTAAAAAACTTCGCGAGCTTCCCTTCGCCTGCCCCGCGCTCTTCAGCGGGGTCGCGGTGAAAAGAATTTCGAACGGACATTAAGAAAACCCTGTCGATAATATACTGCCTTCTTTTGTAACTACCTCGACAATGTTAGAATAGGCCTTTTCAATGCAAGGGACACGAAGAGTCACGAAGAAAATGTTTTTTTCTTTCCTTTGTGTTACTTCGCGACCTTCGTGGTGAGAGTTTTAAGGAGTTCCTCATGACATATGACGAATTGTTGGCGGTGCGCCTGCGGGCTGCCGTGGGTCCGCTGCCGGGGCTGGAAGAAAAGAAGATGTTCGGCGGGATCGGGATCCTGGTCCATGGCAACATGGCCTGCGGCATCCACAAGAACAACTTGATCGTGCGGGTCGGGCCGCAGGAATACGCGCATGCCCTGGCCCAACCGCATACCCGCCCCTTCGACATGACCGGCCGCCCGATGTCCGGCTGGGTCGAGGTCGAGCCGGCCGGCTGCGCAACCGGGCGTGCCTTGCAGGCCTGGGTGGAACAGGGCCTGGCTTTTGCCCGCTCCCTGCCGGAAAAGTAGGCCGGGAATTTCCCCCACTTTACCGCCCTTGACATCCGCGCTGTCATCGGTTATTGTACTATTCTATCTTCGCATAAGTTCAGCAGTCCCTGCTGTTGTACGCTTGAGCCCCGCTCTATCCCCCAACGCTTGTCTGACTCCTGAAGAAAAGGATTTTTGTGAACTTCAACCAGTTCGACCTCGATCCACGCCTGCTGGCGGGGATCAACCGCCTCGGCTATACCGAGGCAACCCCCATTCAAGTCGCGGCCATCCCGGCTGCCCTGGAAGGGAATGACCTGATCGGCACGGCCCAGACCGGCACCGGTAAGACTGCCGCCTTCGTCCTGCCCATCCTGAATAAACTGCTGAGCGGCCCGCGCAACCGCACGCGTGCCCTGATCGTCACCCCCACGCGCGAGCTCGCCGAGCAGATCCACGAAGCGGTCAAGGACCTCGGCACCGGCACCAAGCTGCGCTGCGCCACCATCTACGGCGGGGTGGGCGCGGCCTCCCAGACCTCCGCCCTGCGCGACGGGGTCGAGATCCTGGTGGCCTGCCCGGGCCGCCTGCTCGACCACATCCAACAGGGCCATGCCCGGCTGGATGGCGTGGAAATCCTCGTCCTGGACGAGGCCGACCGCATGCTCGACATGGGCTTCCTGCCGGATGTGAAACGCATCCTCCAGCACATCCCCGCCAAACGGCAGACCATGCTCTTTTCGGCCACTTTCCCACAGGAAATCGAAAAACTGGCTGCCCAGACGCTCCGCCATCCCAAGCGCATCGCCATCGGTCTCAGCCGGCCGGCGCACACCGTCACGCACGCCCTCTACCCGGTTCCGCAGCACCTGAAGACCGCCCTGTTACTGGACCTGCTCAAACAGACCGACACCGAGTCGGTGCTGATCTTCACCCGCACCAAACACCGCGCCCACCGCCTGTCGCAGCAGATCGAGCGGGCCGGTTTCAAGGTCACCAGCCTGCACAGCGACCGCACCCAGGGCCAGCGCCAGAGCGCGCTGAGCGGGTTCAAGAGCGGCCAGTACCAGATCATGGTCGCCACCGACATCGCCGCGCGCGGCCTGGATGTGGAAAGCATCTCGCATGTCATCAACTTTGACATGCCCGCCACCGCCGACGATTACATCCACCGCATCGGGCGCACCGGCCGCGCCGAACGCACCGGGGATGCCTTCACCCTGGTCACGCCGGATGACAAGGATGTCATCCGCGCCCTGGAAAAGATCATGGGAAAACCCCTGCCCCGCCAGATCCTGGAAGGGTTCGACTATGACATCCCGGCCCCCGAAATATCCCATCTCCAGGGCCAGACCCGCTTTTGCTCCGCGTGAACCGCGCCGCAGCCCAGCCTGCACTGGCCCCGGCGCCTGCCACGAAAAGGCACCCGGCGAACCGCCAGCCCCAGCGCAGGCTGCGGCAGAGATTTGCAAGCGGCAGAGTCAAGGTAATCTTTTCATACCCCCATTAATAAAAATTTGTCCGGCAGGTGCCTGCCGGACAAATGTGTTTATTCCTGCTTCTCCTCTTCTTTCTTCTTCTTTGGCATGCCCCAGATGAAGATGGCCGCGCCAAAGCCAAGGCCAAACCCGCCCAGCGCACCCGGGGCCAGGAACACCACCATGGCAATCACCAGGCCAGCCAGGCCCAGGAAGAAAGCCACCTGCAAAGGCCAGGTCTGCGCCTTGTGCAGCATATCCACGGCCAGGTAGCCAATGGCCACCCCCAAAGCTGCCATACCCAGCAGGCGAATAAGCGAGGCAATCAGGTTAATGATATCAAACACAATTTGAGGCATTGCAGAGCTCCTCCTTGCAAAAGATGGAATGGGTTACACCCAGGGCCCAAATGAGCCACAGGCCGATCATGATCATCCCAATTATAAACCTGATTACAAATGCCCAGCCCCAGCCGACCAGCCATCCCTTTCATGGAAGCCAGGGCCTTGCGCCAGTCCTTGCGGCGGATCCATTCGATCACGAACAAGGTTACCAGCGCCGCCAGGATCCCGCCGATGATCGGGACAGGGATGACGAAAGTGCCCAGGATGGCTGCCAGCAGTCGCAATCAGGATGCACCCACCAGGGCGCGCCTTCTTTATGCGCCGACCTGCCCATCAGGACATTGTCAACCACCGTACCGGCGAGCATGAGCACCGTCAGGATGGCGAACATGATCCAGCCGAGCGTACCGAACCCGGCCGCCAGCCCGTACCCCAGCGCGGCCACCCAGATGATGACCAACCCCGGCAGGAGCGGGAGGACCAGCAGGCCCACCAGCATGACCGTCAGGGTGATGCTCTTGACGATCAGCAGGACATCGATGAAATAGGGCCCGATTGCCATGCAGTGCTCTCGTTAGAGTGCCTAACAAACCTCGCTCTAGGCGGCGTCCTCGCCGCCGAGGAAAGTACCCCACAGGGGCACGGCGGCGGGAGCAGTTTTGTTAGGGGTTCTGAGGGTCAAGGACGGATGACTTCCACTCCGCCCATCCATGGACGCAGGACTTCCGGTATTTTTATCGACCCATCCGCCTGCTGGTAATTTTCCAGGACGGCGATCAAGGTACGCGGCATGCCCAGGCCTGAGCCATTCAGCGTATGGACGAAGCGGGTCTTGCCGCCGTCCGCCGGACGGTATTTGATATTGGCCCGGCGGGCCTGGAAATCGGTATCGTTCGACACCGACGAGACCTCCAGCCATTCCTCCAGCCCGGGCGCCCAGACCTCGATATCATAGGTCATGGTTGCGCCGAAACCGATGTCGCCCGTGCACAACTGCTTGACCCGGTAGGTCAGGCCCAGGCCGGTGCAGGTCGCCTCGGCATCCGCCCGCATCTGCTCGAGCATCGGCATCCGACTCTTCCGGTTTGCTGAAGGTATACATCTCGACCTTGTCGAACTGGTGGCCGCGCTTGATGCCGCGCACGTCCCGCCCGGCGCTCATCTTCTCGCGCCGGAAGCAGGGTGTATAGGCCGTATACCGGACGGGCAGGCTGGCCTCGTCGAGGATTTCATCCATGAGCAGGCCGGTGATGGGCACTTCGGCGGTCGGGACCATCCACAGGTCTTCTTCTGCGTCATGGTAGAGGTTGTCGGCAAACTTGGGCAGTTGCCCGGCGCCGAACAGCGTGGCCGCCTTGACCATAAAGGGCGTGTATTGCTCGGTATACCCCTGGCGGATGTGCAGGTCGAGCATATAGGCGATCAGCGCCCGCTGGAGGCGCGCCCCGGCGCCGCTGAGCACGTAGAAGCGCGAGCCGGTGATCTTGACGCCGCGCTCGAAGTCGATGATGCCCAGGGCCGGCCCCAGGTCCCAGTGGGGTTTCGGCTGGAAATCGAATTCCGGCAGTTCTCCAACCGTCCGAAGGACCACGTTCTCGTTTTCATCCTTGCCAAGCGGCGTACGTGCATCCGGGATATTGGGAATGGCCGCCGTCATCGATTTGAGCTCCTGCTCAACTCCGGATACTTCCTTATCAAGCGCGGCGATCTTATCGCCGACCGCGCGCATCGCCTCGATCTTCGCCTGGCGGGAAGCCGCATCCTTCATCTGGCCGATTTCCTTGGAGACCGTATTCCGTTCGGCTTTGAGCGCCTCCACTTCGGTCAGCATGCCGCGGCGGCGGTCATCCAACTTAAGGATGGCGTCCACCGGCGCGGGTCCATCTGGCGGTCGCGCAAGGCCTTGCGGACCAGGTCGGGGTTTTCACGGATGAGATTGATGTCCAACATAAAGCACCTCCGGGGTAGCAATTAGCCATCAGCGTTCAGCATTCAGCCATTGGCTTGAGAAATAGGAACGCCCCCTCTCCATTGCAGGACGAGGGGGCGACTCGTGGTGCCACCTGCTTTTATTCTCTTATGCGCGCTAACGGGCGCATCCCGATCCTCTTACAACCTTGACGGTTCCTGCGAGGACGACTATCCTGGTCGACTCATCGCCTCACGGACACCGGAGTGGATTTCGCCGCCTGGCTGCCTGCCTCGCACCGACCGGCAGGTCGCTGAACAGCGCAACGGGTACTTGTCTCCGGGCAGTCGTTGGATATGGGCTGATTATATTCTCCATCCAATGGCTGTCAAGGTAATCCGGTTGGATTTTATTTCTTTGCCATATACTTCTGTGCTAGAAGGTGATTCTCAACGCGAATGCCGCAAATAAACGAATTTCGCGAATTTTTTAGGATTTATTCGTGCCACATCGTACTCGAAGAGTATTTGCCCATTTGCGTCATTCGCGTTGAAAAATATACGGTAGCAAAAATTTCATTAATCCAGGTGGACATTTTATAATACAGACAAACTTGGTATAATTAACTTCCGTATGAAAAATATTACCACGTTTGGACCGAAGGCTGCCAGATGAACGTGGCCGATTCCCAGCGCGTCGGATCGGCCCTGGAACGCCTGGGTTATTCTTTTACCGGTAAGCTCGAAGAAGCCGATGTGATCGTCCTCAACACCTGTGTGGTGCGCCAGTCCGCCGAGGACAAGGCCTATGGCCGGCTCAGCTCCATCAAACCGCTCAAGGCGAGGAACCCCGCGCTGGTCGTCAACCTGATGGGCTGCCTGGTCGGGATCCGGGATAACGAGACTCTGCGCTGCCCGTTTCCCCTATGTGGATGTGTTCTCCCCGCCTTCCGACCCGGGTCCGCTGATCTCGTTTTTGACCCAGGAGGAAGCACGGCGAATTGAAGCTACCGAGACCGGGAACCGCTTCTCCTCATGGACGGCGACTCTCGACTGCGCCCAATACAGGCATCTCGCCTACGTTCCTGGACTGACCACCAGGGCAGGCGATGCAGACCTTATCCTGCCGGAGCATGAGCGCGGCAGGCTGGTCTCGGCGCATGTGCCGGTGGTGCTGGGCTGTTCGCATGCCTGTACGTTTTGCATCATCCCGTCCCGGCGCGGCGCCGAACGCTCCCGCCCGGCTGCGGAGGTGCTTGCCGAAGTGCGGGCATTGGTGGCGCAGGGCGTGAAGGAAATCACCCTGCTTGGCCAGATCGTTGACCGGTATGGGAAAGACCAACCCGAAGGCCCGAACCTGGCGGCCCTGCTGCGGATGCTGCACCAGGTGGAGGGTCTGGAACGCATCCGCTTCCTTACCTCCCACCCGAAATATTTTGGCGAAGATATCATGGATGCGGTGGCCGAGCTTCCCAAGGTCATGCCGCACATCGAAATCCCGATCCAGGCCGGGGACGATGCGGTGCTGAAAAAGATGCGGCGCGGTTATACCCAGGCCGAATACCGGGAGATCGTTCAAAAGATCCGGGAACGCATCCCCGGCAGTTCCATCGCCACCGATATCATCGTGGGCTTTCCCGGCGAGAGCGAGACGCAGTTCATGGAAACCTACCGGCTTCTGGCGGACCTGCGGCTGGATGTGGCTCACCTGGCGCGTTACTCCACCCGTCCGGGCACCGTGGCCGAACGCCGGTTTCCCGACGATGTGCCGGAAGAAGAAAAAATGCGCCGCTTCCGGATGCTGGAAGAGCTGCAGGAGAAAATCGTCGGCGAGATCAACAGCCGGCTATCTGGGGCAAAAGGTGGATAGTATTGTTCGAAGACAAGGTCAAAGAGCCGCTGGCGCGGCCGCACCCCCACCAATAAACTGGTCTTCACGGAGGCGGAGGATAACCTGCGCGGTAAAGTCGTTCCCGTTACCGTGACGTGGACCGGGCCCTGGTCCATGCAAGCAAGAATTTGAGTTTATTATTGCGCGACGTGTTATCGAAGGTATAGGGTGTGTGAACCTTCTGCTCGTCCAACACACCCTATCGACCTCTTCAAGATTGGTCTTCCCCTGAAGCGAGGTTTAGTTCAATATGAAACAAGGCTGCTGCTCAATTTAGAGAAAACGTTGCCAATGATTGGACCAAGAAAATATAAAGTAAAGAAAACGGTAATTCCAATCAAAACAAGAGTAAAGCATACTCCACCAATCCCTGGCCAACTTCGCGAACACTGTGCAGCATCGGTCTCACCTCCTTTCTGAAAAAATTTAAGGAACGAAGATTCAATTTCATTATATACCTGATTGTGGGTAAAGATTCTTTGCATAATTGCAAAGTCCTCGCAAGGGGCAACGTCTGCAGGCAGGTTTGCGTGCCGCACAGATTTCACGCCCCAGCCGGATGATATTCAGATGGATGGCATAGTATGTCTCCGGCAGGAATAATTTCTCAAGGTAGATATGTGCATCTTCCACCGTCATTTTTTCCGGGCGCAGGCCAATCCGCCCGGTTACCCGGTAAATATGCGTATCCACCGGAAAGGCCGGACGCCCCAGCGAAAACAGCAGGACAATGGCGGCCGTCTTTGGGCCAACTCCCTTGAACTTCATCAGCCAGGCCCGGGCTTCCTCAAGCGGCAGGTCCCTGAGGAATTTCAGGTCGAGCGAACCGCGTTCGGAGGTGATCTCCTGCAGGACCTGTTGGATGCGCGGCCCTTTCTGGTTGGCCAGGCCAGCCGGGCGGATGGCAGCAACGATGGATGCGGGGTCTGCATCGCGGACCGCCTCCCAGGTCGGGAAATGCCGCCGGAGCGACTCGAAAGCCCGGTCGCGATTGGTATCGTTGGTATTCTGGGAAAGGATGGTCGAGACGAGTTCATCCACCGGAGGCAAGGGATTGCGCCAGGTGGGCTGTCCATAGAAATCCAGAAGCCGATGATGAACTTCGTCGGCGAGTTGTGCCATTTCCATCAGTATCCGGCTTCTGTGATAATTTTCATGGTGTAGTTTACTACGCTGGCATCTTCGCGGCGAAAGGATATCCTGCAGGAGCATGGCAGTCTCACGGTACAAACACAAGCTGGCCTTTCCGTACCCTATGAAGAGCGGCTCTTCCTGCAGTGGCAGGTCGAGACCGATTGCCAGCCGGAATTGACGTGTCCAGCCTGAGGTCCGGCCAGCCGCCTCCTGGGCAAGGTCAATGTAAGCATTCTCGGTGGGAATAAGTATGCCACGCTGGACGAGCAGGGTATTGGCAAGCCCACGCGTTAAGCCCCAGACGGCGTAAAGAGTCTTGGATTCATCCTGCTCCGCCAGGCCTGCAAGGATCTTATGAATTTCTTCGACGTAGCCGGAGAGATTCCAGGAAGCGTAAGCATTGGCAGCAGCCTGCATTGGCTCCCAGGCAATTTTTGCAGCAAATTCTTTGAGAACCGCAATCGAGTCATCTTTGTCCAGCAAGATACGCATTTGGTGGAGGCCTGGAATAGCCCAAACAGCCTTTTTGGGGTCCCGCAGGCTGGCATATTCGCCCTCAAGTGTGGTCAAGGTAAGGCTTACCAGATGGTCATTTATGTATCTGCAGGTGGTATGTCTCGGCTGCGGTGGCGGGCATTTGCCTGACAAAGTGGTGGATGTCCACATCACTGTATGGCCCGCCTTCCCCACGCGCATAACTGCCTGTCATCGTCACGCCAACGGTGTTCTCGTCATCCAGCTTGCGCAACCAGGGATTGCAAAAACGAATCGGTCAGTGTGCTCATGCGATAAATTGAAAGGCGTATGGTTAGTTCCCGTCCTTGTTCTGGTCATTCTCGTTTGAGGGTAAAGGCCGGATGGGATTCTCCCACCACAATTTTTCGTGCATTCGTGACCGGTCTGACCGGCCCAAACTCGGCCAGTGCTTCCAATTCTTTTTCGGAAATGTAGCCAAGTTGTTTCAGGATTTCCAACGCCATTGCCGGGCGGACACGGTTGCGGAAACTGCCATCTGAATCACGCACCGAGATATCCCCATCCGCCACTTTGAAAGCGATCCCAATGCCGGGCGATTCCGCGCCCAATGCCCCGGCCAGGATCCCCAAGGCCATGTAACCTTCCGCGCCGCCTTTCACAACTATGCGCTTGGAACAAACTTCCATCACACGGGTATCAAAGCGTCCCACGCCACTGACCATGACCGGGTTTGCCATCATCGCCGATGTGATCCGGCGGCAGGCCGCGGCGCGTTCCTGCGAGAGGCTACGCGGGTCGCACAGATGGGCGTAGCCAAGGGCGGCGTTGGAGAGTGGCAGGGCAAAATTGGGAGCCGAACATCCGTCCGTGCCAATCTCTACCCGTCGGGGCTCCATCCCACACATTTCAGAAACGGTCTCCAGTATGGTTTTTTGGACAGGGTGCTCGGGGTTGATATAGTCCGCAATCGGCAGGCCGCGCATGCGGGCATGCGCCAGCATGCCGGTATGTTTACCTGAACAGTTATTCCGGTTCGGAGTCAGCCTCTCGTTGCGGGTTCTCATCGCCTCGACGGTTGGAAGGTGTGAGAGCAGGTGCGTGCCACATAACAGGTCACTCTCTGATACGCCGACTTTGGCCTGGATACCCTTGATCACTTCAACGTGTTCATCCGTGCCTTCGTGTGATGCACAGATGATGGCGATTTCTTTGGATGTCAGGTGGAAGGCCTGGTCGCCGCCATGTTCAATAAATGGCAATGCCTGAAGGGGTTTGGCGCTGGAACGCATGAAGGTCACCAATTTGGGGTCGCCATACCACGCCAGCAAGCGACCACTCGAATCAACGACCGCCACTGCCCCAAAATGAGTGGATTCAACGATGTTCCCCCTGGTCAGTTCAAAAACGGGTTGGTATTCACCTGCCACGGAATTTTCACTCCTCTCCGGCAACATTGCTGGCTGGATGGTAATGCCGGGCATAATAATGATACAAGCCATACCGCAGACGCTGGGCATATTTCTGGTGCCGGTTGGCAGGGATCTTGAATGGATTCAAAAGAGGCGTGATCAGATTTTCCACGGCATTCTGGTGGGCTTTTTTTCTGCGCCAGTTTTTCAATCTTGTTTAGAACCTGTTCCAGGTAATCCCTTTGCGCACGAATGACATCCACGTTTACCAATCCGCCGCGCCCGCTAACCACCAGCCAGCCGCGATAGGCGGGGGAAAGCAGCAGCTTCAGTGTCTCCAGCCAGGCAGGTAAATCTGCCCCAGCCAGGAAAGGAGGCTGGTTGCGTAGAACCGCATCGCCAACAAAGACAACTTTTTCCTCCGGCAGGATAACCCAGGTGGCTCCGGCGGAGGGACCGGGGTGATGCTCCAGTACAATGGGAGCATTATCATCCCAATGAAGGGTCATCTGGTGGCTGAAAGTAATCTCCGGCAAAATCCAGCGAACATTCCCCAGGCCAGGAATACTTTCCCAATCCGCGCCGGTATCTTCCCCCTGGGCTTTAAAGGTATTGGGGCGGCTACGGAAAACCTGAGCCGTTTTCTCGTGGGCAACAATGGTGCAGTCCATCGCCCGCGCGCCTAAGGTACGATCCGGGTGTGCATCGAGATTGACAAGCAGCCGTTCAGAGCCGCCGCCCAGGCTGAGCAGAGCCGCGCGCCAGATACGCGCATCTTCCGGGGAGGGCGGCGCGTCAACCTGAAGCAACCCATGAGCGAGGGAAATTACCCCCAATGTCACGCCCGGATAATCATCCTCAATATAAACATCCTTGGCAATGGCCTGCATATTTTCTCCTGAGAGGAATTTTTTTGTAAAATCCGCCCTCCCCTTCAACTTAATTGAAAGGAACTTATTTTTCTTTTACAAGGGGCAAAGTAATATTGAATTTGGCTCCTTGGCTGGCTTGACTCTCAACCCAGATTTTGCCGCCGTGACCTTGCACGGCCAACCGGCAAAAAGCCAAGCCAACTCCCAGGCCTGCAGGGCTCCTTCTCTTTCAAACGGGTAAACTTTTCGAAGATCCGCTCCTGGTCAGAAAACGGGATGCCCGGACCGTTATCCTGCACCCACATTTGCAGCCATTCACCATCGCATTTGGCTCCGAGTTCAATCTTACCTTCAGGTTGGGTGAATTTGGAGGCATTTTCCATCAGATTGATGAGAACGCGCCGGATCATATCCACATCCACCCAGACCGGTGGTAATTTCTCCGGCAAGGCGTTTGTCAGAGTCTGGTGCCTGCTTTCAACCATTGGAAGAACTGCATCCATCGCATCCTCGGCCAATACGGAAGGAGTGACTGATTGTTGGGAGACGATAGCTTGACCCGATTCCAACCGGTTGATATCGAGCAACGAACTAACCAGGCGCTGGATGCGGTCAGTGGAGCGTCGGGCAATTGTTACCACCGATTGCAGGTTTTCGTTCTCCTTGCCGGGATACAATGCAGTCAACACATCCAGACTGGAGACGATATTTGCCAGCGGCGATCGCAAGTCGTGATAGATCATGGAAAGCATGTCTTCCCGTAATGTATCCAAGTCCTTGCGCTCGGTGATATCACGCATGAGCCATTGCAATGATTCGGTTTCTTCAAAAACCACCCGCCGCACCTGAACCTGGATGGGTATGGCACGTCCGGTACTGCTTTTCAGTACCGCCTCATAACTCATCGTTTCTCCGGCTTTGAGTTTTTCAAGGCTAACAGTTCTTGTCGCCACGCGTGACATCGTGCAATTTATCGATCAACATCCCTTGCAGTTGTTTGGATGTGTACCCGCTGATGAGGGCTGCCTGGCGATTGGCTTCATGAATTTTGCCGTCCCAACCGGTTACGAAAATGGGATCCACGCTATCGTCAAACAACTCACGATAGCGTTTATGCGCGGCCTGTAAGCGCTCGAATAACTGGGCATGTTGGATGGTGGTACCAGCCAGGTTGCCGATACCAGCCAACACCAGCAAAGCATCCGGATCGAACGCGCCGGAGCGTGGGTTGATGGCCTGCAAAACGCCGATGACGCGTTCCTGGGCGTAAATGGGCGCGACAGCCATTGCGCGCGTTTCAAAGCCCTCAAATTGTTCAACCCCAGGCAGGAAACGCTTATCTTCCTGAACAACAGGGATGACAACACCTTCTCCTTCGTGTACCACCCAACCAACGACACCCTGCCCCGCCGGGATGCGTTTGCCGACAATCCCGTCCTTGTTCTCCCCAGTAGCGGCACGGAAGACCAGGTCCCAGTTTGGCTCAACCAGCGCCAGCGTCACCGTGGCCACATCCAAAGCCTGGATGGTCTCGTTCAGAATGCGCTGGAGCACTTCGTCCATGCGAAGGGAGGCGTTAATGGCGGCCGCGCTGACTGCCAGGGCGGTCATGACACGCGCCTGGCGCTGGCTCTCAGCATACAAGCGGGCATTTAATACTGCAATCCCGGATTGGTCGGCAATGGCCTGCATCAGGTTGAAATGCTCTTTGGTGTAGGCGCCCGGCTCCGGGTGAACCAGAGTCAGCACGCCCACCAGGCGCTCCCGTGCCATCAGTGGCACGCACAGGGCTGCCTTTGCACCCGACTGGTCGACTGCGTCGTCCGGGCGGCGCAGCCAACGCTCGTCACGACTGGTATCCGGTACCCAGGCTGGCTGCCGTTTCCGGACAACCCAGCCGGCCAGGCCGCGCTCGACGGTCTCACGCAATTGCTGGGTGGTGTGATCATGAATCTTGCGTCCATAGACGATGGCGGAATCCACGACTTTGCCATTGTCATCCATGACCACGATACTGCCGCGTTCGCCGCCGACATATTTCAGCGATTGAAACAGGATGCGCTGCAATACGGTACGCAAATCCAAGGCCGAGGCCAGTTCACGGCTGACGTTATAAAGTAATTCTAGAGAGGAACGAGTTTCATCATCATCAGGCATAGGATTTGCCCTGCCGCTTCTTATTCACTGCGTCCAAGCCATTCGAGGTCAAGTTTAAACACTGCCAATCGTATCCAATAGTATAGTATAGCACAATTGAATATTTGGACGTTGCGTCACTTTAGGAATGCAGATTCTTTGTATAATCAACCTATGATTGACCCCACCCATATCCTTTACATCCACGGCTCAGACAGCAGCAGCCAGACCTATAAAGCTACCCTCCTGCACGACACCTTCCCCGGCATGCTCATCCCCGACTTTATTGGCAGCTTGCCGGAGCGGATGGGGCAACTGGAAACGATCCTGGGGGCTGAAACCGGCTGGAGGTTGGTCGGGTCCAGCCTGGGTGGGTTGATGGCCGCGCTTTTTGCGATGAATCATCCGGGACAGGTGCGACAAACTGGTATTACTTGCCCCAGCCCTGACGTTACCCGGATTCACCAAAAGCCTTTCTTCCCCAATCTCCATCCCCACAATCATCGTACAGGGAACCCATGATGAATTCATCCCGCTCGAACCCACCCGCAAATTGGCTGAAAAAGTCTTCACGCACCTGACTTATATGATCGTGGATGACGACCACCGGCTGCACAAGACGGCAGAAGAATTGGATTGGAAGAAACTTCTCGCATAAAACGGTCGGGCTTGCGTGATTCAGTCTATCCGTTTTTAGCCGCTGCCCAGGTGCAATAAAGCTTCCGGTACCCAGAATCCACCGTAACCTTTGAAAACCAGCACGAGACCCGCCACCAGCATCAATACACCGAAAGCAATCAGCAGCCAGTCTCTGGTATGATAATGAAGTTGCTCCAGCCAGGTGCGCGGACCGATGCCGAAGGCCCGCAGGTCCATGGCATCAATGATGTCTTCGCTGCCCATGATGGCATGGATGGTAACCGGGATGAAGATCGGCCCGAGCTTGCGGATCTGGGCGAAAAGCCCGCCGGAGATATTCTCCAGCTCGTAGCCACGCGCCCGCTGGGCGTCCATGGTCAACTGGAAATCCCGGCCGAAGGTGGGGATGAAGCGCATCGTCAGGTCCATGGCATAGGCGATCTTGTCAGGCAGGCCAATGCCACGGAAGGTGATACCGTAGAGTGCCGGGTTGAGTGAATAAGGGATCAGGATGGTCATGATGGCGATCCCGAAGACCCGTCCGAACTGGCTGACCGCGAAGAAGGCCCGCTCAACGGTGATCTTAAGCGTGGGAGTCCAACCCAGGATCGAGAAAGAAGCCCGAAACTCACGGATGAGATGTTCCTGCTTGTACACTTCCGAACCGCCCCGCCCAGTCAGGAAGGTCAAGAAAGTAAAAATAAGAATGAATCCGACAATGAACAGGAACGCACGCCGGATCTCACGCCACTTCAGCCCGGAGGTAAGCAGCACAACCACTGCGATGGTAATCAGAGGCAGTAGGAAGCGGATATCCCAGAAGAAAAGCGTGGTTACCAGGTAGCAGCCATAGAAGATCATCCAGGCGCGCGGATCGAACCATTGGATGAGGGCTTTGCGTTTGCGGTATCGCCAGGTGACTAGCATAGCTGTTAGCGGTTGGCAATTAGCAGAAGGAGATAGGCTGTTGGCAGACAGGGAGAATGCCCGCCAACAGCCAATTGCTAATTGCTAAAAGCTGCTCCTATCGTCCTGACTGCTTCTGGACGGCCGCATAAGCGACCACTAGCAACGGGACCAGGATGGCGGCAAAGACCAGGTTTGGGCCGGCCGCCGGCAGGAACTCGCCCACTATGGCCGCGGAAGGGCTGTAGCCGTTGATCCAGATATCCGAGATGGCCGCGAAGCCGATGCCCACGATATTGCCGAGCATGGCCCAAGTGACGGCAGTGGCTATGTCTATATTTTTCCCAAAGACGAAACGGACGATCAGTACCAATATCAGCCCGATCAGGATGGCTCCGCCTCCCGCCAGAAGCGTGACCTGGGTCTGCCCGAAAGTGTTATTGGTCGGGTCGAAGTAGTTCAGGTTGGAAATGGTCGGGTTAAAGAAATACAATGCAGCCGTCAGTACGGCCAGGACGGCACCCACAACCAGGACAACGTCCAGGCTCTTCTTCTTATCGGCGAAGAGCATCGGCAGCCCGGCGATGAAACCGATCAGGCCGTTGGCGATGCTCCACTGCGGGCTCAGGCCAAAGCCCGTCAGGGCATCCCCGAAAATGTTGCCGACCGCGCCGCTGAAGAAGCCCACCACCGGGCCAAAGGCATAGCCGAAGAACATTGGTATGGCAATGGCCGGGCGCAGCGCCACCTGGCTTAATGACGGGACGACGAAGACGGTCCCGTTGAACAACCAGGAGAAGACTGCGTAGAGCGCCGCGCCGATGGCCATCCAGACCACCTGGCGTGTGCCGATCTCCCAAGCCTTGTTCTCACGCGTAGCCAGGTACACGACAAAAGCGATCAGCAAACCCAAGACGACGAAGCCAAAACGCAAAAGCACGGTGGCCTGGTCGGTCTGGAAGCTTGCCACGCCGAAAACATTGCCGACCAGGAAGATGGCAATGGCAAAGATGGCCAAAACAACGACCAGGGTGAGCAGCATGTTGAGCAATTTTTTGTCCATACTATTCTCCTCTCTTGAAATTGGCTAATGAATGTGCGCTAATGCCTCGGCGCGCAGGAACCGTCCGGAGCGCGGCCAGCGCTTTAGGTTTTCACCTAACAGGCTGGTGGGTACGAGCCGGCATTTCTCCAGCCGTTTCACGTCGCCCAGTACGTCATGCGGGGAACCGTCCGCGACGATGGTGCCGTCCGCTACTATCAGGACCCGGTTGGCGTAAATGACCGCCAGATCAACATCATGGGTAATAAACAAAATGGCTTCGAACCCGGGCAACTGCAGGATGGCATCCATGAAACTCATGTAGTTGTGGTAGTCCTGACCGGCGGTCGGCTCATCCATCACCAGGATACGCGAGTGCATGGCCAGGATGGCCGCAATGCTGACGCGCTTCTGCTGGCCGAAGGACAGCGCAAGGGGTGGATCGTTTTCCATATTTGAAAGATTGACGATCTGTAGGGCCTCTTTCACCTCCTTTTCGATCTGGTCTTTGGGATGCTGCAGGTTCTTCGGGCCAAATGCCAACTCCTCCCGCACTGTGGGCGCGAAGAGCATGTGGCTCGGGCTTTGGAATACATATCCAAGTGTCGCGGCAATCTGGGCCACACTGGCTTCATGCGTGTCGCGACCACCCACCAGGACATGTCCGGACTTGGGTTTGAGAAGACCGATGGCGTGCTTGACAAACGTTGTCTTTCCGGCTCCGTTCGGCCCCAGAACAGCAATTACGTCGCCGCGACGGATATCCAGATTAATGCCATGCAGAACCTCCGTGCCGCTTTCGTAGTCGAAAGCGACTTCCTGGAATTGGACCAGGGCTTCATTCCCTCTACCAACACCTGACGCGAGCGAGGTCAAGGGTTGGGTAGACAGCGGAGCCGAGGGAATCAACGCGTCGGGCAGGATCTTCAGCTCCGCCGGGGGCGGGTCCTGCGCCGCTCGTTCGATGATGACCGGTGCGGGGAGTTTAACTTCGTGATAATCAACGACTTCCTCCAACCCCTTCAAAAGACCAATGTACTTGATCTCCCCGTCCGACATGAACATGACCCGTTCGGGCCGGATGCGCAAGACATCCTCAACGCGGTGCTCGATCATCAGGACGGTCATGCCTTCATCCGCCAGGCGGCGAACCATGTCGAGGGTTTCGTACGCAGACGCCGGATCCAGGCTGGCAAGTGGCTCGTCGAGCAGCAAAACGGACGGTCGCATGGCCAGTACCCCGGCCAGGGCTACTTTCTGTTTCTCCCCTCCCGACAGGTTGAAGGTTTCCCGGTCGCGCAGGTAAGAAATATTGAGATACCGGAGTGACTCATCCACACGTGCGACGATCTCCGGACGAGGCATGGCCAGGTTTTCCAACCCAAAAGCCACTTCATGCAACACCCGTGTTCCCAAGATCTGCCGTTCCGGGTCCTGGAGAACCGTCCCGACCGTCTGGGAGATTTTGCCAATGGCCAGGCAGCCGTCACTTCCCCATTCAATAAAACCCGGCCTGACATCTCGCCCTTATAGGAGCGTGGGATCAGACCGTTGATGCAACGGATAAGCGTCGTTTTTCCACAACCGCTCGCGCCGGCGATCAATAATATCTCGCCCGGATTTGCGCGAGAAGGAAATATTCCGGATGGCGATGGTTTCCCGGTCGCGATAACGGAAGGAAAGATTTTCGATCACCAGTGGGGTTTCGGCAGTCATGGATGCTTAAGGAAAATAACACCAAAATCGGCCTGCAGTTCTATTCTACACTAACTCGGGATAATCACATCAACGATATCGCCAACTTCCGCTCCCAGTGTCCGCGCGGCGCTGCCGTTGACGATGGCAATCTCGATGAAGTTTTCGCTGTCCACCAGGGCCACCAGTTCACCAAGTTGCTTTTGACCATAAGAGCCCACCAGGCCGAGCACCTCCCTTCCACGCAGTCGGAAGGCAACCTGGACATGTGCCGTTCAACGCACTGGCCGGCAGATCGGTGGTCAGGTTGCCAAAGATATCCACCACCGTGACGTGGGCGCGCCAACCGGTGGGGGTTTTTTCGGGCCTCGGCATGGACAGCCGCACCGGGTCGGTGATGGCCGGCCCCAGGTCTGCCAGCGGGACGCCGTTGGCAAGGGCTGCGCCCACCGGGGCAAAAATATCGCGCCCATGGAAAGTGCGGCTGACATCTCCCAAGAAGTATTTATCATTTGTCAAATGGACAATTTCCAGTGGCCAGCCATGTTTCTCGGCATCCGCGTATATGGGTGTGAACAGGCCATTATCCGGGCCGACAAAATAATGGGCTCCCAGGCGGGCTGCCATCGGGCGGCGGCGGGTGCCGACGCCGGGATCAATGACTGCCACGTGAACCGAGCCGGCCGGGAAGAAAGGATAGGCGCGCCAGAGGGCAAAGGCGCCTTCGAGCACGTTCTGCGGGGAAATTTCGTGGCTGATATCGGCGATCTGCGCGGCAGGGCAAATGCTCCAGATGACGCCTTTCACTGTGCCGACAAAGCCGTCCTTGGTGCCAAAATCTGTGGTGAGAGTGAGAGTAGGCATGGGGAAAAAGGAATGCATCTATTGTAGAGCCAACACCCTGATTTTACAAGGGACTGTTAGCGCATGTTAGCGCAATTACAAGCGACAGGGTGATAAAATGGGAATGCGTTCACACGGACGATCCCGGGGGCTGCGGCTGTGCGCAGCTGCCTGGGCATAGAGCATTTCCACAGCGCGACAGGAGAGGGAAGATATATGAAACTTTTCGATAAGTTATTCAAGGCGAAACCCGCCACAGAAGCTCAAAAGACAGCCAGGCCCGGTCAGGGCCGGCGAGTGTTGCGACTCGAAGGCACGCCGTTCTTTCTGACAGCCGACCAGGCGGCATTCGTAGAGGCGTGTCGTACTACCGGGCAGGCCGCGCTCATTACCACGTTTACAGGGTACTGGCAGGCCAGCCGGGATCTCTACCAGGCTAGGCTCCCCAAACAGGGCCAGCGCCTGTTATGTTCCGCCTGTCTGATCGATATGCCCATGTCCTTCCGGTTCAACCTGCCAGGTGGCATGCAATCCGGCGGATGGGTCGCCGTGGGGGAAGGGCTGCCGTCCAACCTGCCCGCCGCCACCAAGGCCGCCCGCTGCCCGTACTGCGGTTCGGAAAAAGGCATCCTGCTGTATGACCATCCCGACTACGGCGAGATCACCGAAGCGGACATGGAAGCCGTGCGGGCCTTATGGAAATTCCGCTGCGAGCTCTGGTGGAATGGGAACCAGCGCGCTAGCGGCATATGCGACGATTGCAACGCGCCCATGCAGCGTGGCGAAGGTTATCATAACGGCTCGAGCGTAATCTGCCAGGCCTGTGCCATGAAATCCACCGGCGCCGATAAACTGGAATCACTCAGAAAAAACCCCGATTGGTTTGGCGAGTCCGAGCTGCGCAAGGCCAGGAACTTTATCGCCGGCACCTACCGCCTGGAACGCGGCGTTGTCGTGAACCAGTAACCGACTTTAGGAAGCCCTGGCGGCCAAATCCCAGAAAGCTTGACCGGCATATGATTCTCGATTAGAATCCTCTCGCTTGAAAACCTATGCCCCTTTAGCTCAGCGGATCAGAGCGTTTGGTTGCGGACCAAAAGGCCGCGCGTTCGAATCGCGCAAGGGGCGCCAGAGAAGCGGGAAGCCCCGCTTCTTTCCTTTTTAGGAGGCTGCATGGGGAAGTGCCAGATATTGCTAACCAATGACGACGGAATCCAATCACCGGGCCTGTGGGCTGCCGCCGAAGCCCTCTCCGAGCTGGGGTTTGTTACGGTGGCAGCGCCACGTGAGCAGTCCTCAGGGATGGGCCGCAGCCTGCCGTCCAGCTCGGATGGCATCATCCGGACCGAGGTCGTGCGGATACGTGGAAAAGAGTGGAAGGTTTACGCGGTAGGCGGGAGTCCGGCCCAGGCCGTCCAGCATGGTATTTTGGAAATTATGCCGGCTCCTCCCGACCTGGTTGTTTCCGGGATCAATTACGGTGAAAATGTGGCCACCGGTGTTACCATTTCCGGGACGGTCGGCGCGGCGCTGGAGGCGGCATCCCACGGCATTCCCGCCCTGGCAATGTCTCTGGAAACCAGCGTGGAACAGCACCTGTCCTATTCGAAGGAGGTCGACTTCTCGGTCGCGGCCCATTTTACAATCCAATTTGCCCGCCAGTTGCTGGAGAAGCATTTTCCCCCGGACGTGGATGTGCTCAAAGTGGATGTGCCCGCCAACGCTACCAAGCAGACGCCCTGGCAGATTACCCGTGTGGCCCGCCAGCGCTACTACGAGTCAGTCCGCCCGCAACGGAAATCCTGGGATGAACCGGGAGGGGTTGACTACGCGGAAGCCGCCCAGTTGGATGAATCATACAAAGGCAGTGATGTCTACGTGCTGCGCGCCCAGCACGAGGTGTCCGTGACACCGCTCAGCCTGGACCTGACCTCACGGGTGGATTTCGATGCGCTAAACCGTTTGCTGCGCGCCGATATTGTTAGCTAACAGCAAGCTTAAAGTCTCCATCCACCTCTTGTTATTTTCGTATATTATCGTATACTACCAAATCGAAAACCATTCTAAATACGAGGTAAATAAAATGATCATTCCGATGCAAGACCAAGAAAAGGATAACGAAAAGCCTCCCAGTTGCCTGCCGCGCCCGGCGCATCCGTGGCGGGTGGCTGTGCTCGCAAACATCAAGGAGCACGACAAGCCCCTCCCGCCGGATGTTCCGCCTGACGCCGGCGCGGATTACGATTATATAGAAACCATAGAATACATCCGGGCAGCCATTGAAACTGATGGCCATCAGGCATTTTTCGTCCAGGCCGATGCGAACCTGCCCTACGTACTCAAGGAAATCAAGCCAGATATCTGCTTCAACATCGCCGAAGGTTTAGGGGGCGACGCCCGCGAGGCCCAAACTCCAGCCCTGCTGGAAATGTTCAAAATCCCGTATACCGGTTCTCGTGTATTGACCAATGCCATTTCATTGGACAAGACGCTGACGAAACGCCTCTGGCGTGACCGCAACCTGCCCGTGGCGCCATTCCAGGAGTTTACGTTCGGCGACGAGCCCCTGCGCCCTGAACTGCGTTTCCCGCTCTTCGTTAAGCCTGCACGGGAAGGAACCGGCATGGGTGTGGATGCCAAAGCCATTGTAAACAACGAACCCGAACTGCGCGAGCGCGCCGAATATGTGATCCGCATGTACCACCAACCGGCGTTGGTCGAAACCTTTCTACCGGGTCGCGAGTTCACGGTCGGGATCATGGGTCGCCACGACACCCTGCTCTATTCGCGCCATCCCGAGTGGTACGACAAGGATGGTTTCCACCGCCTGCCCGTCCTCGAGCTGGATAGTTCGCGCTCGGTCACACCCGGAATCTATGGCATCGCAGCCAAGGCTCAGTCCGTTGGTTCCGAAGGCGCACCCGGCTACCTGTGCCCTGCCCCGGTGGAACCCGAATTGACCAGGAAACTTCAGCACCTGGCATACCGGGCGCATGTGGTATTGGGCGCGCTGGACGTTTCACGCACTGACATCCGCCTTGACGCCGAGGGCCAGCCGCGTTTGATCGAAATCAACCCACTGCCCGGCCTGACACCCAGCTACAGTGACCTGTGCATCCAGGCTGCCTCTGAAGGTATTCCCTACGAGGACCTGATCCTGGAGATCTTGTACCTGGGTGCCAGCCGGTGGGGGCTCCTGCCCGCCCGTGATATCTCCTCCTTCCAGAAAAAGAAAACCGGGCCTTTGAACAGCAAGAGCAATGGCAACGGTAAAACGGCCAACGAGAAACCATTCGTTCTGGATGGGCGGTTCACGAAACGTACCGAAGATTCTCTGGTATAATTCGCCCCGCTCAAACGGAGAGGTCGCGTAGCTGGCTTAGCGCGCACGCTTGGAAAGCGTGTAACCCACAAAGGTTCGCGGGTTCGAATCCCGCCCTCTCCGCCAGAAAACACCCCTTCCCAAAGGGGCGTTTTTGGCTATTCTCATGCGGCGTAAAAAGGAAGCACCCTAAAACAAGGCCATGGTCGTTCTCCGGGTGGACCTGCAGAAGCTCCACCTGTTTTTTGGGATTCGCAGCACTGTTCGGCCAATTTTATAAACAAGATAAGGGTTGCCAACTTATCCATTCGCCTGTATAATCCCTCTATCTTATCCGCCGGAGTTACTCATATATGGATCAAAATGACGCCCTGCTCGGGCAGGGGGCTGCGCCCGAGAGTAATCAGCCCGCAGAACACAACAATAATAATGTCAACATGGAAACCCTTCTCAACCAGGAAGGCATGACCTTGGATTTCCCCCAGCCGGGCGAAATCCGTACCGGCGTGGTTGCCAGCATCAGCCTGACGCAAATCCTGGTCAGCGTTGGTGCAAAATCGGAAGGTGTGATCACCGGCCGCGAACTGGAATCCATTCCGGTCGATGAACGCGCGGCTCTCCAGGTGGGCCAGGAAATCCTGGTCTATGTGCTGAATGCCGAAGACGACAATGGCAATGTGGTACTTTCGTACACGCGTGCCCAGGAACAAAAAGGCTGGGCTGAGGTCGAGAAGATGCTCGAAGAAAGTGCGACGTACGAAGGCAAAGTGGACGGCTTCAACAAGGGCGGCATCATCGTCCCCGTCTACGGACTGCGTGGTTTCATCCCGGCCTCGCAACTGAGCATTTCCCGTCGCATGGGCGTCACCGGTGATACGCCCGACCAGCGTTACGCCAAAATGATCGGCGAACCGATCAGCGTGCGCGTCATCGAAGTGGACCGCAAACGCCGCCGCCTGATCCTTTCCGAACGGGCAGCCTCCACTGAGACACGCCAGTCCATCAAGGAACGGGTGATCGAGTCGCTGAAAGAGGGCGAGGTCTATACCGGCAAGGTTACCAGCCTGGCCGATTTCGGCGCGTTCGTCAACGTCAACGGTGCGGATGGCTTGGTGCACCTCTCCGAAATCTCCTGGGACCGCGTCCAGCACCCCTCCGAGGTGCTCGAAGTGGGACAGGAAGTAAAGGTCAAAGTCATCAACATCGACCGCGAGAAGAAGCGCATCGGCCTGTCCATCCGCGCCCTGCAGAGCGATCCCTGGCAAAGCAAGGTGGACAAATTCAAGGTCGGCCAGCTTGTCGAGGGTGTCATCACCCGCCTGACCAAGTTTGGCGCTTTTGCCCGCCTGGAAGGCGACCTGGAAGGCCTCATCCACATCTCGGAGATCAGCGAGAACCGCATCGAGCATCCCAAGGAAGCCGGCCTGCACGAAGGCGATGTGGTCACGCTGCGGGTCATCCGGATCGACCCCGACCAGCGCCGGATCGGCCTGAGCCTGCGCAAGGTGGATTCGGGCGCCTTCAAAGACCTCGATTTGAAACAGATCAGCCTGGATGGAGTCAACCTGGAAATGGCCGGAGATACGGCCGCGCCAGAAGTACCCCCCGCGCAAAAAGAACCTCCGACCGGCACAGAACCCACCGCCGGGGAAACCCCCGAAAAGTAATCCCGAAACCCGGTTTCTCCAGAAGCCGGGTTTCATTATCCACCCATGCAACCTACCCTGATCGTTGACGCCCACGAAGATATAGCCTACAACATGCTGACTTTCGGCCGGGATTATACCCGCTCCGCGGCCGAAACGCGCCGGATCGAAACGGCCTCCGGCTCGGCAGGCTATTGAACACAACGGTCAAAGCCTGCTCGGCTGGCCCGATTACCAGCGCGGACGAGTGGCCGTTATCTTCAGCACATTGTTCGCCACGCCCGCGCGCCGAAGAACCGGCAACTGGGATACCCAGGCTTACACTGATTATAACCAGGCCCAGCGGCTTTACCGTACCCAGTTGGACACGTACCACGAACTGACCGACCGATCCCCCGACCATTTCCAATTCATCGCCACACGCGCAGACTTGGAAAGCGTCCTGGCCCATTGGAGCAATCGCGGCAGCGAGACTCATCCCGTCGGCTTGGTCCCGTTGATGGAGGGAGCCGAAGGCGTGCGCGACCCGTCCGAACTGGATGAATGGTGGGAAGCCGGACTGCGGATGATCGGGCCAGCCTGGGCCGGCACGCGCTTCTGCGGCGGCACACGCGACCCGGGTCCGCTGACCGATGACGGACGGGCCTTGCTGGCGGGAATGGCCGAATTGGGGTTCACCCTCGACCTGAGTCATATGGATGAATTATCGGCGAGGCAGTCCCTGGACCTGTACGAGGGCCCCATTATCGCCAGCCATGCCAACGCGGCGGCGCTCCTGCCTGGCTACGACGGTAACCGCCTGCTTCCCGAGGACGTCATCAAGGGGCTGATCGAGCGGGATGGCATCATCGGTGTTGTACCATTTTGCAAGTTCCTGAAAACCGGCTGGAAGGTGGGGGATAAGCGCACTGACATTACGCTTGAAACCCTGGCCGCCCACGTGGATCACATCTGCCAGATGGCGGGGGATGCCCGGCATGTGGGCCTGGGGAGCGATTTCGACGGCGGGTTTGGCCTGGACGCCATCCCTGCCGGCATGGACACGATCGCTGATCTGCAGAGCCTCGTTCCCATCCTGGAAGAGAAGGGATATAATGACAAAGATGTGTCAGCCATCCTTGGGGAGAACTGGCTGCGCCATCTGCGGACGTATTTGCCGACATGAACATTAATCCCGACCCCTCCACCTCTTCTGATATAACTCCCACGGAAGCCCTTCCATCCCGTTTCCGCATCCGGTCCGGGTTATTCATAACATTATGCGGCCTGGTGGTTTTCCTGGTGGGAGCCAGCCCGGCCCTCTTTGACCTGGACCGCAGTCCGGTGGTCGGGTTCATACAAATATCGGTGTTCCTGGTGGGCTTGGCCATCATATGCCTGGGCGGGTATACCTGTTTGATGACATTCTGGAGAAATATCGAACGCAGCATCCCGGCTGACTTTGGCATACGCCTGGTAACAACCGGATATGTGATCGCGGTTTTTTCAGGCATGGCGGATGTGTTCGGCTTCGGCTCCCAGTTGCGTCCGAGCGTCCCGTACTTCGGTCCCTGGCAGGCAGCTGGAGTACAGGTCGGTGAGTTGGTGATCGCAATCGGGTTTTTGTTATTGATCCCGTACCGGCGGAGCAGAAAAGTGCCGGAAGAATAGGAAACGCCCCTTTCGAGGCGTTTTTTATAATACCCCGTCCTTTCGGGGTCGTGGTAAAGACAATGCCTTGGGGGAACCGATCCGGTTGAGCGCCTGCTTTCGGGGAACTTACAGCTTACCCATTCCGGCTTTGGTAATGTAAACAACGCCTGCCGCACGCTGGATGGAACCTTCCGCCAGCAAGTATTTGGTAATTTCATCGAACAGGCGGTCCTCGATCTTGAGAGCCTGTTCCACTTCTTCGATCTTGACGGCGTTTTTCCGGCTGGTTGCACCGCTCTTATTCAGGAACTTGAGATAGGATTTTATTTTGGCTTCCTTGGCTTCGAAAATGTTCATGACGGCTCCTTTCGAATAAATCATACATCGCATGGAGCAGCGCGTCAATCGCCTGTTTCGAGGCTTGCATAATTTCCAGAAGCATATGTCATACCGCTTGCCTCACGATTGGTTGCCCCCTCAACCAGCCGTGAGGTCCTTTTATTTCCGGCCCCTCGATCTTTCCCCGGCATTAGAAGCCCAACTCTTCCTTGACGATGATCATGGTGGTACGGCCCGGCGTGCTCTCTCTGTGAACAATCAACAATTTATTGATGTTACTATTCTTGCCCATAACTTGGAGCAGTCGCTCATCCTCCAAGGGGTGGGCGTATTCCCGAATGCGCTTCATGGCTTCGTCCAGGTTGGGGACGATCTTCTGCGCGCCCACCAGCCAGACGACGTGCGCGGCGCTGGCAGCATAGCCTGCCAACTGGTTGCCCGTACTGGAAGCGATGACCACGGTGCCGTCTTCCGTCACGGCATGCACGCTCCCGACAATATAGTCAGGCACGGCACCGAGCTTAACCATCTCGCGCCATTGGGTCTGCCGGTTCATGGTCGCAAGCCTGGCGCGCACCGAGTTGTAACGCTGTTCCAGTTCAGCGGGGATGCCCAGCGTGTCGACCGTGCGCGAGCTGCTGGTGAACACTTCCGCACCCGCCGGGATGATCTCGAAAAGTTTGGCTTTGGCTTCGTCACCGTTGGTAGCGACAAGCACGTGGATGCCGTTGGCTTCGAGCGCCCTGGCGGTACGTTCGATTTGTTCAGCATTGGCCAGGCGAGCATAAGCCAGGTTGGGGGTTAGTTTGGATAGAGTCATTGTGAAAATCTCCTTGACATATGGAGCAAAGATGTGCTACAATTGTTTTATATACAACATATGTTGTTTATTAAACATCAGTTGACAACATCAGTCAACCATCAAAAGATGATTTTCGTTGGAAAAGCGACAGAAAGGCAAAAATGTTGGCGACCATCTCAC
This sequence comes from uncultured Chloroflexia bacterium, assembly GCA_963746015.1. Taxonomy (GTDB): domain Bacteria; phylum Chloroflexota; class Anaerolineae; order Anaerolineales; family Villigracilaceae; genus UBA877. Next base: position 279,979 of record CAVUZS010000003.1, read on the forward strand.
AAAAAGAAAAACTCGATCCACGCGTCAAGCGCACCCGCAACCTGATCCAGCAGGCCTTTCTGGAATTGCTCGCTGAAAAGGGCTTTCACGCCATCAGCGTCCAGGACATCACCGAACGGGCGGAAGTCAACCGGGCCACCTTCTACGCCCATTTCGCCGATAAATTTGCCCTGCTCAATGAGAGCATCCGCCTGTCCTTTCGACAGGAACTGGAAAGGCGTACGCTGAGCACCTGCCAGTTCAGCGAGGCGAACCTGCACGCCCTGATCGTGACCGTGTGCGAATTCGTGGCGCAATCGCAAACGAATTGCAAAGCCTCCGAGGACCAGTTCGAGTCGCTGGTTGAGAGCCAGGTCAAGAAGCAGATCCAGGAAGTGCTGCAGTTTTGGCTGGAGAAGACCGGCTCGGAGATCGACCATCGAATGGCGGCCACCGCGGCCAGTTGGTCCATCTATGGGCTGGCATTGCAATGGAGTCGCGAGAAAAATCATCCCCCAGCCGAAGAATATGCCGGGCAGATCCTGCCGCTGATCGCGGCAAATTTGCGGATGAGGCAAGAAATCGTTCCTGCTTGAGTCGCTGCCGAACGGCAATCAGCGATTCGCAGACTTAGGTGAATAAAAATAGATTCTTCCGCTAATCTTCACTAATTTTCGCTAAATCTATAAATTTGTGCAGTTTCGCGCACGATTGGCGGATATGCTCAGACTTATACAAGAGGTCTAATGAATGGCGGGTATTCCTGTATTCGGGAATGCCCGCCATCCGTGCAGCTTATGGGAACCGACCTACTCCGAGTTTAGGATAAGCCAGGGTCCCTGGCTGGACTGAACCTCTGTAATTACAGCGTGTAGGCGTCCTCCCCAAACTCGCCTTCGTCCAGACCTTTGATCTCGATCTCGTCCGGAACGCGGATGGGCATGAAGTGGTTCTGGATTTTCAGGATCAGCCAGGTCACCCCAAAAGCGTATACGATGGTAATCAGGGCTGCCAGGACCTGTACGCCGAACTGGCGGACATTGCCTTCGATCAGGCCGCTGACGCCGTTGACTGCGCTGGCCGCGAAGACGCCCACCAGGATGGTGCCAAGCGCCCCGCCGACCCCGTGACAGGCCCATACGTCGAGGGCGTCGTCCCAGCCCCACCTGGCGCGCAGTTGGATGGCGCCGTAGCACACGAAGCCGGTAATCACACCGATCACGGCCGCCGCCCAGGGTTGGACGTACCCGGCGCATGGGGTGATGGCTACCAGGCCGGCAACGGATCCGGTCAACGCGCCGGTCATGCTGGGCTTGCCTTCGTGGATCCAGGAGATCAACAGCCAGGTAATCATTGCCAGCGAGGCAGAGATGTCGGTATTGACGAAGGCGATCGAGGCCAGGCCGTTGGCCGCCAGGGCGCTGCCACCGTTAAAACCGAACCAGCCGAACCAGAGCAGGCCGGCACCCAGCGCGACGTAGGTGATGTTATGCGGCAGCACTTTTTCCTTCGGCAGGATCTTGCGTTTTCCGACGATGAAGACTGAAGCCAGGGCGGCAAATCCGGCGCTCATATGAACCACGATCCCACCGGCAAAATCCACCACCCCCAGCCTGGCGAACAGGCCACCGCCCCAGGTCCAGTGGGCGAGGGGCAGGTAAACCAGGATGCTCCAGAAAACCAGGAAGATCATGTAGCTTTTGAAGGTAACCCGGTCTGCAAAAGCCCCGGTAATCAGGGCCGGGGTAATAACGGCGAACATTTCCTGAAAAACAAAATAGGCCAGGAGGGGGATGTGTTGTTGCACTCCGGCCACGACCGCCGGGGCAAACCCCACCCCGTTCAATGCAAAATAGCGCAGGTCGCCAATCACGCCTCCCAGCGATTTGCCGAAGACCAAGCTAAAACCGCCGAATACCCAGATGATCGTCACAACGCCCATGGACATGAAGCTTTGCATCATGATCGAGAGGACGTTTTTACGGCGCACCAGCCCACCGTAGAAAAACGCCAGGCCAGGGGTCATGATGAATACCAGGGTCGCACTGATCAGTACCAGCGCAGTTGCAGCAGGATCGATGTTTTGCATATTTTCTCCTCGAAACGCGAATTGGACGCACGGATACATTTTACGCTTGTGAAATTTTGCATACATCTCTCAAGCGGTGTATCCCCCCTACCAGATTTCAGGTATGCCCGTCTGGCCTCTTTACAGGCGATGTGCTAATATAGGAATCAATGAAAACAAGGATCGTGCTTGCCGAGGACCATAAGATCGTGCGGGAAGGCACCCGCCAGTTGCTGGGGCAAGCCCCGGACATGGAAATTGTCGGTGAAGCCGCGGATGGCCTGGAAGCCGTCCGCTTGGCGTCCGAGCTGCGCCCGGATGTGGTCGTCATGGATGTGCGCATGCCGAAGATGAACGGCATCGAGGCGACCCGGACGATCGCGGCCAGCAATCCCGAAACCCGGGTGCTGATCCTGTCTGCCTATGACGATGACAGCTACGTGTTTCCGCTCCTAGAAGCCGGCGCCAGCGGCTACCTGCTCAAGACGACCGGCGGGGCGGAACTGGCAGAGGCCATCCGCATGATCCGGGCCGGAGAGACCGTCCTGTCGCCGCGCATCACTGCCAAGCTGGTCGACCGCCTGGGCCGGCGCGGAAATTCCTACCGGGCAGCCGAGATGCAGGAAGGCCTGACTGAGCGGGAGATGGAAGTACTGCGAGCCACCGCCCTCGGCCAACCCAATAAGGCCATCGCCAGCGCATTGGCGATCAGCCCACAGACCGTCCAGGTGCACCTGCGCAATATCTTTTCCAAGCTGGGGGTGGGCAACCGTTCCGAAGCCGTAGCCTTTGCCATCCGCCACGGCTGGATCAATCTCGAGGAAAACGATGACTGAACCGGCTTCGACCGATGTTCTTTCCATCGAAAAAGAGCAGGCCCCGGCCCATGAGGCGACCGTCCGTGGGCAGTTGTTGTGGGCATCTGTCTTTCCGATCGGGATTTTCATTCTCCTTTCCGTCCTGATGATCACGGCGGTCTTCCGCCAATTGACCCTTAGCCTGGCGCTTCAACGCAATACCGCCATCGTGCAGGCAGCCGCAAATGAGCTGTCGCAAGCCATCCAGGGCGTGAACGCCTCGCCGAACCTGGCGATGATCCTGCAACCGTTCCTGGCCGGAAATGCCCGCAGCTTTATCCAAGTCAATTCAAATGGGGAACCGGTAGACGGTACGAAGCCAGGGACGACCGATCCTTCCTTGGAAAAAGCGTTATTGGCAGACTTCAGCCAACCCCAAACACCGGAAAGCCACCTGGCACAGATCCCTCCCGGCGGGGACGAAGCCATCGTCTCTTTTGCCCGCCTTCCGGGCGGCGCAGGCAGCCTGATCCTGGTCGAACCCTGGGATGAGGTGATGGCACCCGGCTTCTATTTCCAGGCGATCCTGATCGCGCTCCTTATTTTGGGCGCCGTCTTTTCACTATATACCTTATCGTTGAGCATAGGGCGGGTGACACACCCGATCACGGAACTGGTCGATTACGCCCGCCGGGCCGTGCCGGGCAGCCTCTTTCGCCCCATGCCTGAGCAAGGACCGGCCGAGCTGCGGACCCTGATCAAGGCCTTCAATAAAATGGTCGTTCAGTTGGCCGAGCAGCAGACCAGCCTGCGGCAATATGCGCACAAGGCCCTGCTCAGCCAGGAGGAGGAGCGCGAACGCCTCTCGCATGAGCTGCATGACGGGACCATGCAGGACCTGGTGGGGCTGGTGCAGCGCGTCGAACTGTGCCGCAGCGAGATGGATCGGGACCCGCTCCTGGCCCGCCGCCGACTGGACGAGCTGCAAGAATTGCTGGAAGCGACCCTTGGGGATGTGCGCCGGATCAGTAATGCCCTGCGGCCCTCCATTTTGGAGGACCTTGGCCTGCCGGCAGCCCTGCAGGCGTTGTGCAACGACCTCGGGAAGCAAATGCCTTCCATCCGGTGCTGGTTCTCAGTGACAGGCCAGGAACGGCGGCTGGCACCCGACCTGGAACTGGCCGTCTTCCGTGTGGTGCAGGGCCCTCAATAACATCCGCAAGCATGCCCGCCAGGCAACTGGTGTAGAGGTGGAATTGGTATTCCAAGAGGCCTGGATCGAGACGCTGGTACGCAACGACGGCCCTGCGTTCCCCAGCCCGAATGTCCGGAACCTGGTGGGCGGCGGGCATCTCGGCCTGGCCGGCATGTATGAACGTGCCCGCCTGTTCCATGGCGAATTAAGCCTCTCCTCCGACCCATCGACGGGCACAACGGTCCACCTGCGCCTGCCGTGCCCGCCCGAACCGGTAGAGGGCTAGCTTTTCTCTTCGCGCCACTCGTACTCGAAGAGTATTTGCCCATTTGCGTAATTCGCGTTGAAAAATGTAGGGCAGCAATATAGTTTTTTCATAATTTTTCAATATATATTCCCTATAAGTGTAGCCAGCCTGGAATTAACCGAACCGGCGGTCATACCCAGCCCGGAATAGCTGCAGATGGGGCTGTCTGGAAAGTAGACAGTCCCTTTTTGTGTCCCGCTCATAGGCCATTTTGGAGTTTTTTTAGTCCGCTATCCATGAATTGGAGAGAGGGGTACAATCACATTAAACCACACATTGCCATAGGTCATCGTCCCCTGCACCGCAGACTTGATTGCTTAAATCATGATAGCCCATTATGACACCAGGTCTCCCATCGCAAATGGTACCAACTTTGGGGGAAGGTTAGGAAGATAATCGAACCAGGAAAAATATGTCTACCCAAAACCCTACAATATTGATAACGAACGATGATGGAATTGACTCGCCAGGCCTTTGGGCAGCGGCCGATGCACTCGCTGCGGTTGGGAATGTCTGGGTTGTTGCACCACGCGATCAGTCAACCAGCGCAGGACGCAGCACTCCTCCAACTTCGGATGAGCTGATCGAGCAGCGCACCTTTCGATATCACGACGTGCCATGGACAGGATACGCTGTCGGAGGTTCCCCCGCTCAAACAGTGCTGCTTGCACTTTTAGCAATTTTGCCAGAAACCCCCGATCTGGTCGTATCCGGAATCAACTACGGGTTAAATATCGGGACGGGGATCACGAACTCAGGCACATTGGGCGCGGCTTTTGAAGCCGCCGATATGAAGGTTCCGGCAATGGCGATATCGCTCGAGACCAGCATGCACCAAATTTTTTCTCATTCGAACGAGGTGGATTTCTCGGTTGCTGCGTACTTCACAGCTTTTTTCGCCAAGCTCTATATAGGAACCCCTCAACCTGCCGACGTAAACCTAATAAAAATCGAAGTGCCTTCCGAGGCAACTCCGAGCACTCCTTGGGAACTGACACGACTTTCCCCAGATCCATTTTATATCCCGAATATTCCCGGGGAAAAAGCATGGGATAAATCGCGAAAAATTTCGTTCGCTATGCAATCCCAGAAAGAGTTCTTCCAAAAAGGCACGGATGCGTACGCGGTAATGGTCAAACGAGTTGTCTCAGTTACTCCTCTCAGCTTGGATATGACGTCCCGGGTCGATCTGGGTGAATTAAAGCGCCAAATGGTGGCCCGAATCAGCTAGGACCGCTCTTGGTAGGGCAAAAGATACCATGCTAAACCTAGCTCTTCTTCTCAAAATTGAGTAACCTCACAGCTCCCAAGGAGATAAATCATGACAGCAAGAGTCATAAATCATCCAGCGAAAGTCTACGAAGTGCCAGACTTCAAATCATCCCCCATAACAGAACTGAAGGTCGGAACAGAGGTCGAATTAGGAAAGATGAAAAAGAGAGGCGGTAAAACCTGGGTGGCAGTCTCTTTTGCGAATGGACAAAAAGGCTATCTCCCCGGAGAAACCGAGAATCTTTCAGATCAGACTTGTCATGCTCCGGCAGGATGAAGTGAATGTCTATTCTGAACCATCCGCGTCCTCTGCAATCAAGACAGGCTGTGGAAGGAACACAAAATTATTACTGACGGACCTAGTTACTCATCACGGTAAAAACTGGGTAAAAATCCGTGATATGTCCGGAAATGATGGTTATATCGACAGCCAGACCAAGATTAAGACAATCACCCCCAAAACCAAGGCGGTCGGTAAGAAAAACATGCTGTATGGGGGCCTTTGGTTCATCGGCGGGATCACGGCATTGGGTATCCTTTTTTCGAGTAAATCCTTAGGAGGTAACATTTTCTTTATTAGCCTGGGCGTCATCTTGCTTGGATTGATCATATTTCTTCAAGGCTTGTACCAATGTTTCACAGCCTCTTCATAGCCATTAACACAAATGAGCGTTTGCAAGAGCAACTGCGCCAGGCAGAACTGACCAGATCCAGTCTGACCACCTCGTCAAATAATCGGCTGAGGAGTCACTGCCGAAGAGCTTGACAGCGCTTCCATATTTGCTGCCATAGGCCCTCCCGATCCCAGTTGGTAAAAATCAGCAAGTCGCCTATCGTCAGGCGTTTTCGCATCAAAGAGGCGTTCAAGAAGGCAAACTTGACCCGTGCTTCGTCCATCGGCGGGTTCAGCTCTGACCAGGTGAGCGGCGAGTCTATCTTCCGTAATATCTCGACCAGTGTTTCGAACGAACATCCATCATTTTTTAATCTGGCCTGCACCGCCGGCCAGTCTGCCAACATCTCTCGAAAGGAACTACGTTGGGCGTTCCAGGCTTCCAGCTTGAGGCGATAGTCGGACCAGCATTCCGCCCCCGCTTTTCCAGTGGCATCGATCGTTCTATAGTTTTGCTCGATAATCTTTTGCATCGATTCGGCGGCCGGGTAGCAAAGATGCGGATCTATCCCTTGCGGGTCAAACTCTTTTAGGAAATGACGGTAGACCTCCACGCTGATCAAAGTGGTCAGGGCGACCTGTGTTCCGTGAGGCGCCATCGGCAGCTTTCCCATTTCCGCCTGCAGATCCAGGACATGGGACATGACATGCTCAAAACCGGATAAGGGCGTCGTCGCGTGGCTAAGCGACATGGCCAGGCCACCCAGTGCGATCACTTTCGCAAGGATGGCCATCCCGTTTTGCGATCCGCAACGGATATTGTCAGCCTCGGACAGGAATATCTCATCTAGAGGGCCGATCAGGCGCCTGGGCAGCTCGGTGTACCCCGGATCCATGCCGAGTGTATTAGCCAGATACCAGTCCGGAAGACTGACAAAGGCGGCCAGCATATCCCCGACACCGGCGACCGTCATTTCTTTTGGAGCATCACGCAGGGTCTCCAGGTCGCAGACGAGGGAATCAGGATACCGGGAAGGTAGAGTCCGTTTCACGCCGTCCACAAAGGTCGGTGCCATGTTAGAGGTAAAGGCACTGACGCTGTTAGCCGTCTGGAAAACAACAAAAGGCAGGCGTTGACCATTATCTTTTTCATAAAGATAGCAAGCATGTTTGGCAATATCCGTGACCACCCCCGATCCAACCGACAGCACTGCGCAGCCTCTCTTTAGGTAGCTTTCTACCTTCTCGATGTGCGGCATATCAGTGTGCACCTGGCCGGTTTCATCCGGGGCCATCAGCACAAGCTCAGGATGCCATCCGGCATTCTGCAAAATCGAGATGATCATTTTTTTAAGATCATCTTTTCCCCGATGCATGTAGGTCTGGTCTGCGACCACGAACAGGGCCTGGGTCGGATCCGCCCCGGCTGTTCGGAGAACATCCGGTAATTGATGGACTGCATCTGATTCAAAGAGCATCTGCTTGATCGGCATGAATTCATCTTGTGGATAGCCGTCGATTTTCTGAATCTCTTCCCAGAATTCTTTTCCTCGCGCAGGATCATAGAGTAAATTCATCTTTGATTTCTCCTTTTGGACCAAATATCAAGCGTCGATACAATGACAGGATGGCTTCTGCAGGTCGGACATCCGCCGGGCAAACTTCCGAACAAAGAAAAACACTGTGACAACGCGAAATTCCGTGCGGGCTGTTCACCGCAGCGAGGGTCTGAGATATATTTCGACCGCGCGGCTCCTGCAGCAGGCGCCCGGCCGCGGCCAGGACTGCCGGCCCGAGATGGTCCGGACTGATGGCTAAAATGGGGCAGACGCTGACACACAGGCCACATTCGATGCAGTTCTCAAACCGGTTGAACGCTTTCGTCTCTCCTGAGAGCAGCGCATGGAAGCTGATCCGGGATTCGTCCTGCCTGGTCAATGGACGATCGATCCTTTCCATTTTCGATAGAAACGAAGAGGTATCCACCGCTAAATCAGCGATCACAGGGAAGTTATGCATGGGTTCCAGGTGAACAACAACATTATTCCCAACAACCGTATTTATCGGAGTAATACAGGCAAGCCCCTCTTCGGAATTGATGACCATAGCGCAGCTACCGCAGGATGCGTGATGACAGGAATGCCGGAATACAAGCGTAGTATCCTGCCGGTAAGCTGCCTCCAGGGCATCCAGGACAGAAGCCTCTTCTGGCACAGTGACCGTCATCGCCTGTGTGCCGGACTTGCGTTTGATCAATAATTTAACGGTCAACTCCATAAACTACGACCCAAAACGATAGGATAACAGCGGTTCCTTCTTCGTAAGGCACTCGGCCTGGACGCCCAGCCTGGTGCACACCAGATCGGCCATCTTCTCGGCCATACTCCGGGCAGTGGTCGTCTTTCCGCCCACGATCGAAAATAAACCCTGCGCACCATCCTGCACGTGGTCAATGCATCGATAACCGCGCGTCACATCCCGCCCGCTGCTCCCGATTTGTCGGACCAACGGGCGCGCGGCCGCCATGCTGGAAAGCATGGGAGCTTTCCGGATACCAGGGATCATCCAATCTGCCTGGCGGATAATCGATTCAACATGTTCGGGAGGAATGGGAATATCATCCGGATCAGCCACCGTCCAGGAAGTCGTCCCCAGGATGCTGGATTGCCTTTGGGGGACGACGATATCCGCGTCGGCCGGGGGAGCCAGGAGGTTAATCACCATATTGCACGGCCGCTCCTTGACGGTCACCATGACCCCCGCGGAAGCCTCAATCTCCAGGCGGATATCGGCCAGGGCAGCAACTTTGGGCGCCCAAGGTCCGGCGGCATTGATGATCGCATCGCAGCCCATATAGCAGGTCTTGCCGGTGGCGCGTTCTCGAACCTGGACTCGACCAGCCTGGATATCCAATCCGATCAACTCGGTAAATGTCATAATTTTCGCGCCGTGGCTGCGGGCAGTAGCGACAAAGCTTAATGTGTACCGGTATGGATCAAAAACACCATCCGGGACCTGGATGGCTACCAGCAGGCAAGGGTTGAGACGGGGTTCCAGTTCCAGTGCCTGACGGGCGGTTAACTCCCGGGCAGGTATGCCGCAGCGTGCGCAGGCCTCGAGAAATGAATCCCGATAGGCCAGATGTTCCTCATTCAAACCGATAAAGAGCCCATCATTCAGTTCAAGGGCTTCAGGCATCAGTTGGCGCAGGATGAGATTATCCTCGATGCATTCCCGAGCCGAAGTTGGATCATTTACCGCATAGCGTGCCCCGGAATGCAACTGTGCCTGGTTATGGCCGGTGGTTCCACTGGCGATCCCAAACCTTTCAACCAGCGTGACGCGAAAACCACGTAAGGACAGATCATGCGCGATCGCCGCTCCGGTTGAGCCTGCGCCGATGACAATCGCCGTCGGAGAAATCATCCAGTTTCAGTCCTGATGTTCCTGGAGCCAATCGGCAATTGCTCCAAGGTCTTTAAAGATATAGGTGGGTTGGAAAGGAGAATCACGCAAGTCCTTTTCCTGGGCTTCACCGCTCAAGACCAGGCAGGTGAGGATACCAGCGGATTTTCCCAGGGCGATATCGGTATAGAGCCGGTCCCCGACCATCGCAATGTCCTGTATCTGCAAGTCCAGTTTTTGTGCCAGAGTATCCACGATGATCCGGTTTGGTTTACCGATCACGACGTCTGGCTCCCGCCCGGTCGAGGCTTTTACGAATGCAATCATTGCGCCGACGTCAGGCATGTATCCATCTTCCGTCGGGCAGTTGAAATCGGGATGGGTGGCAATGTAAGGCAGCCCAGAGCGTACGAAATCACACAACTTCCACAACTTCTGATAAGTCAGGGTCGTGTCAAAGCCCAGTACTACCAGTTGCGGATGGTCGTCAGTCAAGGAAAAGCCGTGCGAGCGGAACTCTTCTTCCAGAGCAGGCGTCCCCACCAAAAAAATCCGACTCCCGGCGTGATCTTGCTTGAGATACAGTGCGGTTGCCTCACCGGAGGTAAATACTTTTTCCTCGGGAATGAGTAGACCCAGGCGGGCAATTTTTTCGGCATACATCCTTCGGTGCTTGGAGGAGTTATTGGTCAGGAAAATATAATTTTTTCCCTGCCTATCCAGCGTTTCGATAAACCGCATCGAGCCATCGATCAGTCGGTCCCCCAGATTAAATGTGCCATCCATGTCCAATAAGAAACAGCGTATCCGGGAAAGGGATTCGGTCATAGGCCTCGTTTGGCAGCCAACTCAAAAGCGGGCAGCAGGGAAAAATAAGTGGTCCGGTAAAGCTGGTAATAATCTTCATACTTTGCTTGAACTTCCGGCTGCGGCTGGCGGGTCTCGATCACCTGCACGGTCTCCCGGATCGCTTGCGCCAGCAACTCGGCAATTCCTGACCCGACCAGGGCCAGGATGGCGGCGCCCAGAGAGGTGGTCTCGACCGTTTGTGTGATGGAGACTGGAAGCCCAATGACATCCGCCTTGATCTGACGCCAGAGCGGGCTGCGCGCTCCCCCACCCACCACCCGGATCTCCTCCAACGACAAACCCATCTTCTGCATCCGGTCGGTGATGTCCCGGACGGCGTAAGCAGAGGCTTCCAGCACCGCCCGGCAGAAGTGCTCTCGGCGATGCGCCAGCGTAAAACCCATAAACGTGCCACGTGCCAGGGCATTCCAGGTCGGGGCCATGGCACCCATCAGGCAGGGCAGCATGACCAACCCTTCACTGCCCGGTGGGACGGAAGCAGCCGATTGATTGAGCAACTCATAAGGATCAACGCCCGTTTTCGCGGCCCGCTCAATCTCTTGGGTACCGAACTGATCCCGGAACCAACGGTAGTTGGCTCCGGAAATGAAGCCGGGATTCTCTAGCAGCCAGACCTCGGGGTCGGCGTGGCAGTGGGTCTCGACCAGTCCGCTCGGATCGATCAGCGGCTCTGGGCTGACGGCGCACACCGGTTCCGCCGTTCCGGCAATATCACATACCAGGCCTGGTCGAACGACCCCGGCTCCCAGGCAAGCTGCGTGTTCATCCCCACTCCCCAGGATAACATGCGTCGTTGGTCTCAACCCCATTTTTTCGGCAATTTTCGGGCGCAAGTGGCCAACATCGGTTGGCGCCGGGTAAATTGGCGCCAGACGGTCGGGTGAAATATCGAAGCAAGCACACATTTCCGGCGACCAAGTTTTCGTGCGCATGTCCATCAGCATGGTCGAGGAGGCATTCGAATAATCCACCGCCAATTCGCCAGTCAGGTAATATACTGCATAGCTGCCAGGCAGCAGGAAATGAGCCGCTTTCCGGTAGACCTCCGGTTCGTTGTCAGCCAGCCAGCGGATCTTTGGCGCCCCATGTGAGGCATCCAAGTTCAAACCGGTTATCTGAAAGATCTTTTGGGGTCGAATCGTTCCGCGATTGCATTGCATTGGGCAACAGCCCGGCGATCCATCCAAATAATAGCTGGACTGAGAGGTTTTCCCGAAGCATCGATCGGAACCACGCCATCCACCTGGGCATCCAATCCAATGGAAACGATCTTCCCTGCCGGGACACCAGTGGTGGAAAGCACTTTTCGAACCGCTCCACAAATTGCCTCTGTCCAGAGGCTGGTACTTTGCTCCGCCCAGGTCGGGACCGGATAATCGATGCCGTAGCCCATACTGGCTTCCCCTACCAGGCGGCCTTCGGCTGTCACCAGGATGACCTTAACACCCTGTGAGCCGAGGTCACAGCCAAGGACGTACTCCATTTTAGTATCCGGAATTAAGGTCTTCGAGATGTTCTGCACGCTCGACGTCATCGACATCGTTATACCATTTTACCTTTGGGCCTACTGCGGCCCGGATCTTCCAATTCATTGTTTTGGGCGCCTCTTCGATTATCTGTGTGAGCAGATCAAGTCGTTCCTGGATGTTTTTGATATCGCTCTCAGTAAAAGGCTGCCCGTAAACGTCCAGCCCCTTCCGAATCTTAGCCAGATTGAGCTTGTTGGTGTAATAGAATCCCCAATCCTTGCTCAATAGACCAGCAATGTACTTCCCGTTGATCGTTTCCTGGTCATGATCACCCACCGGATGGGCGGCCAGCAGGATTAACATATCCTTAATATCCTTCTCATTCAAAGATACTATCTGGGTCTTTTCAAGCACGAGGTCAGCCAGCGCGATGGTCGGCAAATCAACTTCCAGGCGATGGCGGAAGGAAATCTTGTGACACATATTGAGTTCATCCAGAAACACGTCAATATGGATGCCATTACTTTGATGATTGAAAATACGCCGCATGGCAAACAATTCGGGTGTCAAGGCGGCCACAACTGGTTTGTAGCCCTCCTTGACCAGGAAAGCCTCAATCTCCCGATCCTGTTTGCCATAGGCCATAAAGTCAACATCCGTAAGCGGACGATCCATGGCCGAATGGATCACGACATATTCAGGGCTGTGAATCCGAAAAGCGGTCGATCCCAATAATCTTAAGATCACGCCTTGCGCTTGTGCTCTTTCGACCAAGCCAAGAGCTTCACCGACAAAATTACTGTTATCCGACATACCATACCTCCGATTTTGCACATGCGAACCTTTCGCACATGCGAGCCAGTCACTTTCTATGAGTATTCTACCCTATTGTAAACATATAATTTTCTAGCTTTTGCCTGGAGAGTTGTAAAACCACCCCCCTCAAGACCCCTTCTCCATATTCACTTCCAGGGTTGATGCATACCGTGTGTCCCAGTTTTTGGGCGGAACGGCTCTCGTGGATGTGTCCGTGCAGCCCTACTAAGGGCTGATACTTCTCGATCGCTGACCGAACGGCGTGGCTGCCCACGGAAGCCATCTTGAATCCGCCTGAGAGGGATAATTTCGGGGTGAGGTTCGCGTCCAGTTCGGGTGCGCTGTCCAGGTTGGTGTCATAAGGCGGCACATGCAGGTTGAAAACTGAACTGGCCGGATTCTTTAGCTGGCCGGCCAGCAATTCGATCCGCCTCGTCAATTCATCTTCAGGGAGGTCGCGCGGACAGTTCCAAGGGGTCGGATTGGCGGCGCCTACGCTGATCATTTCGTGGTCGTCATCCAGCATCACGAGGGTTTCATCTACATTCTTCACAAGATCGGATTGCTTCAAAGCCGCATCGATCTCATATGGATCATCATTTCCCGGCTGGACAAAGCACTTGATCCCGGTACCTTTCAATCGATCATCGGCGATGTAGTCCGTTTGAACCTTCAGTGAATATTTAGTAATTAAATCTTGGATTACTTTAGTTTGTTCTAGTTTGTTATCGCATTGGTCGAAGTAATCCATAATTTTATGTTCTTTATCGAATTGTAGATTCCAGGTCATAAATTAATACCTTCTACTTTAAGATTATTTAATAAATCATATTTTCTAACAGGAATAGATACAGGGAATCTATCTGTAATAAAGGG